>NZ_CP073581.1:834334-1486169 GCF_018200035.1 Sulfitobacter albidus | reverse complement strand
GGTCAATCCGGGCTGGCCCTGCCGGTGGATCTCGGCGCGCATGGCGGCCAGATGGTCGGGCAGGCGGCGCGCGGCCGAAAGCGCGGCGCAGGACCGCTCCAGCGCGAAACGCGCCTCGCAGGCGGTCTCGAAACTCACCGCGTTCATCGACAAGAGCAACGTCGAGGTGGTGATCTGCTGGGCGTAGGCTTGTTCGAACGAGATGCGATTGACGAACGCGCCGCCCGACGCGCCACGCTGCGTGCGGATCAGCGATTGCGCGGCAAGCCGTTTGAGCGCCTCGCGCACCGACGAGCGGGAGACGTCGAAGTGATCGGCCAGCTCGGCCTCCGACGGGAGGCGCTGATCCACGATCAGACGGCCCGCAACGATTTCCTCGCGGATGGCGGCGGCGATCTGGGCCGAGAGGTCGGCGGTGCTATCAGGATCGATCTTCATATGTCAGACAATTACCATTTGGCAAAAGCCTAATTGTCTGACATTAAATTTGCAACAATCGACTCGCCCGACGGTGCCCGCCTATGCCCCATCTCCTCCGCTCGACGCTTTGGCTCGGCTTTTTTGGCCTGATCCTTGTGGCGTGGTGGATGATGGTGGTGATGAGCACCGATATGGGCCTTGATCTGCTGGGCCGTCCCGATGCGATGGCCGAGGCGATGCGCCGGATGGACCCGCGCATGGACATGAAGATGCCGATGGCCGAATTCGGCCCGCTGGCGGCGATGTGGGCGGCGATGATGGCCGCGATGATGCTGCCCACGCTCGTGCCCACGCTGCGCGCCTACGAAGATCTGATGCGCAGTGCCAATGGCACGCGGGCAGGGTGGCTGGGCGTGATCGCGGGCTATTTTGCCGTCTGGGTCGGCTTTGCGCTGGTGCTGGCGGGGGTGCAACTGGCACTCCTGTTCGGCGGGGTGATCGACATGCTGGGTATTGCCACCTCGCGCTGGTTTGCCGCCGCGCTGCTGCTGGCCGTGGGCCTCTACCAGTTCACCCGCGCGAAAGAGATCTGCCACGGCGTCTGCCACGCGCCTGCGATGTATTTTCTGGGCCATTGGCGCACCGGATTTGCGGGCGGGGCGCGCATGGGGCTTGGCCTTGGTGCGTTTTGCGTCGGCTGCTGCTGGGGCTTCATGGCGCTGGGATTTGCGGGCGGGGTGATGAACCTTGCGTGGATGGGGCTGGCGACCTTTTTCATGGTGCTGGAAAAACTGCCGCAAATCGGACATTACGTGACAAAACCAATGGGGTTTGCCCTGATCCTCGGCGCCTGTGCCGTGGCGGGCTGGCCTGTCATCTCGGGAGGATAAGACATGGCGACCAACAAACGGGCCGACGCCGACAGGCTGCCCATCAGCCAGCGCATCGACAGCCGCATGCCCAACCCCAAGCGCCGCGAAGCGACGCCGACGGAATGGGCGATCAAGGGCGAATTGTTCCTCAACTGCTCGTGCGAGCTGTTCTGCCCCTGCGTTGTCAGCCTTGGCGCGCATCCGCCCACCGAAGGGCATTGCCACGCCTGGATGGCCATCGCCATCGACGAGGGCCACTATGAGGGCGAGGACCTTGGCGGTCTGAACGTCGGGCTGCTGGTCGATATCCCCGGTCGCATGGGCGAGGGCAACTGGAAGGTTGCCGCCTATGTGGATGAACGCGCCTCCGGCAAGGCCTACAACGGCATCCTGCAGATCTTCTCCGGTGCGGCGGGCGGGACCACGGGCCTGTTCACCATGCTGGTGTCCGAGATCATCGGCGCCGAACGCGCACCGGTGCAGATCCTGCGCGACGGCAACCGCCGCTCGATCCAGATCGGCCGCAAGATCGCGGGCGAGATCGAGGCCATCGCGGGCAAGGACCCCGAGCATCCCGTCATGATCTCGAACTCCAAATACTGGATGGGCCCCGACATCATCGCCGCGCGCGGTCTGAAATCAAAAGTGCGCGACTACGGGCGCGTCTGGGACTTTGGCGGAAAATCGGCAGAGATCTGCCCGATTGACTGGAAAGGCCCCAAACCGTGATCCAGAAGGATTACGTGTTGCAAATGGCGCGCTATAATGCGTGGCAAAACAATCAATTGCGGCGCTTAATTCAACCGATGGGCGAGGCGGAGCTGCGTGCCGATCGCGGCGCCTTCTTCGGCTCGATCTTTGCCACGCTCAACCACATCCTGTGGGCCGATACCCTGTGGATGAGCCGCTTTTGCAGCGATGTGCAGGCACCGGCCAAGGGCGTCGATTTCCGCGAATTTGCGGCCACGCCGGGCGAGTGGGACGCGATGCGCTTTCGTCTGGATGGGCGGATGCGGATCTGGGCGCAAACGCTGTCAAACATGGATCTGCGCGGCGATCTGGAATGGTATTCCGGCACGTTGGAGCGGACCGTCACACAGCCCGTCGGGCTGTGCATCACCCATATGTTCAACCACCAGACCCACCACCGCGGCCAGATCCACCAGATGCTGGGCGCGATGGGGGCAGAGACGCCGGTGAGCGATCTCGTTTTCATGCCGGAGGACGCCTGATGGCGCTGATTTCCCCGTCCCGCCGTCTGCGCCGCACCCCGTTTTCCGACGGGGTCGAGGCCGCAGGCGTCAAGGCCTACACGGTCTACAACCGCATGCTGCTGCCGACGGTCTTCCGCTCGGTCGAGGAGGACTATGCGCATCTGAAATCCGCGGTGCAGCTGTGGGATGTCGCGGTCGAGCGGCAGGTGGAGTTGCGCGGCCCTGACGCCGCGCGCCTGATGCAGATGCTCACCCCGCGCGATCTGCGCGGTATGTTGCCGGGGCGGTGTTTCTATCTGCCCATCGTGGACGAGACGGGCGGCATGCTCAACGATCCGGTGGGGCTGAAACTGACGGAGGATCGCTGGTGGATCTCTATCGCCGACAGTGACCTGATGCTGTGGGTCAAGGGGCTGGCCAATGGCTACCGCCTTGACGTGCTGATCGACGAGCCTGACGTGAGCCCGCTGGCCGTGCAGGGGCCAAAGTCCGACGATCTGCTGGCGCGGGTTTTTGGCGACGCGGTGCGCGACATCCGGTTCTTCCGATTTGGCATGTTTGAATTTCAGGGCCGCTATCTGAACATCGCGCGTTCGGGCTATTCCAAGCAGGGCGGGTTCGAGATTTACGTCGAAGGCTCTGATATTGCGATGCCGCTGTGGAACGCGCTGATGGAAGCCGGGCGCGATCTGGACGTGCACGCGGGCTGCCCCAACGGGATCGAGCGGGTCGAGGGCGGGCTGCTGAGCTACGGCAACGACATGACCGACGACAATACCCCGCACGAATGTGGTCTGGGCCGGTTTTGCGACACGCAGACGGCCATCGGCTGCATCGGGCGCGACGCGCTTTTGCGCGTGGCCAAGGAGGGTCCGGTGCAGCAGATCCGCGCGATTGAAATCGATGGGCCGAAGGTGCCGGGCTGCGATCGCGCCTGGCCCATCACTGCAAAGGGCAAGCGCGTGGGGCAGGTGACCTCTGCCGCGTGGTCGCCCGATCACGACACCAACGTGGCCATCGGCATGGTGCGCATGACCCACTGGGACGAAGGCACAAATGTCACGGTAGAGACCCACGAAGGCCCGCGTGAGGCCACCGTGCACGAAAACTTCTGGACCTGACGGCCCGATCAGACACAGGCGGCACCCGCCGCCCACCCCCACGATCCGGCCCCGCCACGGGGCGCTTCAAAAGGAGAGACAGACGATGTTCAACGCTTTGGTGATGACGCAAAACGACGAGGGCAAGGCCAGCGCAGAGGTCAAGCAGATCGGCCTCGACGATCTGCCCGAGGGCGAGGTGACGGTCGCGGTCGACTATACCACCGTCAACTACAAGGACGGTCTGTGCATGTCGCCCAAGGGCGGCGGGCTGGTGCGCCAGTACCCCATGTGCCCGGCATTGATTTTGCGGGCACGGTCGAGGCGTCGTCGGACGACCGCTACAAACCCGGCGACAAGGTCGTGCTGACCGGCTGGCGCGTGGGCGAAGTGCACTGGGGTGGCTACGCGCAGAAGGCGCGGGTCAAGGCCGACTGGCTGGTGCCGCTGCCCGCAGGGCTCGATACCCGTCAGGCGATGGCTGTCGGCACCGCCGGCTTCACCTCGATGCTGTCGGTGATGGCGCTGGAGGATCACGGGATCAAGGATGGTCCGGTGCTGGTCACGGGTGCCGCAGGCGGTGTCGGCTCGGTCGCGGTGGCGATCCTTGCCGCACTTGGTCACGAGGTTGCAGGTGTGACCGGACGGCCCGAGACGGGTGACTACCTCAAATCCCTGGGTGCGACGCAGATCGTCGCGCGCGAGGAGATCAACGAAACCGTCAAGCGCCCGCTTGAGGGCGAGACATGGGGCGGCTGCGTCGATGCGGTGGGCGGTGACATGCTGGCCCGCGTGCTGGGGCAGATGAAATACGGTGCCTCCGTCGCGGCGGTGGGCCTTGCCGGTGGGGCCGGTCTGCCCGCCACGGTGATCCCCTTCCTGCTGCGCGGCGTGAACCTGCTGGGCATCGACAGCGTGATGCAGCCCTATGACAACCGCCTGCGCGCGTGGGAGCGGATTGCCAAGGATCTGCCGATGGACAAGCTGGAGGCGATGGTCGTGCCCGCGACGCTTTCTGATCTGCCCAAGCTGGGCGCCGACATCCTGCAAGGTCAGGTCAAGGGCCGCGTGGTCGTCGACGTCAACGCCTGAGTCGGCTCATCCCAGATCAGAGTTTTCGAGAACCGCCGTTCCAATTGGAGCGGCGGTTCTTTTTTGGTCGCACGCGCTGTATTCCGCCATTTCCGGCGCATTTCGCGCCAAAAACGGCCCCGTTTGTTGAAAATTTACGGTAGCACTATGTCGCAGGTCTTCTATCCTAGGGCGAGCCAAACAAGGGAGAAGACATATGTCATTGGAACCACCCCTCATGGATCTGCCGATTAAAACGGCGGACAAAGGGTTTTACCGCGGCTTTAGCATCGACGTCACGGTGGCCTCGAAAATCATCATCTCGGCGCTCTGCGTCTGGGCCATCTTCTGGCCCGTGCAATCGGGGCCGTGCTCAACGGTCTCAACGGATTCATTCTGAGCAACTTTGCGTTTTGGTACATCTACGTCGTTGCGTTCTTCATTATCGTCTGTCTCGGTCTCGCGATCTGGCCCACGGCGGGTAAGCTCAACCTCGGCCTTGATGGCGAAAAACCCGAGTTCCACAACTTCTCGTGGTTCTCAATGATGTTCGGCGCGGGCATCGGGGTCGGCATGCTGACCTGGGCCGTGGCCGAGCCTGTTGCCCACTTCGGCAGCAACCCCTCGACCATTCAGGGGATCACCACCGGGGCGAGGCGGACAACGTGCGCACCGCCTATGTCTGGTCGTTCCTGCACTGGGGTCTTGGTGCCTGGGCGTGCTACGCGGTCGCGGGGCTGGCTCTTGCGTTCTTCAGCTATCGTCGCGGTTTGCCGCTGACGATCCGCTCTTCGCTGACGCCGCTGTTTGGCGCGCGCCTGTCGGGCAAGCTGGGCCACCTGATCGACATCGTGGCCGTGGTGGCGACGATCCTCGGCGTGGCGCAAACGCTGGGCTTTGGGGTCGAGCAATTCGTGGCCGGCCTGAACCGGATCGGCATCAGCGGTCTGATGAACGAGGACGGGACCGCAACCACCGTTGGCGTGATCGTGGCGATCGTGGTCATCATGGGCGCCTCGACCCTGTCGGCGCTGTCGGGCGTGGGCAAGGGCATCAAATGGTTGTCGAACATCAACATGGTGCTGTCGATCTTCCTGCTGAGCTTTTTCATCATCTTCGGCGCGACTTGGTTCGGCTTTACCGCGTTCTTTGTCGGCATCTACGACTACCTGATCGCGCTGCCGGGGCTGAGCTTCAACGTCTATGCCTCCGACGGTGTCGAAGGATCCGAAGCGTTCAAGCTGGCGCAGTGGCAGGGCTGGTGGCCGGTGTTCTACTGGGCCTGGTGGATCGCGTTTGCGCCCTTCGTGGGTCTGTTCCTCGCGCGGATTTCGCGCGGACGCACCATCCGTGAATTCGTGCTGGGTGCGATGATCGTGCCCGCGCTGATGTGCTTTGTCTGGTTTGCCTGGGCCGGTGGCACCGCCATCGATCTTGAGCTCAACGGGGAGGCAAACGGTGTGATCTTTGACGCAGCCAACGGCGACAAGATCTTTGCCATGACCGAGTTCATGCTTGCGCCCATTGCCGAGTTCCTGGCCTGGGGCATGGCGTTCATCATCGTGGTGCTGCTGATGACATTCCTTGTCACCTCGGCGGACTCGGCTGTTCTGATCGTCAACACGATCAACGCGGCCGGCGATGAGGGGCCAAAGGCGCGCCCGCATATCCTCTTCTGGGGGGCGGCGCTTGGTCTGGTGGTTGCAGGGCTGCTGATCTCCGGCGGCACCTCGGCCATTCAGACGGCGATGGTGATCGGCGCGCTGCCGTTCAGCATCGTGATGGTGCTGATGTGTCTGGGCCTGATCAAGGCGATCTACAACGACGGGCGCCGCGAGGCGCAGGGCGTGCCGACACTGGCCGAGCCTGACGCCGTGCCCGCCGAGTAATGCACCCGGCGAGAGCGATAGAAAGGCCCCGGAGCATCTCCGGGGCCTTTTGCGTTTGACCCTGTGCCGCGGATGGATACGCTACGCTGCATGACCCTTGATCTTGATTTTGTGCGCGGCCACTTCCCCGCCTTTGACGCAGCCCCTCTGAAGGGGCAGGCATTCTTTGAAAACGCGGGCGGCAGCTATACCTGCCGTCCGGTCATTGACCGGCTCACCCGCTTTTATACCGAACGCAAGGTGCAGCCCTACGCCCCCTATGAGGCGTCCACTCTCGCAGGGGCCGAAATGGACGAGGCGCGCCGCCGCATGGCCGCGATCCTTGGCGTTGAGACCGACGAGCTGAGCTTCGGTCCCTCGACCACGCAGAACGCCTATGTGCTGGCTCAGGCCTTCGGCGAGATGATGCAGGAGGGCGAGGCGATCGTCGTCACCAATCAGGACCACGAGGCCAATACCGGCCCATGGCGCCGCCTGGCCGCGCGGGGGATCGAGGTGCGCGAATGGCGGATTGATCCCGATACCGGCCTGCTGGATCCCGCAGACCTTGAGGATCTGCTGGACGACCGCGTGCGGCTGGTGTGCTTTCCGCATTGCTCGAATGTCGTAGGCGCGGTGAACCCGGTGACCGAGATCACGGCGCTGGCCCATGCGGCGGGCGCGTTCGTTTGTGTCGACGGGGTCAGCTACGCGCCGCACGGCTTTGCCGATGTGGGGGCGCTGGGGCCGGATATCTATCTCTTCTCCGCCTACAAGACCTACGGGCCGCATCAAGGTCTGATGGTGATCCGCCGCGCGCTGGGGGCGCTGCTGCCCAATCAGGGGCATCATTTCAACGGGAATACGCTCTATAAACGCTTCACCCCCGCCGGGCCGGATCACGCGCAGGTCGCCGCTTGTGCGGGCATGGCCGATTACGTCGACGCGCTGGCCGCACACCACGGGGCTGATGGCCCGCAGGGCGTGCATGATCTGATGCGCGGGGCCGAGATCCCGCTTCTGCAACAATTGCTCGACGCGGTGAAAGATCGCAATTCGGTGCGCCTCATCGGCCCCGACCGCGCCGAGGGGCGCGCGCCCACGGTGGCGCTTGCGCTTAACCGCCCCGGTGAAGAGGCCGCCGCCGATCTGGCCGCCCATGGCATCATGGCGGGGGGCGGTGATTTCTACGCCGGACGCGCGCTCAGCGCCATGGGCGTGGATATGGAGCGCGGCGTGCTGCGGCTGAGCTTCACGCATTACACCTCGCAGGCGGAGATGGATCAGCTGCTGACCGCGCTCGACGCGGTTTTGTGAGGGCGCGGGGCTTGACCCCCGTGACCCGGCGCTAGGTGCGAGAGAACGCACACACGCAGGAAGCCCTCATGTCCGACACCAGCCCCATCCTTTTGTGGTTTCGCCGCGATCTGCGGCTTTCCGACCATCCGGCCCTCGATGCCGCGTGCAAAAGCGGTCGGCCCGTCATCCCGGTGTTCATCCGCGATGATCTGGTCGACGGGCTGGGGGCTGCGCCGAAATTCCGGCTGGGTCTGGGGATCGAACATTTTGGCGGCAGCCTTGCCGACAAGGGCAGCCGCCTGATCCTGCGCCAAGGCGATGCGCTGGAGACCCTGCAAGAGCTGATTGCGCAAACCGGGGCAGGGGCCGTCTATTGGACCCGCGCCTATGACCCCGACAGCACCGCGCGCGACACTAGGATCAAACAGGCCCTCAAGGACGCAGAGATCGACGCGCGCTCCTTCGGCGGGCATCTGATGTTTGAGCCGTGGACGGTCGAGACCAAGACCGGCGGATTTTACAAGGTCTACACGCCCTTCTGGAAAGCGGTGAAGGACCGCGATGTGGACGCACCGCTGAGCGCGCCCGGCACGATCCCCGCGCCCGACAGCTGGCCCGACAGCGACGCCATCGCCGATTGGCGGATGGACGCGGCGATGGATCGGGGGGCGCAGATCGTGCGCCCGTTCGTGCAGCTGGGCGAGGGGGCCGCGCAATCGCGGCTCGGTGCGTTTCTGGCGCACAAGGTCGCCGAGTATGACACGACCCGCGATCTGCCCGGCGTCGATGGCACCTCCTGCCTCAGCGAAAACCTCGCGCTTGGCGAGATCAGCCCGCACCAGTGCTGGCACGCGGGCATGCGCGCGCTCAACGAGGGCAAGAGCGGGGCAGAGACGTTCCTCAAGGAGTTGGTCTGGCGTGAGTTCGCCTATCATCTGCTGCACCACACCCCGCGCATCGCCACCTCCAATTGGCGCGAGGAATGGGAGGCCTTCCCCTGGAACGAGGACGAGCGACTGGCCGAGGTCAAGGCGTGGAAACAGGGGCGCACCGGCATTCCCTTCGTCGATGCCGCCCTGCGTGAGATGTACGTGACGGGCCGCATGCACAACCGCGGCCGCATGATCGTGGCCAGCTATTTGACCAAACACCTGCTGTGCCATTGGAAGATCGGCATGCGCTGGTTCGAGGACTGCTTGATCGACTGGGATCCGGCCAGCAACGCGATGGGCTGGCAGTGGTCGGCAGGCTCCGGCCCCGATGCGACACCCTATTTTCGGGTGTTCAACCCCGAAACCCAGCTGGATAAATTTGACAAGAACCGCGACTACGCCGGGCGCTGGATCGCCGAAGGGCGCGCCAACCCGCACGATGATGCACTTGCCTATTTCGACGCGATCCCCCGGCAGTGGGGCATGTCGGCGGACGACGCCTATCCCGATCCGATCGTGAAACCCGGTGACGGGCGCAAACGCGCGCTCGAAGCCTATGAAAACCGAAACTTTTAACGGTTCCACCCGTGGCTCTGTCAGGCTACATTTACAGGCAACACCGCGACGGGGAGTGCGCATGATCTTGACGACAACCGAGGGGCAGAAAAATCTGCCCCGCTATTTTGGCCGCGTCTTTGGCATGGCCCGCGATCTGCGCCACGGGCGCGTGGATTTTGTGCTGCCCGACGGGCGCCGTTTCCGCGCCGAAGGCTCCAAACCCGGCCCCGTGGCCGAGTTGCATGTGCACAGCGACGATCTGTTTGCCCGCCTCATCCGTGAGGGGGATCTGGGATTTTGTGACGCCTATCTCGATGGCGACTGGAGCACGCCGGATTTGCAGGCGTTCATGGATTTCATCCATCACGACAACGAAGAGATCTACGACGGCTTTCCGGGCATGGGCCTCGTGCGCCGGTTCGAGCAGCTGCGCTTCTGGCTGCAACGCAATTCGAAAGCGCAGGCGCGCAAGAACATCAGCTATCACTACGATCTGGGCAATGATTTCTACGGCCTCTGGCTGGACGAGACGATGACCTATTCCAGTGCGATCTTTGACGATCCGCAGATGAGCATGGAAGCCGCGCAGACCGAGAAATACAAAAGCATGGTCGATCAGATGGGCGTGGCGCCCGGCGATCATGTGCTGGAGATCGGTTGCGGCTGGGGTGGCTTTGCCGAATACGCGGCCAAAGAGCGCGGATTGCAGGTCACCTGCCTGACCATCAGCGAGGAGCAGTTTAAGTATGCGGTGGAGCGCATTGAAAAAGCAGGTCTTTCCGACAAGGTGACGTTCAAGCTGCAGGACTACCGCGACGAGACGGGCAGCTATGACGGCATCGCCAGTATCGAGATGTTCGAGGCGGTCGGCGAGAAATACTGGCCTGCCTATTTCCAGACGCTTTACGACCGGCTCAAACCCGGCAAGCAGGCGACGCTGCAGATCATCACCGTGGCCGATCGCCGCTGGCAGGTCTACAAACGCGGCGTCGATTTCATCCAGAAATACATCTTCCCCGGCGGCATGCTGCCCAGCCCCTCGGCGCTGCGCGCGCAAGTGGAAAAGGCAGGGCTTGGCGTCGAGAAATCCATCGAGTTCGGCAAAAGCTACGATCTGACGCTGCGCCGCTGGCACGAGACCTTCAACGAGAAATGGGATCAGGTGGCGGCCCTGGGCTTTGATGAGCGGTTCCGGCGGATGTGGAATTTTTACCTCACTTCCTGCGCGGCGACTTTTGACAGTGGAAATTGCGACGTTACGCAGATTACGGTGCGCAAGCCGGGCTGATGTGTTCGGCGCCACCGTCGGAGCCCGCCCCATGCCCACCGCCGCAAGCCTCGTCGCCGCGATCTGCCTCGCGATCCTTGGCTATGTCCTGTCGGATCTGATCCGACCGTTGATGCCCGAGGGCACGGATTTTGGCCTGTTCAACTACGTGAACGCGTTGATCGGCGCCTGCGTGGGCTGGGTCGTGATGGGCAAACGCGCCGGGCGCGGGCTGGTCAATGCGATCAACAACGGGCTGACGGGCACGGCGGTTCTCTTCATCTGGGGGCTGGGGGTGCATTCGGCCTACGAGATGTTCCGCCTTGCGATGCGCAACCGCTACGATGGCGCGATGGAGGCGCTGACCGCGATCTTCATCATCGCGTCCGAATTCGGTCTGATGATCGCGACCGTGCCGGTGATCGGTACGGCTGTGGTGGGCGGGACGCTCACCGGGATCCTGACCGACGAGGCCAAGAAACGCTGGCGGTGAGCGCGCGATGACAACGCTTTTCTTCTACGGGACGTTGCGGCACCTGCCGCTACTGGAAATCGTGCTGGGCCGCAGGGTGGATCCCGGCGACGTGACGCCTGCCACGCTGCCCCGGCACGCCGCACGCGGGGTCGCCGAAGGGCCGTTCCCGACACTGATTGTCGAAGAGGGCAGTCGGGCGCGGGGCCTGCGGGTGCAGAACCTCACAGAGCAGGACATCGCGCGGCTCGATTTCTACGAGGGCGGGTTCGACTATGATCTGGTAGATGTCACCCTGACGGGCGGGCTGGGTGCGCGGGTCTATGTCTCGCCGCCGGGGATCTGGACACCGACCGACCCGTGGGATCTGGACGATTGGGTCGCACGCTGGGCCGAGATGAGCTGCCATGCCGCGCGCGAGGTGATGGGCTATTTTGGGCAGCGCGACCGCGCTCAGATCGCCGCGCGCTTTGGCCAGATCCGCACACGGGCGTGGTCAAAGGTGCTGGCGGGCGCACAGGCGCCGCGACAGGGCACGCTGAAGGGCCGGGTGGACGTGGCCGACAGCCGACGCCCCTACCTCGGCTTTTTCGGTGTCGAGGAAGCGGACCTGAGGCACAGCCTTTTTGGCGGCGGAATGTCGGCGCAGGTCGAACGCTCCTGGCTGGTGGGTGCGGACGCGGCGATCGTGCTGCCTTACGATCCCGCGCGCGACAGGGTGATGGTCGTCGAGCAGATGCGCGTGGGGCCACTGGGGCGCGGCGACGCGGAGCTGTGGCAGCTCGAACCCATCGCCGGGCGCATCGATCCGGGCGAGACCCCGCAAGAGGCCGCGCACCGCGAGGCGCAGGAGGAGGCGGGCCTGAGCCTGCGCGCGCTTGAACCGGTGGCCGAATGCTATGCCAGCCCCGGCACGACGACGGATTTCTTTCACATCTTCGTGGGGCTTGCCGATCTGCCCGACGACGCGACGGGCATCGGTGGCCATCTGGCCGAGCAGGAGGATATCCGCTCTCATATCATGGGTTTCCCGGATTTTCTGGCAATGGCGGAACGGCGCGCGACGGCCAATGCGCCGCTGACCCTGCTGGCCTATTGGCTCGCGCATCACCGTACACGGTTGAGGTCCGCCCAAGGCGTGGCTAGATAAGGGCAGTCAATAGAAAGGCCCTTGTCATGCACGTCAGCCCCGATCTCGAACATGCGGTGGGCAACACGCCCCTGATCAAGCTGCGCGCGGCCAGTGAGGCCACCGGTTGCGACATCTACGGCAAGGCGGAGTTCATGAACCCCGGCCAGTCGGTCAAGGACCGCGCGGCGCTGTTCATCATCCGCGATGCCATCGCGCGTGGCGATCTCAAGCCCGGTGGCACGATTGTCGAGGGCACGGCCGGAAACACCGGGATCGGTCTGGCGCTGGTCGGCGCCTCGATGGGGTTCAAGACCGTGATCGTCATCCCCGAAACGCAGTCGGACGAGAAAAAGCAGATGCTGCGCCTTGCGGGCGCGGAGTTGGTCGAAGTGCCTGCCGCGCCCTACAGCAACCCCAACAACTACATCCGCTATTCCGAACGGCTGGCCAAGACCCTTGCGCGCAGTTCCAACGAGGGCGTGATCTGGGCCAATCAGTTCGACAATACCGCCAACCGGCAGGCCCATATCGAGACGACGGCACCCGAAGTGTGGGAGCAGACAGGCGGCAAGCTGGACGGGTTCGTCTGCGCCATCGGCACGGGCGGCACGCTGGCGGGCATGGGCATGGCGCTGCAGCCGCGCGGCGTGAAGGTCGCGCTCGCCGATCCCGGCGGCTCTGGCATGACCAAGATCTATACCGGCGAGGATCCGGGCGGCAATTCCATCACCGAAGGCATCGGGCAGGGCCGCGTGACCAAGAATCTCGAAGGGTTTACGCCCGACGCCGTCTACCGCATCCCCGACGAAGAAGCCTTGCCGATCGTCTTCGATCTGCTGGCCGATGAAGGGCTGTGTCTGGGCGGCTCCAGCGGTGTGAACGTGGGCGGTGCCATGCGCATGGCGCGCGAGATGGGGCCGGGCCATACCATCGTGACGATCCTGTGCGACTACGGCACGCGCTACCAGTCCAAGCTGTTCAACCCCGCGTTTTTGCGCGAAAAGGGGCTGCCGGTGCCCGATTTTCTGGACCGTGCCGCGGCGGATATCCCGAGCGTTTTCGAGGACGTATGAGCCTGGCCCGCGGGATGCTTTTGCGCGCGCTTGTTACGCTGACAGGTCTTTGGCTGCTGTGCGCCGCCGCCGTGTCGGCGCAGGATCTGCCCGGCGTGGATATGGAGGCGTGGCGCAGCCTTGCCAGCGAGGCCGAGGCGGCAGTGGACGAAGAGGACACCACCGACGCGCAATTGGAAAGCCTGCGCGGTGATCTTGTCGCCTACCGCGAACAATTCAACGCGGCCCGCGGCGTCAACTCTGAGCGGATCGAGAGCCTGCGCGAACAGATCGCGGCCCTTGAGCAACCCGCCGACGGCAGCGCTGGCGGCAGTGTCACCGACGCCCTTGCCGGTGCGGCAGGATCCGATCCCGCCCCCGCCGAAGAGGAACCGGCCCCTCCCGAGGAAGCCACAAACGGCCAGCAAAACGAAATCGCCGCCCAGCGCGCCGATCTTGAAGAGCAGCTTGCCACGCTGACCGCGCCGGTGCGCGTGGCAGACGCGGCCTATTCGCGGGCAGACGGGCTGATCGGGGAGATCGACCGCGTGTTGCGGACCCGCCAGACCGAAGCGTTGCTTGAAGTTGTGGAAAGCCCGCTCAACCCCGTGCATTGGCCCACGGCGCTCGGTGCGCTGTCTGCGGCGACGGACGGGCTGTGGCGCGCGGATAGCGGCACGCAGTCAGATCAGCGCGCGCGCACGCTGCGCAACAATCTCCCCGTGATCCTGCTGAGCGCGCTGATCGGGCTGATCCTGATCGTGCGCGGGCGCGTCTGGGCCAAGCTGATGGTGGGTCGTCTGCGCAACAGCCATACGCGGTGGGCCGGTGTACGGCGGTTTGTGATCTCGCTTTTGCGGATCGCGTTGCCGTTGGTGGGTCTGTGGATGTTGACCTTTGCCGCACGCCAGACGGGCCATCTGGGCATGCGCGGCACAGAGCTTGCACAATTGCTGCCGATCCTTGGCGGGATGATGCTGGGTTTCCGTTGGGTCGCCGAGCAGGTGTTCTCGCGCGATGAGGACGATGCCCTCATTGCCTTGTCGAAAGGCGACCGGGCCGGCATGCGCTATCTGGTGGGGGCGATTACGCTGCTGCTGATCGCCAACACGGTGCTGCGCACCCTGCTTGAGCTTGACGATGCGGGCACGGCGGCGCGCACGGTGATCTCGTTTCCCTTCACGGTACTGATTGCCTATTGTGTTTTCCGGCTGGGCCGCCTGCTGCGCCGCTACGGGTCAGAGATCGTCGAGGAAGAGGATGCCGAGATCACGCGCGCCAGCACGCTGGGCCGGGTGGTGCGCAGCCTTGGCACCGGCGCGCTTGTCGTCGCTGTCGTCTCGCCCGTGCTTCAGGCGGCGGGCTACGCGAACGCCGCGGAATACCTTCTGTATCCCTTTGTGACGTCTTTGGTAGTGTTGGGGCTGGTGCTGGCGCTGCAACGCTTTACCGCGGATCTGTACGGGGCGATCACAGGGCAGGGCGAGGCGGCGCGCGACACGCTGCTGCCGATCCTTTTCGGCATGATCCTGTTGATGCTCGCAGCACCCGTGCTGGCGCTGATCTGGGGCGCGCGCGTGTCGGATCTGACCGAGATCTGGGCCGCGTTCCAGCGTGGTTTTGCCGTGGGCTCCACCCGGATTTCGCCCACGGATTTCCTGACCTTCGCGCTGATCTTTACCGCGGGCTACCTGTTGACCCGGCTCGCCCAGGGGGCGCTGAAAACCAATGTGCTGCCCAAGACGCGCATCGACAAGGGCGGGCAGAACGCCATCGTTTCGGGGCTGGGGTATGTCGGGATATTTCTGGCAGCACTTCTGGCGATCACCGGCGCAGGGATCGATCTGAGCAGCCTCGCCATCCTTGCGGGTGCCTTGTCGGTCGGCATCGGCTTTGGCCTGCAGAACATCGTATCGAATTTCGTCTCTGGCATCATCCTGCTGATCGAGCGCCCGATTTCAGAGGGTGACTGGATCGAGGTCTCCGGCGGGCAGATGGGCTATGTGCGCGACATCTCCGTGCGCTCCACCCGGATCGAGACGTTCGACGGCACCGACGTGATCGTCCCCAACGCCGATCTGGTCAGCGGGACGGTGACGAATTTCACCCGGGGCAACACGCTGGGCCGGGTGATTATCCCGGTCGGGGTGGCCTATGGCACCGATAGCAAACGGGTGGAGACGATCCTCAAGGAAATCGCCGATGCCCAGCCCATGGCCGTTACCCAGCCTCCGCCTACCGTGCTGTTCGTGAATTTCGGCGCCGACGCCCTGGAATTCGAGATCCGCATGTTCCTGCGCGACGTGAACTGGATGATGGCGGTAAAGAGCGACGTGAACCACGAGATCGCCAAACGCTTTGACGAGGAGGGGATCGAGATACCCTTTGCCCAGCGCGATGTCTGGCTGCGCAATCCCGAAGTCCTCAAGCTCGACGACCGGGGCCGTGACGGCGATCTGCCCCGCGCACAGGACGCGCGGGACGACGCCGCGCGCCCGATGGAGGGCGATACATGACCGCGATGCTGTTTCGCGACGATCCCTACCAGCGCGACGCCGACGCGCGGGTGACAACGCTCACCCCCGAAGGGGGATCGTGCTGGACCGGACAGTGTTTTACCCGAAGGGCGGCGGCCAGCCGGGCGATAGCGGCTGGATCAGCTGGGACACGCACCGCATGCCCATCGCCACCGCCGTGCCGGGCGAGGGTGGGGCAATCGTGCTTGTCCCCGCCGAACCCGCGCCCTTGCCGCCCGAGGGGGCGCACCTGCGCCAGGAACTCGACTGGGACCGCCGTCACCGCCACATGCGCGTCCACACGGCGCTGCATCTTTTGTCCGTGGCGATCCCCTTTGGCGTGACGGGTGGGGCGATTTCTGCCACCCATGGACGGCTGGATTTCGATATGCCCGACGCGCCGCAGGACCGTGACGCCATCGAGGCGGCGTTGAATGCCTACATCGAGGCGGACCACCGCGTCAGCGACGGCTGGATCACCGAGGCCGAACTCGACGCCGCGCCGCAACTGGTCAAGACGATGGCCGTCAAGCCCCCCGCGGGCGGGGTGACATTCGCCTCGTGCGGATCGGTGAAGAGGACAACTGGATCGATCTTCAACCCTGCGGCGGCACGCATGTGGCACGCACCGGGGAAATCGGACGCCTGCGCCTGGGCAAGATCGAGAAGAAAGGCCGCGCCAATCGCCGGATCTACGTGCATCTGGAAAGCTAGCCGCGCGGTGACATTTCGCGCTTGCATCGGGTCAAACCCCTTTGCTAAAGACGCGGCACGGACAGGTGGCCGAGTGGTCGAAGGCGCACGCCTGGAAAGTGTGTAGGCGGGAGACCGTCTCCAGGGTTCGAATCCCTGTCTGTCCGCCACTTTTTCTTCTACTGGTCAGCCCCACCATTCGAGCTGCTGCGCGGCCCGCAGATCGGTTTTCAAAAAGCCTTCATCCGTTGATTGCACATAGTCAATCGGTGCATCCGTGTGGGAAAATGCGGTGGATAATTCCGCAACCAGTGCGGCTTGGCTCACTGACTGCAATTGTGTGAGAATTTTCCGCGCGGGGTATTCGGTGGTGTCGCCGCGTAGCGCGGGCTCGATGGCTTGTCTGCGGGCGATGCGACGCTCAAGCGTAGGTCGGTCGGCCACGAGGATGGTGATCCGCATCGGGATCTGGCAGCGGGTCAGGCGGCGGAAAACAGGATCCGATTGCAGCGGGTCGGGCGCGTCGCCCGTGCCCAGATCGGCGGGGCGCAGCAGGTTGTAGTGGATGAAGGTGTGCCGCCGCATTCGGCGTTGCCATCCGGGCTGGATTTCGTAGGCAAAGCAGACGTCACCCATCAACCCCGGGCGCTGACGCTTGCGCATCCGCGCGATCAGGGTCGATTTACCGGCGCTGGAGACGCCCGCGATCAGATGCACAAAGGGCGCGTCGGTCATGTCTTTCCCCGGTGGCGGATCAGCAGGTCGGTCATTGCGCGTCTTTGGGTGGGCGTGGTCCATCCACGGCCCAGAAGATCGACGGTGTCGACCACGTCCCCTTGAGTTAGCGCGCTTGCGGGATTGACAAGGGATCGCCAGCTGACCTGAAAGAACATATCGAATGTGGCGCGTGCGACGGCCTCCCGGCGGGCAGGCGCCAGACGCGCGATCGTGCGCGCCCGGACGCGCATGCGGTCCGTCAGCCGTTCGAGCTCTGAAAAGCCGTAGGTCGCCGACCCTGCGTGGCTGCGATACTGGGCGAGCGGGGCAGGCGCGCTCCATACCGGGCCAAGGGCCGCCAGCCTGGCCCACATATCCACGTCAAATACGAAGGGGAAGCCGGGTGAAAACCCCCCGACTGCCTCATAAGCGCTGCGGCGCACGATAATCGAGGGAAACGTCATCCATGAATAAAGCGCAAGCGCTTCGAGAAGATCCGCGCGCACGCCCGCCGCGCGGGTTTCGGCGGGCCACTGTCCGCTCACGGCGCCGGTTTCGCCGATGAACTGCCAGCCGGAAAAGGCGGCAACGCGTGTTTCATCCTGCTGCAAAGGACCCAGCAACGCGTCGTAGAAGCCCGGCAGGATCCTGTCGTCCTGATGCACGAAGTGCACAAAGTCGCCGCGCGCAATGTCCAGACACTGATTGTGATTGCCAATCAGGCCAAGGTTTTGCGGATTGCGGTGAAACTGCACGCGCGGGGCGTAGTCTTGGACAATCTCCTGCGCACCGCCATCGGGGGACGCATCGTCGACCACCACGATCTCGGCCAAGTCCCCACCCGGATCCTGCTGCAGGATGCTGTCAATGCAGCCACGCAGCCAGCCTGCGTTCTTGACGTTGTAGACGGGAATCATGATCGACAGGGTGCAGCGGGTCTGCGCCCGTGCCCGCGGCGCCACGCGCGGGGGCGTGTCGGCAAGCTGTTGTGTGCCCAGTGGCCAGCATTGCTGTCTGTCCTGACTTGTTTCAGGCGGACGTTCGAGGGCTGTGACCAGATCACGCGCCCAGACCTGCGCGGCGGCACCGGCAAGCAAGCGGTGGCAGCGTTGTTCGATCAACGGACCGGGGGGTGCCGTCTGGCACAGCTGTGCGAGGGCCGCGCGCGCCACGTCGCCGGGGGTCTCCTGCGCGGGAGGTGGCTCAAGCGCCAGAAGGTCAAGGGCACGGGCCGCGTCAAAGGCTGGTCCGGCGGCCTGCACTTGGCCCTCTTTCGCCAGAACGCGCCCCAGCAGATCGTGCAGGTGACCGTGCCCCGGCTCCTGCCGGATGGTGTCGCGCAACAAGGTGATTGCCTCATCGGTGCGACCCATCCGGTGCAGGACGTCCGCCTGCGCGTGGGCAGGCAAAGCCGGATCCGCGTGGCAGGGCACTGCCCGCGCAAAAAGCCGTTCCGCCGTGGCGAGGTCACCTGCATCGCGCGCCTGCGTGGCGCAGACCATCAGATACACGGGCTGCGCGGGGGCCAGTTGCAGGGCCGCGCGCGCGTGCGTTTCGGCGCGCCGGACGGCGCCCTTTGCGCGCAAAGCCTTTGAAAGTGCAAAATGATAGGCGGCAACGCCCGATTGCAGCTCTATCGCGCGTTCAAAACAATGGATTGCCGCGGCGGGCATCGCTTTTGCCGCAAGGATGTTGCCATTGATGAAGTGCAGCTCCGCCTGATCGGGGTCGAGGGCAAGGGCCGCCTGAACCGCCGCGCGGGCCTTGTTTGGACGGCCCAGCTTCAACAGGGTTTCCGCGAGGGTGCGATGGTAGGCGCACACTTCGGGCGTCAGATGGATCGCCCGGCGCAGGGATTTGAGAGCTTCGCGAAATCGCTGAAGGGCGATCAGCCGTTTTGCCAGCGCAAACCAGTAGCCCGATTTCTGCGGATCCAGCACGGTGGCCCTGCGCGCGGCGTCCCGCGCGGCGGTAAGATGGCCCAGGGAGGCCAGATGATCGCTCCGCTCTAGGTGCCAGGCCGCAATTTTTGGCGGGAAGGCGGATGGGCCCGCATCGGCTGCGCGCTGCTGCCATGCGCGTCGCCACCCCGCGCGGAGCGTGTCAAAACCCGCGATGCTTGTGTCGGGATCACCCTCTTGCAAGAGGGACCAAAGCTCTTTGACGGCGGCCGGCAAAGGTGTGTCTTGCAGGTCGCTGACATGGGTGCGGTGGCGTGGCGACAAATAGGCGTCAATGTTGTGTGCGCCGAGCCAATGATCCACCGCCAGCGTCTCGCCACATTGCGCGAGGGCCGGGCCGAGCGTGCCGCGCCAGTCGGGCAAAAGATCATCGTAGAATACAAACGCGCGGGGTAGACCACGGGACGCGTGTTCGGCCTCCAGCGTGTAGGTTTCCCACAGCAAGAGCGCATGGTCGCGGTCCATCCCGTTGCGCCGGGCCAGCGATTGCGCCACCTCCAGCGGGTGCCTGCACGCGATCAGACAGACGGGGGCGGCGCCCGTGCCCTCCAGTGCCTCCCGCCACAGCGGCAGGGTGCGCGACAGGCGGGGATCCTTGACGACGCCCGCGCGCAAACCGGGAAGGGCAATCTGCATCACGCGCAACGCTTCGGCGCGATCCGCGGCAAGGGAGGGTGTCTTCGCCCATGCCAGCTCCAGTGGCTTTGGGTCTGACCAATGCCGGTCCTGGCCGTTCAGCAACAGATCGTTGAAAGAAACCACATCGCGGGACTCCCAATAACCGGTCTCGTTGAACTCGTTTTGTGGGATAAGGTTTCCCGGTGTGCGAAGCCCGGTCAGATTGAGCGTGCGCGCCAGCGCGGAGGTGCCGGAGCGGTGCATCCCGACAACGAACGTCAACCGCCGCGCGAAAGGAATACCGCGCGTCATGGACCGAAGATCGGGCAAACGGCGGCATGAACCGCAGGGCGCGAGATGAAGGTGGCGTGCAGGGTCAAACGAATATCTGGTCTGGGTCTAGATTGAGGGACAAATTTATTTAAGTTATTCCCGAGACCTAGATCGAAACCGGTGAGGTCAAATATAAACTAAGACATACATTTCAGATTTATTCAAAAAAACCCGCCGTTCATTGATGGGCATGGTCCGCGCGCAAACTGTTCAATGCCGGGGGGCTGACATCTAGTGGATGTGCACATGCCTAAACGGAAAACGCCCGCCGGGATGCGGCGGGCGTTTGGGTACGCGTTGTGCTGTTGCGCTTACCGGCCCCAGGTGCGGACCGTGCCACAATCCATGTGCACGAAATTGGAGCCGGAGTAGCGCCCGACGCCGCCACCACGGCAGGCGGCTGCCGCCTTGGCCATCTGGGCCGTTGATCGCGAGCTGAGCCGCAAATCGGCTGCCTGGCCGCGCATGTGCAGGGAATTCTTGGCCACACCACGCGAGCGGGAGCGCAGCATCGCGTTGGTCTTGGGGCTGCGGTAGCCGGAGAGGAGCATGTAGGGCTCGTTCGCATCCATCAGGTTGTGCGCTGCGGCCATGATATCGACGTTGCGCAGATCCATCTTGTAGACGTCGTTCGTGCGCCAGTCGCGCATGAAGTAGTTTACCTCTTTCACGGCGTCGCGGATGTATTTGCCCTCGATCCAGTAGATCATGTCAATCCGCTCACCCGTGCGGCCCGAATACATCTGGATGCGGCGAATATCGCCCGCGCCGCGCAGGAATCCTGCGGCGTTGGCGTATGTCGGTGCTGCTGTGACTGCCGTTGCTGCAAACGCGCCGCCGATAAAGCTGCGGCGCGACAAACCTGTCGTGCTGGTGCCTGTCATAACTCTGTCCCGTTTTCTGCCCAATGCGTGAGCGTGCCTGTAGAAGTTGCCAATGCGCCCATGATGTTACATGGATCTTATTTTCATCTCCCCAGATGCTCGGTTTTTATGGCATAGGGGGAAAAATGAACCAAGGCATGAATCGGAATGGTTCCACCTGCGGGGAATTTTAGGCAATTTTTTGCGCATCTGCCGCGATGGGGCACCCAGCGCCAAGGCAATACGGTGATTTTTCGGCATCTTTTCGGGATCATTCGTCGATCTGGTGTGTTTGTGATTGGACATGTCTGACGACCCGTGCAGGAATCGTCATGCTGCATTGGGGAAAAAGGGGATCTGCCGTGCTGATTTTTAGACAGTCATTCGGGCTTCGCCGTGGCGCGATGATCGCCGCGCTGCTTGGCTCGGTGCTTTTGACAGCGCCGCAGGAGGTGTCAGCGCAGGTCACCGCTTTCAAACAAGCGGTCGCGGAAAGTGGCGCACGTGATGAGGCCATCGCGGGGTTTTACCGCGGCCAGAATTTTGGTGCTGTCTGGACCGGACCGGACGATACGCATATGGCGCGCCGGGCGGCGTTGCTCGATGCATTGCGCCGTGCGGGCGATCACGGTTTGCCGGTCGCGCGCTACGATGCCGACGGGCTTGAGACACGAATGCGCGCCGCGCGGACGCCCCGGGATCTGGGCAAGCTTGAAGTTGAGATGATGCAAAGCTTTCTGCGCTACGCGCGGGACATCGGCAGCGGGGCGTTGACGCCGGGCCGCGTGGTCAGCGCCATCAAGCGCGAAGTCGAATACACACCGCAGGATCAATTGATCGCGGGGTTCCTGCGGGCGCGGCCCGCCGCCTTCCTGCGCGATCTCGCGCCGCGCACCGTGGAATACAGCGCGCTGATGAAGCAAAAGATGTTGCTGACCGAACAGATGCGCAACGGCGGCTGGGGACGGCCCGTTGGCGCCGCGTCGATCAAACCGGGTGCGACCGGCGGTCAAGTGATTGCGCTGCGCAACCGTCTGATGAAGATGGGGTATCTCAAACGCTCCAACGCGCGCAGCTACGACGGTGCGATGATCGCCGCAGTCACGGCCTTTCAGGAAGCACACGGGCTTGAGGCCGATGGCGTTGCGGGCGAAAGCACGATCACCCAGATCAACACCCCGATTTCCACCCGCCTGAAATCCATCATTGTTGCGATGGAGCGCGAGCGTTGGCTCAACAAGAAGCGCGGCGAGCGGCACATCCTTGTCAACATCCCCGACTTCACAGCCAAGATCGTGGATAATGGCCAGATCACCTTCCAGACACGCTCTGTCGTCGGCGCCAATCGCGACGATCGCCCGACACCGGAATTCTCGGATGTGATGACCCATATGGTCATCAATCCCAGCTGGTACGTGCCGCGCTCGATCATCGTGGGGGAATATCTGCCCGCGCTCAAACGCAACCCCAATGCCGTCGGACACATCCAGATCACCGACAGCCGGGGCAGGGTGGTCAGCCGCAACCGCAGCTTTGCGGGCTATACCGCGCGCAACTTCCCGTTTTCAATGCGCCAGCCGCCCAGTCGGTCGAACGCGCTGGGACTGGTGAAGTTCATGTTCCCCAACAAATACAATATCTACCTGCATGACACGCCCGCCAAATCCCTGTTCAGCCGCGAAGTGCGCGCGTTCAGCCACGGCTGCGTGCGCCTGAATGATCCGTTCGATTTTGGCTACGCATTGC
The DNA here is from genome assembly GCF_018200035.1 of Sulfitobacter albidus. Classification (NCBI taxonomy): domain Bacteria; kingdom Pseudomonadati; phylum Pseudomonadota; class Alphaproteobacteria; order Rhodobacterales; family Roseobacteraceae; genus Sulfitobacter; species Sulfitobacter albidus. Next base: position 1,463,465 of record NZ_CP073581.1, on the reverse strand, counting down.
TGGCCAAGCAGGAAACCGACCCCAAGGCGTTCTTTCAGTCGAAACTGCGGACCGGGGCGGAATCGCGGGTGAACCTTGAGACACCCGTGCCTGTGCACATCATCTACCGCACCGCCTACACGGACGCGCGGGGCAATCTGAACTTCCGCGGGGACGTCTACGGGCGCGATGCGCGGATCTGGGCCGCGCTGCAAAAGGCGGGGGTGGCACTGCCCGGCGTTCGCGGGTAAATCTGCGCGCAACCTTGAGGATTGCGCGCATGAGCCATTCAATTCACGACATCGCTGTGGCGCTGGGGGCTGAAGCCTTTGGCGCCACAGATATTTTGATCTCCCGCGCGGCGGAGCCCGCGACGGCCGACCCCGATGATCTCGCTCTCGCGATGAACCCCAAATACGCCGAGAGCCTGTCACAGGGCCGCGCCCGCGCGGCGATGCTGTGGGACGGGGCCGACTGGGAGGCCATGGGGCTGGAGGCCGCGATCATCGCACCGCGCCCGCGCTACGCGATGTCCGGGCTGACGCGGATGCTGGATGCGGGGCAAGGGTTTGCGCCGGGGATCCACCCGTCGGCGGTGGTCGATCCTGGTGCGCATCTGGGCGCTGATGTCAGCGTCGGGCCGCTGGCGGTGATCATGGCGGGCGCACGCATCGGCGACGGCGCGATCATCGGGCCGCAGTGTTTTGTCGGCACGGACGCGACATTGGGGCAGGGGGCGTATCTGCGTGAGGCGGTCAGCATCGGTGCACGCGTCACCATCGGCGCGCGGTTCATCGCGCAGCCCGGCGCGCGGATCGGCGGCGACGGGTTCTCCTTTGTCACGGCAGAGCCTTCGGGCGTTGAAAGCGTGCGCAAGACCTTGGGCGATCAGGGCGAGGCAAAGGCACAGCCCTGGACGCGCATCCACAGCCTTGGCGCCGTGACCATCGGCGACGATGTCGAGATTGGGATGGGTGCGACCATCGATTGCGGCACGATCCGTGACACGGTGATCGGCGATGGCACAAAGCTCGATAATCAGGTGCATCTGGGCCATAACGTCGTGATCGGGCGCAATTCGCTAATCTGTGGGCAGGTCGGTATCGCCGGATCGGCGACGATTGGCGACAACGTCGTGCTGGCGGGTCAGTGCGGGGTGAACGACAACATCTTTGTGGGCGACGGCGTGATTGCCGGTGGCGGGACCAAGCTGATGTCGAATGTCCCTGCGGGTCGCACCATGCTGGGCTATCCCGCCACGCAGATGGACAAGCAGGTAGAGGCCTACAAGGCGCTGCGCCGGCTGCCGCGCCTCTTGCGTGATGTGGCCGCCCTCAAAGAGCTTTTGAAATCCGGCAAGGGGTCTTAAATACCCTTCCGAAAGGGTCAGGAGACGCGCCATGAACACGCAAGAGCAGGTCATCGCCATCATCGCCGAACAGGCCATGCTGGAGCCCGAGGACATCAATCTGACGGACACCCCCGAGGATCTGGGCATCGACAGTCTGGGGCTGGTCGAAAGCATCTTTGCCATCGAGGAAGCCTTCGACATCCAGATCCCCTTCAACGCCAACAACCCCAGCGAGTCGGATTTCGATATTTCTTCGGTCGCCACCATTGTCGCGGGGATCGAGCGGTTGCGCGCCGCGCAAGCATGAAGCGCGTCGTCATCACCGGGGCTGGCACGATCAACGCGTTGGGGCATTCGGTGCCCGCGACGCTTGAAGCGATGCGCGAGGGGCGCTGCGGGATCGGCCCGCTGGCCTTCCGCGATGTTGAGCGGTTACAGATCCAGATCGGCGGTCAGGTGCGCGGGTTCGAGGCCGAGGGACGGTATAACCGCCAGCAGATGTCGCTCTACGACCGGTTCACGCAATTCACCCTCGCCGCGGCGAAAGAGGCGATCGAACAGTCGGGGCTGATCTTTACCGGCGACCTTGCCGCGCGCTCCGGCGTTGTGCTGGGCACGGCGGGGGGCGGCGTCAGCACGTGGGACGACAATTACCGCGCCGTCTACGAGGAAGGCAAAAACCGTGTGCACCCCTTTGTGGTGCCCAAGCTGATGAACAACGCCGCCGCGAGCCACGTCAGCATGGAGTGGAACCTCAAAGGCCCGTCGTTCACGGTCTCGACGGCCTGTGCGTCGTCCAATCATGCGATGGCGCAGGCGTTTGCGATGGTCCGCTCGGGCATGGCGCCGGCGATGGTGACGGGCGGATCGGAATCGATGCTCTGCTTTGGCGGGGTAAAGGCGTGGGAGGGTCTGCGCGTGATGAGCCGTGACGCCTGCCGTCCGTTTTCCGCCAACCGCAACGGCATGGTGCAGGGCGAAGGGGCGGGGATCTTTGTGTTCGAGGAATACGAGCACGCCCGCGCCCGCAGTGCCGACATCCTCTGCGAAGTGGCGGGGTTCGCCATGTCGTCTGACGCCGCCGACATTGTGATGCCGTCCAAGAACGGCGCGGCGCGCGCCATTGCCGGGGCGCTGGCGGATGCGCGGATCGACGCGGAGGAGGTCGGCTATATCAACGCCCATGGGACCGGCACCGCTGCCAATGACAAGACGGAATGCGCCGCGGTGGCGGATGTGTTTGGCCCCCACGCCGACCGGCTGATGATAAGCTCGACCAAATCCATGCACGGGCATCTGATCGGCGGCACCGGCGCGGTCGAGCTTTTGGCTTGCATCATGGCGCTGCGCGACGGGATCATTGCGCCCACCATCGGCTATGAGGAACCGGACCCGGAATGCGCGCTCGACGTGGTGCCCAACGCGGCACGCGAGGCGCGCGTGTCGGTGGCGATGTCCAACGCCTTTGCCTTTGGCGGCATGAACGCGGTGGTTGCCCTGCGCGCGATCTGAAAAAGAAGGGGCCGCCCCCTGCGACGGGAGCGGCCCTGCGTCAATAGCGGTCTGGATCTATTGTTCGATCACGGACACCTTGTCGTATGAAGCGGTGAAGCCGGTCAGCGACAGGGTCAGTTCAACCACTTGATCGGGGGCCAGCGCGGGCACGATGCTCAACTTGGCCTCATTGCCGCGCTTCATCGCGTTCACGTCCGCGTCGGTCAGCCCGAGCCGGACGTAGCAACCCACCGGATTGCAGAACGCATAGGGGTAGCGGCGCGGCGAGCCGCCGTCGATCCGCATGGTCAGTTGCTGCGGCAGGGCGGTTTCAAGCGGAACGATGATCGTGGCGCCGGCCACGGCCTTGCCCCCCGACGGCAGGCGGAACAGCGAAACCTCAGCCACGGGCGCGCCCTGGCCATCGTCCATCAGCTGGTACATCTGACAGGGTTCCGCATCGACGTTCTCGGGCTCGCCCTTGATGCAGCGCATCTCCCACGAGCCGATCACCTCTTTGGTGTAGGGCTCGCCCAGACCCGCGGGCGCATCGGCATCCTCGCCGAGGCTCAGCTGATCCTCTATGCTGGTCGTGGGGGCGGCCTCTTCGGTCTGTGTTGGTGTTGTCGTCTCTTGTGCCAGCGCCAGATGCGGCAGGCTAAGGCTCAGGACAAGGGCGGTCAAGAATCTGGTCATGTTCAATCCGTCGGTTAACTCTTTTGCGGTAACCTAGCAGGTGACCGGGGGGATGTCAGGGCCGATCCGCGTCAGCCGGAGGCGTAAATTCGCCACAGGAATAGCGTGCCCGCACCCATAAAAAAAGAGGGCGACCGGCGCCCTCTTTTTCAATTTATTGTAACTCCCTGTCGGACTGAGCCGACTTATGCCGTGACGTTATTCACTGTGTCGGCGGCGGTCAACAGGAAATCTGCATTGTGTGAAATCCCTGAATCTAAACCATTTGGACAAAAAAATGCCGTGCCCGAAGGCACGGCCAGTCTGACAGGGAGGAAGTGCGCCCGGTCCAAGGACATATGAACCGAACGCAAAATCACTATGGCGTCAAAAAGTTAAGGTTGTATGCTCAAACGGGCCGTGCAGACCGACAACGCGGGGCCGTCAACCAAAGGGAGAACGCACCGTGAGCGAGACAGGAATTTTCATCGGTGGCGGTGGCCCGGATTACGGCACCCAGCAGCATTTATCGTTGAAATATGCCAACCGCCACGGTCTGATCGCGGGCGCAACCGGAACGGGAAAGACGGTGACGCTGCAGATCCTCGCCGAAGGGTTCTCGGGCGCGGGCGTGCCGGTTTTCATGGCGGATGTTAAAGGGGACTTAAGCGGATTGGCCAAATCCGGTGATCCCGCCCATAAATTGCACGGTCCGTTCATGGAACGCGCGGAAAAGATCGGATTTGCCGACTACGCCTATTCGGCGTTTCCCGTGACCTTCTGGGATCTTTTCGGCGATCAGGGCCATCCGGTGCGCACGACCGTTTCCGAAATGGGGCCGCTGCTGCTGTCGCAGCTGCTTGAGCTGAGCGAGGCACAGGAGGGCATCCTCAACATCGCGTTCCGGGTGGCGGATGAGGACGGGCTGCCGCTGCTCGATCTCAAGGATCTGCAGGCCCTGTTGGTGTGGATCGGCGAAAACGCTGGCGATCTTTCGCTGCGCTACGGCAACGTATCTTCGGCGTCGGTGGGGGCGATCCAGCGGCGGTTGCTCGTGCTGGAAAATCAGGGGGGCGCCAAGCTGTTCGGGGAGCCCGCGCTGGCGCTCAGCGATCTGATGCGGACCGCTGCGGACGGGCGCGGCATGGTCAATATCCTCGCCTCGGACAAGCTGATGGGCGCGCCCAAGCTCTATGCGACTTTCCTGCTGTGGCTGCTGTCGGAGCTGTTCGAGGAGCTGCCAGAGGTCGGGGATCCGGACAAGCCCAAGCTTGTCTTCTTTTTCGACGAGGCGCATCTGCTGTTCGAGGACGCGCCAAAGGCGCTGGTCAACAAGGTCGAACAGGTCGCGCGCCTCATCCGCTCCAAAGGGGTGGGGGTGTATTTCATCACCCAGAACCCGGCGGATGTGCCCGAGGATATTCTGGGCCAGCTCGGCAACCGGGTGCAGCACGCGCTGCGCGCCTTTACCGCCAAGGACCGCAAGGAGTTGCGGCATGCGGCGGAGACCTACCGCGAAAACCCCGCCTTTGACACGGAGGAAGCGATCCGCGAGGTCGGCGTCGGTGAGGCCGTGACCTCGATGCTGCAACCAAAGGGCGTGCCGGGGATCGTGGAGCGCACGCTGATCCGCCCGCCCTCGTCGCAGTTGGGGCCGATCACGCAAGCCGAGCGCGCGGGTGTCATGGCCGCCTCGGAAATGGCCGGTAAATACGACGCGCCCCTCGACCGCGACAGCGCGTTCGAGATGCTCAAATCCCGCGCCGAAAAAGCCGCCGCCGAAGCGGAAGCGGCCGAAGCCGCCATCGCAAAGGCAGAAGAAGATGCAAAGGCCGCCAAACGCGCCGAGGCCGAAACGCCCAGCCTGCGCGAGTTCAAGAAGGCGCGCCGTTACGCCAGCAAGGATACCGCGACGACCCGCTCGACCCGCAGCAGCCGCGGCAGCGGCGACGGGATCGGAGGCGCGATTGCGCAGGTGGTCATCAAGGAGCTGAAGGGTACGACAGGGCGCCGCATCGTGCGCGGCATCCTCGGCGGCCTGTTCAAGGGGCGCTAGCGCCGTCTGGGCAGTGTCAACGCAAGCCCGCCGGTCAGGCACAGGGCAATCCACTGGGGCAGGGCGATCAGCCCCGGCAGGCCACCTTCGACAAGCGCGATGACGGTGAACGTCATACCGCCCGCGATCCAGACCCAGCCCAGCTGCCGCGCGCCTTCCTGCCCGTGCCAGAAAACATGTACCGACCACAGCAGGAACAACCCCGTCAGATACCACGACGCCATTAACCCGCCGCGGGCGGACAGCGGTGCGGCATCCTGCAACGCGGGATAGAGCGTATCGAACGTGCCGATCAGCAGATGCACCAGCCCGGTAATCGCGGCAAGTGCGGTGACGATGGCGCGGCGGCTCATTTCTCGGGGATCAGCCCGCGCGGGCTGAACCTGAGCACGAGGATCATCAGAACCCCCATCGTCAGCAGACGCATCTGCGCCGCGGAGTCGATCAGATGTGCGCGCAGCGCGCTGTCCTCGGCCATGCCGGCCGTGATGATGTCCATCACGAACAGGCCCATCGGCTCTACCTGCACCCAAAGGAACCAGATCAGGAAGCCACCGAGGATCGCGCCCAGATTGTTCCCCGATCCGCCCACGATCACCATCACCCAGATGAGGAAAGTAAAGCGCAGTGGCTGGTAGGTGCCCGGCGTCAGCTGGCTGTCGAGCGTTGTCATCATCGCCCCCGCAATCCCGCAAACGGCAGAGCCCAGGATGAACACCTGCAAGTGGCGCCGGGTGACGTCCTTGCCCATCGCTTCGGCGGCGTCTTCATTGTCGCGGATCGCGCGCAGCATCCGGCCCCAGGGGCTGTGCAGCGCACGATGGCTCAGCCAGAAGATCACGCCCAGCACCACGGCAAAGAGCAGCGCGTAGAGGATCTTGACAAAGATCGTGGATCCCTCGACCGGATCAAACCCCATCGCGGCGGCGCGTTCGACAAAGGCGGCGGAGTTCTGCAAATCCAGCTCGTAGGGTACGGGGCGCGGGATGCCCACCACGTTCTTGACGCCACGGGTCAGCCAATCCTCGTTCTTGAGCATGGCGATGATGATTTCGGCGATGCCCAGCGTCGCGATGGCAAGGTAGTCAGAGCGCAGGCCAAGCGCCACCTTGCCGATCAGCCATGCGGCCCCGGCGGCGAACAACCCACCGACCGGCCAGGCGATCAGCATGATCCACCCGTTGCTGCGATAGGTTTCCTCCGTGCCGGGGTTCAGACCACCCAGAAAACCTGTGGCCGCTGGGTTTACGGCCTCGATCGCCTCGACCGACGGATCGAGCAAACCGCGAAACACGAAGAAGCCGAAAATCAGGATCGCCATGATCGCAAGGCTGCGGGTGCGCCCCGGCGCGAGGCGCGTGTAGGCCAGCACCGCCGCCACAATCGTCCCGGCGCCAAGCACCAGCGCGCCCAGCACGCCCCAGCCACCCGCGCTGAAGGCGCCGGGCGTGGCGGGCATCCCCACCAGCACCGCCGCCAGACCGCCGAGTGCGACAAACCCCATGACGCCAACGTTGAACAGCCCGGCAAACCCCCATTGCAGGTTCACGCCAAGCGACATAATCGCCGATACCAGCCCCATGTTGAGGATGAACATCGCGTTGTTCCACCCCTGCAAAAACCCAGAGCCGATGATCAGCCCAAAGACGCCCGCAAAGAGCAACGTGTTGCGCAGTGTTTCACTCATGTCGTCGACTGCCCTTTGAAGAGGCCCGTGGGCCGGAACAACAGCACAATCAGCAAGATCACAAAGCTGACGGCGAATTTATAATCGGTGGACATCAGCTGCACGAGGCCCGATGGCTCAAGGCTTTCGGGCATGAGATAGCCCAGCACCTTTTTCCATGCGTAGGTGATCGTCACCTCGGAGAACGCAATGACGAACCCGCCCGCGATGGCCCCCAGCGGATTGCCGATGCCGCCCACCACGGCGGAGGCAAAGATCGGCAGCAACAGCTGGAAATAGGTGAACGGCTTGAACGATTTATCGAGGCCGTAAAGCGTGCCCGCGATGGTCGCGAGGGCCGCGACGATGATCCAGGTGATCATCACCACACGCTCTGGGTTGATGCCCGACAGCAGCGCCAGATCCTCGTTGTCGGAATAGGCGCGCATGGATTTGCCCGCCCGCGTCTTGTTGAGAAACCAGAACAGCCACGCCACGACGACGATAGCTGTGATGACTGTGATCCCTTGCGTGGTGCGGATGCCAAGGCCCTCTTCGAGGCCGGTCATGGCCTTGAAATCCCGTGCGGAAATCAAGAACCGCTCCCCGTCGTTAAAGCTTTGATCGTCCGGCCCGATGATGAAGCGCACGATGCCGTTCATCACGAACATCACGCCCATCGAGACGATGACGAGGATCACCGGCTTGGCCTTTTGTTCGCGGTAAAATCGGTAGACGACCCGGTCGGTCAGCAGCACCAGCGCGATACAGCCCAGAATACCAAAGGGCAGGGCGACCAGCGCGGTGGGCAGCGGGCCAAGGTTGAAACCGGTCGATTGCAGCGCCCATGTCAGCAGGATCACGACCATCGTGCCGAAGGCCATCGTGTCGCCATGGGCAAAGTTGGAAAACCGCAGGATGCCGTAAACCAGTGTCACCCCCAGCGCTCCGATCGCCAGCTGCGCCCCGTAGGCGACACCGGGGATAAAGACGTAGTTGAGGAACGCCACCAGCGCGTTGAGAAGATCCATCAGTCAAACCCCTCGCAGGTTCCGCGATAGCTCAGCACCATCGGCGTCTCCAGATGGACGCTGTAGCGCGCATCGCCCGCGTCGTTCATTGACAGCATGTGCAGGGCGGTGTTTCCGACAAACACCATGTGGATGGGTGCTGCTTCGTGTGTGACGGAGCCGCGCAGTGTTTCGGCGTCGGTGACCAGCGTCACCGCCCCCCGTCCGGATCAAAATCCTCAACGCTGAGGGAAAATGCCGTCTCGGCACACTCACTTTCGATACATTCAACCGTAAAGGTGCAGTCGATCGTGGCGGCCATCGCCGGTCCGGCGCAGATCGCGCCGAGAAAAACCAGACTTCTCATGCTCATCCCCCCAAAAAACTCTTGCGGACTTCCGGATCGGCCAGCAATTCCTTGCCCGTTCCCGTATACGCATTGCGGCCCTGCACCAGAACGTATCCTTTGTCCGCGATTTCAAGCGCTTGGCGCGCGTTCTGTTCGACCATCAGGATGGGGATTCCGGTGCGCGCGACCTCGATGATCCGGTCGAAAAGCTCGTCCATGACGATGGGCGACACGCCCGCCGTGGGCTCATCGAGCATCAGCACCTTGGGTTGTGTCATCAACGCGCGGCCCACGGCGACCTGCTGGCGTTGCCCGCCCGACAGCTCGCCCGCCGCCTGATTGCGCTTGTCCTTGAGGATCGGAAACAGGTCATAGACCTGCGCCATCGTCTCGCGGAAATCGTCGCGGCGGATAAAGGCGCCCATCTCAAGGTTTTCCTCGACCGTCATGGAGGTGAAGATGTTCGAGGTCTGCGGCACGAACCCCATGCCCTTGGCCACCCGGTCCTGCGGGGAGAGGCCGGTAATGTCCTCGCCGTCCAGCTTCACCGCGCCGGAGCGCACGTCGAGCATGCCGAACACCGCCTTCATCGCCGTGGATTTGCCCGCGCCATTGGGGCCGACGATGACCGCGATCTCGCCGCGCTCCACCGCGATGGTGCAGTCGTGCAGGATGTCGGGGCCCTTGCCGTAACCGCCCGTCATCGTGTCCCCGATGAGGAACGGCCCGCCGGGGGCTGCGTGGCTTTTGCCGCTCGCCTTTGGCATCACGCTGCCCTGTCCCTTGGGATTGGCGACCGAGATATCCTTGTTCCCGCGATCCCCGTATGCGTCGCTCATGCGCCCACCTGTTCTTTGTTCTTCAGGCCGGTGCCCAGATAGGCCTCGATCACCTGCTCGTTGGCCTTGATCTCGGGCAGGGTGCCCGTGGCCAAAACGCGGCCCTCGGCCATGCAGATCACCGGATCACACAGGCGGCCGATGAAATCCATGTCGTGCTCGATCACGACAAAGGTATATCCGCGCTCTTGGTTCAGGCGCAGGATCGCGTCGCCGATGGTGTTGAGCAGGGTGCGGTTCACGCCCGCGCCGACCTCGTCCAGAAAGACGATCCTGGCGTCGACCATCATGGTGCGCCCAAGCTCCAGCAGCTTTTTCTGCCCGCCGGAGATTTGCCCTGCTTTCTGGTCCGCCAGATGCTCGACCGTGAGGAATTCCAGCACCTCGTCGGCCTTGGCGCGCAGGGCGCGCTCCTCATCGGCGATGCGCTTGCGGCCGAACCACGTGTTCCACAGATGCTCCCCCGACTGGTTGCCGGGCACCATCATCAGGTTCTCGCGGCAGGTCATCGAATGAAACTCATGCGCGATCTGGAAGGTGCGCAGCAGGCCCTTGTGAAAAAGCGTGTGCGGCGGCAGGCCGGTGATGTCCTCTCCCGCCATGGTGACACGGCCTGACGTTGGTTTAAGAACGCCCGCGATCACGTTGAAAAGGGTCGTCTTTCCCGCGCCGTTCGGACCGATAAGCCCGGTGATAGAGCCTTGCTCGATCGTCAGGCTGGCGCCGTCGACGGCGTGGAAACCGCCGAAGTGTTTGTGCAAATCGTCAACGACGATCATGGCGATATCCCCGTGTGCGCCGCCGCTTTTGCGCGGCTGGTCATTGAGTGTCAAACAGCCCGGAGAATTCCCCGGGCTGCCTGTGTTTTACGATGTCAGTGCTTATTTGAAACCGATGGTTTCGTTCTTGCCGTCACGGACCTCGATCATGCGGTAGGTGCCTGCGGATTCGCCGGGCCCGATCAGTTCAACCGCCGAGGCACCGACATAGTCGATATCTTCACCGTTCTTGATCAGCTCAAGCGCCTTGGTCAGCTCACCGGGGAAGATTTCGGTGCCCGGTGCGTTTGCAACGTCGAGGATGTGATCCTTGTACTCCGCCGGATCCATGGAGCCCGCCGCCTGCATTGCCAGCATCAACAGCGCCGCGGCGTCATAGCTTTCTGGCGTGTAGGGCGATGTGCCGTCAAAGCCCGCTTCTTCGGCCATGGCGGTAAAGGTCTCGATGCCAGTACCCTGCGAGCCTGCGATCTGGCCGTAGGAGCCGTCGAGGTCGGGGCCGATGGTGGCGGGCAGGTTGTCCCCGATCATGCCGCCGGGCAGACCGAATGTATCCCACGCGCCTGCGTCGAGGGCGGCGTTGATGATGCCTGCGCCACCCTGGTCAAGGTAGCCCGCAACAACCAGCAGATCGCCACCGGCAGATGCCAGCGCGCCCACTTCGGCGGAGTAGTCGGCTTTGCCGTCTTCGTGCGCGGCCACGATGGTGACTTCACCGCCGATGGCCTTGAACGAGGATTCGATCGCATCCGCGAGACCCTTGCCGTAGTCGTTGTTGGTGTAGGTCAGGGCGATGGATTTCACGCCACGCTCTTGCAGGATTTCTGCCATGACTTCGCCCTCGCGCGCGTCCGATGGCGAGGTGCGGAAGAACAGGCCGTTGTCTTCCATGGTGGTCAGGCCGGGCGATGTGGCCGAGGGCGAGATCATCACCATGCCGTTCGGGATCGCGACGTTTTGCAGTACGGCGCCGGTCACGCCCGAGCAATCCGCGCCGATCAGCCCGTTGATGCCGTCGGCGATCAGGCGCTCGGCGTTCGACACGGCCAGACCGTTGTCGATGCAGCCACTGTCGGCGCGCATCGGCGTGACGGTCGCACCATCCAGCAGCATGCCGCCGTCGGTGACTTCCTTCATTGCCATCTCGGCGCCCGCGGCCATTGGCCCGGTCAGCGATTCAATCGGGCCGGTAAAGCCGAATTCAATGCCCAGTTTGACTTCTTTCGCGTGGCCGTCGGCAAATGCCGCACCCGCCACCAGTGCGGCAGCCGTTGTGGCCATAAGCATCTTTTTCATGTGTATCTCCCATGTTGGAACGTAATGTTCGCCGGAAAGATTACGCACCGTTTACGAAAAAGAGAACCAGTATTTTGCGGGCCGATGTGCCTATTATCTGCTGTCGCGCGGGCAATTTGCCTGTTTGAGCGGCATGCACCCTGAAAGACAGGCAATCAGATCGACAACCGCGCCGCGTGGCTGCCACGTTCGCGGTAAGGGGTGGTGTCATATTGTGCGCGGTAGCATTTGGAGAAATGCGACGGCGAGGCAAAGCCGCAGGCAAGGGCGACGTTGATGACGCTCATATCCGTCTGCATCAGCAGGTTGCGCGCCTTTTGCAGCCGCAGCTCCATGTAATATCGCTTGGGTGAGCGGTTGAGATAGCGGCGAAAGAGCCGCTCAAGCTGGCGCGTGCTCATGCCCACATCCCGTGCGAGGATCGAGGGGCTGATCGGCTCCTCAATGTTGGTTTCCATGATCTGGATGACCTGGCTCAGCTTGGGGTGGCGCACGCCGATCCGCGTGGGCACCGACAGGCGTTGCGTATCCTGATCGGTGCGGATCGAGCTATAGATCAGCTGGTCTGCGACCGCATTGGCCAGATCCTCCCCGTGATCGTCCGCGACGATCTTGAGCAGCAGATCGATCGAGGATGTCCCCCGGCGGTCGTCATGCGGGTCCCGTCGACCACAAAGACCGATTTGGTGAGCGTCACCTCCTCGAACTCCTCGGAAAAGCTGTCCTGATTCTCCCAATGGATCGTCGCGCGTTTCCCGTCGAGCAGCCCGGCCTTGGCCAGCGTGTAGGCGCCCGTGCACAGCCCGCCGATGATCAATCCCTTGCGGGCCTCGCGGCGCAGCCAGGCGAGCATCTTCTTGGTGGTGGCGTCCTGCACGTCGATGCCCGAGCAAACCAGCACGGTATCGTCGCGCGACAGCTCGTCAAGATCCCCGTCGAGCTGGAATATTGTGCCCGCCGAACAGGCCGCCGTTTCGCCGCCTTCACCGATGATACGCCATTCATAGAGGGTCCGGCCGCCCATGCGGTTGGCGATGCGCAGGCTTTCGATTGCGGTCGAGAAACACAGCAAACTGAAATTATCGAGCAGCACGAAAACGAACCGTCTGGGTTTGCTGTCATCACGCGGGATGCGTTGGGCTGAGGGCGGTTTGACCATGGCGGCATTCCCGTGACGGACGGTTGCAATCCGGTGACATTTGGGGAGTGCGCGCGCAACGTCAAGCGAGCAAATTGAGATATGGCATGCCGGCGCGAGGTTTTGTATGCATATGGCTCACCCAAGCGGGAGACAGCGCCGCGCGCGCGGCTCTCGCGCGATCTACCCGGAGAAAGACGCGATGACATCCTGGAGCAAATCAAGCTGGCGGTCCATGCCACGGATTCAAATGCCCGATTACCCCGATGCCGGGGCGCTGGCCTCGGTCGAGGCACAGCTGTCGCGATATCCGCTGCTGGTATTCGCCGGGGAGGCCCGCCGCCTGCGCCGCCATCTGGCAAGCGCCGGGCGGGGCGAGGCGTTTTTGTTGCAGGGCGGCGATTGCGCCGAAAGCTTTGAGCAATTCTCAAGCGACATGATCCGCGACACCTTCAAGGTGATGTTGCAGATGGCCATCGTGCTGACCCACGGCGCCAAGGTGCCGGTGATCAAGGTGGGCCGCATGGCCGGTCAATTCGCCAAGCCACGCTCGGCGCCCACTGAAGTGGTCGATGGCGTCGAACTGCCCAGCTACCGCGGTGACATCATCAACGATCTGGCCTTCACACCGGAATCGCGCATTCCAAACCCGCACAACATGATGCGCGCCTACACCCAGGCGGCGGCGACGCTGAACCTGCTGCGCGCGTTTTCGACCGGGGGCTACGCCGATGTGCACAAGGTGCACGGCTGGACGCTTGGCTTTACCGACAGTGAGAAGGCGGCGAAATACCGCGAAGTTGCCGAACGGATCTCGGACACGCTCGATTTCATGTCGGCGGCTGGCGTCAACTCCGACACCGCGCATACGCTGCAATCGGTGGAATTCTACACCAGCCACGAATCGCTGCTGCTGGAGTACGAAGAAGCGCTGTGCCGTCAGGAAGCCGAGACAGGCAAATGGCTGGCCGGATCCGGTCACATGATCTGGATTGGCGACCGCACCCGCCAGCCCGACGGCGCGCATGTGGAATTCGCGTCTGGCGTGCAGAATCCCATTGGCCTGAAATGCGGCCCCACGATGGAAGCCGACGATCTGAAGAAGCTGATGGCCAAGCTGAACCCCGACAATGAGGAGGGGCGTCTGACCCTCATCGCGCGCTTTGGTGCCGGCAACGTGGGCGATCACCTGCCGCGCCTGATCAAGACCGTGCAGGAGGAAGGCGCCAACGTCGTGTGGACCTGTGACCCGATGCACGGCAATACGATCAAATCCTCGTCGGGCTACAAGACGCGGCCGTTCGAGTCCGTCTTGCGCGAGGTGCGTGAGTTCTTTGGCGTGCACGCGGCAGAGGGCACCGTGCCCGGCGGTGTGCATTTCGAGATGACGGGCGCGGATGTGACCGAATGCACCGGCGGCGTGCGCGCCGTTTCGGACGAGGATCTGTCGGACCGCTATCACACGGCCTGCGATCCGCGTCTCAACGCCAGCCAGTCGCTGGAGCTGGCCTTCCTCGTGGCCGAGGAGTTGCAGGCGCGGCGCACGGAGCAGGCGCGGCAGGCCGTCTGAGGGCGTTGCAACCCCGCCGACATGTCATAACGCGCGGGCCCGAAACGGTCCGCGCGTTTTGCGTTAGCCGTTATCGTTTTTGACCAGCCGCAGGTAGGGCGGGCGCTTGGGATCCGCGGGCGCGGCCTCGAACGGCGCGCTTGGCTCGGCAAAGCCCTGCGGCGCGGGCTGCGGGGCAGGTGCCGGGCAACTGCCCACAGCACGCAGGGTGACAGAGCCCAGATCAAAGCGTTGACCGGCGCTGTCGCCCGCGTCGGGGCAGATCATGCATCCGAGGATACGGCTCACATCCCCCAGATCGCTGCGCAACGGCAGCAGCAGCATGCGGCCCTCGGCACCCTGCGGCCGGCGCATCCAGATTTCGGCGGTGGCGGGCGTCTGGAACACCTCTTCGAGCAGGCCGGCAATACGGCTTTGTGCGCCATCCTCGAAAAGCGAGGTGAGCGTCATGCCGCGCACTTCCATTCCCATCAGATCGTGCAGATGCGATCCGGCCAGGCGCATGCGGGCCACGCCCGATGTCACCCGCTCAAGGATGAACGCATATTCCAGCGCCCGCTCGATCCCGCGCGGATCGACCTGCGAGCGCTTGGGCAACACATCGCCCTCGCGCAACGCGTCCCAATAGGCCTCGACCTGCGAGAGGATACCGTAGGGGTTCTGGGCGCGAAAATCGGGCATCGTGATGACATTCTGCTCCGTTCTGATACGCTTGTCCATGTGACGGCCTTTCTTATGGCTCAGCGATGAAAGAGCCTTCTTGCGATCGCGGGGCAATCCTGCTGCCGCGCGAAAACCGAAATAAGGCTGGTTTGGGACATTTGATACCAAATTTGGGCCACATTTGCTCAACTTTTCGTCGTAATAGTTAACGTCGCACGATCCCCTGGCGGGCGACCTCCGCGGCAAAACCGCTTGCGGTGACGGGAAAAATCCCCCTATTTGCCAGGCAGAATACCAGCGGAAAGGCGCTCAGATGCGACGCTCGATGACAGGTTTTGCGACACACGCGGGCGCGCAGGGGCCACACGTCTGGACGTGGGAGCTGCGCGCGGTCAACGGGCGCGGTCTTGATCTGCGGGTGCGCGTGCCCGATTGGCTGCCCGGGCTTGAGCAATCGCTGCGCAAGGCTGTGGGCGCGGGCGTGGCGCGCGGCAATGTCACGCTGGGGCTGCGCATCAACCGCGAGGACGCTGACGGCGGGCTGACCGTGAACGCCGCGCATCTGAACACCGTTCTGGAGGCGCTTGCCACGATCGAGACGGCGGCGATGGACGCAGGCGTCTCGCTTGCCCCCTCGAACGCTACCGACATCGTGGCGCTGCGCGGCGTGCTTGAACAGGCCCAGCCGGAGGACGACAACACGGCGCTCGCCGCCCATCTGCTCGCGGATTTCGCCACCGTTCTGGGGGCGTTCAACGACATGCGCGAAGCGGAAGGCGCGGCGTTGCAGGCGGTCATGGCAGGCCAGCTTGACCAGATCTCGGCCCTGACCGCAGAGGCCGCGACCCTGGCCGAAGCGCGCCACGATCTGGCCGCAGACACGCTCAAACGCAATCTGGCGCGCGTGATCGACAACATCGACGGCATCGACCCCGCCCGCATCGAACAGGAACTGGCCCTGATCGCGGTCAAGGCCGACATCACCGAAGAGATCGACCGCCTGCACGCCCATGTCGCCGCCGCGCGCGAGCTGCTGGCCGGGGATGGCCCCGCGGGCCGCAAGCTTGATTTCCTGATGCAGGAGTTCAACCGCGAGGCCAACACCCTGTGCTCAAAGGCGCAAAGCACCGAGCTGACGCGCGTGGGGCTGGCGCTCAAGGCCGTCATCGAACAGCTGCGCGAACAGATCCAGAATGTGGAGTAAGCCATGAGCACGCAAACCCGTCGCGGCCTTTTGATCATTCTCAGCTCGCCCTCGGGGGCGGGCAAAAGCACGCTGGCGCGGCAGTTGATGGCGTGGGATCCGTCGCTGCGGTTTTCGGTGTCGGCCACCACCCGCGCGCCGCGCGCGGGTGAGGTCGAGGGCACGCATTACTATTTCGTCAACGACGAGGATTTCAAACGCTTGGTCAAGGACGGCGAGATGCTGGAGCACGCGCATGTGTTCGGCAACCGCTACGGCTCCCCGCGCGGGCCGGTGCAGACGGCGATCGAGGCCGGGCGCGACGTGCTATTCGACATCGACTGGCAGGGGGCGCAGCAGATCCGCGGCTCCGTCCTGAAGGATCACACGCTGTCGATCTTCATCCTGCCGCCCTCAATTGCGGAGTTGCGCCGCCGTCTGATCGGGCGCGGGCAGGATGACCCCGAGACCATCGCAAAGCGGATGCAGAAAAGCTGGGACGAGATCAGCCATTGGGAAGCCTATGATTACGTGCTGATCAACGACGATCTGGACGAGACCGAAGAACGCCTGAAAACCATCATCCGCGCAGAGCGGCTGCAACGCAGCCAGCAACCGGGGCTGGCCGACCACGTGCGCAGCCTGCAGACCGAATTCGAGGAGCTGCAATGACCCTTTATGCCCTTGGCGATCTCACGCCCGCAATCGACGCGACCGCCTGGGTCGCCCCCGATGCCAATCTGATCGGCAATGTGGTGCTGCATCCCAAATCCTCCGTCTGGTTCTGCGCCACCCTGCGCGGCGACAACGAGGTGATCGAGGTCGGCGAGGGATCGAACGTGCAGGAAAACTGTGTGTTTCACACCGATATGGGCTACCCGCTGGTGATCGGCCGCAATTGTACCATCGGTCACAAGGTCATGCTGCACGGCTGCACGATTGGCGACAATTCTCTGATCGGGATGGGGGCCACGATTTTGAACGGGGCCAGGATCGGCAGGAATTGCCTGATCGGGGCAGGGGCCTTGATCACCGAGGGCAAGGAGATCCCCGACGGCAGCCTTGTCATGGGCGCGCCGGGCAAGGTGGTGCGACAACTCGATGCCGCCGCGATCAACGGGCTTGAGCTGAGCGCGCTGCACTACCAGGAAAACGCCGCGCGGTTCGCGCGGGATCTGCGCGAGGTCTAGGGCGTGACGCTGCCGCTGCCCGTCTCAGAGGTGATCGCGGCGCTGCCTCACCCGGCGCTGGCCATCGGGCGCGACGAGCAGATCATCGCGATCAACGAGGCGGCGCAAAAGCTGCTGGGCACGCCCGCGCAGGGGCGGCATTTCATTACCATCCTGCGCCAGCCTTCGGTTGTCGAGGCGGTGGAGCGGGTGATGGCGGGCAGCGCGCGGGCCGTCGCGCAATACCTCACCATCGAGCGCGGCAATGACGTCACCTACGAAGTGAACGCCAGCCGGATCGACAGTGCGGGCGTGGTCATCGCCAGCTTTCAGGATGTGACCCACGTGGCCGCCGCAGGCCAGATGCGCCGCGATTTTGTGGCCAATGTAAGCCACGAGTTACGCACGCCGCTGACCGCCCTCACCGGATTTATCGAGACGCTGCAAGGCCCCGCGCGTGACGACACCGCCGCACGGGACCGATTCCTTGATATAATGTCGAAAGAGGCGGGGCGCATGAACAGACTGGTCGGCGATCTATTGTCGCTGAGCCGTGTCGAGGCCGAAGAGCGCGTGCGCCCGACCGAGCTGTGCGATCTGACGGCGATCCTTGGCACCACGATCCGCAATCTCAACCCCCTCGCGGTAGAGGCGGACGTGCGCCTGCGCCCCGATCTGCCGGACGCGGCCGTGACGCTCATTGGTGACACGGACCAGTTGCTGCAGGTTTTCACCAATCTGATCGAGAACGCGATCAAATACGGCGGCAGCGGCAAAAATGTTCATATCTCGCTGGCGCAGCATGACCGCATCGACGCGCTGCGCGCACCGGGGGTGGTTGTGAGCGTGCGCGACGAGGGGCCGGGCATCGACGCGCAGCATCTGCCCCGCCTGACCGAGCGATTCTACCGCGCCGACAGTCACAGAAGCCGCGCGCTGGGGGGAACGGGGCTGGGTCTGGCGATTGTGAAGCACATTTTGAACCGCCATCGCGGTCGCTTGCGGGTAAGCTCGACCGTTGGCGAAGGCACTGAATTCAAGGTTCTTTTACCGATAGGCTAGGGCGCCCGGGCAGAGCTGCTCTCCCTAAACGTGCCGTGTCATAAAACTGTAACGTAACTGTCACAAAAGCTCAGCACGCCGCCCCTAGATCTGCGGCCAAGATCACCATGGGGGTGATTGCAAAACTGCTGACAGGAGACATCATGTCTTTCGCAAAACTCACAACATCCGCTCTGGCCATCGCGGCCGTGTCCGCAACCGCCGCCGCCGCGCGCGATCAGGTTCAGGTCGCAGGCTCGTCCACCGTTCTGCCTTACGCCTCCATCGTGGCCGAAGCGTTCGGTGAGAACTTTGACTTCCCGACACCGGTCGTGGAATCGGGTGGCTCCTCCGCCGGGCTCAAGCGGTTCTGCGAGGGCGTGGGCGAGAACACCATCGACGTGGCCAACGCTTCGCGGAAGATCAAGGACAGCGAAGTAGCCGCCTGTGCCGAGGCGGGCGTGACCGACATCATCGAAGTGCGCATCGGCTATGACGGTATCGTCTTTGCCAGCCAGCAAAGCGGCCCCGCCTTCACCGCGTTCGAGCCAGCCGATTGGTACAACGCGCTTGCCACGCAGGTTCTGGTCGATGGCGCACTGGTCGACAACCCGCACGCACAATGGGCTGATTTCAACGCCGATCTGCCAGCGGTCGACATCGCGGCCTTCATCCCCGGCACAAAGCACGGCACCCGTGAAGTGTTCGAGGAAAAAGTGCTGCTGCAAGGCTGCGAAGACACCGGCGCCATGGCCGCGATGATGGATGCGGGCATGTCCGAAGATGACGCCGAGGGCGCCTGCATGGCCGTGCGTACCGACGGTGTGTCCGTGGACATCGACGGTGACTACACCGAAACGCTGGCGCGCATCGACAGCAACCAGAATGGCGTCGGCGTCTTTGGCCTCGCCTTCTACGAGAACAACACCGACAAGCTGAAAGTCGCGACCATGTCCGGTGTCGAGCCCTCGACCCAGACCATCGCCGAAGGCGAATACCCCGTCTCGCGTCCGCTGTATTTCTACATCAAGAAAGCGCATATCGGCGTGATCCCCGGCCTCAAGGAATTTGCTGAATTCTTCGTCGCCGACGAGATCGCAGGCCCCGATGGCCCGCTGGCGGAATACGGTCTTGTATCCGATCCCGAACTGGCCGAGACACAGGCAACCGTGTCCGATGAAGCGGTCCTGGGCGGCGGCTCCTGAGCCTTTGCCTGAACGCTGAAACACCGGGCCGCCCTCTTGCGTGAGGGCGGCCCGATCTACTGAATACCTCACCCGGCGGAGAACCCATGCCCCTCGCACTTCTTGGCAATGCCCTGCTGATCACCGTCCTTGTGCTGGCGATTGCCGTCGTGGGCTACGTGATGGCCCGCCGCCGAGCGGTGGCCCGCGCTGGCGGCGACGCGCGCGCGCTGCACTCGCTGCCCAACTACTATGGCATGACCGCTGCGATGGCCGCGGCGGTGCCCGCCCTTGGGGTGATGCTGCTGTGGCTGCTGGCGCAGCCGATGGTGATCCAGAACGCCGTGGTGCCGCTGCTGCCCGCCGAGGTGGCCGCCGATGCCGGCACGACCTCGCTGGCGCTGGCGGATGTGGACCGGGTGGCGAACGGGCTGGATGTCGCCGTTGCACGCGGCGTGCTGGACGCCGAGGGTATTGCGGCACTGCGCGATGACCCGGCCACGCTGCGCGCGACCTTGTCGGGGGTGGGCGTCGCCCTTGGATCAGAGGTCGAACCCTTTACCCTTGCCGCTGCCCAGACCGCGCGCGCGCTTGATGCGCGGTACGATACGGTGCGCGCGCTGGTGGTGCTGGCGCTGGCGCTTGGCGGCGCGGCCATCGGTATACGTGCCGCAGGCCCTGCGTTCCGGGCACGCAACGTGGTTGAGCGTGGCGTGCTGGCGCTGCTGATCACCGCCGCGTCGCTGGCGATTTTGACGACTGTGGGCATCGTTCTTTCGATGCTTTTCGAGACAATGAATTTCTTCTCCCTGCATCCCTGGCAGGACTTTTTTCTCGGCGGCAACTGGGCGCCGAACTTCCGCGGCAACAGCGATCTTTCGATCTTGCCGCTGCTGTGGGGGACGCTCTACATCTCGGTGGTGGCGCTGCTGGTGGCCGTGCCCATCGGTCTGTTCGCCGCGATCTATCTCAGTGAATATGCGGGCGCGAAACTGCGCGCCGTGGCCAAGCCACTGCTGGAAATCCTCGCGGGCATTCCCACCATCGTCTACGGCCTCTTCGCCCTGCTGACGGTCGGTCCATTCCTCGTCGATCTGTTCGGCTCCGGCGGTCCGCTGAGCATGCAAGGCGTACGCGATGGCGATCCGTTGATGGCAGGGGCCACGGCGGTCATTACCGCGGGGCTGGTGATGGGCATCATGCTGATCCCCTTCGTGTCGTCGCTCAGCGACGATATCATCAACGCCGTGCCGCAATCGCTGCGCGACGGCTCTTACGGAATCGGCGCGACCCCGTCCGAAACGATCCGCAACGTGGTCCTGCCGGCCGCCCTGCCGGGGATCGTGGGCGCGATCCTGCTGGCGGCGTCGCGCGCCATTGGTGAGACGATGATCGTGGTGCTGGGGGCAGGGGCCATCGCCCGGTTCTCCGGCAACCCGTTCGAGGCGATGACCACCATCACCACCCGCATCGTGAGCCAGCTGACCGGCGACACCGATTTCGCCTCGCCCGAAACACTGGTCGCCTTTGCCCTTGGCCTGACACTATTCGTGCTGACGCTGGGGCTGAACGTTCTCGCACTCTACATCGTGCGCAAATACCGGGAGCAATACGAATGACCGATATCCCGAACACGGGCACGTCGTCGCTGCTGGTGCAGGATGCCCGCACCCGCAAACGCAACCGGGCCGAAGCGCGGTTCAAGGCTTACGGGCTGACGGCCATCGCCCTTGGTGTGATGATGCTGATCGTTTTGCTGACGACCATCATCGGGCGCGGCACCGGCGCGTTCCAGCAGACCTTCGTCACACTCGAAGTCGAGCTTTTGGAAGAAAAGCTCGACAAGAACGGCAACCGCGACATCGACGAGATCAAGAAGGTATCGACCTTTGGCTATAACCCGCTGCTGGCGACCGCCTTTGAAACGATGATTGCGCAGGAGGGGATCGAGACCGAGCTTTCGGCCAAGGATATGGCAGGCCTGCTGTCCAAAGGGGCCGCGGCGCAGATGCGCGATGCGGTGATCGCTGATCCAGACCTGATCGGGCAAACGGTGGAGTTCGAATTTCTCGCCTCGGGGCGGGTGGACGGCTATCTCAAGGATCGGGTGAGCCGTGACAGCATCGCCGACGACAAGAACATCAGCGTTGAACAGCTGGATCTGGTGGATCAGTTGCGCGACAGCGGCGCGCTGGAGAAACGGTTTAACGTGGCCTTCATCACCGGTGCCGATGCATCCGACGCGCGGCCCGAGGCGGCGGGGATCGGCGTCAGCATGGTGGGCTCGCTGATGATGATGCTGGTGGTGCTGATCCTGGCGCTGCCCATCGGCGTCGCAGCCTCGATCTACCTTGAGGAGTTTGCGCCCAAGAACTGGATCACGGATATCATTGAGGTGAATATCTCGAACCTCGCGGCGGTGCCGTCGATCGTGTTCGGCATCCTGGGGCTGGCAGTCTTCATCAACTACATGCACCTACCTAATTCTGCCCCGCTGGTCGGCGGGCTGGTGCTGACGCTGATGACGCTGCCCACGATCATCATCTCGACGCGCGCGTCGCTGAAATCTGTCCCGCCCTCGATCCGCGATGCGGCGCTGGGGGTAGGGGCCTCGAAAATGCAATCGGTGTTCCACCACGTGCTGCCGCTGGCCGCACCCGGCATCCTGACCGGCACCATCATCGGCCTCGCACAGGCACTGGGGGAGACGGCACCGCTACTGCTGATCGGCATGGTCGGTTTCATCGCCTCAAACGGGCCGGAGTCGCTGAGCGAGGGGTTGCTGAGCCCCAACTCCGCCATGCCGGCGCAAATCTACGAATGGGCGAAACGCGCCGATCCGGCGTTCTATGAACGCGCCTGGGGCGGCATCATCATCCTGTTGGTATTCCTGATCACGATGAACGCCATCGCGGTCCTGCTGCGCCGCCGCTTCGAGCGTCGGTGGTAGGGCGCGCCATGTTCGATCATCACATTAAACCGGAGGCACAAGTGGCCGAAAAATCAAAGATTTCTGCAAGTGGCGTTGACGTGCATTACGGCGATACCCACGCGATCAAGGACGTCAGCGTCGAGATCGAGGACAAGACCGTGACCGCCTTTATCGGCCCGTCGGGCTGTGGCAAATCCACCTTCCTACGCTGCATCAACCGGATGAACGACACCATCGACATCTGCCGCGTGACCGGCAACATCCGCATCGATGGCGAGGACATTTATGACCCCAAGGTCGACCCGGTGCAGCTGCGTGCCAAGGTCGGCATGGTGTTTCAGAAACCCAATCCATTCCCCAAATCCATCTACGACAATGTCGCCTACGGCCCGCGCATCCACGGTCTGGCCCGCAACAAGGCCGACCTTGATGATATCGTCGAACGCGCCCTGCGCCGCGGCGCCATCTGGGACGAGGTCAAGGACCGCCTGCAAGCGCCCGGCACGGGCCTGTCGGGCGGCCAGCAGCAACGCCTGTGCATCGCGCGCGCTGTGGCGACGGAGCCTGAGGTGCTGCTGATGGACGAGCCCTGCTCGGCCCTCGATCCCATCGCCACCGCGCAGGTCGAAGAGCTGATCGACGAACTGCGCCGCAACTATTCGGTCGTGATCGTCACACACTCGATGCAGCAGGCGGCACGGGTCAGCCAGAAGACGGCGTTTTTCCACCTCGGCAACCTTGTTGAGTTCGGTGAGACCGACAAGATCTTTACCACGCCAGAGGATCCGCGCACGGAAAGCTATATTACCGGGAGGATCGGTTAATCATGGAAGAACAACACATTGCATCGGCCTTTGACCGCGATCTTGAGCGGGTTCAGGCACAGATCATGAAGATGGGCGGACTGGTCGAGGAGGCGATCCGGCTCTCCGCCAAATCGCTGGAAACCCGCGATGAGCCACTCGCTGAACAGGTCCGGGCAGGGGACAGGGCCATCGACCTGCTCGAAGAACAGATCAACGAGCAGGCGGCGCGGGTCATTGCCCTGCGCGCGCCCACGGCGGTCGATTTGCGCGTGATCCTCAGCGTGATCAAGATCTCTGCCAATCTCGAACGCATCGGCGATTACGCAAAAAACATGGCCAAGCGCACGAGCGTGCTGGCGACGATGCCGCCCGTGAACGACAGCGCGGGCGCGATCCGGCGCATGGCACGTCTGTGCGAAGAGATGCTGAAAGACGCGCTGGATGCCTATATCCGCCGCGACGCGGAACTGGCGGCCGAGGTGATCGCCCGCGACGAAGACCTCGATCAGATGTACAACGCGTTGTTTCGCGAATTCCTGACCTTCATGCTGGAAGATCCGCGCAACATCACCGCCTGCATGCACCTGCATTTCATTGCCAAGAACGTGGAGCGGATGGGCGATCACTGCACCTCGATGGCCGAACAGGTGGTCTATCTGGTCACCGGCAACACGCCCGATGAGGCGCGACCCAAGGCCGACCAAACCTCATTGAACACCAAAGTCTGACAGGAAAGCCGTCCCCATGTCCGTCACCGATATGCAGGTCTTGCTGGTCGAAGATGAACCGGCACAACGCGAAGTCCTTGCCTACAACCTCGAGGCCGAAGGCTATACCGTGCGCCGCGCGGAAAACGGCGAGGAAGCCATGACCATGATCGAGGAGGAGCGGCCCGATCTTATCATTCTCGACTGGATGATGCCGCTGCTGTCGGGGATCGAGGTCTGCCGCCGGGTCAAGACACGGGCGGAGACAAAGGCGATCCCGGTCATCATGCTGTCGGCGCGCTCCGAAGAGGTCGACGCCGTGCGGGGCCTGGATACCGGTGCGGATGATTATGTGATCAAACCCTACAACCTGCGCGAGCTCATGGCCCGCGTGCGCACCCAGCTGCGCCGCGCACGTCCCACAGCCGCCGGTGAGGTGCTGGAATACGAAGACATCGCGCTGAATGCGGAAACCCACCGCGTGATGCGCGGCCAGACAGAACTGAAACTGGGCCCGACGGAATACCGGCTGCTGGCCACACTGATGGAGAAACCGGGACGCGTGTTCAGCCGCGATCAGCTGCTCGATCAGGTCTGGGGCCGCGACATCTATGTCGACACACGCACCGTCGACGTGCACATCGCGCGGCTGCGCAAGGCGCTCACGGGCCAAGGCGGTGCCGATCACATCCGAACGGTCCGCGGCACGGGCTACGCCTTGGGGTGATCGTGGAAGGCGCGCTGAGCCTGGGCATCTCTGTTGCAACTAAGTAGAAATGTCACCGGTTGCGCAAAGCAGGAATGTCACCGGTTGCGCAAAGCAGGAATGTCACCGTAGGGCTCGACAGGAGCAAGGCTTAGCAGCCCGGAGACCTCACATATCGCAGGGCTGAAAAGCCTTGCGGGACTCAAGCCAGACCAAGGTATCTTTGCGCTGTTGTGTTTTACAAACCGATGAGTTCGACGCAGTTCAGCTCATAGAATAAAAAGGCCCACGAAAGCGCCAAGCAGACGCCGACAACGCCAGACCCGATCGCTGGAACTGTTCGTTTGAAGTGGCGCAGAATGAGAAACATTGCCAAGGCTATCAGTGCGATCAGCCAGCTTTCCCAGTCCAAAAATGTGGCTCGCACACACTGCTCGTAGGTCATTCTTCGTTGGCTCCAGTTCGCCTCATTGTATCAGTTCGTTCAGCGCGCTTGCGTTCATAATACGCTTCCATCTTTGAAGGTCGACCCGGAGGGCGACGGCCTGTCTTCTTGTAGCCGTTCTTTGCGCTGACAGGTTTGACCTTGGGTGGCGGTGCAGCCTTCTCCTGTTCCTCTTTGATGTGGGCGAGGACGGCGCTGAGGTGCTTGTTCTCCGTGATGGCAGCGTGTGTGACGCGCTGTTGGTGCGGATCGAAGATGCTGTAGGGCAGGGCGACGCCTTTGGCCCGAACTTGGATGCGCCCGTCTGGCATCTCGTAGACATCGACGTATTTGCCGACCAAGCCGCGCGTCAGATCATTGACCTCTAGCCGGATGCGTTTGCGGTCGTACTTGAGCGTCAAATCCTTGGTGACATAGCGTTTGTCGCGCAGACAGAAGACCTCGGCCAGCCGATCCGGCTCGATGTTCAAGGCACGGTGCAGGTTGTCTGGTTTGGCCGGAGCCTTTGCAAACTTGGCATTATAGCGCTCCATGAAGCCCCCAAGGAACGCGTTGCCGTCTTCCATGTTGGAGATGCCCGCGATGCGCAGCTCTTTAACCAGCCGATCCTGCAGCGTGCGGTTCGCGCGTTCGACGCGGCCTTTGGCTTGCGAAGAGTTGGCACAGATGATCTCGATGTTCAGCTCGGCCAGAGCGCGCCCGAACTGGGTCATGCCTGTCATGTGTTCGTTCGGCTTTGGAACGCGGAAGACGGTGTGCTTATCGCTGTAGAACGCGACCGGGCGACCATGCTTCAACAGATAGCTTTCCAAGGCCTCGAAGTAACTGAACGTGCTCTCAGACGTGACAAACCGCAACTCCATCAGCGTGCTGGTGGCATCGTCGATGAAGACGAGCAGGGTGCAGGGATCACCCCGATCCTCGAACCAACGGTGGTCTGACCCGTCAATTTGGATCAGCTCGCCATAGCATTCCCGTCGCAAGCGCGGCTGGTGGAAAGTGCGGCGTTGCTTTCGGGACAGCCAGATGCCATCCTCGACCATCCACTTGCGCACAGTCTCGCGTGAGACTTTGAAGCCTTGATGCTCGGCCAGCATCTCCGCCGCCAGTGTTGGCCCAAAGTCCGCGTAGCCTTCTTTGATTACCGACAAAGCATAGTCGCGCTTGGCATGATGAATGCGATTGTTCGGAGGTTTGCCACGCGCCTTGTGCCGGATCGCGGATGCACCGTCCTGGCGATACCGCTTCAATAGCCGGAAGACTTGCCGCCGTGTCAGGTCTAGCATGTTCGCCGCATTATCAACGCTCAGCCGTCCGTCATCGACCTGTGCCAAAACCTCCACGCAGTTCAACTCGCGCTCGCTCATAACCACCCATCCCATATCCGCTCACCCTCAATGATTTTTGAGGGCAGAGTGACATTCCTGAATTGCTCACGGGTGACATTTTAGCTTTGCAGCTACAGTTTCTAAATCGAATAATCAGTATTATGTAAATACTTTAGGGGCTACAAAGACCCTGTAACGGTCCGTTGTTGCGGGGAAATCAACTTAGCTTATTGATTTGAGCTTACGTGATGGTGCCGTCTGGACAGGATGCCCTGCGCCTGCGACTGTCATGCAGCAGCTCAAGCGGAATACCATGCCCTCAGTTCTCGTCATCAACGGTCCGAACCTCAACCTGCTGGGTACGCGCCAGCCTGAGGTCTACGGTCGCACCACGCTCGCGGATGTCGAGGACGCATGCCGTACGCGTGCCGCGTCCCTCGGTCTCGACGTGGCGTTCGTGCAATCCAATCACGAAGGTGCGCTGATCGACGCGATCCACGCGGCACGTGGCACGCACGACGGTCTGGTTATCAACGGTGGCGCCTTTACCCATACCTCGATTGCGATCATGGATGCGGTCGCCTCGGTCGAACTGCCGATGATCGAAGTGCACCTGAGCAACATCCACGCGCGCGAGCCGTTTCGCCACCGCTCCTACCTCGCGCCGGTGGCGATTGGACAGATCTGCGGGCTTGGCATGGCGGGCTATCTCTATGCGCTGGATGCACTGGCGCAAAGGTTTGCCGCATGAGCCTGCGCCAGCATCTTCTGTCGATTGCCGATGCCAAGACGATCGAGAACCTGTGGGAAGACCACGTGCGGAAGATGGCGCAATACGGGTTCGATCGGCTGCTCTACGGCTTTACCCGTTACCGCACGGCCACCTCGCTGGGCGATCCCGAAGATTTCATCATCCTCACGAACCACAGCCAGGCCTACACATCTGTCTTTCTGGATGAAGGGCATTATCACCATGCGCCCATGGTCAACTGGGCCCTCAACAACGAAGGCGCCAAAAGCTGGCGGCTGCTCGCTGATATGGAGGCCAGCAAGGCGTTGAGCGGTCCCGAGCGCCGTGTTCTGGAATTCAACCGCGACATGGGCGTGACGGCGGGATATTCGATCAGCTTCAAGTCGATCTCGGCGCGCTCGAAAGGTGCGATTGCGCTGACGGCAAAGCCGGGGTTGTCGCAGCAGGACGTTGACGAGATGTGGGCCGAGCACGGTGCAGACATCACCCTGATGAACAACATCCTGCATCTGAAAATCCTCACCCTGCCCTATACGGCGCCCAATCGCGTGCTTACCGCGCGTCAGCGCGAGGCGCTTGAATGGGTCGGAGACGGCAAGACCACGCAGGACATCGCGATGCTGATGGGACTGACAGCGGCGACGGTGGAAAAGCATCTGCGGTTGGCACGCGAATCCCTCGCGGTCGAGACGACGGCGCAGGCGGTTCTCAAGGCTGCGTTCAGCAATCAGATGTTTGTCATCGACCTCTGAACGGGCCGTAGGACGGCCGTTTCTACCACAGGTTAACGTAAGGTAAGGAATCCCGTACTTTCGGGAGGGGGAAAAATCGCGCATCTTTCCCACCGTGGACATCACGTAGTGATGGATCGCAAAACAGCACAGAAATCGTTGTTATTTCAATGCTCTGCTGTGCTGCCGGATCCAGCGGTGCCAATTTCGGGTGTCGCTGACCGGGCTCAAATTACGGCTCTGTGCTCTCCCCAGAGGTTTTGCAGAGTGTCCCAAAACGGCAAGGGCGATCCTAATTCCGGGGGTCGCCCTTTTCCACTTTTCCGAGGGCGGTCAGACCACGAAAAAGGGCGACGCATCAGCGCCGCCCTGTCCGTTTTTCGAATGAGAGGCAGATCAGCCCTTGGCGGCCTTGGCCACTTCGGCGGCAAAGTCTTCCTTGACGACTTCAATACCCTCGCCCACTTCGAGACGTACAAAACCGGTGATCGTGGCACCCGCATCGGCGGCGGCCTGACCGACGGTGACGTCGGGGTTCACGACGAACGCCTGGTTCACCAATGTGACCTCGGACATGTATTTCTTCATCCGGCCCACGATCATCTTTTCGATGACGGCGTCGGGCTTGCCCGATTCCTTGGCGATGTCGATCTGGACCTGCTTTTCCTTTTCGACAACGGCGGGGTCGAGGTCATCTTCGCTCAGCGACGCGGGGTTTACAGCGGCGATGTGCATGGCAATCTGTTTGCCCAGCTCTTCGTTGCCGCCGTCGAGGGCGACCAGAACGCCGATCTTGCCCATGCCGGGCGCTGCGGCGTTGTGCACGTAAGAGACTACAGTGCTGCCTTCAATCGCGGCCATCCGGCGTACCGACATGTTCTCACCGATCACGGCGACGGCGTCGGTTACGGTCTGCTCGACCGATTTGCCGTTCATGTCGGCGGCTTTCAGCGCGTCGAGATCGGCGGCGCCGGTGGCGACATCGGCGATGCCTGCGACCATTTTCTGGAAATCGGCGTTCTTGCCGACAAAATCGGTTTCCGAGTTCACTTCGACCGCAACGCCGCGACCGCCGTCAACCTTGACGGCCACCAGACCTTCGGCTGCCGTGCGGCCGGATTTCTTGGCCGCTTTCGCAAGACCCTTGGTGCGCAGCCAATCAACGGCTGCTTCCATGTCACCATCGGTTTCTGTCAGCGCTTTTTTCGCGTCCATCATGCCTGCGCCAGTGCTGTCGCGCAGTTCCTTGACCATCGATGCTGTAATCGCCATCTCAGTCTCTCCTCAATTCATGTAGTGCCGGGCGTGCCGGCCGGTGGTGTCAGCGAGTGGCGGGGCGCGCCGCATCGGGCCGCCCTGCCCCGTGCAAATCAGCTTTTTGCTTCTTCGACGGTTTCTTTTTTCGATTCCAGATCCAGCACGGCGTCGTCGGACATTGTGCTGGTCTTGGCTGTCTGGTCGGAGACATTGCCGGTCTCGACGCCGGTGCTTTCCTCGGCCACGGCTTCCTCGGCGGGGGCCTCTTCCATGGCGCCGATGTCGACACCTGCGGCACCCAGCTGGGCGGACATGCCGTCAAGGGCTGCACGGGCGGCCAGATCGCAGTAGAGCGCGATCGCGCGGGCCGCGTCGTCGTTGCCGGGGATGATGAAATCGATGCCGTCGGGCGAGCAGTTGGTGTCAACCACGGCCACAACCGGGATGCCAAGCTTGTTCGCTTCGGCAATTGCCAGCGATTCCTTACGCACGTCGATCACGAACAGAAGATCGGGACGACCACCCATTTCGCGGATACCGCCGAGGCTTGCTTCAAGCTTGCCCTGGTCACGCTCCATGCCAAGGCGCTCTTTCTTGGTGAGACCGCCAAAGCCCTGCTCGGACTGCTCGTCGATGTGCTTCAGACGCTGGATGGATTTGGACACGGTCTGCCAGTTGGTCAGCGTGCCGCCCAGCCAGCGGTGGTTCATGTAATACTGCGCGCATTTCTCGGCGGCTTCGGCGATGGGCGTTGCCGCCTGACGCTTGGTGCCGACGAACAGGATGCTGCCGCCCTTGGCGACGGTGTCACGGATGACCTGCAGCGCCTGGTCCAGCATGGGGACGGTCTGTGTCAGGTCCATAATGTGGATGCCGTTGCGCGCGCCGTAGATATACGGGCCCATACGGGGGTTCCAGCGCTGTGTCTGGTGACCAAAGTGCACGCCTGCTTCAAGCAGTTGGCGCATGGAGAACTCAGGAAGAGCCATGTCTTTATACCTTTCCGGTTTAGCCTCATCGGGGGTATGACACGCGGTGTGCGGGCCAACCGGCGGAGGATCGGGGATTTCTCCCCCGAACGCCCCATCCCCGACTGCGGGATTAAGTGCGGTCCACGTACCCCAGGTTGAGAGGCTCTGCAAGCCTGAATTGCAAAGGCTTGCGCCCGCTGGGAATCTTGTGTTCAGGTGCATGAAAATGCATTTTCGGGTGCCGCCCTGCCGATGTTTCGCCCCGCGGAACATCGCGGCGCGGAGCCATAGCCGGACGGGTTGAGTATGAAGGTTGTCGACATCAACGGGGGACCACCGCGCGGCTCAGATCCCGGGGGCAGCGAGACCGAGCGTGTCGCGCACAACATGGTCTATGTGTTCTCGCTGCCCGCCCTTCCGATCAAGCAGCGGTTTTCGATCCTGCTCAACCGGATGTGCAGCACCCTCGACATGGACTACGGCTATATTACCCTCCCGCAGGAGCCCGTCTCGGCGGTGCCGTTCTTTTCGGCGCGCATGGTCGTGCGACCGCCGCGCCCGGGCAAGCCGACGCTGAGCCATCTGATGTCGCGCAGCCGCAACGCGTTGCATTTCGACACCCCCGATGACGCGCCCTCCGGCGACTACATCGATCAGACCGGGCATGTCCCCTACCGATTTGCGGGCGCGCCTGTCGTTTTCGATGGCCGGGTCTACGGAACGGTCGAATTCGGCGGCGCCCGCCCGGGTGCCGCGCCGATCACCTCAGAGCATCTGATGCTGGTGCGGATCCTGTCGGGGCTGGCCGCAGGGTCACTGGTGCTGCTGAGCGACTGATTGATGGGCCGCGCGCACGGCTTCTTCTGCGGCACGGGCCAGCGCCTTGCGGTCGGCAAAATCCGATACCTTCAATGGCGGGCAGTAGATTACATCGACTGATCCGCCGCGCGCGGGGGTCAGCGACTGGATAAGATGCGGGCCAAAATCCATGTCTCCCCACCAGCCGTAAAACCGTCGGTCCGCTCCGGCGGGCGCGTGAAAGACGACTGCCGCAGGCTGCACCCAGATCGCCGCGCGCAGCGTGTCGCCAAAAAACGACTGAAACAGCGTCGTCTTGAACGGCAGCACCTGCTGCCCGTCGGTGCTGGTGCCTTCGGGAAAGAACAACAGCTTGTGCCCCGCCATCAGGCGCGCCTGAAACAGCTCTGTCTGCGCGCGCGCGCGGGCGGGCGTGCGTTCGATGAATACCGTGCCGGTCGCCCGCGCCAGCCACCCGATCCCCGGCCAGCCCGCCACTTCGGATTTCGATACGAAATAGATCCTCTTTGAGGCATTAAGGACAAAGATATCGAGCCAGCTGGTATGATTGGCCACCACGGCGCCCCGGCTGCGCATCGGCGCGCCGCGCACCCGCAGGCCGATGCCGCAGATGCGCAACCCGTTGCGGCAGACGAATTTGGTGATCGAAGGCGTGACGGGCCGGTGCAAACCACACAGCGGCCGCTCGATCAGGCGCACCAGCAAAAGCACCGCCAGCGCCCCAAAGACCAAAACGATCAGCGCCGCGGCGCGCAGCACGACCCGCAACCAGCCAAGAACGCCGATCCGCGAGGCCGCGGGTGGCGTGCTCTCATTCCACGGCGTCGTCATGTCTGCCTCTGGGTAAGGCGGCGCAGGCGCGCCGGGTCGACTGACGCGGTTTCGAGCACCAGACACACGTCGGTCGTGTTGAACCGATGATCGACAAAGGCCCCCTCACCCACGTATCCGCCAAGCCGAAGGTAGGATTTGATGAGGCTCGGCATCTCGACCATCGCCGCCCTGCGATCCAGCTGCGCATCGGCGATCAGATCCATGCGCTGAAAGCCCGTCGCCAGCGCCCTCGGGCGCAACGGCTCGGGGGCGAGATGGCGGTATTGCAGCAGCGACAGCGGCGCGGCAATCGTCGCCGGATCCGTGCCGCGAAAGCTTGCCGTGCCGAACAGCACCTCGATTTCATGCGCGCGGGTATAGGCAACCAGCGCGGCCCACAGATGATGCAGCGCGGTGCCGCCGCGGTGATCGGGATGCAGGCACGACCGGCCTAGCTCCAGCAAGCGTTTGCCGCCGCTCAGCAAGGGCGCCAGATCATACTCCCCTTCCGAATAGAACCCGCCGACTTCCGCCGCCCCCTCGCGGCGCAGCAGGCGGTAGACGCCCACGACGTCATCCGATCCGGCAGGCCGCGCGATCAGGTGATCGGCCACGGTATCGAAGCGATCGCGCTCCAACCCGTCGGAGTGATCGGTGCCGTCCGCCTGCGCCCCAAGCTCGCGCACAAAGACCTCGTAGCGCAGCCGCTGGGCCGCGCGCAGATCCGCGGCGCTTTGCGCCAATTGCACGGTATAGGCAGCCCGCCCGGTCAAAACGCCGTCCAATCGTAAAAAAATTTGCAATGGCTTGCGCGCGTTGCGGTTTTTTCCGGGTTGAAAGACGTGGGGGGTACTACCATGGGTTATGCTTTTTGCTTATATTGTAAATTGGCTGGAATGCTCCGCCGTCAATTATCACTCTCGAAAACCGGATGAAGCGCGATGCGGCTGCTGTCGATTACAACTTTTCCACTATCGCGAAAATTCACGGTGACCCGCCCGCCGATATTGCTTTGAACCTGTCCGACGCCCCATTCAGGCGCGCCGGGATGGCGTACCAGCATGCCCGGGGTCAAGATCGCGTTCAAATCTTCCATCTCCCCGTCTCCCGCTCAAAAGGCCGCTAGATGACCCAACCAACAGACTTCTCCGCGCTGATCGGGAGCCGTATCTGTCACGACCTCATATCCCCGATAGGGGCAATCAACAACGGTCTTGAATTGTTGCAGATGAGCGGGGACGTCACCCCCTCGCCCGAGATGGCGCTGATCTCGGAATCGGTGCGCAGTGCAAGTGCGCGGGTCCGGTTCCTGCGGATCGCATTCGGGCATGCCGGCGATCAGATGGTCAGCCCTTCGGAAGTGACGTCTATCCTCAAGGACATCCACGAGGCGGGTCGCCTTCAGGTCACCTGGATCCCGTCCGAACCCGAAACACGACGGCACGTGCGTATGGGGTTTCTGGCCATGATGTGTGTCGAGAACGCGATGCCCTACGGCGGTGTCATCGACGCGAGCGCCCGGATGATCGAAGGCCGCGCCGACAAGTTCAACCTCGCACCCGAGCTTTGGGACGCACTGACGGGCGCGTCCCCCCTGCCCGAGCTGTCGCCCGCGCAGGTGCAATTCGGTCTGCTGCGCCAATGGGCCGAGGAGGACGGGCGCGCCATTCACCTCGCGCAGGACGCCAACCGTCTCACCCTGCGCTTTGACTAGGCACGTACGGTTCCGTCGCCGCGCACGAGGTATTTGAAGCTCGTCAATTGGGTTGCGCCCACGGGGCCGCGCGCGTGCATCTTTCCCGTGGCGATGCCGATCTCTGCGCCCATGCCAAACTCGCCGCCATCGGCAAATTGCGTCGAGGCATTGTGCATTACGATCGCGCTGTCGAGCTGGTTGAGAAACTGCGTGGCCGCGGCGGCGTCCTCGGTCAGAATACAATCGGTGTGGTTCGAGCCAAACTGGCGGATGTGGGCAATCGCATCATCGATGCCATCCACCTGACGCGCGGCGATGATCATATCGAGGTATTCGTGACCCCAATCTTCCTGGGTTGCGGGCTGCGTGCCTGGGACGTTTAGCGCGGGATCGGCCCGCACTTCGACACCGGCGTCCATCAGCGCGCGCAGCACACCCTGCCCGATGGTCGCAGCCACATCGCGGTGGATCAGCAAACACTCCGCCGCGCCGCAAATTCCCGTGCGCCGGGTCTTGGCATTCAGCACCACCTTCAGCGCCTTTTCGGCATCCGCTGCCGCGTCGATATAGATGTGCACGATCCCTTCGAGATGGGCAAAAACGGGCACCCGCGCCTCGCGCTGGACCAGCCCGACCAGGCCTTTACCGCCGCGCGGCACGATCACGTCGATGGTGTCGGTCATCGTCAGCATGGCCTGCACCGCCGCCCGGTCGCGGGTAGGCACCAGCTGGATCGCATCCTCGGGCAGACCCGCATCGCGCAGCCCCTGCTGCAGGCAGGCGTGCAACGCGCGGGAGCTGTGGAAACTCTCCGATCCGCCGCGCAGGATCACCGCATTCCCGGCCTTGAGACACAGCGCGCCCGCGTCCGCCGTCACGTTGGGGCGGGATTCGTAGATCACGCCGATCACGCCCAGTGGCGTGCGCACGCGCTGGATCGACAGGCCGCTGGGCTGATCCCAGGCTTCCATCACCTCGCCCACGGGGTCGGGCTGCTCGGCAATGGCGCGCAGCCCGTCGATGATGCCGCGCAGCCTGTCCTCGTCAAGCTGCAACCGGTCGAGCATGGCGGGCGAGAGCCCCTTGTCGGTGCCAAACGCCATGTCCTGCGCGTTTGCCTCATAAATCGTCTCGCGCTGCTGCCAGACGGCCTCGGCGGCGCTGATCAGGGCCGCGTGCTTGCGCTCTGCGGTGGCGGTGGCGAGCGTGGCGGCAGCGGCCTTGGCACGCGCGCCGAGACCGGCCATCAGCGATCCGATATCTTCGTTTTCTGTCATTGTGTTACCGTCGTTTCCTGAAGTGACATGTCATCCCGGTGCACCAGCGCCGCCCGCCCCGGATAGCCCAGCACGGCCTCGATCTCCCGGCTGTGGCGCCCCTTGATCCGCTCCGCTTCATCCGCCGCATAGCGGGTCAGGCCAGAGCCGAGCGTCTCCCCACCCGGCCCCCTGATTTCGACAGCGTCGCCGCGATCAAACGTGCCGTCGATCCGCGTGACCCCCGCGGGCAACAGGCTCTTGCCCCGCTCCAGGGCGGCCATCGCGCCCGCATCCAGATGCAGAACGCCCTGCGGCTTCATCGCCGTGATCCAGTTCTTGCGCGCAGCCTGCGGGTCGGTCTGCGCGGTGAACCACGTGGCGTTTGCGCCATTATGCAGGCGCCGCAGGGGGTTGAGCACCGACCCTTCGGTGATTGCCATGGCACAGCCTGCCGCGACGGCGGTCTTGGCAGCCATCACCTTGGTCTTCATCCCGCCCTTGCTGAGACCTGATCCCGCGTCCCCTGCCATCGCCTCGATCTGCGGTGTGATCCGGTCGATGGTGGGAAAGCGTTTTGCGTCAGGGTCTTGCGCGGGGTTGTTCGAGTAAAATCCGTCCACATCCGACAGCAGCACCAGCTGATCGGCACCCACCGTCACGGCGATCTGCGCGGCCAGCCTGTCATTGTCACCAAACCGGATCTCATCCGTGGCGACCGTGTCATTCTCGTTCACAATGGGAACCGCGCCCAGAGTGATAAGCGTCTCAAGCGTGGCGCGCGAATTGAGGTAGCGGCGGCGGTC
This sequence comes from Sulfitobacter albidus, assembly GCF_018200035.1. Lineage (NCBI taxonomy): Bacteria > Pseudomonadati > Pseudomonadota > Alphaproteobacteria > Rhodobacterales > Roseobacteraceae > Sulfitobacter > Sulfitobacter albidus. The sequence continues at coordinate 1,427,999 of NZ_CP073581.1, read as the reverse complement.
GGCACTATCTTCGAGCGTCACCAGAACCTGCGCCGTGGTGATACCATGCGCCGCCAGCGCGTCCTCATAGGCGCGGGCGAGCCGGATCTGGCCCACGGCGGCGGCGGCCTGCGATTGCTCCAGCGGAAGCGTACCCTGCCCCAAGCCCAGCACCCCGCGCCCCAGCGCGATGGAGCCGGAGGAGACCAGAACCACCCGCACGCCCTGCGCGGTCAGCCACGCCACATCCTCGGCCAGCGATGCCAGCCACTCCGCCCGCAACGCGCCACCCTCGACCAGCAGGGCCGAGCCGATCTTGACGACGATGCGGGAGGCGTCCGTCAGGGTTGCCACGGCTCTGCCTCCTCGGCGGGTTTATGGCGCAGCCGGTCATCCTCGATCTCGGCCCGCAAGGCGCGTAGCACTTCGGTGGTGTTGGTGCGCGCCACACCCGACATCGGCATGACCGGCCCCCCGCAAGCTTTTCGCAATTCATCCAAAGCGCTTGCGGCTTCTTCCTCATCCAGCGCATCAACCTTGTTCAGCACCGTGATGCGCGGTTTTTCGGCCAGCGCGCCGCCGTAGGCTTCAAGCTCCCCGATGATGGTGGCGTAGTCCTGCGCGATGGTCTCTGACGTGCCATCAACGAGGTGCAGCAGCACGGCACAACGCTCAACATGGCCCAGAAACCGATCCCCGATGCCGCGGCCCTCATGGGCGCCCTCGATCAGGCCGGGGATGTCGGCCACGACAAATTCGGTGTTGTCCACCCCACAACGCCCAGATTGGGGTGCAACGTGGTAAAGGGGTAATCCGCGATCTTGGGCCGCGCGTTGGAGGTCGCGGCAAGGAAGGTCGATTTTCCCGCGTTCGGCAGCCCCAGCAGACCCACATCGGCGATCAGTTTCAGGCGCAGCCACAGCGTGCGCTCCACTCCGTCCTGACCGGGGTTCGAGCGGCGCGGCGCCTGATTGGTCGCGGATTTGAAATGCAGGTTGCCCCAGCCTCCGTTGCCGCCGCGCGCGAGCTGCACGCGTTGGCCCAGCTCGGTCATATCGGCGATCACCGTTTCCTGATCCTCGTCGAGGATTTCGGTGCCCACGGGCACGCGCAGCACGATGTCATCACCGTCCTTGCCGGTGCGCTGCTTGCCCATGCCGGGCTGGCCGTTCTTGGCAAAGAAATGCTGCTGGTAGCGAAAGTCGATGAGTGTGTTCAGCCCGTCCACGGCCTCGGCCCAGACCGTCCCGCCGCCGCCGCCGTCCCCGCCGTCGGGGCCCCCGAATTCGATGTATTTCTCGCGCCGGAACGACACGCACCCGCCCCCGCCCGCGCCGGAGCGGATGTAGACTTTGGCAAGGTCGAGGAATTTCATGTCGTATCCTTCTTCAGAGTTTCCGGCTGTAGGTCCAGGTCGGCACCGTCGCATTGCGCGCGAGGCAAAAGGTTTCCGCGTCGCCCAGATACTGAAAACCCGCGTTCGTCAGCACTTTGGCGGAGGCAGGGTTATCATGGAAAACGGCCGCGAACATCGTGTCATTGCCCAGTGGATTGCCCGCCACCAGCGCGTTCACGGCGTCGGAGGCGACGTGCGTGTTCCAGAACGGCGGCGCCACCCAATATCCGACTTCGGATTGGTTGCGGTCCAGACGCATCAGGCTGATGACGCCCATCACCTCGGAGCCGTCCTGCGCACCGCCGTCCATGACCCAGACGTCCTCGACCCGGTCGTCGCTCAGCGCGCGCTCGATAAAGGCGGCGATCAGTCCGGGTGGCAGCGGATGCGGGATGCGCGGGGTGTTCTGCGCAAGGCGCGGGTCGGCGGCGTAATGCTCGATCCGGCCCAGATCGGTGCGCGCGACCGGGCGCAGGATGAAGCGCGGCGTGTGAAGGGTCGCTTGGGCGGTCAAGGTGGTCATCTCACCCTCCGTTGGCAAAAAGGACGAAAAGGACGGACGCCACGGTCAGCGCGGCGAGCGTCCACATGAGGTAAGGCTCGGCCCGTGTGCCCGCAACGGTGCGGGCGATGGCCTCTCCACCAAGCGCCCAAAGCGGGTGCATGACCGCCTGACAGGTAAGCAGAACGGCGGCAACGGTGGCCGTCGCCGTCAGCGTCGGGACATCCGGGCCGACAAAGGCAGTGAAACTGCCGACGATCATCGCCCAGGCCTTGGGGTTGAGCGGATGCACGATCAGCCCGGCAAGAAACCCCGGCGCCTTTGCGCCCGCCTGCCCCGGCCCAAGGCGCAGGTTCGCGACCTTCCACGCCAGCCAGATGATATAGGCGGCGGACGCGTATTTGAGCGCGGTGAACACGCCCGGCGCGGCCTCGGCGAGCTGCATCAGGCCAAATCCGATGGGCCAGATGATCAGCTGCTTGCCCAGAGCCACCCCCGCCACAAACGGCAGCGCCGCACGAAAGCCAAAGCGCGCGCCGGTCGCCAGCAGCGCCATATTCGCGGGCCCTGGCGTGCCGACCTGGCTGGCGGCAAACACCGCAAGGGGCAGGATCGCGATGCTCATGCAGCGGCCCGCCAGTCGGCAGCGTCAAGCGTCATTTCCTGGATCTCGACAGGATGCCCCCGCGCGGCGCTGTCGCGGATCTTTAGCTTGCCGCGCGTGAATCCGAGCTTTCCCAGCACACCGGCGGAGCCTGCATTGCCCAACAGATAGCCGGAGATCACCGAAGTGTCGCTTAGCGCAAAATGCTCGGCCAAAACGGCGCGGGCCGCTTCGGTGGCAAATCCCTGACCCCAGAACGATTTGCCCAGCCAATAGCCAAGCTCTTCCTGCAGCGAACAGCAGCCCATCAATTGGCCCGCGCGGGTCACCGCATAGACCGGCGCGGTGAGGGCCGCGTGGCGCAGAATAAAGGCCATCGCATCGTCGCGGGTGTAGGGATAGGGCGCGCGGGTGATCCAGCGCAGCACGTCCCAATCCGCGATCAGCCGCACGACCGTATCCGCATCCTCGACCCTGAAGGGCCGCAGGGCAAGCCTGTCAGTGGTGAGCGTGTGCGGCATGTCATCCGACCATGGCGGAAAAGGAAAAAGGGACCGGCGGTTGCGCCGATCCCCTGAATGTCTGTCATCCCGTGAGGTACGGCTTATTCAGCGGCCTCGGCCACCGGGACGATCGAGATGAACGTGCGGTTTTTCAGGCCCTTGTGGAACGACACGTTGCCGTCCACGGTCGCAAAGATCGTGTGATCCTTGCCCATGCCCACACCTTCGCCGGGCCAGAATTTGGTCCCGCGCTGGCGCACGATGATATTGCCGGGAACAACGACTTCGCCGCCATATTTCTTGACGCCAAGGCGACGCCCTGCGGAGTCGCGCCCGTTACGGGATGAACCGCCTGCTTTTTTATGTGCCATTTGGTCTCTCCTTAGCCTTTGGCCAGCTCTTTGGCCTGCTTGATCCACTCTTCACGGCCGACACGGCCTTTGAACGAGAGTTTCTCTTCGATTGCTTCCACGTCTTCATCCGTCCACGCGGCGATCTGCGCGAAGGTGGTGATGCCCGCGTCGTTCAGCTTGCCCACGATGACAGGACCCACGCCCGAGATCTGGCTCAGGTCGTCGCCGTCGCCCTTGGCGGCTTTCTTTGACTTGGCGGGCTTCGCGTCGGCCTTCTTGGTCTCTTCCTTGCCAGCGGCGTTACCGGCCTCGGCCTTCTTGGCGGGCTTTGCGGTTTTCTCTTTCGCTTCGCCTTCGGAGACGCGCTTTTTCATCTCCGCCTGCTCGCCCCGGTTGAACGTGTAACGCTCTTCGATGGCGGCCACGGCAGCCGCGCTGACGGAGCCTGTGCCAACGGCGGCGGCCACACCGGATTTGCCCGCGCCGGAGGCGAGGATATCCGTGATCTTGACCAGCGTCAGCTTCTGACGGTGACCCTTCGTGCGCTTGGAAGAGTGCTTCCGGCGACGCTTGACGAAGTGGATGACCTTGTCACCCTTGATCTGATCGACGACTTCGGCCTGAACGCCCGCGTCTTCAATCAGGGGCGCGCCGACTTTCGGGTCGTCACCGCCCAGCATCAACACTTCGTTGAATTGAACTTTCTCACCGGCGGAGGCCGCAATCCGTTCCACGCGCAGCATATCGCCGGCCTGTACTTTGTATTGCTTACCGCCTGTCTTCAGGACCGCAAACATAGGTCTTTCCTTCATCTTTTCCGCGTCTTGTGGTCCCCCTTTCGGGGCGTTTGCGAGGGTGTCCCTCACCGGCAGACAGCGCGCCCTTGGGCGTCATTACAAAACACTCGGATTCGGGCCTCCCCGTCCAAGTTGCGCGGTTATGTGCGTATCGTTGCGCCAAGTCAAGCGGGCGCGCGGCCTAAAGCTCCTCGGCGGCCATGTTCAGCACCATCGCGCGCCCCAGCGCGTAGGAGATATCGGCATAAAGCGGATCAAACCCCGCGAAAAACCCCGCATTCAGCGCCTTGCCCGCGCGGGTTTCGCTGAAATCGGCGTAGGCTGTCAGCTCTTCGAGCGTCAGCGGGCTGTAGGCCAGCAGCAAAAAGGCGTAGATCCAGCCAGTCGTGTCGGCCTCGATGCTGTCGCGTTCGGCAAGCACGTCGCTCAAAATCTCGTCCTCGGACATCTCGTAAAGGCCGCCATCGACCAAAGCGCGCATGAATTGCACGTTGGAATTGAGCGCGGAGGTCACGTTGCGATTGATCAGATCCCCTGCGTCGATCATGCGCGCGATCTGGGCCAATCGCGGATCATTGGTGCCACTGATCTGCGCGTGGCGCGCGCGGGCGGCCTCCTCGATCTGCGCATCGGCCATGGCCTCGCGCGCGGAATTCTCCAGCGTCAGAACCCGCTGTCCCAGATCGGAGGCGAAGAATTCGATCGCCGTCTCCAGCGTGTCACCGGTCACCGACGGCTCCAGCCCCGCGCGGATCCCTTCGGCCAAGCGCTCGCGGTCGTAGATGCGCGCGACCTGCTGGTTCCACGCCGCCCCGCCCCGCCCGTCCAGCCAGTCGATGTTGAGGCTTTCGCCAAACGCCAGCCCCTCGGCGTGCAGGATCGCCGTCAGTTCGTTGATGCGCAGCACGTCCATCAGGACGGTGTGGCGGGCGTTGGCCCATACCGGCAGCGCCAGCGTGACGCACAAAAGCGCCGCAAGAGCGGAGGTCAGAACAGCGCGCATCACAGATCCTGACTGGGCTGCATCTGCCGCAGCCGGTCGGCCACGGCTTCGAACCGATTGGCCATGATCTCGTATTGCACGGCGTTCATCAGCGCGTAGGCTTCCTGCATCAGCGGATGCTCCAGCGCTTCGGCATAGGCTTCGACCTCCGGGTCCGAAAACGCCTGATAGGTATAGGCGGCCCCCTCCATGGCACCGCGGCGCAGGTTCTCGCGCAGCTCCTCCTCGCCCTCGGTCATCGCCTCGCGCAGGTCTGGCTCGTCCATGGTCAGATCGATCACCCCTGCCCCCGCCGCGGCCAGCAGAAACCTTATCTGCACCTCCTGAATGGCGCGCACCGTTGCGTCCTCGCTGCCGCTGGCGGCGTTGAGCCGCTCCAGCAGATCGACGCGCGGGCTGTCGATGCCGCGCAGCCCTTCAAGGATCGCGCCACCGCTTTCCGTCTTCAGCCCATCCTCGTCAATCAGATGCGAACGGTTCTCGGCCGCGACCAGCCGCTGGCCAAGATCGGAGCTGTAGAACGCCACCGCGTGATCAAGCTGTTCGGGCGTCATGGCGCGTTCGATGACATCGGCGGCCATCTCATGCATCAACTCGGTCTCGAACACCTCTCCCACCAGCCGCTGCCATTCCGAGCCGAAATCATCGGCCTCGACCCCCAGCATCTGCGGCGCGGCATCGGCCGACAAGCGTATACTCTCCAACGCCACGTCAAAGCCCGTGATCTCGAGAAATGTCTCGACCCGGTCGCGCGCCACCTGCGCCTGTGCCGCCACTACCGACGTCAGCAGCAAAACCGCGCTCATCAGGGTCAACCGTGCAAATCCGTGCAAAAACATCGCAGCTCCTTGGGGTTTGTTTGCAATAACGTAGGGGTTGCATCCGGGCCTGCAATGAAAAACCGCGCGATTGGCAAACTTGCGCGTGCCGCCCCCTTGCCCCCGCGGAAAAAGCGGACTAAACGGCGCTTCGATCCCCGCGGAGAGGTGCCGGAGTGGTCGAACGGGGCGGTCTCGAAAACCGTTGAGCCTTCACGGGTTCCCAGGGTTCGAATCCCTGTCTCTCCGCCAGATGCCTTTGATTTCAGGCACGACAAGTTGGATCAAGGTTTTCTACCACCCTCCTACTCACTGGCTTTATGCGCTCGTATCGTGTCAATTGCGCCAAAGGTTGCGCGCGCGCCCGGATGGAACACGCTTACGACCACCTATCAGGACGACGGGAGCATGGTCAGCGAGGTCCTCATACCGGATGATCCACTCATGATGGGCTAGTCAAAGTGGTCCCGACCAGTCCCTGTATCGCATCGGGGACGGGCGGGCGTAGTCACGACGGTCTGCAGCAGCGCAGCAGCTGCCGCAGACGGTTTCCGCCGGATCCTGCGTTGCCATGGCGGCCGGCGAACGTCTGCCATGCGGACTTTCGCGCCGGTTCGGCTGCATTTTGCACAAGACGCCAATAGGTTAATTGTCCCCATCGCGCATTTCAGTGTTTCCGTATGAATGGCTTGTCGCAGCGCCCGGTTATCGACTATCAAGAAGCGGTCCCGACGACATGTTTTGATCTGCGACAGTCCTTGCTTTGAAAACAGGCCGTGGGATGCCACCGGGACGACAGGAGCGGTCCCCTGACCGGTTGCATTGTTCAGGTGCCGCCTGACACCGTGTCATCAGCCGAAATGAGCCTTACCATGTCCGTTGCGATACTTGATCCACTGACCCGCGAAGGCGTCGCCTATACGTCGGCGCAGGGCATCCGTGCCGATACCTCCTCGCGCGGGGTCGATCTGGCGGGCACCCAGATCACGGCCACCTATGCCGACGGCACGGTCGAGACGCTGACCTGGGTCGCTTTCGATCCCTACACATTCGGGGGCGTGACCGGTGCGGATATCGATATGTCCTTCGGGTTCAGCGCCCACGCGCTGAGCACGACAAAACTGCTCACCACGCTTACCTTCGATCTGCTGGCGGCCAGCTCCGTTTTCGATATCACGACCACGATGGAGGATGACACCGACGGCATCAACACGCCCACCTCCAAAAACGGCTTCCCTTTCGAGCTGATCGAGATGGATGAGGCCCTGACGGGGAGCGTCGGCGTCACCTATTCCAACATCGTCAGTCTTGGGGACGCGCCCGCGCAGGGGGATCTGTTTACCTCCATGACGATCGATTTCTCCGCGTTGTCGACCGGTGGGTTGTTGGGGGATGTCACGTGGAACTCCGACATCGATACACTTGCGCTTGCGGGAGATCTGACGCCCCTTCCCCCGCCGCCCACGCGCACGACGGTCGAAGATACGGCTGACGCTTTCGTCTGGACGCGCTACACCGATACAATCGATGCCGACGGCGTGCGGCTTCAGCGTGATATGCTGTACGATGACGGGCGCACGCTGGAAATCCTGTTTCAGGACGGCGTCAAGACGCGCGCGACCCTGACCGACGCGGCGGAGGTGTTTGGCTGGACCCGCTACGTCGATGCGTTCGGCCCCGATGGCGCGCAACTGACGCGCGAAGTGCTCTTTGACAACGGACGGCGGGATGACGTGAGCTACACCGACGGCCTGCGCAGCGTGCAGGTCAGCACGGATGTCGCCGATGCGTTCGACTGGAACACCGTCTCTTCGACCTACGCAGCGGACGGGCAGCGCACGGGGCAGACCATCGCCTACGACGACGGGCGGCGGGTGGAAAAGCTGTTTGAGAATGGCAGCCGCACGCAGACCACGCTGACCGATACCGCCGATAACTTTGCGTGGGACAGCGTGGTGTCGACCTTTGCGCCGGGGGGCGCGCGCACCAGCCAGACCATCGCCTATGACGACGGGCGCGTGCTGGAAAAGCTGTTTGAGAACGGGTCGAAGACGCAAGCCACGTTGACCGACGGGGGCGATCTGTTTGGGTGGCACATGTACGTCGATACATTCGCGCCCGATGGCAGCCTGCTGACGCGTGAAATTACCTACGACGATGACAGCGTGGTATTCACGTCCTTCGTGGATGACCCCGGTTTGATCTAGGCTGGGGGGCGCGCGCCGCACCTTGCGGGGCACGGCGCGCGGGATCCTTTACAGCAGGGTGCGTTCAATCACCCAGTAGATACCGATCAGCGCGATGATCAGCGACCCCGTGACCGAGACGGCGCGGAACATGACCGGATACTCGGTCACCATCTCTTCGGGGCCCTCCAGACCCGCGCGGCGCGCGCCGGCAACCGCCAGCCACAGCAGCACAAAGGCGATGGCGATCACGGTCAGCTGCCCGACCTCGACACCGACGTTGAAACCGATAAGCGCCGGCACGAATTGCCCCGCCGGCAGGCCAAATTCCCCCAGCACGGAGGCAAAGCCCAGACCGTGCAGTAAGCCAAAGCCAAAGATGATCGCGGGCCGCCATGTGTTGAGCCGGTGGAAGAATATGTTTTCGACCGCGACATAGACGATCGATGCCGCAATCAACGGCTCCACGATCGAGCCGGGGATATTCACCAGCCCCAACGCCCCTAGCGCAAGCGTCACCGTATGCGCCAGCGTAAACGCGGTGACCTGAAAGATCAGAGGGCGCAGATGCGTCGACAGGAAGAACAGGCCCAGTACAAAAAGGATATGATCCAGCCCCTGCGGCAGGATATGGTCAAATCCTACGGGAATATACGCGGCGAATGTGCCCCAGCCGGTCTGCTGATCACCGCCCGCGATGGCGATGGGCCCGCTGTCCTCACCGCCCGAGATAAACCCGGTGAAGGGCGCCGCGACCCCTTGCTGACGCACCACCAGATCACCGCCACCCTCGGGCCAGTTGACCGTCACGGCGCCTCCCTCGGGCAGGACGCCCGAAAGGATCCACACGCTGCCGCGCGGCAGGCTTTCGGGCACATCGTCCGGCACCGTCAGGCTTTGCGTGCTCAGCGTGACGGGCGCGCCGTCGACGCTGAGCAGCGGGAGGGCGTTCCAGCGCTCCAGAATGGCCGGGGCTCTGGCGGCGATCTCGTCGCCGGGCAGCGCGCGCAGGGCGTCGTAGTCATCCGATTGCGCGTCTTCGTTGATATCCTCAAGACCGTCGAGGTCGATGCCCGCGGCAAACGCTTCGAGGTTGATCTCGATCTGCATCTCGACGGCGCCATCGGTCACAGCCAGATCTGCGATCGTCGGCAAGACTTCATGCGCGCGCGCGGGCAGGCTTGACAAGGCCAGCACAAACATCAGCTTGGTCAGCAGGAAGAGGGAACGGTTCAACATGTTTGGTAAATACCTTATAGCACTTTGCTTTTGCGCAGCACTTGGCACAACCGCTTCTGCGCATGAGTTTTGGATTGAACCCGAGGAATATCAAGTTGAAACTGGTGAGGCCGTCGTGGCAAACCTGCGCAACGGTGAGCTTTTTGACGGATCGCGGCAGTCATTCTTTCCCCGCAACAACACCCGGCTTGATTTTGCCCTTGGCGATGAACTGGCGCCGGTTGAAGGGCGGCTTGGGGACCGCCCCGCAATTCAAGTGCCCGCGCCCCTGCAGGACGGGCTGATGGTGCTGCTGCATGAGGCGGCGCCCTCGACCCTCACCTACCGCAGTTGGGAGAAGTTTCTGAAGTTCGTCGATCACAAGGATTTTGCCGACGCGGTGGCGACACATGAGGCCCGGGGTTGGGCCAAAGAGGATTTCAAGGAGACCTATACCCGCCATTCCAAATCCCTCGTGGCCGTCGGGGACGGTGAAGGGGCGGACCGTGCCTTTGGGCTGGCGACCGAATTTGTGGCGCAGGACAATCCCTATGCGGTCGATTTCGACGGTACGATGGACGTGACGCTTTTCTACGGGGATGTGGTGCGGGGGGACGCGCAGGTCGAAGTCTACGAAAAGGATGCGCAGGGCGAGGTAAGCGTGACTGTGCTACGGACAGACGCCGGTGGCGCGCTGGCGGTGCCGGTGAAATCCGGGCACAGCTACCTGCTGGATGCGGTCGTGCTGCGTGAGGCGGCGGGCGCCACGTCCGCCACGGACGGCCCCCTGTGGGAGACGCTCTGGGCCGCGCTGACCTTTGCGGTGCCCTAAGCGGCTTGCGTCCAACCGGTGCGCGCGGCAAAAGGCGCGATATGACAGAAAACGCGGACATCCTGTGCATCGGCTCCGTCCTGTGGGACGTGATCGGCCGCTGTGATACGCCAATGCGGCAGGGCAGCGACATGCCGGGCCGTATCACGCGGCTGCCCGGCGGCGTGGCGCTCAACATCGCGATGGCGCTCAAACGCTTTGGCCTTGCCCCTGCCCTGCTCAGCGCCGTGGGGCGCGACACCGAAGGGGATGAATTGATCGCCGCCTGCCAGGCGCGCGGTCTGGGCACCGATCTAATCTACCGCTCCGACGATTTGCCGACCGATCAATACATGGCGGTCGAGGCGTCAAACGGTCTAATCGCGGCCATCGCGGATGCGCATTCGCTTGAGGCGGCGGGCGATAAGATCCTGCGCCCACTGGGCGATACGCCCTACACCGGCGCCGTCGCGCTGGACGGAAACCTCACGGTCGATCTGCTGGCGCGCGTGGCGCGCAGCCCGCTGCTGGCGCAGGCGGATCTGCGGGTGGCGCCCGCCTCCCCCGGCAAGGCGCTGCGCCTCGCGCCGTTTCTGGAAACCGGGCGCGGCACGCTCTACGTCAATCTCGAAGAGGCCGGGCTGCTGTGCCAGACCCATTTCGACAGCTCTGACGCCGCCGCCCGCGCGCTGCTGGCACGCGGGGCCGCGCGCGCGGTCGTCACCGACGGGGGCAACCCGGCAACGGTCGCGGGTGCGCAGGGCGTGGTCACACAGACCCCGCCCGCCGTTGCCGTGACGCGGGTCACCGGTGCGGGCGATACCTTCATGGCGGCCCACATCGCGGCAGAGCGGCGCGGGCTGACCGACGATGCGGCCCTGTCCGACGCGCTCGCCGCCGCCGCCCTTTATGTTTCAGGAGAGACCAAGATATGATCCCCATCGTCCGCTCCGACGAGGTCACGACCGCCCTTGCCGAAGGTGCCGCCATCGTCGCCCTCGAAAGCACGATCATCACCCACGGCATGCCGCATCCGCAAAACCTTGAGGTGGCGCGACAGGTCGAGGCGGATGTCCGTGCCAAGGGCGCCGTGCCCGCCACCATCGCCGTCATCGACGGCACGCTGCACATCGGTCTGAACGCAGACCAGCTCGAAGCACTGTCGCAGGCCAAGGGCGTGGCCAAGCTCAGCCGCGCGGACATGGCCGCCTGCATCGCCACCGGCGGCACCGGGGCCACGACCGTGGCCGCCACGATGATCGCGGCGCATCTTGCGGGCATCCATGTCTTTGCCACGGGCGGCATCGGCGGGGTGCACCGGGGGGCCGAGAACAGCTTTGACATCTCTGCCGATCTGATGGAGCTGGCGCAAACCCCCGTGACTGTTGTCGCCGCCGGCGCCAAGGCGATCCTCGACGTGGCCAAGACGCTGGAAGTGCTGGAAACGCAGGGCGTGCCGGTCATTGCCGTAGGGCAGGACATGTTCCCGGCCTTTTGGTCGCGCGGATCGAAACTCAAGGCGCCGCTGCGCATGGATGATCCAGCCGACATCGCACGGGCGCACCGGATGCGCGCGGCCCTTGGCCTGCCCGGTGGGCAGCTGGTGGCCAATCCGATCCCCGCTGACGCTGAGATTGCCGCCGAAACGCTGGCCCCGATCATCGCGCAGGCCCAGAACGACGCGACGCGCGCGGGCATCACCGGCAAATCCGTCACCCCCTATCTGCTGCAACGCATTTTTGAGCTGACGGAAGGTGCGTCGCTTACGGCCAATATCGCATTGGTGCGTAACAATGCCCAATTTGCGGCCCAGATCGCCATCGAGTTGCGCGACAAGGGCTGATTTGCCGGCCGCAGCCATTGTGGCCGATGGCGCTTGCGCTTAGCTATGGGGCATGAACGAGACAGGCGCCGCATTCCGATGAATACCCCTTCGACCCAGATCCCGCCCCTCCGCCCCGGCGGGGGCTTATCGCCGGGCTCAGGGCAAATTTTCTGACCGGTCTTATCGTGATCGCCCCCGTCGGCCTCACCATCTGGCTGATCTGGAGCGTTGTGGGCTGGATCGACGGATTCGTGCTGCCGCTTGTGCCGAACGCGTGGCAGCCCGATCATCTGATCCAGACCTATCTGGGCCTCGATCCGTCGGTGCAGATCAACATTCGCGGCATCGGCGTAGTAATCTTCCTGCTGTTCACCTGCCTCATCGGGTGGATGGCCAAGGGGCTGATCGGCCGGTCCTTCATCCGCTTCGGCGAAAGCCTTGTGGAGCGGACGCCGGTCGTGCGCTCGATCTATTCGGGCATCAAACAGATCTCCGAGACGATCTTTGCCCAGTCGGAGCGCAGTTTCGAGACCGCCTGCCTGATCGAATATCCGCGCCGCGGCATCTGGGCCATCGGATTTGTCTCGACCACCGCCAAGGGTGAGATTGCGCAGAAATCCGGCGGAGATACGGCGATGATGTCGATCTTTCTGCCGACCACGCCGAACCCCACATCCGGTTTTTTGCTGTTCCTGCCGGCCAGTGATGTCATCACCCTCGACATGAGCGTGGAGGATGCCGCGAAACTGGTGATTTCGGCGGGCCTTGTGTACCCCAATGCCAAGGCGTTTGAGAATGGCGCGCCGCCGATTGCAGATCTGAACGCGCGCGGCTGACGCTCAGGCGAACATCGCGCGCAGATCGACGCTGCTTTTCTTTCCGATGTTGTCGATATCGTCGCGCAGGAAGCTTTCGGCAGCGACGATGCCCGCTTCCTTGAGCTTTTTGATGACCGCCGGATTGGGCACCAGTTTCGTCGCCGCCGACAGTTGCGCCATCAACGCGTCATCGGCAATCATGTGGATCCGCACCCGGCTCATGCGATCGCTTGGCATCGTGCCCTCGTCGATCAGGCGCTGCACGAATTCAATCGCGCGCAGCTCCCGCAACAGGCTTGAGTTGAAGCTGATCTCGTTGATGCGATTCTGGATCTGCTGCGGCGTCGTCGGCACCTCGTCGCGCTCAAGCGGGTTGATGTTGATGATGACGATATCGTCCGGCAAATTGGCCTCGAACAGCGGGAAAAGCGCGGGATTACCGGTAAATCCACCGTCCCAGAACGCCTCGACCCGGTCGGTCGTCTTGTCAAAGATCTCGACCGCCTGAAACACCGTCGGCAGGCAGGCGGAGGCCATGAGCGCCTCGGGTCCGATCTCATCCCCGCTGAACACGCGGATCTTGCCGTTGCGCACGCGTGTGGCGCCGACAAAGAACAGCGGCGCCTGCCCGTTGCAGATCGGATCGTAGTTGAACTTGGTCACGATGTCGCGCAGCGGGTTGGCGTAGAACGGCCCGTAGCCATAGGGCGACATCACCCGCGTGAGGTTGTCACCAACGATATAGGGCAGCGAATTCTCGATCTGCGTGCTCAGCGCCCTGAGGCCAAAGGGCGCCATCCAATCCGCCATGCGCAGATCATCGGTGCCCGCCACCTGCGCCCAGAGCCAATCAAGGTTTTCGCGCGCCCCCTCGCGCCCCCCCGTAACCATCCCCGCCTTCAGGGCCGCGCCATTCAATGCCCCCGCCGAGGTGCCGGAAATCCCGCAGACCTCCAGATCGTCTTCCTGCAAGAGACGGTCCAGCACGCCCCAGGTAAAGGCCCCATGCGCGCCGCCGCCCTGAAGGGCGAGGTTGATCTGCTTCTTGCTGGCCATTGGTTATTTTCCTTTTTGGCGGGGCGTGCCCGCTGCGTGATCGACACCCTGCGGAATCGTTCGATTATGTAATAAAAATTCCCGTATCGGTTGACACGTCAAACGGGAATATCGTTCATGGCACGGAGCGCTCAGGCGTTGTCTAGCTGGGGATGGACCATGACACAAGAAACCGACATTCTGGATTGCTGCATTGTGGGCGCAGGCCCGGCGGGATTGCAGGCGGCGTATCTTCTGCGCAAGAAAGGCCTGCGGGTAAAGCTGCTTGAGCGTGGCGACGGCGTCAGCGGATTTTTCCGTAAGTTCCCGCGCCACCGCAATTTTATCTCGATCAACAAGGTGCACACCGGGCTTGACGACGCGGACGCGCGGCTGCGCTACGACTGGAACAGCCTGCTCAACGACGAGGGGCTGGAGGTGCGCGACTTCACCAAAAGATACTTTCCCAAGGCTGACGACTACGTGCGCTATCTTGAGCGGTTTGCCGAGACCCTCGAGGAGGAGATCGTGCTTAATGCCGATGTCTGCCGGATTTCGAAAACCGACGATGTGTTCACCCTCGCCTGTGCGGACGGGCGCCGCTTTGACGCGCGTCACGTGGTCGTCTCCTCCGGTGTCACGCAACCATGGCTGCCGGATGTCGAGGGCGTCGAGCTGACCGAAAATTACATGGATTTCGACGCCACGCAGGAAAGGTTCGACAACAAGCGTGTGCTGATCCTCGGCAAGGGCAACGCCGCCTTCGAGACCGCACAAAAGATGATCGAACACGCGGCAGCCATCCATGTGATGAGCCCGAACCCGATCAAATTTGCCTGGAACACGCATTTTGTCGGCCACGTGCGCGCGGTGAACACGCAATTCATCGACACCTACCAGCTGAAATCGCAAAACGCCGTGGTCGACGCAAACCCGGTCCGCATCGAGCGGGACGGCGATACCTACCTTGTGCACGCGCGCATGACCGCCGCCGAAGACCACGAGATCGTTCTGCGCTACGATCATGTCATCTGCTGCACGGGCTTTCGCTGGGATGCGAGCATCCTCGACGCAGACATCCGCCCCGCCCTGCGCCATTTCGACAAATTCCCCGAAATGACCCCGCAGTGGGAGGCGAAATCCACGCCGAACCTGTGGTTTGCGGGCACGATCATGCAAAGCCGCGATTTCAAGAAAACCATGTCGGGATTCGTGCACGGGTTTCGCCATAACATCGCAGCACTTGCGCATTTCATCGCCGAACGCGCGACGGGGGCCGCCTTGCCCAGTGATCGCATCGACGTCGACGGCCCCGCGCTGGTCGATACCATCATCGACCGCATCAGCCTGAGTTCGGCGATGTTTTTGCAGCCGGGCTTTCTGGGCGACGTGATCCACGTTGGTGGGCCGCAGGCGGGCACACGCTATCGCGACATGCCCGTACAATGGCTGGCGGAAAACCCTGCGTTCCTGAGCGAGGATGCGCTGGTCGTGACGCTTGAGTTCGGCAATTTTGGTGACACGCCCACCCACGTCAAGCGCGCGCATACCGCTTACGAGGGCGAGCCCGATCCCTTCATCCACCCGGTGATCCGCCACTACCGGGCCGGGGAATGCGTGGGGCAGGTTCATCTGTCGGATCACCTTGACGCCGATTGGCGCCGGATTGACGACAAGGAAGAGACGGCGGGCACAGTGACGGCCATGACCTTCGCCGATCTGGGCCAGACGTTGCCTATTGCCGAAGTCGTGCGCGCGCAAATCGACGGGTTTCTGACGACGCAGGGCCTGCGCACCGCCTTGGCCGCCGAATAGCGCCTTGGCCCTTGACCGAAAGCGGTCAGGGGCCGTCGCGCTCAAAGGGCGGTCCAGCCGCCGTCGACGCTGATGTGCGTGCCGGTGATCTGATCCGCCGCGGCCGAGCACAGGAAAGCCGCCGTGCCGCCCATCTGCTCCACCGTCGCGAATTCCTTGGACGGTTGACGCTTGAGCATCACGTTCTTGATCACCTCCTCGCGGCCCATGTCGTATTCCTTCATGGTGTCGGGGATCTGCGATTCGACAAGCGGCGTCAGCACGTAGCCGGGGCAGATCGCGTTTGCGGTAATCGGTTCCTCCGCGGTTTCAAGCGCGGTGGTCTTGGTCAGGCCGATGATCCCGTGCTTGGCCGCGATATAGGCGGATTTATAGGGCGAGGCCGTCAGACCATGCGCCGAGGAGATATTGATCACCCGGCCCCAACCCGCCTTGCGCATCATCGGCAGGGCGGCGGCGGTGGTATGAAAGGCCGAGCTGAGGTTTATCGCGATGATCGCATCCCATTTTTCGGTCGGGAATTTGTCGATGGGCTCCACATGCTGGATGCCCGCGTTGTTGATCAGGATATCGCAGGCGCCGGCCTCTTCGATCAGCTTGCGGCATTCCTCGCCCTTGGACATATCGGCCTTGATATAGCGGGCCTTAACCCCCGTGACATTGGCGATCTCTTCGGCAAGCGCGTGATCTTCCTTGCGGTCGGTGAAGGAGTTGAGAACCACATCGGCCCCCGCCTGCGCCAGCTGCTGCGCGATCCCCAGCCCGATGCCGGAGTTCGAGCCCGTGATGATCGCGGTCTTTCCGCTGAGATCGTAGGTAAGTGCCATGGATGCGTTCCTGTCCTGTGAGTTTGACGTTTTATGCCGCGATGCAGCTAGAATGCCAATGCGCGGGGGGCCGAAACGTTCCTGCGTGCAGAACACAGCCCTGTCAGCGCCAAAAAAAAACGCCCGCACAAGGCGGGCGTCAAGTTATTGAGGCAGGTTTCATACAGGCAAGAAACCTATCGAGCAGTGCCTTATGTATACTCAACTAACCGCGTGAGTCCAAGTATAAAGTTTGCGCCATCCAGACGGGCGCGCTAAAGCTTTAAGTAATAAAAAAAAGGGCAGCGCAGGATTGTTTCGAAAATGACTTCTGATTTTTTCCAGAAGACGCGGGGCGTTGTCGCCGTTTCTTCACTGATTCTCTGGGGAATCGCCGCTGGCGCTTCCCCGCAGCACGGGATTTCGATGTATGGGGCGCCCGCCCTGCCCGCCGATTTCGGCGCGCTGCCCTATGTCAACCCTGATGCGCCCAAGGGCGGGGTGATCACGCTGGGCAATACCGGCGGCTTCGACAGTCTCAATCCGTTTGTGCTCAAGGGCACAGTGCCGTGGCAGCTTGGCTTTTTCACCCATGAGACGCTTATGGGCCGCTCATTTGACGAACCCTTCACGCTTTACGGTCTTCTGGCCGAGACGGTCGAGACGGACGCAGAGCGGAGCTGGGTCGAATTCACCCTGCGCGACGGCACGACATTTTCGGACGGCAGCCCGCTGACGGTGGACGATGTGATCTTTTCGTTCGAGCTTCTGGGCACCGAGGGCCACCCGCGCTACCGCACGCTCTACACCCAGATCGAGCGGATCGAGCAAACCGCAGAGCGCAGCGTCCGCCTGACCTTCAACACCCCCAACCGCGAGCTTGCCCTGCTCGCGGGTATGCGTCCCATCATCAGCCGCGCACAGTGGGAGGGGCGCGATTTCGCCAATGCCCCCGTGCAAGAGGTGCCCGTCGGCTCCGGGCCCTACACGGTCAGCGACTACGAGACCGGGCGCTTCGTCAAGCTGACCCGCAATCCCGACTATTGGGGCGCGGATGTCCCCTTCCGGCGCGGAACTCACAACTTTGACGAAATTACGCTGGATTTCTACGGCGATAGCAAGGTTCTGTTCGAAGGGTTCAAGGCCGGCGAAATCTCTGCCGTGCGCGAATTCAACGCCGAGACATGGGCCAGCCAATATACGTTCCCTGCCGTGACGCGCGGCGATATCGTCAAGACGGTCGTGCCACACGAAAAACCGTCCGGCATGACGGGATTCGTGATGAACACCCGGCGCGCGCCCTTTGACGATTGGCGCGTGCGCGATGCGCTGATCCAGGCGTTCAATTTCGAATACATCAACGACACGCTGACCGGCGGCGCGCAGCCGCGCATCACGTCCTATTTTTCCAATTCCGTTCTGGGCTATGTGCCCGGCCCCGCCGTGGGCCGCGTTGCCGAAATGCTGTCGGCCTATCAGGATACCCTGCCGCCCGGCACGATCGAAGGCTACGCGCTGCCTGTCGCCGATGGCTCTGCGCGCAACCGTGCGGGGCTGCGGGCCGCAACAGCGCAGTTGCAGGCCGCGGGGCTCAGCGTCGAGGACGGCACGCTGCGGCGCGGGGACGGCACGCCCGTCGCCTTTACCATCCTGATCCAGAAAGGCAGCACCGAAGACATCGCCATCGCCGAACTCTACGGTCAGGCGCTTGAACGGTTGGGCATTGCCGTCACCATCGACGCGGTGGATGACGCACAGTATTTCGCACGCACCGGCAGTTTTGATTTCGACATGACGACCTTTCGCCGTGCGCTGTCGCTGAGCCCGGGAAATGAGCAGAAGTTCTATTGGGGCAGCGAGGCCGCCGATCAGGAAGGGTCGCGCAATCTGATGGGCGCGCGCAATCCAGCCATCGACGCGATGATCGAAACGATGCTGACCGCCCGCGAATCGGCGGATTTCATCGCGGCCACCCGCGCGCTTGACCGGATCCTGACCGCCGGACGCTTTGTGATCCCCTTCTGGTCCTATACCGAGGGGCGTATCGCCCACGTCAGCGAGATGAAATACCCCGACACGCTGCCGATCTACGGCGACGGGCCGGAATGGATGCCCGGCGTGTGGTGGTGGGAGGCGGAGTAGTCGCCCCGCCAACCCGCCAGGATGAGACATGAGAGATAGCCGATGATCCGTAAACTCTGCGCCGAAGGTTTGGGCAGTGCGATGCTGCTGATCGCGGTCATCGGGTCGGGGATCATGGGGGAGTCTTTGGCGCAGGGAAATGCGGCGGTCACGCTCTTGGCCAATGCGATTGCGACGGGGTGCATGCTTTTTGTCATCATCACCGTTCTGGGGCCGATTTCAGGCGCGCATTTCAACCCGGCGGTCAGCCTCGCGTTTCTGCTGCGCGGGCAGATCACGCGCCCTGCCTGCGCGGGCTATGTGGCCGTCCAGATCACTGGCGCATTCCTTGGCGTCTGGGCCGCGCACGCGATGTTCGATCTGCCGATCCTTCAGCTCAGCGAAACGCTGCACCGCACCGGCCCCGCGCAGTGGCTGTCGGAGATCCTCGCCACGCTTGGCCTCATGTTCGTGATCTTTGGCGGGCTGCGGTCGCGCCCCGACGCGGTGCCGGTGCTTGTCGCGCTCTATATCACCGGAGCCTATTGGTTCACCTCATCGACCAGCTTTGCCAATCCGGCAGTGACACTGGCGCGCGGGGTCTCGGACACGTTCGCGGGCATCTATCCAGGTCATATCGTGATGTTCGTCGTCATGCAGATCTTGGCCGTGTTCATCGCGCACGCCACGCTGCGGCCCCTGCTAGACGAGTGACGTCACCCACAGGATGGTCGCATCCTCGGCGGAGGTGGAGATCACGTTGTGCCCCATCGCCGCGTCATAATACGCGCTGTCGCCGCGCCGCATCTCGATGGGCTCGTAAAACTCGGTAAAGAGTTTGACCACGCCGGTCAGCACGTACAGGAATTCTTCGCCGTCGTGGCGCACCCAGCCGTCGAACTCCTCCATCGCGCGGGCACGGATGCGGGCGCGATAGGGCAGCATCTGCTTTTTGCGCAAGCTGTCGGCCAGCAGCTCGTGCTCGTATGTGGTCGTGGCCTTTGCCGTCCCCTCACCCATCCGCGTCAGCGCCATGCGCCCGTTGATCTGATCCGACGCAGGCGGCGTAAAAAGCTGCGGGATCGTGATCTCAAGCCCCACGGCCAGCTTTTTCAGCGCGTCATAGGTGGGCGACATCTGCCCGTTTTCGATCTTGGACAGGGTGGATCGGGCAAGGCCCGCCTGACTTGCCGCCTGCTCAAGTGTCCAGGCGCGCGCCTTGCGCAGCTCGCGCACACGCGCGCCCAGATCGACGGGCGGCACCGTATGGTGTGCGCCGTCCTCGCGGGCGAGCTGGATCATGGATTTGGGGGCATCATCTGTCATTGAGATATCTATAGGCTCAGCGCCTGCGCCTTGCAACGCGCGCGCGCAGCGGCTAGCGACTAAACCCATGCAGTCGTTGACAGACCCCAGCCCGCAACCGCCCTGCCCCGCGCCGTTCAACATGGCCGCCCATGTGCTGCGCCACGCGCCACGTCTGGGCGACAAGACGGCGCTGTGCATCGTCGGTGCTGCCCCCGAAGTCTGGAGCTACGCCGATCTGCACGCGGCCGTTCTGGGCACCGGTACGGGGCTTTTGCGCGCGGGCGTAACCCCCGGTGACCGGGTGCTGATGCGGTTGGGCAATACGGTGGATTTCCCGCTCGCCTACCTTGCCGCGCTGGCCATCGGTGCGGTGCCCGTCCCGACCGCTGCCGCGCTCACCACGCGCGAAGTCGCCCCGATGATCGCGGCACTCGATCCGCGTGTGATCCTCAGCGACCCGGATGTGCCCTGCCCCGACGATCCACGCAGTATTTCGCGCGAGGATCTGCGCGCCATGCGCGCCCTGCCCGCGGCCGACGTGCACATGGGCGATGCGGATCGCCCCGGCTATATCATCTACACCTCCGGCACGTCCGGGCGCCCCCGCGCGGTGGAGCACGCGCATCGCGCGATCTGGGCGCGGCAAATGATGTTTGACGGCTGGTACGGTCTGCGCGCCGACGACCGGGTGATGCACGCGGGCGCCTTTAACTGGACCTATACGCTGGGCACCGGGCTCATGGATCCCTGGACCATGGGTGCCACGGCGCTGATTCCCGCGCCCGGTACGAAGGCCACGGATTTGCCGACACTGATGGCCGACAGCGGTGCCACGATCTTTGCCGCAGCACCCGGAGTCTACCGCCAGCTGACCCGCGCGCCCGTCCCTGCGCTGCCCCGTCTGCGCCACGGGTTGAGCGCGGGCGAAAAGCTGGCTGATGTGACGCGCGCGGCGTGGCAGGACGCCACCGGCACGCCGATCTTTGAGGCTTACGGGATGTCGGAATGCTCCACCTTCATCTCGGCCAGCCCCGCGCGACCCGCCGCCCCCGGCGCGCTGGGATGCGCGCAGCCGGGACGGCGCCTTGCGCTGATCGAAGGTGGCACCCCCGTGGCGCGCGGCGCAGAGGGTACCATCGCCGTGCACCGCACAGATCCGGGTCTGATGCGCGGCTATCTGGACGCCCCCGATGAGACGGCGGCGAAGTTCGCCGACGACTGGTTTTTGACCGGCGACCGCGCGGTGATGGATGCGCAGGGCCAGATCACGTACCTGGGCCGCGACGACGATATGATGAACGCCGGGGGCTTCCGCGTCTCCCCGCTTGAGGTTGAGCAATGCCTGACCGCGCATCCCGACATCACCGGTGCTGCCGCCGTGGAAGTCACTGTCAAGGCGGGGGCCAGCGTGATCGCGGCCTACTATACCGCCGCCGCGCCACTGGACGAGGACGCCCTGCACCGATATGCCGAGGCCAATCTGGCGCGCTACAAACAGCCGCGCCTTTATATTCATACCGATGCCCTTCCCACCGGGGCCAACGGCAAATTGCTGCGCCGCCAGCTGCGCCAGCGTTTCGAGGAAAACACATGACCCAGACCATCAAGCTCGACATCATGTCAGACCCGATCTGCCCGTGGTGCTATATCGGCAAGGCGCATCTGGACCGCGCCCTGTCCCAGCACCCCGATCACCCGTTCGAGATTGAATGGCATCCCTTCCAGCTCAACCCCGATATGCCCGCCGAGGGGATGGACCGCCGCGCCTATCTGGAGGGTAAATTCGGCGGCAAGGAAGGCGCCGTGCGCGCTTATGCGCCGGTGGTAGAGCATGCTGAAAAAGCCGGGCTCAAGATCGATTTCGAGGGGATGAAGCGCACCCCCAACACGATCAACGCCCACCGGCTGATCCATTGGGCCGGCATTGAGGGGCGCCAGACTGCCGCCGTCTCCGCGCTGTTCAAAGCCTATTTTGTCGAATGTCGCGATATCGGGGATGCCGAGGTGCTGGCAGACATCGCCGATGCGATCGAGATGGACGCAAGCGTCGTCACCCGCCTTCTGGGCACCGACAGTGACCTCGACGACATCCGCCAGCGCGACGCGCACAGCCGCTCGATGGGCGTGAATTCGGTGCCGACCTTCATCGTCGGCGGCCAACACGCGGTGCCCGGCGCACAGCCGCCCGAGCTTTGGGCCAAGGTCATCGCGGAGCTTACCGCAGAGGCCGGGGACTAATTTGCAACAATTTTGGGCGACCTGTTGCGGCGGCGGTCGTTTTTGCTGGCCGCACGATTCGGTCGCCGATACTCTGCTCGGATACGGGGCGTTCAGACCCCGGTGAATGAACCCGACGGGTCAGGCAGGCAGTGTGAATCAGACGCCCGAAAGAGGCGCGTTTCAAATATCGAGCGGTACGCGGCGTCCCGGGACGGACCCGCCCGCAGCCCTTCCAGATCACGCGGTGTGAGGCGGATCAGAAAGGGCACCCAATGCTGACAGAAATTTCATCGCGAACCGTGCTGACCTACGGCTCATTCGACATGTTCCATCAGGGCCACGCGCGCCTTTTGCAACGGCTTGCCCGCATGGGCACAGAGCTGATCGTGGGATGCTCAACCGACAGCTACAACGCGCGCATGGGCGTTCCCGCCGTACAATCCTACGCGCAACGCCGACTGATGCTGGAAAGCTGCCGCTTTGTCGATCGCGTGATCGCCGAGCATGAGTGGGAGCAAAAATACACCGATATCGTGAATTACAACGTCTTCATCTTTGCGATGGGCGAGGAATGGGCGGGGCAATTTGATCATTTCGAGGATGTCACCCGCGTGACCTATATTCCACGCGCGGAACTGATCGGCGCCCGCCAGCCGTTCCATGACGTCGCCCCCCTGCCCGCGCTTCAGGCCGTTGCCGCAGGCTAGGCTGCGCGCTTAGCCCTTGAACAAATTGACAATTGTCAGAACCACAACCTTGGGTTATCGATAACCAAGGGAATAATCCCGCAAGCCGTGGAGCGTTCCCGTGACCCAGCCAGACCAGCCTTTTGCGATGGGACGCGCCGAATTCGTGGCGCTCATTGCCTTGATGACGGCGAGCGTCGCCTTTGCCATCGACGCCATGCTGCCTGCCCTCCCGGACATTGCGGCTGAACTGAGCCCCGGCGATCCCGAACGCGCCCCGCTGATCCTGTCGACCTTCCTGCTTGGCATGGGGTTGGGCACGTTTGTGGCCGGTCCGATCTCGGACGCGTTGGGGCGCAAACGGGTGATCCTGCTGGGCGCGCTTTTGTATTGTGTCGGCGCGATTGGTGCGTGGTTTGCCGATACGCTGACGCCGATGCTGATCGCGCGGCTGGTGCAGGGCCTGGGGGCGGCCGGACCGCGCGTGGTCAGCATGGCCGTGATCCGGGACCGGTTTGCCGGCCGACAGATGGCGCAGATCGTATCGATTGTGATGATGATCTTTGTGCTGGTGCCCGCGGTCGCCCCGATGCTGGGCGCGCTTATCATTGCGTTTGCCGGGTGGCGTGGGATCTTTGTCGCGTTTGTTGTGTTCTCTGCGATCTACGTGGTCTGGATGCTGGTGCGCCTGCCCGAAACGCTTCCCCCCAAGGATCGCCGCCCGATGCGCGCAGCCCTGATGCGCGACGCGGTGGCCGAGATATTCCGCGACCGCATGGTGCGCCTGTCGATCCTTGCGCAGACGCTGGTGATGTCGATGCTGTTTCTGACCCTGATGCTGGTGCAGCCGATCTACGATACGGGCTATGGCCGGGGCGATGAATTTCCCTTCTGGTTCTGCGGGATCGCGCTGATTGCGGGTACGGCCAGCCTGCTCAACGCTGTGCTGGTGGTGCGCTTTGGCATGATAAACCTCACGCGGCTGGCGCTCGGCGTTCAGATCGTGATCTCGGCGGCGTTTGTGGCCTTCGATCTGGGTGCGGGACCAAACGGTTTCTATTTCTTCGTGTTCTGGCAGACCTGCATCTTTTTTCAGGCCGGGTTGACCATCGGCAACCTCAACGCGCTCGCGATGGAGCCGATGGGCCATATCGCCGGGATGGCGGCGTCTGT
Source organism: Sulfitobacter albidus (assembly GCF_018200035.1). Lineage (NCBI taxonomy): Bacteria > Pseudomonadati > Pseudomonadota > Alphaproteobacteria > Rhodobacterales > Roseobacteraceae > Sulfitobacter > Sulfitobacter albidus. The sequence continues at coordinate 1,404,022 of NZ_CP073581.1, read as the reverse complement.
CATCGGCGCGGTCTCGACCGTGGGCGCTGCCGTGATCTCGGGCTTGGTGACCGCCCTGATCGGCACCGGGGCGTCGACGCTGTTTCTGGCCGTACTCGTGCTGGCGGCAGCCGGATCGCTGACGATGCTGCGCGTCAGCCGGACGGTGCGGTAGCGGCCCGTTTCCTGGCCGCTTTCTCCCGGGCAACGACGTGTTCCGCCAGATCGCGCGCGATGGCGAACGCGCCCTTGATCTTGTCCGTGTCGGTTTTCCAATCGCGCGCAACGACGATTCTGTTGTCCTTGACCTTTGCCTGACCCTTTTGCGCGTGCATGAACTGCACCAATCCCTCGGGAGAGGCGAATTTATCATTGTGAAACTGCACGACCGCGCCCTTGGGGCCGCCGTCCAGTTTGGCGATGCCTGCGCGTTTGCACATCGCCTTGATCCGCACCACCAGCATCAGCGTGTTGACCTCGCGCGGCAGCGGGCCAAAGCGGTCGATCAGCTCGGCGGCAAATCCTTCCAGCTCGACCTTGCGCGTAAGCTCTGACAGGCGGCGGTAGAGGCCCAGCCGCACGTCAAGGTCGGGCACGTAGTCCTCCGGGATCAGCACGGGCACGCCCAGATTGATCTGCGGCGCCCATTGCCCGTCGTCGTCCGTGAGGCCCTGAAGCTCGCCCGATTTGATCTTGGCAATCGCCTCCTCGAGCATGGATTGATACAGCTCAAACCCCACGTCGCGCATCTGGCCCGACTGCTCCTCGCCCAGCAGGTTGCCCGCGCCGCGAATGTCCAGATCCTGCGAGGCCAGCGTGAACCCCGCCCCCAGCGTGTCGAGACTGCCCAACACGCGCAGGCGTTTTTCAGCCGTTGCCGTCAGCTTGGCGCGAGGTTTGGTCGTCAGATACGCGTAGGCGCGCGTTTTCGAGCGCCCCACCCGGCCCCGGATCTGGTAAAGCTGGGCAAGCCCGAACATATCCGCCCGGTGCACGATCATCGTGTTCGCCGTGGGAATATCGAGACCGGATTCCACAATCGTCGTGGCCAGCAGAATGTCGAATTTCCCGTCGTAAAAGGCGTTCATGCGGTCATCGAGCTCACCCGCCGCCATCTGCCCGTGCGCCACGACATAGCTCAGCTCGGGCAGCTGATCCTTCAGGAAGGCTTCGATCTCCGGCAGATCGCTGATCCGCGGCACCACGTAGAACGACTGCCCGCCCCGGTAATGCTCGCGCAAAAGCGCCTCGCGCAGGGTGACTACGTCGAATTCCGACACATAGGTGCGGATGCTCAGCCGGTCGACGGGCGGCGTGCCGATGATGCTCAGATCGCGCACGCCGGTGAGGCTGAGTTGCAGCGTGCGCGGTATCGGCGTCGCCGTGAGGGTCAGCACATGCACATCCGTGCGCAGGGATTTCAGGCGTTCCTTGTGGGTGACGCCGAAATGCTGCTCCTCGTCGATGACCAGTAGGCCGAGGTTCTTGAACTTGATGGATTTTGCCAGCAGCGCGTGGGTGCCCACGACGATATCGACGGTGCCCTTGGTGATGCCGTCGCGGGTGGCGGCGGCATCCTTCGCGGTGACAAAGCGGCTCAGCTGGCGCACTTCTAGTGGGAAACCGCGAAACCGGTCGGCGAAGGATTTGTAGTGTTGCCGCGCCAGCAGCGTGGTGGGGGCGATCACCGCCACCTGCACGCCCGACATGGCGGCGACAAAGGCCGCGCGCATCGCGACTTCGGTCTTGCCGAAACCGACGTCTCCGACCACCAGACGGTCCATCGGATTGCCCGAGGTCAGATCGTCGATCACGTCGCCGATGGCGCTCAATTGATCGTCGGTTTCCTGATAGGGGAAGCGCGCCGAGAACGCGTCCCACATGCCCGGCGGCGGCTCCAGCACCGGCGCCTTTCGCAGCGCGCGCTCGGCAGCGATGCGAATAAGCTTGTCGGCCATCTCGCGGATGCGTTCCTTGAGCCTGGCCTTCTTGGATTGCCACGCGCCCCCGCCCAATTTGTCGAGCAGGCCCTCCTCGTGGCCGTATTTGCTCAACAGTTCGATATTCTCGACCGGCAGGTACAGCTTTGAATTCTCGGCGTATTCGAGCAGCAGACATTCGTGTGCCGCACCTGCGGCGGTCACCACCTCCATGCCCAGATAGCGCCCGATGCCGTGATCGACGTGCACCACCAGATCGCCGGGCGTGAGGCTCTGCACCTCGCTCAGGAAATTCTCCGCACGCCGCTTGCGTTTCGGGCGGCGGATCAGCCTGTCACCCAGCACATCCTGTTCCGAGATGACGGTGATCTTGCCGTCCCGCCACGGCGCTTCGAACCCGTGCTCCAACGGCCAGACGACCAGATGCAGGCCGCGTTTGCCCAGCCGTGTGGCGTCGGGGATCGGGATCGCCTCGGCCAGCCCTTCGTCCTCGATGAGCCCGCTCAAACGCTCGCGCGCGCCGTCGGAATAGCTGGCGATGACGACGGAGCCATCCGCAAGCTTGGTCTTAACATGTTTGGCCAAAGCCCCGAAAAGGCTGATGGATTCCTGCTGGCGTTCGGGGGCAAAGTTTCGCCCGATGCGCCCGCCCGCATCCGTCACCCCCGGCCCTGTGGCCTGAGGCAGTGGCGCCAGCTGGATCACGCGGTGCCCGGCCACGGCGGCCTCCCACGCGGCGTCGTCCAGATAAAGCCCCCCGGCAGGTGCGGGTTTGTACACGCTGTCCATGCGCCCGCGCGCGGACATCGCGATCTTGCGCGTCTCGTATTGGTCCGCCACGCTTTCCCAGCGCGCCAGCCGCACGGGCGTGACCTGATCGTCGAGGGTGACGGGCACGCCGGGCAGATAGTCAAACAGCGTTTCCAGCGTTTCATAGAAGAACGCCAGCCAATGCTCGGCGCCCTGATGTTTGCGCCCCGCCGAAATCGCCTCGTAAAGCGGATCATCGGTGCCCGCCGCACCAAATTCGATGCGGTAGTTCTGGCGAAACCGCGTGATCGCCGCCTCATCGAGGATGACCTCGCTCACCGGCGCGAGCTCGATCTGGTCCAGCTTTTCGGTGGTGCGCTGGGTCGCTGCATCAAAGCGGCGCGCGCCGTCGAGCACATCGCCGAACATATCCAGCCGTACCGGCCCCAGATCGCCGGGCGGGTAGATGTCCATGATGCCACCGCGCACGGCGTAGTCGCCCGGCTCCATCACCGTGGGGCTTTGCACAAAGCCCATGCGTACCAGAAATTCACGCAGGCCCCGCTCGTCGATCCGGTCGCCCACGCGCGCGCGGAACGCGGCGTCGCGCAGCACATCGCGGGCGGGCAGACGTTGCGTCGCCGCCCCCAGCGTTGTCAGCAGCACGTAGCGCGCGGGCATCCCGTGCACCAACCCCGCCAGTGTCGCCATGCGCTGCGCCGAGATATCGGCGTTGGGCGATACCCGGTCGTACGGCAGGCAATCCCAGCCCGGAAAGCGCACGACCGGCATGTCGGGCGCGAAAAAGCGCAGCGCGCTCTCAATCGCGGCCATGCGTTTGTCGTCGCGCGCCACGTGGATCACGGGGCCGTCCGCGCGCGCGATTTCATTCAGGATCAGCTGTGCGTCAAACCCTTCGGGCGCGCCGGAAACGGTGATATGGGCGGGATCAGTCATGCGGCTGACATGGCACAGCGCGGGCGCGTGTCAACCGCCAAAGGGGCCGACGTTGAGGTTCTGATACATCCCCCAAAGGGCGGTCACAAAGATCGAGATCATGCCGATGATCTGGGTATATAGCCGGTGGCGCATCAGCCGCTTGCGCAACCGCTCGCCGCGCGCGTCCTCTTCGCGGATCAGCCGCGCGGTCGACAGGCTCAACAGCCCCACCAATGACAGCGGCACGCCCAACAGCGTGAGCGCCTGCGCAAATTCATTGCCGTAGACAAAGCCCAGCAGCACCAGCATCGTCAGGAAGAAACACGCAAACCCCGCCAGCCAAAGCCCCGACATCTGCGCGATATAGAGCAGGCGATTGGTGTTGATGCGCACCAGATCCTCAAGGTCGGCCTCGTATTGCCCCTCGTGCCGCTTGGCGCGCAGCACCATGTCAAAGGGCACGCCCAAGACGTAGTGGCTGGTCGTCGACCACACCACGGCAAGCACGATCCAGAACCACAGGTTCGAGAAGGATCGCATGTCGATAAGTTCGAAAAGGGTCTGGTACCAGTCCAACGGGCCGCTCGTGTTTTGCTTTTGCGTTGTTCTAGCGGCACGGGAGGGGCGAGACCACCCCTTGAGACACGCAAAAATACGTGTCAGCCTAGATTGACAGCTTATCACAGGACACCGCCATGCAGCCGATCAACGCCCCCTTCCCCGCAACCCGCCTGCGGCGCACCCGCCAAAACGCAGGCATCCGCGGTCTGGTGCGCGAAAACGCCCTGTCGGCGGGCGATTTCATCTGGCCCGTCTTCGTGCGCGCGGGCGAGGATATCGTCGAGGAAATCCCCTCGATGCCCGGCGTCTATCGCCGCTCGGTCGACCGCATCGTGGAGGCCGCGCAAGAGGCGTGGGATCTGGGGCTCGGCGCGCTGTGCCTGTTTCCCTACACCGGGCTGGAAGAGCGCACCGAGGAGTGCGCGGGCGCCTGGGATCCCGACAACCACGTCAACCGCGCCATTCGCGCGATCAAGGCGGTGCTGCCCGATCTGGTGGTGATGACGGATGTGGCGCTTGATACCTACAACATCAACGGGCACGACGGTTTTGTGGTGGATGGCGAGATCGTCAATGACCGCACGGTCGAGGCGCTGGTCAAAATGGCGGTGGAACAGGCGCGCGCGGGCGCCGACATCATCGGCCCGTCGGACATGATGGACGGGCGCGTGGGCGCGATCCGCAAGGGGCTTGAGGAGGCGGGCTTCGACAAGGTGATGATCCTCAGCTACGCCGCGAAATACGCAAGCGCCTTCTACGGCCCCTTCCGTGATGCGGTGGGCGCGTCGGGCGCGCTGACGGGCGACAAGAAAACCTACCAGATGGATTACGCCAATTCCGACGAGGCGCTGCGGCTGGTCGCGCGCGATCTGGCCGAGGGTGCGGATATGGTCATGGTCAAACCCGGCATGCCCTACCTCGATATCTGCCGGCGGGTAAAGGACGCGTTCGGCGCGCCGACCTTCGCCTATCAGGTGTCGGGCGAATACAGCATGCTCAAGGCCGCCGCCGCTGCGGGCATGCTGGATGAGGAGCGGGTGATGATGGAAAGCCTCATGGCCTTCAAACGCGCGGGCTGCGACGGGATCCTCACGTATTTCGCGCCCGCCGCCGCGCGGGTGCTGGCGGGCGACTGAGTCCCATTCGCATCACTCGGCCGCATTGTCCGCAGCCCCCTTGCGCAATGCGGTCGCCGCACGCTCTAATAGCCGCAGCGCGCCCGCCAAATGAGGCGCGCGAGGTATTCGAGCGTGAGGCCCCCCATGTCCTATCTTCTGGAACCCGTTGTCGGGATCTGCCGGTTTTCCTTTTGTGGCAAAGGCGACTGGCGCAGCTACCGCACCGCCACCACCGATGACGCGATTGAGACGACGCGCCTTGTCACGGCAACGCAGCTCTACACGCCGGAGCGGATGGCCCTGCGGTTTCATTTGTTCGAACACTTCCTGCTGCCCTCGCTCGAGGCGCAGACGGATCCGAATTTCATCTGCATCGTGCTCACCTCCGATCTGATGCCCGACACCTATCTTGAGCGGCTCGACGCGCTCTGCCAACGCTCGCCCCGGATCGAGCTGCGGGTGTCGTCCGAGGCGACGGTTCATGCGGCGATCTGGCCGCGACTGGCCGAGCTCAACGCCCAAGCGGGCCGCCCGCTGGTCAATTTCCGCATCGACGACGATGATTGCCTGTCGCGCGACTATGTGCAGGAGTTGCGCGGCTACATGACCCGTCTGGGCGACCGCATGCCCATCGGCTACAGCCGTGCGAACGGGCTGGTGGTCACGCATTACGCTGAAGACCGCTGGCCGCAGATCTATCAGGCGAACCTGCCCTTCAACTCAATGGGCACCGCGATCCGGGTGCACGGCGAACGCACGATTTTTTCGTTCGGGCACAACGCGCTGCACAAACGCTTCCCGGCGATCGTCGACAACTCCGGCATGGGCTATATCTCGATCAAGATCGACGGGCACGATTCAGAGCCGATCAGCATGGCGATGCCCCATATCCGCAATTCGCACAGCCCGGTTACAGCCGAAGAGGCCGAAACGATCTTGGGCAAATGGTTCTCCTTCATCGGCGCGGAGGCGGGCAGTCTGCACGCAACCTTGCTGGCGCGGATTGCAGAGGCGGCGATGCTTGCGGCCCCAGGTCGTGCACAGGACGCGGCCTGAGCCGGCAAAACCCCGCGCAAACGGCGGATTTCCCCTGACAGGGCGCCGTTTTTCGCCTAATGTTATCCACAAGTCGGACAATACCGGCAACGAGCAGTGTAAACCCCAAATCAGGCAGAACAGATGACACAATCATACCTTTCGCGCCGCGCGTTCGCGTTCGGCGCCATCGCGGGCACCGGCGTGCTGGCCGGGTGCGGCAATGGCGTGGGATCGACCGGTGGGTCGACCATCGACGCGCGCGTCGACGCAACCCTCAACCAGATGTACACAAGTTTTCCCAACACGCAGACCCTTGCGCAAAAGGCAAACGGCATGCTGGTGATGCCACTGGTGACCGAAGCGGGCCTTGGATTTGGCGGCGCCTACGGGCGCGGTGCGCTGCGGGTCAACGATATCTCGGTGGATTACTATTCGGTAACGAAGGCCTCGGGCGGTTTGCAGATCGGCGCGCAGCAATACGCGCATGTCCTGTTCTTCATGACCGACGATGCGCTTGCCAATTTCCGGCGCTCGCCCGGATGGGCGGCAGGCGCTGATCTGGAATACGTGATCTCGGATCGCGGCGACAGCGTGGCGGCGGATACAACCACCGTTCTGGCGCCGGTTCTGGCGGCGGTCTTTGGCCGCGCGGGCCTGCGCATCGGCGCCACCCTTGAGGGCACGAAATACACCCGGATCATTCCCTGATCCGGGTGCGGATGCCTATCCCATCTTGCGCAGACGCTCGATCAGGCTGGAGGTATCCCACCGCCCGCCGCCGAGCTTTTGCACATCCTTGTAGAATTGATCGACCAGCGCCGTGACCGGCAGCGAGGCCGCGATCTCGTCGCCCGTGCGCAGACAGATATCGAGATCCTTGCGCATCCAGTCGACGGCGAACCCGTGATTGAATTCCCCGTCGAGCATCGTCTCGTAGCGGTTGGCCATCTGCCAGCTGCCCGCCGCGCCCTGGCTGATGACCTCGGTCACTGCGCGGCCGTCCAGGCCAGCCTTCTCCGCGAAATGCAGCGCCTCTGACAGGCCCTGCACCAGACCGGCGATGGCGATCTGGTTGCAGCATTTGGTCATCTGGCCCGCGCCGCTGTCACCGATGCGGCGACAGATCTTGGCGTAGACATCCATGATCGGCAGCGCGCGCTCGAACGCGCCCGCATCGCCGCCGCACATGATCGACAGCTGCGCGTTCTCCGCCCCCGCCTGCCCGCCCGAGATTGGCGCATCGACAAAGCTGATCTGCTTGGTGTCCGCCGCCGCGTACATCTCACGCGTCACCGCCGCCGACACGGTGGTGTGATCGACAAAGACGGACCCTGCGGGCATATCGGCAAAGGCGCCGTCCGCGCCGGTGCAGACCGCGCGCAGATCGTCGTCGTTGCCCACGCATGCCATGACGAAATCCGCGCCCGCCGCAGCCTCGCGCGGCGTCGCGGCCATCGCGCCGCCGTAGGTCTCGACCCACGCCTCCGCCTTGGCCGTCGTGCGGTTGTAGACCGTCACATCGTGGCCCGCCCGTTGCAGGTGGCCCGCCATCGGTCCCCCCATCACTCCGAGACCCAGAAACGCGAGCTTTGCCATATGCTTTTCCTATGCGTGTTGTTGCGCTATTGCTGGCGCGCAAGGTAACAGCCTGCGCGCCCCGGTCAATTCGCGGCGCTGATTTTGAGGGGGCGCATATGGCATTGGTATTTCGCTGGCTCGTTCGTCTGACCGCCGCGTTGCTGGCAATCAGCGTGATCGCGGTGGGCCTTGTCTACTGGCTCGCCTCCCGCTCGTTGCCCGAATATACCGCAGAGGTGGAAGTGCCCAATCTCGCGCGCGCGGTCGAGATCGTGCGCGACAACGCCAATGTGCCGCATATCCTTGGGCAGGCGGATGAGGACGTGTTCTTTGGCCTTGGCTTTGCCCACGCGCAGGACCGTCTGTGGCAGATGACGGTGATGCGGCGCACGGCGCAGGGGCGGCTGTCAGAGATTTTTGGCCCGCGCACTTTGGAGATCGACAAGCTGTTGCGTCGGTTGGATGTCTACGCGCTCTCCGTCGCGTCGGTCGAGGCGCTGGACGCGCGCACGCAGGACGCCCTGCGCGCCTATGCGGCGGGGGTGAACGCCCGGCTTGACCAGATCAACACAGAGGCACTGGGGCGCGGCGCACCCGAGATGTTCCTGTTCAACGCGCCCATGGCGCCGTGGCGCCCGGCAGACAGCATCGCCATCGTCAAGCTGATGGGCCTGCAACTGTCGGGCCATCTGGATGCGGAGGTGATGCGCGCGCGGGTCTCGCTGGCGCTGCCCGACGAGGCGCGCCTGCGCGACATCCTGCCCGATGCGCCCGGTGACGGTGTGGCCGCCCTGCCCGCCTACGCGCAGCTGTTCCCGACCGCCGAACGCTTTGCCACGGTTGCGCCCTACACCGCGCATCCGCTCTCGCCGTTCAAACGCACGGCGCTGGCGGGCGCGTCCAACGCCTGGGCCGCGGCGCCGTCGCGCTCCGCCTCGGGCGGCACGCTTCTGGCCAATGATCCGCATCTGGGGTTCACCGCACCCGCGATCTGGTACCTTGCCCGGCTTGAGCTTGAGACAGGCGGTGTGATCGGCGGCACGATCCCCGGTATTCCGGCGGTAATGACGGGCCGCTCCGCGCGGCTGGGCTGGGGGCTGACCTCCAGCTATCTGGACGATCAGGACGTCTATATCGAAGAGCTGAACCCCGCCAACCGCGAGGAATACCGCACGCCCGAGGGGTTCAAGAAATTCCGCACCCGTGCCTCGATCATCACCATCAAGGACGCCGATCCGGTCACCCTCACCCTGCGGTGGACCGATAACGGCCCGGTGCTGCCCGGCACGCACTACAACCTCGCCACGATCACCCCGCCCGGCCACGTGGCCAGCGTCAACTGGACCGTGCTGAGCCAGCGCGACACCACGCTGCAAGCCGCGATGGAGATCATGCGGGCGCAGACGGTGGCCGACGGGATCGACGCCGCCAGCCTCTATATCGCGCCATCGCAAAACCTCACGCTGGTCGATGGCGAGACGATCGCGATGAAGACGATCGGCGCGATGCCCAAACGCGACCCCGCGCACCAGAGCAAGGGGCGCCTGCCCTCTCCGGGCTGGATCGCCACCAACCGCTGGCAGGGCACGCTGCCCTATACCGCCAACCCCGGATTTGTATCGCCTGCCGGCGGGATCCTCGGGAATACCAACAACAAGACGGTCGATCGCGCCTTTCCCAATCACGTCAGCTATCTCTGGGGGGACACGCAGCGTGTGCAGCGCTGGCAGCGGCTGATGCAGGGCCGTCAGGTGCACACCCGCGACAGCTTTATCGAGGCGCAGCTGGATACCGTCAGCTTCACCGCCCGCTCGCTGCTGCCGCTCATCGGTGCCGAGCTGTGGTTTACCGGAGAGGCCGCGCCGGACGGCACGCCCGAACGCCTGCGCCAACGCGCCCTTGCCCTGCTGGCCGAATGGTCGGGCGAGATGAACGAACACCTGCCCGAGCCGCTGATCTACGCCACCTGGCTGCGCAAGCTGCAAGAGCGCCTGATCCGCGATGAGCTGGGCCCGCTCGCCGATGAGTTCGACCATGTCGAGCCCTTGTTCATCGAGCGGGTGTTCCGCGACGTCGAAGGCGCCTCTGCCTGGTGCGACGTATTCCAGTCCGCCCCGGTCGAGACCTGCGCCGATATGGCCCGCCTCGCGCTCGACGATGCGCTGATCGACATCGACGAGCGCTATGGCACCGCCCTGCAATCGCTGCGCTGGGGGGACGCACATCAGGCGACGCACGACCATCCGGTGCTGGGATCGGTGCCTGTGCTGCGCTATTTCGTCAACATCCGGCAAAGCACGTCCGGCGGGGACAACACGCTGATGCGCGGACGGACCAAGGGCACGGATCCCGATCCCTTCCACAACGTGCACGGTGCGGGCTATCGCGGGGTGTATGACTTTGCCGATCCCGACAGCTCGGTCTTTGTCAGCTCCACCGGGCAATCGGGGCATTTCCTGTCGCGCCATTACGATGATCTGGCGCAGCTGTGGCGGCGCGGCGAATATATCCCCATGAGCCTTGATCAGGACCTCGCGCGCGCCGCTTCGGTCGGTGTGACGCTGCTGATCCCGCAGCAATGACGGGCCGCGTTCTGCTGTTCAACAAACCCTACGGGGTGTTGTCGCAATTCACCGACGCGCGCAGCCCCAGCCCGCGCCCGACGCTTTCGGCCTATATCAATGAGCCGGGGTTCTATCCCGCAGGCCGTCTGGACCGTGACAGCGAGGGGCTGATGGTGCTGACCGATCACGGGCCGCTGCAGGCGCGCATCAGCAATCCGAAATACAAGCTGCGCAAGACCTATCTTGTGCAGGTCGAGGGAACACCGGACGACGCGGCGCTGGATGCGCTGCGCAAGGGGGTAGACCTGAAGGACGGGCGCACGCGCGCAGCACTGGCCAACCGGATCGACGCGCCCGATCTGTGGGAGCGCGACCCGCCCGTGCGCTTTCGCAAGACGGTGCCTGATGCGTGGTTAGAGATCACCATTTCCGAGGGCCGCAACCGTCAGGTGCGCCGCATGACGGCCCATGTCGGCCTGCCATGTCTGCGGCTGGTGCGGGTTCAGGTCGGTGACTGGCGGCTCAACCAACTGGCGCCGGGGGCCAGCCGGTTTGCCTCTGCCACCGGCGCCTAGGAAAAGGCCCGCGTGATCCAGACCCCCGCGAGCGCCGAAAACCCTGTCAAACACGTCCCCCAGGTGAAATCGACGGCGACCATCGTTGTCGTCCAATCTTTCATCACCGCGTAGCTGGTGAATTCATAGGTGCCGTAGCCTACCATGCCCAGAAGGGCTGCATTGCCAAAGACCCACAGCAGGCTGCGGTCCTGCGTCAGGGCGGGCCAGGAGACGAACCACAACACCACCGCCACCATGAAGGCATAGAACAGGAACGCGGGCAGCAGGCGCGGGCTGTCCGTCATCAAATGACCAATCTGGCGCGCGAAAATCGGTTTGATCATATAGCTGAGGCCGACAAAATCGATGGCCAGAAAGACGATGAAGGTCGACAGAAAGAGGAGGATAAGGGTCATGCGAGGGACTCCGCAAAAGGGTTTCCCCTACAGATGCGGCGGGGATCGGAAAATTCGAATTTTCCGGGCCGAAATTTTCGAAAATTTCGGTCAGAGGCGCTGGAACGCCGCTTCCTGATCCGCGGACCAGCGGACACGCAGGGAGAACCCCTCCTCCGTCTGGTCCTCATGCTCGACCACGTCTTGCGCAAAGAGCCACGCGCGCTTGCGCCCCTCGTCGAAGCCCAGTGACAGCTCGGCCACGCGGCGCTGGCCCTGCAGGGCGTCGGCGATAACGCTTTGCAATGCGTCGAGCCCTTCGCCGGTGATCGCGCTGATCGCCATCACCGTGTCGTCGCGCGCCGCGCGTTCGCGCATGGCATCGGCTGCGTCATCGGGCAATTGATCAAGCTTGTTCCAGACCTCGAAACTGCGCGTTTCCTTGGGCACGCCCAGCGATGTCAGGATCTCGTCCACGTCGCGCGCCTGTTCCGCGGTTTCGGAATGGCTGATGTCGCGCACGTGCAGGATGATATCGGCGGCCAGCACTTCCTCAAGCGTGGCGCGGAAGGCCGCGACAAGCTCGGTCGGCAGATCGGAGATAAAGCCCACCGTATCGCTGAGGATGATCTCGGGCCCTCGGGCAGCGTCAGGCTGCGCATCGTGGGGTCGAGCGTGGCGAACAGCATGTCCTTTGCCATCACCTCTGCGCCCGTCAACCGGTTGAAAAGCGTTGATTTTCCCGCGTTGGTATAGCCCACCAGCGCGACGATCGGATAAGGCACCTTGGCGCGCGCGGCGCGGTGCAGCGCGCGCGTCTTGACCACCTTTTCCAGCTGGCGTTTGAGCCGCACCAGCTGCTCGTCGATGGCGCGGCGGTCCGCCTCGATCTGCGTCTCGCCGGGGCCGCCGACAAAGCCAAGGCCACCGCGCTGCCGCTCAAGGTGGGTCCAGGCGCGCACGAGCCGCGTGCGCTGGTAATTGAGTGCTGCCATCTCGACCTGCAGCACGCCCTCGCGCGTCGCCGCACGGTCGGAAAAGATCTCAAGGATCAGCCCGGTCCGGTCGAGCAGTTTGACCTTCCAGATCTTCTCAAGATTGCGCTGCTGCACCGGGGTCACGGGGCCGTCGACCAAAACCAGCTCGATCTCGTTCTCCTCGATCAGCTGGCGGGTATCCTCGATCTTGCCCTTGCCGAACAGCTGCCCGGCGCTGACCTGGCGCAGCTGCACGACGTTCCCGCCCAGGACCTCGAGGCCCGGCAGCGCCTCGGCCAGCGCCATGGCTTCGGCCAATGCGGGTTCCGGTCTGCGGCGATCGGGATCGGTGCGGATGTCAGGATGCAGGACCCAGGCGCGGGTAACGCGCGGGCCGCCGGTCTCGTCGATCTGAAAGTCAGGCTTGCTCAAGAAGCCTCTTCACCCTCGTAAAGGCTGATCGGCTGGCTGGGCATGATGGTCGAAATCGCGTGCTTGTAGACAAGCTGGCTCTGCCCGTCGCGGCGCAGCAGGACGCAGAAGTTGTCAAACCATGTGATCACGCCCTGCAATTTCACGCCGTTGATCAGAAAGATCGTCACCGGCACCTTTGTTTTGCGCACGTGGTTCAGGAACGCATCCTGAAGATTCTGTCTATCAGACGCCATAGTTTGTTCTTCCAGTTTTGTTTTTCGTTATTTTTGCTTTTGGTTTTTTGAAAGTGTACGCCGGGCACACCTCCCCGCGCGACTATGCCCAGCGGGTTTCCAAGTTTCCACCCCCCTTGGCGCCCCGCGCGCCAAAGAAAAAGCGCGCCGTGTCACGCGCGCCACAGATCGGGGGTCAAAAGCGCGATGATTGCCAAAGTTTCGAGCCGTCCCAACACCATGGCTGCACATAGAATGGCCTTTGCCGACGCGCCGAGCGAGATCAGATCAATCGGGGCTTCGCTGGCGACATCCATCAAGGGGCCGGTGGTCGACAGCGTCGCGATGGACATCACAAGCGCGTCGTCGAATGCCACGCCCACGAATGTCAGCGCCAGCGTCACGGCGGCAAACGACAGGGCAAACAGCATGAAAAAGATCCACGCGATGAATGCGCCATTCGATTGCAGGCGGCGGCCAACCACTCCCGCGCCGCTGACGGCGTTGGGATGCACCAGCCGCTGCATCTCGCGCACGCCGTTGCGATAAAGCGCGTAGACCCGCAACAGCTTGACCCCGCCGGCGGTCGTGGCCACCCCGCCCCCCACCAGGGCCAGCCCCATCAGGATCAGCCCCGGCGTGCGCAGGCCCGACCAGCTTTGCGCGTCACCCCAGTGGTCCGATACGTAGCCTGTCGTCGTCAGGAACGAGATCACCGTAAACGCCCCGCCCCAGAGCGCGGCAAGCGCGTCACCGGCGTTGGCCGACGTCTGCACCTCGATGGAGCCGATAAAATGACGCGCGAATAGAACAAGCGGCACCAGAAGGATGATGCCCAAGCCGATGCGAAATTCGGGATCCGTCGACAGCCCGCCCTGCGTCGCCGTCATCGTATCGGCGCTGAAGGTGAGCCGTGACAGCGCAAAGCACATGAACAGCACCATGACGGCCTCCCCAGCAAAACCGAAGGGCTGCGCGCCGCCGCTGGCGCTGATGCCCGAGGTCGCCATCACCGACATCCCGTGCACGGCCGCGTTGAGCGGCGTCTGACCGCTCGTCATCAGCAGAACCCACAGCAGCAGCGTCAATCCCGCGTAAAGCGGGAACAGGGTGCTGACCGCGCGGTTGATCCGCGCCCGCGGCGTCGGGCCTTGCGCCATGTTCCAGAAGTCCGTGCGCCTGCCCGGCTCCGCCCGTGCGGTCACCTCAAACCCGCCAAGGTTCAGCGGTGCGAGGATCGCCACCGCCGCGACCCACATCAGCAGCCCGCCCATCCAGCCGACCTGCGCGCGCCAAAGATGCAGCGTGGGGTTCAGACGGGTGGGATCCTCGAAGAGGGTGGCGCCCGTGGTGGTCAGCGCGCTCAGCATCTCGACGTAGGCGTTGATGAACCGTGTGGTCGGCAGCGCCTCGACAAAGGGCACGGCAAGCATCGCGGGCACAAACACGAAGGCCGCGAAAAGCGACAGCAGCGGCCCCAGCGTGCCGTAGCGCGGTGCGCGCCCGGCGTGGGCAACCGCAATCATCGCACAAGCCAGCGTGCCCAGGACGCCCGCATAGAAAAACGCCTGTGCGGTCGCGTGATCGTCCACCACCAGCGCATGCAGCGCCGGCGCCATCATCGATACACAGGCCAGCCCCGCAATGATCACAAACAGCGGCAAGCGCCGCAGCTCGGTCTTCAGAACGCTCTCGGGGGCCGCGCGCGCCATCAGAAAAAGTCGATCGAGACCTGCATCAGCTGTTCCAGCTGTGCGACATCCTTGGTCAGCGTAAAGACGGCGACGACATCGCCCTCTTCGATGCGGGTATCGCCCATCGGGCGCATGATCTTGTCCCCCTTGCGGATCGCGCCGACCAACGCACCCTCGGGAAAGTCGATCTCGGATATGCGGCGCCCGGCGATGGGCGAGGTCGACAGCACTTCGGCCTCGATCACCTCGGCCTCGGCGTCACCGATCGAATAGACCGCCCGCACCCGCCCGTGCCGGATGTGCCGCAGGATCGAGCTGACGGTGGTGGCGCGCGGGTTGATATAGGCATCGATCCCAAGGGGCTGCATCAGCGGCACCAGCGTGGGATCGTTGATCAGGGCGATCACGTAATCACACCCTTCGGCCTTGGCGCGCACGCAGGCCAGCATGTTCGTCTTGTCATCGTCGGTGACGGCCAGCATGGCATCGGCACGGGCGATGCCCGCCTCGGCAAGCAGTGCGGCGTCCAGACCGTCCCCGTTCAGCACGATCGTGCGCTCCAGCGCCTCGGCCGCCCGCTCCGCACAGGCGCGGTTTTTCTCGATCACCTTGGCGCGCACCCGTTTGACCCGTCGCTCCAGTGTCTGCGCCACGCTCAGCCCGACATTGCCGCCGCCCACCAGAACCACACGATCCTGGGTCGAGGATGTCTTTCCAAAGATCTCCATCGTGCGGGAGATGTCGTCGCGGTGCACGAAAACATAGCAATCATCGCCCGCAAACAGCTGGTCTTCCGGCTCCGGCGCAAACAGGCGCCCTTCGCGGCGCACGCCGACGACGACCGCGCGCAGGGTCGAAAACAGATCCGTCAATTGCCGCAGCGGCGTGTTGAGCACCGGGCAATCCTCGTCCAGCGTGATGCCCAGCAGCTGCGCGTGCCCGTCCATAAATACTTCGGTATCGAAGGCCGCAGGCGCCGACAGGCGCTGCAACGCGGCCTGCGCCACCTCGCGTTCGGGGCTGATGACCACGTCGATGGGCAGATGGTCGCGGCGGTAGAGGTCCGAATAAATCGCGTCGAGGTAGGACTGCGAGCGCAGGCGCGCGATCTTGCGCGTGATGCCGAAAACCGAATGGGCGACCTGACAGGTCACCATGTTGACCTCGTCGGAATGGGTCGCGGCGATGATCATATCCGCGTCGGCAGCCCCCGCGCGTTCCAAAACGTCCGGGTAGCTGGCAAAACCCGCAACCCCCTGCACGTCCAGCGTATCGGTCGCGCGCCGCACCAGATCGGCGTTGCTGTCAACAACCGTCACATCGTTGCTTTCGCCCGACAAATGCCGCGCGATCTGCCAGCCGACCTGCCCCGCGCCACAAATGATGACTTTCATGCCCGTCCGACCCTTCGCATTGCGCTGCCCTGCCATCTTCGGAGTGCCGATCTTGCATGAGCAGCACAGGCGGTCAAACGAATTGTCCGTCTGGCGGGTCGTCAAAAGCGTGGCTGATATGTAAAAAAACATCTGGTGCACACGTGTGCAACGCGCTACCGCTTGAGGGATTGTTCAACAGATGAGACTGTCATGCGAGACCGGATAGACGCGATTGCCGAGGCAAAAACCCTCGTGCAGGCCCATTATGCAGCACTCGCCCGGGCGACGCCGGATACGGTCGCTGACACGCTTGCCGCGCGTATGGGCGACGGGGCGATCTGGCGCGGATTTCATCCCTTCAACCTGCAAACCGGCCCGCAGGCCGCAGCGGAGGTCTTTTGGACGCCGCTTCTGAACGCTTTTTCAGCCGTGCAGCGACGCGAGGATGTGTTTTTTGCCGCGCATAATCACAACGATCCCGATCAGGACATCTGGGTCGTGTCGATGGGGCATCTGATGGGGCTGTTCGACGCGCCTTTCGTCGGCATCCGGCCCACCCGCAAGATTGCGATGCTGCGCTACGCAGAATTCAACCGCGTGGTCGACGGGCAGATTGTCGAGACGGCGATGTATTGCGACCTGCTGCACCTGATGCGGCAAGCGGGCGTGGTACGCTTTCCCGACCAGACCGCCGCGCATTTGGTGCAGCCGGGTCCGCGCACGCACGACGGCCTGCTGTTCGGCGCGTCGGATCCCGCCGAGGGCGCCCGGACGCTGGCGATCATCGACAGCATGGTCAAGGCCATCGACGCGGCAAACGCCAATCCGACGGCGCTGACCCCGCGCGAGGAGATGCAGCGCAACTGGCACGACGACATGCTGTGGTGGGGGCCCGAGGGCATCGGCGCCACCTACACCATCGACCGCTATATCGAGCAACACCAAACCCCCTTTCGCAGCGGCCTTTCGGGGCGCACCTTCAACGGCCATGTCGCGCGCCTGGCGGAGGGCAATTACGGCGGGTTCTTCGGCTGGCCGAACCTGACGCTGAGCGTCACGGGCGGTTTCATGGGCCTCCCCGTGACCGAAACCCGCGCGGACATGCGCGTGATCGACATCTACCGCCGCGACGGCGACAAGCTGGCCGAAAACTGGATCTTTATCGACATGCTGCATTTCCTGCTGATGCAGGGGATCGATGTTCTGGGGGAGCTGGCGTAAGGGGATGTGCTCTGGTGCGAAATGGCGGCAACGAGCCCAGAGTTACCGATGCTGCAAGACTTACGAAAGTCGGCTTAGCGCCAACTCCTTCTCCAACCAAAGCCAATTACCCAAAGTAAGGCGGCGTATGCCAGAGTTACCGGCACTTCATTTATGAAACCGTCGATTTGAAAAAGCTTTTTCGCTGGAAAGCTGGCGAAGAAAGACAGCCCCATCAGCATCCCCATTGCCCAACTTGCATTGGGAATTTTGTGAATTACCACTGGGGCAGAAAGTGCTGCGATCAAGCCAAACAGTAGAGTTGCCTGAGAGTATTTCAGACCAAATGGTACAGCGATAAAAAGTGCGCCAACGACGGTTATTGTTACCGCCAATCCGTATTTGTTCATTTAGCTATCCTGCGCTGCGCACACTTCGTTAACTTACAACAGCAGACTTTGACAACCAGTGCAGCGAATTGGCGCTTAGTCCCGCACAGCGGACCGCCCCCCTCAACCGACCTCGGCCACCCTTGCCCCCGACTTTGCACTCGTCACGACGCCGAGGCTCTTGAGCTTGCGGTGCAGCGCGCTGCGCTCCATTCCGACAAAGTTCGCCGTGCGTGAGATATTCCCGCCAAAGCGGTTGATCTGGGTGAGCAGGTATTCGCGCTCAAACGCCTCGCGGGCCTCGCGCAGCGGCAGGCTCGCCATCGCGCCAGACAGCACCACGCGGCCTTCCTCGGCGGCGGGCTCTTCCTCGCCGGGCAGCTCGCGCGCCTCGATGGGGGCTGTGCCCTCGCCCAGGATCAGCACCCGTTCAATCAGGTTTTTCAGCTGCCGCACGTTGCCCGGCCAGACCATCGTTTGCATCAGCGCCAGCGCATCCTCGGAAACCTTGCGCAGCGGCAGGCCCTGCGTGCCGTTGAACTCAGCGATGAAATGATCGGCAAGCTCCGGGATGTCCTCGCGCCGTTCGGACAGCGAAGGCACCGCGATCGGCACCACGTTCAGGCGGTGGTAGAGCTCTTGCCGGAAGGTTTCCGCTTCAATTTCGGCCGCCAGGTCCTTGTTCGTGCTTGAGATCACGCGCAGATCGACGCGCACCTTGTCGTTGCCGCCCACGCGGGTGAACTGCTGATCCACCAGCACGCGCAGGATCTTGGACTGCGTGCCCAGCGGCATATCCGCGACCTCGTCGAAATAGACGACACCGCCGTGGGCCTGCTCCAGCAATCCCGGCTCGACCCCGCGCTCGGGGGTCTCGCGGCCAAACAAAACTTCTTCCATCCGCTCGGGCGCCACGCCCGCGCAGTTCACTGTGACAAAGGGCGCCGAGGCGCGCCCCGAGTTCGCGTGGATATAGCGTGCCGCGACCTCCTTGCCCGACCCGCCGGGCCCGGTCAGCATCACGCGGCCGTTGGATTTGGTCACCTTGTCGAGCTGGCTGATCAGCGTGCGGAAGGCCGGCGACGAGCCGATCATCTCCCCGCCCTTGCTGTCCTGGCGTTTGAGGCTGATGTTTTCGCGGCGCAGGCGCGAGGTTTCCATCGCGCGGCGGATCACCACCAGAAGCTGATCGATATTGAACGGCTTTTCGATGAAATCATACGCCCCCTGTTTGATCGCGGCGACCGCGATTTCGACGTTCCCGTGGCCCGAAATGATGACCACCGGCACGTCCGGGTTGTCCCGTTTGACGGTCTTGAGGATATCGATCCCGTCCATCTTGCTGTCCTTGAGCCAGATATCGAGGATCATCAGCGCCGGCGGCTCGGCATTGACGGCGGCCATCGCATCATCGGAGTTGCCCGCAAGCCGCGTGGCAAACCCCTCGTCTTCGAGAATGTCAGAGATAAGCTCGCGAATGTCGCGCTCATCGTCCACGATCAGAATATCAGCCATACTGTCTCTCCTCGGTTTGTGTGTGCTGGCTTTGCTCAAGGGGCAGGTCGATGACCGCCATGGCGCCATGATGGGACTGCCCCTCGAAAGGGGCGGCATCGGTGAGGGTCAGGCTGCCGCCGTGCTCCTCGATAATCTTTTTCACGATTGGCAGGCCCAGCCCGGTGCCTTCACTGCGGGTGGTGACATAGGGTTCAAAGAGCCGCGCGCGGTCCTCGGGCAGGCCGATACCGTTGTCCGCTATCGTGATCCGGGCGTGGGTGTCAGTCTGGCTCAGCGTGACCTGCACCTGCGGCGCCAGATCGTCCGGCGCGCCGTTTTCGCGCAAGCTATCAATGGCTTCGCCCGCGTTCTTGATCAGGTTGGTCAGCGCCTGGCTGATCATGGTCGCATCAATCAAGGTGGGCAGCGCACCGTCCGGCAGATCCACGTTCAGCTTGATGTCGGGGCGCCCTGCCTTTTGCAGCGTCACCGCATCGCGCACCAGCTGCGCCAGATCCTGCGGCTTGCGCTCGGGCTCCGGCATGCGCGCGAATTTCGAGAATTCGTCCACGATGCGCCGCAGATCGCCTGTCTGACGGATGATGACGCCGGTCATCTGCTCAAGCCTGTCGGCGTCGTCCACCTGCTTGCCGTATTTGCGCTGGATCCGCTCCGCGCTCAGCTGGATGGGTGTCAGCGGGTTCTTGATCTCATGCGCGATGCGCCGCGCCACGTCGCCCCAGGCGGCCATGCGTTGCGCGCTGACCAGATCGGTGACATCGTCGAAGGCAACCACATAGCCCTCCAGCCGCCCCTCATCCGTGCGCCGCGTCGCCATACGCACCAGCAGGTTTTCCAGACGCCCCTGACGGGAAACTTTGATTTCCTCTTGCGCCGCCTCGGCCGAACCATGCGCCACCGTCTCGAACAGCGGCCCGAATTCGGGGATCGCGACCGCAAGCGCCAGCGACTGCTGGTCCTCCTCCCAGTCCAGCAACCGCATGGCGGAGCGGTTGACGAACGTCACGCGTCCCTCGGGATCCAGACCGACAACGCCGGAAGTGACAGACGACAGCACGGAATCGAACAGGCGGCGGCGCCGCTCGATCTGGCGGGTATTGTCCAGCAGCGTGTTGCGCTGGCCCTTCAGCTGCTTGGTCATCTGGTTGAAGTAGCGGCCCAGCATCGCGATTTCGTCGTCGCCGTCATCCTCGCGCACCTGCACGTCCAGATCCCCTGCCCCAACCTGCTGCGCCGCACCCGTCAGGCGGCCCACGGGGCCGGACAGGCGTTCTGCAAACCACAGGCCCAGCCAGACGGCGGCCAGGATGATGATGACGGCAAAGGCAAGATACAGCAGGCCGAATTCAAACAGCGTGCGCCCGCGTTCGCTTTCGAGTTGCTGGTAAAGCCGGATGGTCTCCTGGGTCTCGTCCAGAAGGCTCAGCAGTTCGCCGTCCACATCGCGCGAAATATAAAGGAACCGATCGACAAAGGACTCCAGCCGGATGAGCGCGCGGAATTCGTTGTTCTGCTTGTCCTCGATCAGGTGCACGCCACCGTTGTCCGCCGCGGCAAGGTCGTCGGGCGCCGGCGGCTCAAAATCGAACAGATAGGACCGATCCCCGCGCGCCCGGATCTCACCGGTGCCGTCGATCATGTAAGCCTCGCGCAGGCCACGCTGGATCTGGCGCTGCCCCTCGCCCAAAAGCTCACTGTCGCTCAGCTCGATCCCGCCGCGCCGGGCACGGTCGATGCTGCGCGCAAGGCTTGCCGCATCCGCGCGCAGCCCTTCGCGTTCTTCCTGTGCGTAGGCTTCGGCGGCAAGCAGCGAGTTGCCGACCACGGCGCGCACCCGCTCGGAAAACCAGCCCTCGATGCCGATGTTGATCGTCAGCACCGCAAAAACGGCGACAGAGACCGTGGGGATCAGCGCCATCAGCGCGAAGACCCCCGTCAGCCGCAAATGCAGGCGCGAGCCTGCGGATTTCGCCCGCCGCGCCGTGATCAGCCGCGCCACCTGCGCCAGTACCAGCGCCGCCACCACAAGAATATAGATAAGATCAAGCAGCAGGATCAGCCGCAGGATATCCGTGCTGCCCTGGTCGAGCGGGCCAAGTGCAAGATAGGTCGCAAGCGCCAGCAAGGGCCCAAGCACCACCAAACCAAAGGTGGTAACGGTGCGCATGCGCCGTTGTCTGCGCAAATGCGACAAGCGCACAAGCCAGGACCTGCGTTTCTGGGGCGCCACTGCCGTGCCCTCACCTGATGCGATGCGCGTGAACGCATCTGACCGCCGTTATCTGTGGTCCTGATCGGGATGTTTCCCGATGGCCACGCTTATGTGGCAGTATTACATCATTTTTCGCCCGCGCGTAACCTCTATTTCAAGATCTGTGATTTTTTTGCGCAGGGTATTGCGATTGATGCCAAGCAGCTCGGCGCATTTGGCCTGATTCCCTGACGTTGCGGCAAGAGCGACTTCGATCAGCGGCGCCTCGACCTCTCGCAGGATCCGCTGATACAGGCCCGGCGGCGGCAGCATCGCACCGTGCAGCTCAAAGTATCGCTTGATGTGCCGCTCGACGCTTGCGCCCAGCTTTTCGGTGTTGGTCGTGGCGCGTGCGGGCTCCGGCCCCGGCTGGCCGCCGACAATCTGCTCGGCCTCCGCGCGCGAGATTTCGGCAGCGCCATTCGTCAGCGTCATCTGACGCACGGCATGTTCGAGCTGGCGCACGTTGCCCGGCCAGCCGTAGCCGGAAAAGACCTTGGCCGCCCCGTCCGACAGAACGCGCTGCGCGCCGCCGGCCTCCGCGCGTTCGAGGAAATGCACCGCCAGCAACGGGATATCCTCGACCCGGTCGCGCAGGGCGGGCACGTGCAGCGTCGCGCCCGACAGCCGGTAATACAGATCGCGGCGCAGGTTGCTCTCCCCTGCCTCATCGCCCAGATCCACCTGTGATGTGGCGATGAACCGGGGCGCGTTGTCCTGCTCCAGATCCATCATGCGCACGATGCGGGCCTGCACCTCCTGGCTGATATCGCCGATCTCGTCGATCAGCAGGGTGCCGCCGCGCGCCCGTGCCAGCACCCGTGCCGGGCCTTCGATATCCATCAGATCGGCCTCGTTCACGGTGACAAACGGCAGCGTACGGCGGTCCGACAGATCGTGGATGGCGCGCGCGATCAGCGATTTGCCCGTGCCGCTCTCGCCCCAGATCAGCACCGGCAGATCGGTATTCATCACCCGCGCGATCACGCGGTAGAGCGCCTGCATCACCGCCGTGCGCCCGACCATTGGCAGATCGTCCTGCGTCTGCGCGGTCGCATCCGGTGTTGCCCGGCGGGGTGTGCTGGATTGGTCAAGCGCGCGCGCGGTGCGCTTCATCAACTCCGGCAGATCAAACGGCTTTGGCAGGTAGTCAAAGGCCTGCGCCTCGGCCGCCTTGATCGCGGTCATGATGGTATTCTGCGCCGAGATCACGATCACCGGCAGATCGGGGCGGTCGGCGGCGATCTTGGGCAGCATCTCAAGGCCGTTGCCGTCGGGCATCGCCACGTCCGAGATGACCACATCGCCCTTGCCCTCACCCACCCAACGCATGAGCGTCGTCAGGCTCGACGTGGCGTGTACCTTGCAGCCCGCGCGCGTCAGCGCTTGCGTCAGAACCGTGCGGATCGTGCGGTCGTCATCGGCGACCAGAACTGTGCCATCCATATGCTAGCTCTCCTTGATTGGCGCGGTTGCGCCCGATTTCTGCGCATCGTCCGCCCGGGGCAGAGAGATGCGAAAGACGGTCTTACCGGGAACGGAGCTGACGGAAATCCAGCCGCCATGCTCGCCCACGATCTTGCTTACCAGCGCAAGGCCAAGGCCCGTGCCGTTTTCCTTGCCCGACACGAAAGGCTCAAAAACATCGCCCTTGATATGCTCCGGCAGGCCCGGCCCGTCATCGATCACCTCGATCTGAAGGGGCAGCGCCTGTCCCGATCCATCGGCGCGCCGCAGGCGGAAGGAATGTTCGTAAAAGCTGTGCAGCCGGATCGTGCCACCGCTTTTTCCGGCGGCCTCGGAGGCGTTCTTGAGCAGGTTCAGCACCACCTGCAACAGCTGATCCTTGTCGCCAAGCGCCAGCGGCAACGATGGATCGTAGTCCTCGATGATGCGCATCCGTGCGCCAAAACCCAACAATGCCGAGCGCCGTGCGCGGTCGAGCACGTCGTGCAGGTTGACCGGCCCGCGCTCGGGCCGCGTGAGATTGCCGAATTGCTCCACCTGTTCGAGCAGCTTCACGATGCGGCGGCTCTCCGCCACGATCAGATCGGTCAGCTCCAGATCCTCGCGCGGCAGGTTCATGCTCAGCAATTGCGCGGCGCCGGTGATGCCCGCCAGCGGGTTCTTGATCTCATGGGCGAGCATTTCGGCCATGCCGATGGCGGATTTTGCGGCGGATTTCACCGATTGGCTCTGCGTCATGCGGTCGGCCAGCTCGCGCGGGGAGATCATCACGATCATGACCCCCTCCGCCCCGGTGTAGGGCGCGATCTGGACCTGCGACTGCAAGGGCGGGCGCTGGCCGCACCCGACATCGACGTCATTGACAAACAGCGTGGTGCCACCCGCGCGCGCGCGCTCGAACGCCTCAAAGATCGGGACATTGACAAAAAGCGTATCCCAGACCGGCGCGCCGCGGATCGATTTGGCCGAGGTGTTCAGAAACCCCTCGGCGGCGGCGTTGATATCGAGGATGGCGTCATCCGCCCCCACCAGCAGCGCCGGTACCGGCAGCGAGGCCCAAAGCGGGCGCGCGGCGTCCTCAAGCGGGCTCATGCGGCGCGCTCCTGCGCGGGCAGCAACGCCGGGCCGAGCAGATCGCGCACCGCGCCTGCGTCGCGTGCGGTCATCACTGCGCGACGGTCGGCGGCGGGGGTGCCCGCGCGCTCCATATACCAGCCGAGGTGTTTGCGGGCCACGCGCAGGCCCAGATCGGGCCCGTAGAAATCCAGCATGGCCGCGTGATGCTCGGCCACAAGCTGCACCAGCGCCTCGCCCGCAGGCACCTGCGGCGCGGGCGTGCCGTGGAGCGCGTGTGCCACCTGCGCCAAAAGCCACGGTTGCCCCTGCACGCCGCGCCCGATCATGACGCCCGCCGCCCCCGATTGCGCCAACGCCATGCGGGCGGTTGCCGTGTCGACGATGTCGCCATTGGCGATGACGGGGATGCGCACCGCCTCGACCACCGGGCGGATCGCCGCCCAGTCCGCGCGGCCCTTGTAGAACTGACAGCGCGTGCGCCCGTGGATGGTGATCATCTGCACGCCGGCCGCTTCGGCCCGCGTGGCGATTTCGGCGGCGTTCAGCATCCCGTCGTCCCAGCCCAGCCGCGTCTTGAGCGTGACGGGCACGTCGACGGCCGCCACCACCGCCTCGATCAGCCGCAGCGCGTGATCGGGCGTGCGCATCAGCGCCGAGCCGGAGGCGCCCTGCGTCACCTTCTTGGCCGGGCAGCCCATGTTGATGTCGATGATCCGCGCGCCCTGCCCCGCCAGCATCCGCGCAGCTTCGGCCATTGGGGCGGCCTCGCGCCCGGCGATCTGGACCGAGGTTGCGCGCTCGCCCAATCCCAGCTCGGCCTTTTCGCGGGTGCCGGGGCGGTCCGTCAGCAATTCGCCTGACGCGATCATTTCCGACACGACCAGCCCCGCGCCAAATCCCGACACGAGACTGCGAAACGGCAGATCCGTGATGCCGGCCATCGGGGCCAGCAAAACCGGTGGTGAGGCATCGAGCGGCAGGCGCATGCGGGTGTGCTTAATCCTTGGGCAGGTCCGTCTGTGGTACCGCAATGCAGGCAGGGCCACAACTTGACCGCGCCGGTCTGCGGTAAAATCAGCCGCCCGTCGCCTAATTTTTGGGCGGTGCGCAGCGGCGGCGGGTTTGCGTGCCCGCCCTGCATTGCCTAATGCTGCACGAGGCACGGAACGCAAAGGAGACCGCCATGACAGTCACGGCGCTGATCGTCGCCGCCGGACGCGGCACGCGCGCGGGCGGTGCGCTGCCAAAACAGTGGCAACCGCTCGCCGGGCGGCGGGTGATCGATCACACGATCGAGGCGTTCGCGCGCCACCCCGGCGTGGGCGCGATCGTCGTGGTGCTGCACGCGCAGGATATGGCCGAGGCCCCCGCGCTTGAGGCACGCGGGATCACCGTCGTTGCCGGCGGGGCTGAGCGGTCGGACAGCGTGCGCGCGGGGCTCGCCGCCTGCACCGGCACACGGGTGCTGATCCACGATGCGGCGCGCTGCTGCGTGCAGGCGGTGGTGATCGACGGGGTTTTGTCAGCGCTCGACACGCACGCGGGTGCGGCGCCGGGTCTGCCGGTGACCGACGCGCTCTGGCACGGTGCCCAGGGGGCTGTGACCGGCACTCAGGCCCGAGACGGGCTTTTTGCGGCGCAGACGCCGCAGGGGTTCGATCTCGTCGCGATTCGTGCGGCCCACGATGCCTACACCGGCCCCGCCGCCGATGATGTGGCCGTGGCGCGTGCCTATGGGATCGACGTTGCCATTACCCCCGGCAGCGCCGATAACCTGAAAATCACCGGCCCGGATGATTTCGCCCGCGCCGCGCGCATATTGGAGAGCACGATGGACATCCGCACCGGCAACGGCTTTGACGTACACGCCTTCGGGCCGGGCGATCGCGTGATGCTCTGCGGGGTCGCGATCCCGCATGATCGGGGCCTCAAGGGGCATTCGGACGCGGACGTGGGCCTGCATACGATCACCGATGCGATCTACGGCGCGCTCTGCGCGGGCGACATCGGCACCCATTTCCCGCCCTCCGATCCGCAGTGGAAAGGCGCCGAGAGCCATATCTTCCTGACGCACGCGGCAGAGATGGCCCGCGATCAGGGATACACCCTCACCCATGTCGATTGCACCCTCATCTGCGAGGCGCCAAAGGTCGGACCCCACGCCGCAGCCATGCGCGCCGAGGTGGCCCGCATCAGCGGGATCGAGATTGAGCGGGTGTCGGTCAAGGCCACCACGTCAGAACGGTTGGGCTTTACCGGCCGGGGCGAAGGCATCGCCTGCATGGCCACCGCAACGCTGGTGAAGCCATGACGCTCGCGCGGCTGATCGGCACGGTGCTGGGCGCGGGTTACATCCGTCCGGCGCCGGGCACCTGGGGCTCGCTGGTGGCGTTGCCCTGGGCGTGGCTGCTGCATGTGATCGGCGGGTTTCCCCTGCTGGCGCTGGGGATCGTGGCTGCTTTCCTCAAGGGGTGGTGGGCCACGTCGAAAATGACGGCGGGAAGTGACGATCACGATCCGTCGGAAATCGTCGTGGACGAGCTGGTCGGCCAATGGATCGCCCTGCTGCCGCTGTCGATTGCAAGCTGGCGCATGGGGATCGACATCACCGTGATGTGGCCGGGTTGGATCGCTGCCTTTGCGCTGTTTCGCCTCTTCGACATCTGGAAACCCGGTCCCATCGGCTGGGCCGACCGGCGCGGCGACGCGTTGGGCGTGATGCTGGACGATGTGATCGCCGGTGTATTCGCCGCCATTGGCGTGGTTGTGCTGGCGGGGGCGTATCATGCGCTCTGACATCCTTGCCCTCGCCCGCGCGCGGGGCGTGATGATCGCCACGGCGGAAAGCTGCACCGCAGGCATGGTCGCCGCCGCGCTGACCGATCTGCCCGGCAGCTCCGCGATTTTCGACCGTGGTTTTGTGACCTACACCAATGCGGCCAAGATCGAGATGCTGGGCGTGGACCCCGCAACGCTCGACGCGCATGGTGCTGTGTCCGAGCCTGTCGCCTCTGAGATGGCGGCGGGGGCGCTGGCCCGTTCCCAGGCGCAGATCGCCGTGTCGCTCAGCGGGATCGCGGGGCCCGGCGGGTCGGAGCATAAGCCCGAGGGGCGCGTGTGCTTTGCCCTCGCAGGCCCGGACGGGGTGCACACGCAAACGGTGGAATTCGGCGCCTTGGGCCGCGACGTTGTGCGCGCAGCGGCGCGCGATCACGCGTTGGGGATGATCCTTGACGCGCTACGCGCCCTGTCCGCGCCCTAGAAGGTCGCCGTCACGGCCTCCAGATCCTGGCCGATGACCGCCTGCCAGAGAGGCGCCGCGCGATCTTCACTCAGCAGCGCGTCGACCTTGGCGCGCAGTTTCAGGCTGCGCGCCTCAAGGGTGATCGGCGCCATCAGATCGTGGCGCAGCCGGCGCACCTCGCCGGATTTGAGGGTCAGCGTCACCTGCGCCTGCGTCTCCGTCAGGCTTTCATCCTCCATCACCTCGACGATGTCGCGCAGCGCGCGCACCTGTGGATCCCGCGTCATTGCATCGTTGAAATTCTCGATCCGCCCGGTCGCGTGGCCAAGGATCGCCATCGCCGCAACCTGCGCATAGCTGAACTTTGCCTCAAGCCCCGTCTTGGGATCCGCGATGTTGCACACGCTCATCCAACGCGGATGCGTGCGGATGCGGATCGAGGCGAGCCTTTCGGGATCGACCTGCGCCCCGCTCAGCGCCTCAAGCGTGGCGTGCAGCCCGTGGCAGCAGGCGTGGTATTTGTGGCTGATCGTGCTGATGTGCCACGACTTTTTCGACATCTTCACATCGTCGCTTGCCCCGTGGTGCGTCGCGCCAAAGCCGAGCGGCCCCTCAAGCCCTTCGGTCGCCGCCGTCATGCCCGCCTGCGCCCACAGCGCCGCCTCGACCCCCGTGCGCGCGGCAAGGCCCGCGTTGAGCGGTTTGGCCATCGTGCCGAATTGTGCTTTCACCCCCGATGCCATAGAGGCGCACAGCCCCAGCGCGTGCCGCGTCTGCCCCTTGTCAAGATCCAGCAGCCGCGCGCAGGCCAGCGTGGCGCCGAAGGCCCCCGCTGTCGCGGTTTGGTGATACCCCACCTGATAGTGATCCCGCCCCAGCCACAGCCCCACGAGGATCGACGCCTCGACCCCACGGTGGCCGCATCAATCGCGTCCGCCAGCGGCGTGTCGAGCGTTTGCGCCAGCGCAACCACGGCCGGCAGCACCGCCACCGACGGATGCCCGATATGCGCAAAATGCGTGTCGTCGTAATCGAGCGCGTGGCTCAGCGTCCCGTTGAGCAAGGCAGCGACAGCCGCCCCCGCCTCGCCCCCGCCAAAGACCCCTGCCGGCCCGTCCTCGACCATTTGCGCGCGCTTGAAGGGCAAGAACTCCACCTCCCGCGCGCCCGCGATCCCGCAGGCGGCCCAGTCAAACAGCGACAGCCGCATCATCGCGGCGGCCTCTTCGGGCACATCGGTGCCCGCGAATTTGATCAGTTGAGATGTGATGCCCATGGCCTGCCCCCTCTTTGGGGCTTAGCCATAAAGCGCCTGCGCGCGCTTCTCAAACGCTTTGACAACGCGCTGCATCGCCTCGTTGAACACCACCCCGATGATGCGCTGCAAAATTGCGTTCTTGAATTCGAAATCGACAAAGAAATCGACCTCGCAGCCGCCGTCGACATCGCGGAACTTCCAGGTCGAGACCATTTTTTTGAACGGCCCGTCAAGGTATTCGGTATCGATATGCTTCGTCTCGTCCCACAGCTTTACCCGGCTGGTGAACCGCTCGCGAAAAACCTTGAACGAAATCACCAGATCGGCGTCCATCACCCGGTGGTCGCCCACGACCTCGTCGCGTTTGATGCGCGCGGCGGCGGTCCATGGCAGGAATTCGGGATAGCGCCCCACATCGGCCACAAGGTCGTACATCTGCTGCGCGGTATAGGGCAGCGTTCGGGTCTCTGAATGGGTGGGCATTGATTTCCTGCGCTCGTGTCGGTAGCGCTGTATCAAAGGGCACCGCCCCGCACAATCAAGAGGTGAGCATGCCCGCGCGTCCTTATGTCATAGACGAGATGATATCGGCCAAATCCATCGCCGCGCGCATCGAAGAGATGTGCCGCGAGATCCAGACCGAATTTGCGGACACCGACAAGCTGGTGGTGGTGGGCCTCTTGCGCGGCAGTTTCGTGTTCATCGCCGATCTGGTGCGCGAATTGGACCTGCCCATCGAGGTCGATTTTCTGGAGGCGTCAAGCTACGGCGACGGCATGGAGTCCTCGCGCGAGGTGCGCATTCTCAAGGACTTGCGCGGCGGCATTGAAGGGCGCGATGTGCTGCTGGTCGAGGACATCGTCGATACCGGATACACCCTGCACCACGTCACCGGCATGCTGCGCGCGCGCGGGCCCGCGCGGCTGAAAACCGTGGCGCTGCTGGACAAGCCCACCCGGCGCGAGGTCGATCTGCGCGCCGATCACACCGGCTTCGAGATACCGGATGAATTTGTCGTGGGATACGGCATCGATTTTGCGCAGCGCAACCGCAACCTGCCGTTCATCGGGAAAGTACGGTTCACCGACGGTGCTTGATCCGCGCTGGCTGTTGCGCGCGTCGCTGTGGGTGCGCAATCCCCCGTCGCTGAAGCGGGTGATCCTCGTTTTTGCCACCATCGCGCTGGCGCTGGCGATCATCGGCGTTGAAAAGCTGGGATTTTGGCCCGACTGGGCGCAAGCCGACCGCGTGCCGCGGGGGATCGGGGGCGTGACCCCGATTGATCCCAAAGGCGATTAGGCAATCCCGAGCTTTGCGTTGCGCGCATCGCGCAGGCGCGCGAAATCATCGCCCGCGTGATAGCTCGACCGTGTCAACGGCGTGGCCGACACCATCAGGAACCCCTTGCCATAGGCTGCCTTTTCGTAAGCCGCGAATTCATCGGGATGCACAAAGCGGTCGACGGCGTGGTGTTTCGGTGTGGGTTGCAGATACTGTCCGATGGTCAGGAAATCGATGTCGGCGGCGCGCATGTCTTCCATGACCTGAATGACCGCCTGACGGTCCTCGCCCAGCCCCACCATGATACCGGATTTGGTGAACATCGAGGGATCAAGCTCTTTGACCCGCTGCAACAGGCGCAGCGAGTGGAAGTACCGCGCGCCGGGGCGAACTTCGGGGTAGAGCCCCGGCACAGTCTCAAGGTTGTGGTTGAAAACATCGGGGCGCGCTTCGACGACCTTTTCCAGCGCCTCGGGCGCGCAGCGGATGAAATCGGGCGTGAGGATCTCGATCGTGGTGCCCGGCGCGCGGTGGCGCACGGCGCGGATGGTCTGGGCAAAATGCTCCGCCCCGCCGTCCTCGACATCATCGCGGTCGACAGAGGTGATGACCACATGGTTCAGCCCCAGCTTGGCCACCGCATCGGCCACCCGCCCCGGTTCAAACGCGTCGAGCGCTTCGGGTGGCTTGCCCGTCGCGATGTTGCAAAAGGTGCAGGCGCGGGTGCACACCTCCCCCATGATCATCATCGTGGCGTGACCCTGGCTCCAGCATTCGCCGACGTTGGGGCATCCTGCCTCTTCGCAGACGGTCACCAGCTTGTTGTCGCGCATGATCTTGGCGGTCTCGGTGTACCCTTTTCCGCCCGGTGCCTTCACCCGGATCCAGTCCGGTTTTTTTGGCTGTGGGTTGTCCGGACGCCGCGCTTTTTCGGGGTGGCGCTGTTCGGGGATTTTCAGATCGCGCATGGGAGACCTCTCGTGGCTACACCTGTCGTATGTAGCATGTCGCGCGCGCGGCGAAACCCCGGTGTGCCGCATTGCCGCCCTGCGCGTGGCTCAACCGATCATCGCGGAGGAGGCGCCGATGGTCGTGGCATAATACCGCTCCAGCCGGGTCAACGCGATGCGCAGCACGATTTTGCCCGACCGCGCCGACCAGCCAAGGCGCTTTTCAGCGCTTTCCAGCCCTTCCAGAAAGCAACAACAGCGCAGCGCAACCTCGGACAGCCCCGGCCCCAGATCCTGCAGCGCTTGGATCACCCGCGCCTCGGCGCGACCGGCGGGCGTGCCGGCCTCGGGGCGGTTGGGCAAAAGCGTCACGTCAAGCGTGGTCTGAAATGCCTCCAGCACCGATTTCAGGCGCGGACCCAGACGGGCAAGCTCAAAATCCTCACGCAGCTGTTCGGCGGCGCGGACCTGTGCGTCACTCAGAAATTGCTGCCCGTCCTTGTCCCGGCGCCGCGCCAGCGCGCTGACGGGGCTTTCCTGCGCCGAATAGCGAATGCGCCCGATGCCGGGCCGTTGCGCGGTCTCGACAGGGCCTGCGGTCTGATCCGCATCGACGGTTGCGGAGAGTTCGGCGCAAGCGTTGCGCCCTGCGGGCGTAATCGTGTAGCGCGTGATGCGGCCGGGATTATCCGAGGTGATCCAGCCTTTCAGCGCCAACGCCTCGGCCACGGAACGGTCGACGACGCCGGTGCGCGCACTTTCGCCGCCTGGCAGCACCCGCAGGATCACCGCCTTGTCCATCTCCGCCGCCACTGCCAGCACCGCGCCGCGTTCGCACAGCTTGCCGAGCAGGCGAAACCCTTCGGCCCAGGCGATGGGGTCTTCGCCCTCTGCGGGCGCGGTCCCTTCGGCGGGGTTGCGCAGGCCCAATGTGGTCAGCATCCCGTCCACCAGCGGGTCATCGCGCAACGTCTCGATCCGGCGGATCTGCCGCAGGATCGTCGAGGCATGACACCCCTGGTGCCGGGCCAGTGCCCGAATCGGAATCCCCATTTCGGTATGGCCAAGGTAGTTCTGGATTGGCTGCGGCACCCATTCCGGCATCGCTTCCTGAAATCCCTTGAGCTCTGACGTCTTTGTTTTGTGTTTGTGCTGCATACTGCCTTGGACCCGAAGTCTGCTAAAGGTACTGCCCTGTCCGGCATACTACCTATGAGAGAATAAGTTACTCATTCGTTAAAATCAGCGACTACGGGCAGGATTGTTGAAAAAAGATAAACAATCTTGAAAGCGGCGCACGGTGCGGCGGCTTTCCGCGCAACACGCGGAAAACTCGTGGAATAAAGGACGCTCACCAACGCCGCAGCGGCGTCATGGAGCCACGACAAGGAGCGTTCCGATGCAAGATATCCACACTATTCTCGCAACACTGCACCGTCCCCGCCTGCTGATGCGCGCCGCGCGCATTGGCGCACGCGACTACCGGCGCCGGGCGCATCTGGGGCGGTTGCTGGGCTATGGAATGGTACCGCGGCACGGGGCCGCGCTGATGCGGCTCATTGATATGGAGGCTGAGCTGGAAAGCCAGCGCATCGATTCGGATGCGGCCTATAACCTCGTGCGTCACGTCGATACGCTGATCGCCATTGTGGCCGAGGCGCGGCTGCTGCGCGCGGCCAATGACGGCGCGCAGCTGCGGGTCGCTACATAAAGCTGTCGGGCTCGGCGGCCTTGCGCTCGGCAACGAAGGCGTCAAGCGCCTCCGCGATTGCCGGATCGAGCGCAGGCTGCTGGTAGTCGCCCAACATCTTTTCGATGCGCGCGGCGGCGAGGGTTTGCGTATCGCGCGCGCCCTCGTCCTCCCACGTCTCGAAGGGTTTGTAATCCAGAAGGTCGGATTTCCAGAACGCTTCCTTGAAATTTGCCTGCGTATGGGCGCAGCCCAGGAAATGCCCGCCGGGGCCCACTTCGCGGATGGCATCCATGGCTTGCGCGTTCTCGTCCACGGCCACGCCGCGGGCGAAATGATGCAACGCGCCGAGCTGATCTGCGTCCATCACGAATTTCTCGAAAGACGATACCAGACCGCCTTCCAGCCAGCCGCAGGCGTGCAGCATGAAGTTCACACCCGCCAGAAGCCCCATGTTCAGGCTGTTCGCCGTCTCGTAGGCTGCCTGCGCATCGGGCAGTTTCGATCCGCAGAACGATCCGGCGGAGCGGTAAGGCAGCTTCAGACGCCGCGCGAGTTGCCCCATGCCATAGGTGATGTGGCTGGCCTCGGGCGTGCCGAAGGTGGGCGCGCCCGAGTTCATGTCGATCGAGGTGACAAAGGCGCCCAGAATGACCGGCGCGCCGGGTTTGCACAGCTGACTGTAGGCGATGCCCGCCAATCCCTCGGCCAGTACCTGCGTCAGCGTGCCCGCGACTGAAACGGGCGCCATCGCGCCACCGACGACGAAGGGCGAGACGATACAGGCCTGGTTGTTCTGCGCGTAGACCTCAAGCGCGCCCATCATCACGTCGTCAAACGTCATCGGGGAATTGATGTTGATGAGCGACGTCATCACCGTGTTCTGCTGCACGAAATCCTTGCCAAAGAGGATCCCGGCCATATCCACCGAATCCTGTGCGCGGCTTGGCTCGGTCACCGACCCCATGAATGGCTTGTCGCTCAGCGTCATATGGGCGTGCAGCATGTCGAGGTGGCGCTTGTTGACGGCCACATCCGTGGGCTCGCACACGGTGCCGCCCGAATGGTGCAGCCACTTTGACATGTAGCCCAGTTTCACGAACTTGCGGAAATCGGCCATTGTGGCATAGCGGCGCCCTCCCGCCGCATCGCGCACGAAAGGCGGGCCGTAGACCGGGGCCAGCACCAGATTGTTGCCGCCGATCTCGACGTTGCGCGCGGTGTTGCGCGCGTGCTGCGTAAAGGTTGCGGGTGCGGTTTCGCACAGCTTGCGCGCGAGGCCACGCGGGATACGCACCCGGTCACCCTGCACGTCCGCGCCAGCATCGCGCCAACGCTGCAAGGCGGGCGGGTTGTCGGGGAAATTCACGCCCACCTCTTCGAGGATCGTCTCGGCGTTGGTCTCGATGATCTGGAGTGCCTCTTCGGTGAGCACTTCGAAGTTGGGGATGTTGCGCTCGATAAACCGTGCGGTCTCAAACGATACCGCGCTGCGGGCTGCGCGCCGTGCTGCCCCGCCGCCGCCTCGGGCGCGCCGTGTTGTCTCGACCATTGTATATCCCCTCACTGATTTGCTGCCCGTCTGTAGCGTCTCGCACGTCCCGCGCCCGCCGTGATTGCGGCGGGCGCGGGATAAAAACGACATCTCACGCACTTGCCAGCCCGCGCGGGCGGGCATACTCAGGGGCCATGACACAGACCTCCCATGACCGCCTCCTCATCATTGATTTCGGCAGCCAGGTGACGCAGCTGATCGCGCGCCGCCTGCGTGAGCTGAATGTCTACTGCGAAATCCACCCCTTCCAGACCGTAACCGAAGCCTTTCTGGCGGATTTCGCGCCCAAGGCGGTGATCCTGTCGGGCGGCCCTGCCTCGGTCATCGACGACGGATCGCCCCGCCCGCCGCAGGCGGTATTCGATCTGGGCGTGCCTGTGCTGGGCATCTGCTATGGCCAGCAGGTGATGATGCACATGCTGGGCGGCAAGGTGGAAACCGGCGTCGGTACCAAGGAATTCGGCCGCGCCTACGTCACCCCCACGGACAAGCAGACCGAACTGCTGGAGGGATGGTTCCTGACCGAGCGCGAGCAGGTCTGGATGAGCCACGGCGATCACGTCAGCGCCATCGCCCCCGGTTTTGAGGTCTACGGCACCTCGCCCCACGCGCCTTTCGCCATCACCGCCGACACCGCGCGCCGCTTCTACGCCGTGCAATTCCACCCCGAAGTGCACCACACGCCGAACGGGGCAAAGTTTTACGAAAACTTTGTGCGTCTCGCGGGTTTCGACGGCGATTGGACCATGGGCGCCTACCGCGAAGAGGCCGTGGGCCGCATCCGCGAAGAGGTCGGCGACAAACGTGTGATCTGCGGCCTGTCCGGCGGCGTCGACAGCTCGGTCACCGCGGCCCTCATCCACGAGGCTATCGGAGATCAGCTGACCTGTGTGTTCGTCGACCACGGCCTGCTGCGCAAGAACGAAGCCGACGAGGTCGTGACCATGTTCCGCGACCACATGAACCTGCATGTGATCCACGCCGACGAGGTTGATCTGTTTCTGGGCGAACTTGAGGGCCAATCCGACCCCGAGACCAAGCGCAAGATCATCGGGCGGCTCTTCATCGACGTGTTCCAGAAATACGCCAAGGACATCGAGGGGGCCGAATTCCTCGCCCAGGGTACGCTTTACCCAGATGTCATCGAATCGGTCAGCTTTTCGGGTGGCCCTTCGGTGACGATCAAGAGCCACCACAACGTCGGTGGCCTGCCCGAAAAGATGGGTCTGAAACTGGTCGAACCGCTGCGCGAGCTGTTCAAGGACGAGGTCCGCGCGCTGGGGCGCGAGCTGGGCCTGCCCGCGTCGTTTATCGGGCGCCACCCCTTCCCCGGTCCGGGGCTTGCCATCCGCTGCCCCGGTGAGATCACCCGCGAAAAGCTTGATATCCTGCGCGAGGCCGACGCGGTCTACATCGACCAGATCCGCAAACACGGGCTTTATGACGAAATCTGGCAGGCGTTCTGCGCGATCCTGCCGGTGCGCACCGTGGGCGTCATGGGCGACGGGCGCACCTATGATTTCGCCTGCGCGCTGCGGGCGGTCACAAGCGTGGACGGCATGACCGCCGACTACTACCCGTTCAGCCACGAATTTCTGGGCGAGACGGCGACGCGCATCATCAACGAAGTGCCGGGCATCAACCGCGTCACCTATGACATCACTTCAAAACCTCCGGGCACCATCGAATGGGAATAGTCACCCTGAACGGCACGCTTACCTGCACGACCGGGGAAGAGGCCGCGCGGGTGCGCGCGGCCCTGTCTGAGCACATCCGCCTGACGCGGGCCGAGCCGGGCTGCATCAGCTTTGAGGTCACCGCAACCGACGATCCGATGGTCTGGACTGTGGCCGAGCAATTCGACAGCCCAGCAGCCTTTGAGGCACATCAGAGCCGCGCCGCCGCCTCCGACTGGGCACGCGAGACCGCAGGCATCGCGCGGGACTATACGATCACCGGGATGCCATGAACGTCCTGCTGAAAGCCGCGATATGGATGCTGGGCGCGATTGCCGCGTTTTCCTTCATGGCCGTGGCGGGGCGTGAGCTGGCGGGCGACTACGACACGTTTGAGATCATGTTCTACCGCAGTGTCGTGGGCGCGATTGTCGTCGTCTCGATCATCGCGGCGCAACACCGCTGGGCCGAGATCCGCTTTGACCAGTTCCGCCAGCATTTCGTGCGCAACGTCTTTCATTTCACCGGGCAAAACCTGTGGTTCTACGCCGTCGCCGTGATCCCGCTGGCGCAGGTATTCGCGCTTGAGTTCACCTCGCCCCTCTGGGTCGCCGTGCTGGCGCCGCTGATCCTGGGTGAGCGGATGACGCGAATGCGCGGCTTTGCCGCCGTCCTGGGCTTTATCGGTATCCTCATCGTCGCGCGCCCGAGCGTCGAGACATTCGAGATCGGCCTTGCCGTGGCCGCCGCCGCTGCACTCTTCTTTGCGCTGACAAATATGCTTACCAAACGGCTCACGCGCGACAATACCATCGCGTCGATCCTGTTTTTCCTTACCACGATCCAGCTGGTGTTTGGCCTGATAATGTCCGGCTACGACGGTGAAATCGCCCTGCCGACGCTTGAGGCGTTGCCGTTCCTGATCCTTGTGGGGTTCGCCGGGTTGCTTGCGCATTTCTGCCTGACCAATGCGCTGGCCATCGCGCCGGCCACGGTCGTCGTGCCGCTGGATTTCGCGCGCCTGCCGGTGATCGCCATCGTGGCAATGATCCTCTACAGCGAGCCGCTGGATATCTGGGTCTTTGTCGGTGCGGGCGTCATCTTTGCCGCCAACTATGCCAACATCTGGAACGAGACACGCAAACGCACGGCCTGACACGTTGACGTGAGTTGCCGTCTGGTCAGCATTGATTTGCGCCTCGCGTCGCGCCCTTATCGCGCGGCAGGCCGCCCGCGCACGGGCCCGCCTGCCGAATTTGGGAGGATTCGCATGAAAATTATTACCGCCGCGACCGGCGTCATCATCATGTCCACGCTGGGCGCGCAGGCCGGCGGGCTTGACCGGTCGGGTCAGGACATCGACATCATCTTCGAGACCGACAACAGGCTCGAGCTGAGCTTTGGCACCACGCGCCCCTCGATCGACGGGACCGAGAACGGATCGACCGGCACCGCCGCGCGCATCAACAACGTCGGCGACGGGTTCAATCTGGGCAGCGGCGCGCTGCGCTACAACATCACCGATCAGATCGCCGTGGCGGTTGTGGTCGATGAACCCTACGGGACCGACATCGCCTACGGCGGCAATCCAGCTGCCTCGGCGCTTGGCGGCACGTCGGCGACGGTCGACAGCTTTGCGATCACCGCGATCGGGCGCTATAAATTCGACGACCGTTTCAGCGTGCACGGCGGTATCCGCTACCAGGAGATCGAGGCTGACGTGACCCTTGGCGGGTTGGGCTTTGGCGGTCTGAACGGCTATCGCGGCAGCTTTGCCTCTGACGGGGCCGTCGGCTATCTGGTTGGTGCGGCCTATGAAATCCCCGATATCGCACTGCGTGTGGCGCTGACCTACAACTCCGAAATCACCCACGACCTACGTACCACCGAAACCATCGGCGGCGTGCCCGTCGCACCTGCGAGCGTGACCGAAATCACCGCCCCCGAAAGCCTCAACCTCAGCTTTCAGAGCGGTATTGCCGAGGGCACGCTCGTCTTTGGATCGGTCCGCTACGCACGCTACGCCGATACACGCGTCTCGCCCGCGTTCTTTGACAGCGCCGTCAATCCCGGCAGCAGCGGCGACAGCTTGACTGACATCGAGGACAGTGTTGACCTCGAGATCGGCATCGGGCGGCAGTTCACCGATCGCTTCGCGGGCTCGATCTCGATCGGGTACAGCGCCACGGACAGCGACGATCTGACCTCTCCGCTGGCGCCGGTCAACGGCTCGCGCAATGTTTCGATCGGGGGCAGCTACAAGCTGACCCAGGATGTGACGCTCAGCGGTGGCGTGCGCTACACCTCCTTCGGGGATGCGCGCCCGGCCACATCGGGCGCAGCGCGCGCGGATTTTGACAGCAACTCCGCCGTCTCCGCCGGGTTCAAGATCGCCTACAGCTTTTAAACTCATCCCGCAGCTTCCGGGTCGCCCCGGAGGCTGCACGCTGCTAGAGCGGTGGCATGATCACCGAACGCAGCATATCCTCGAAGGCCTGGCTTCTGCTGCTAGCGCTCGGCGCCATCTGGGGCGCGTCATTCCTGTCGATCCGCATCGCCCTTGACGAGGTGCCACCGCTCACCTCGGTGGCGCATCGGGTCGGATGGGCCACGGTGCTATTGTGGATCGTCGTGATTGTGCGCCGCCTGCCCCTGCCGCGCGGGCGCGCCATCTGGATCGGCTTCCTTGGCATGGGCATCCTCAACAACGTCATTCCCTTTTCGCTGATGGCCTGGGGACAGCTGCACATCCCGTCGGGCCTCACATCGATCTTCAACGCCGCCACGGCGATCTTTGGCGTGCTGATCGCCGCCCTGCTGCTGAGCGACGAAAGGCTGAGCGCGCGCAAGGCGTTCGGCGTCACGCTCGGCTTTGCCGGAGTGGCGGTAGCCATCGGGCTGGAGAACCTGCGCAATTTCGACATCACTTCACTGGCGCAGCTCGCGGTGATCGGGGGGACGATCAGCTATGCCTTTGCCGGGGTCTGGGCGCGCAAACGACTGGGCGGTCTGCCTCCCTTGGTCGCCGCGGCGGGCATGCTCAGCACCTCGACCCTCATCATGATCCCATTGGCGTGGAGCCTCGACGGCCCGATCCGGCTGGATCTTGCGCCGCGCACGATGCTTGCCATCGGGTATTATTCCCTGATCGCCACCGCGCTGGCCTATATGATCT
Organism: Sulfitobacter albidus; assembly: GCF_018200035.1. Classification (NCBI taxonomy): domain Bacteria; kingdom Pseudomonadati; phylum Pseudomonadota; class Alphaproteobacteria; order Rhodobacterales; family Roseobacteraceae; genus Sulfitobacter; species Sulfitobacter albidus. The sequence goes on along the minus strand of NZ_CP073581.1, from coordinate 1,365,178 downwards.
ATTACCGTGTGCTGGCGCTGGCGGGCAGCGGTAACCTGATGTTGGTCACCCTGCTGATCCCGCCCGTGGCCATCACCCTTGGCGCGCTGGTGCTGGACGAGACACTTTCGCCCAACGCCTACGGCGGCTTTGCCCTGCTCGCACTGGGGCTGGTGGTGATCGACGGGCGGCTGATTGACCGGCTGCGCGTGCGGCGCTAGTCAGGGAAGCAACGCAGAAAGGCCCCCCGATGCTTTATCCAGATGCCGCCAGCTGGCGCGCCGCACCGCGCAAATCCGTGCTGTTCTTTGGCATGTCGGGTCTGGGCAAGACCCATATCTCGAAGCTGTTGGTACAGGGCGGCGATTGGTTCCACTATTCGATCGATTACCGCATCGGCACCGCCGGCATGCACCGCCACATCAAGGACAACCTGATCGCCCACGCCATGCGCGAGCCGTTTCTGGCGCAGATGCTGCGCGCGGACGCGATGTATCTCGATCCCATTGTGCACGACCACGATCTGACCGCGGTGTCTGCCTATCTGGGCAAACCGGGGTGCGGCGGCCTGCCAATCGACGAATACCGCCGCCGACAAACGCAGTTTCGCGAGGCTGAGATTGCGGCCCTGACGGATACGCCCCAGTTCATCGACCGCGCGCACGACCTCTACGGCTACCCGCATTTCATCTGCGACACCGGTGGGTCGATCTGCGAATGGATCAACCCAGACGACCGCGATGATCCGCTGATGACCAAGCTCGCCGCGCATTGCCTGCCGATCTGGATCAAGGGCAGCGAGGCCCACGCGCAAGAGCTGATCCGCCGCTTTGACCGCGCGCCCAAGCCGATGGCCTACCAGCCTGCCTTCCTTGAACGGGTCTGGTCGCAATACCTAAGCGAAAACAACGTGCAAGAGGGCGAGGTTGATCCAGATACCTTCATTCGCTGGACCTACGCGCAGGCGCTCGCCCACCGTCAGCCCCGCTATGCGGCGATGGCGCGCTTTGGTGTCACCGTCACGGCCGAAGAGGTGCACGCCGTCACCGACAGCGCCGCGTTCGAGGCGCTCATCGCCGCCAAGCTCGACACGCAAGCGTGACTTGAGACTGCCGGAGCGCCTCCCTATCTAAGCCGTCCCAAAGGACCGGACCCATGCCAATCAAGATCCCCTCAGACCTTCCCGCCTACGATGTGCTCACCCGTGAGGGTGTGCGCGTCATGGACCCAGACGAGGCCGCGCGTCAGGACATCCGCCCGCTGCGCATCGCGCTGCTGAACCTGATGCCCAAGAAGATCCAGACGGAAAACCAGTTCGCCCGGCTGATCGGGGCGACGCCGCTGCAGATCGACTTCACGTTGCTGCGCATGTCCGACCACCAGACCCGCAACACAGCCGCCGCGCATATGGAGAGCTTTTATCGCCCTGTCTCAGAGGTCTGGGACGAGAAATTCGACGGGCTCATCATCACCGGCGCGCCGATTGAGCATCTCGATTTTGACGCGGTGGATTATTACGCCGAGCTCAAGCGCGTGATGGACTGGACGCAGACCAACGTGCAATCCACCCTCGGCGTGTGCTGGGGCGGCATGGCGATGATCAATCATTTTCACGGCATCGCCAAACACATGCTGGACGCCAAGGCATTCGGCTGTTTCCGCCACCGTAACCTTGTGCCCGCCTCACCGTATCTCAACGGGTTTTCCGATGATTGCGTGATCCCCGTCTCCCGCTGGACCGAGATCCGTCAGGCCGAAGTGGACGCGCGGGCGGGCCTCACGACCCTTCTGGGCAGTGACGAGGTCGGCCCCGCGCTGATCGAAGATCCCGCGCACCGCGCGCTTTATATCTTCAACCACTTTGAATACGATCGCGACACGCTAAAACAGGAATACGACCGCGACATCGCTGCGGGCACGCCGATCAACGTGCCCGTGAACTATTACACAAACGACGATCCGGCCCTTCCGCCCGTGAACCGCTGGCGCAGCCACGCGCATCTGCTGTACGGCAACTGGATCCAGGAAATCTATCAGTCGACGCCCTATGATATCCAGAAAATCGGTCACTAGTTTGTTGGTTCTGCTTGCCCTGATCGCTCTGCTGATCGCTGTCGTGCACTGGCGTGCCAGCGCGCGCGAGGCGCAGGCCGCGCGGGAGTATCCGCCGCAGGGGCGGATCATCGACGTGGACGGCGTGCCGGTGCACGTGCTGACCCAAGGGGACGGGCCCGATCTGGTGCTGATCCACGGCGCCTCGGGCAACGTGCGCGACTGGACCTTTGATTTTGTCGACCGCCTGTCACAAAGCTACCGCGTGGTGATGATCGACCGGCCCGGCCTGGGCTGGACGGGTCGGCTCCCCGGCAAGCAAGGCGCGTGGAACGCCCGCGCCGAAAGCCCGGCCGAGCAGGCGCAGCTGTTGCAGCGCGCCACCGACATCATTGGTGTCGAAAACCCCATCGTGGTGGGCCATTCGTTTGGCGGCGCCGTCGCCATGGCCTGGGCGCTCGCGCGTCCCGATGAGACGGCCGGCGTTGTGATGCTCGCCGCCGTGTCGAACCCTTGGCCGGGCGATCTGGGCTGGAACTATACCGTGGTCGGCTCCGGCTGGGGGGCGGGATCGTGGTGCCGCTGGCCTCCGCCTTTGTACCGCAAAGCTATGTCGACAGCTCGATCGAGAGCATATTTGCCCCGCAGCCCGCACCCGAGGGGTATGCCACCCACGTCGGTGCCGCGCTGGTGCTGCGCCGCGAAAGCTTGCGCGCCAATGCGCAGCAGGTCAACGGCCTCTACCCGCATATCGTGAAGATGGTCAAACGCTACCCCGATCTGACCATGCCGTTCGAGATCGTGCACGGCGATGCCGACACCATCGTGCCGCTGACCGTGCACTCGGAGCCGCTGTCGAAACAGGTGCCGGGCGCCAATCTCACCGTGCTTGAGGGGATCGGCCACATGCCGCACCACGTAGCCCCCGAGGAATCGGTCGCTGCGATCGACCGTGTCGCGGCCCGTGCGGGTTTGCGTTAATCCGATTAACATCGCATAGTCCCCGCCAGTGGTTTGAATAGGTGTGACAATGTCCCTGCCCTTTGACGGCGCGATCAGCGCGTTCTTTGAAAATGACGCCCCCGAGGACGTGCGCACCGCCGTCGCCTCCGCCGAAAAGGGCGTGATGCTGTCGGACAGCTACCCGCATGAAAAACGCCTCAGCCGCAAGAAATACGACGCCGCCATGGACGCGCTGCAGATCGAGCTGGTCAAATGGCAGGCCTGGACGCGCGAGACGGGCACCCGCGTCGCCATGGTGTTCGAGGGGCGCGATGCCGCCGGAAAGGGAGGCACCATCGGGCGGTTCCGGATGAACCTCAACCCGCGCGCGGCACGGGTGGTGGCGCTCTCCAAACCCTCGGACACCGAGCGCACGCAATGGTATTTCCAACGCTACATCAGCCACTTGCCCGCCGCGGGTGAAGTGGTTTTCTTTGATCGCAGCTGGTACAATCGCGGTGTGGTCGAGCCGGTATTCGGCTTTTGCACCCCCGACCAGAACGCACGGTTCTTTGCCCAAGTCCAACCGTTCGAGCAGATGCTTGTCGAGGACGGCATCCACCTTTTCAAATTCTGGCTCAACGTGGGACGGGCCGAACAACTTTCCCGAATGCTCAAACGCGAGAGCGATCCGCTCAAACAATGGAAGCTCAGCGGGATCGACGTGAAGGGGCTGCACCTGTGGAACGAATACTCGGCGGCCATTCAGGACACGCTCGCGCGGTCGCACACGGCCCATGCGCCCTGGACGGTTGTGCGCTCTGACGACAAGCGCCGCGCGCGGCTCAACGCAATCCGCACCGTGCTGCACAGCTTTGACTACGACCGCAAGGATGCGGACGCCATCGGCGAGATCGATCGCAGCATCTGCGCGGGCCCCGACATCTGGAATGCCTAAACGCGGCTATCATCACGGCAATCTGCGTCAGGCGTTGGTCGATGCCGCCCTCGCGCTGATCGAGCAGAAGGGCCCGACGGGGTTCACGCTCAGTCAGGCCGCGAAAGAGGCCGGCGTCACCCCGGCGGCCGTCTACCGTCACTACGACGGGCGCGATGATCTGATCGCCGAGGCGGCGCTGCAAGGCTACGAGATGTTTGGCGAGTTGATGGAGCATGCCTATCAAACTGGCCAACCCTCCGCGCTGGCGGCGTTCGAGGCGACGGGCCGCGCCTATCTGGCCTTCGCGCGCAAATACCCCGGCCACTACATCGCGATGTTCGAAAGCGGTCTGTCAATCAACCGCACGCCTGAACTGGCCGTCGCCGCGGGCCGCGCCAACGGGGTGCTGGAAAAAGCCGCCGGCGATCTGAGCCAGCACATCCCTGCCGAAAAACGTCCCCCCGCCGCGATGTTTTCGGCGCATATCTGGGCGATGAGCCACGGGGTGGTCGAGCTGTTCGCGCGCAACTCGCCGGGGCGCGCCTCGCCGTTCCCGCCCGAGGATCTGCTGGAATCGGGTATCGGGATCTACCTGCGCGGGCTGGGTCTGATCCCGCCGGACGATTAGGCGGCGGCGGGCAGCGCGTGCAACGCTTGCGCGGCAATCTCGAACGAGCGTTTGCGCGCGGCGTGGTCGTGGATCTGGCCGGTGAGGATCACCTCATCGGGCCGGTGTTGATGCACCAGCGCCGCGATCTGATCGCGCACCGTTTGCGGTGATCCCGTGGCTGAGATCCGCAGGGCGCCATCGACGGCCGCGCGCATGCCCGCCCCAATCGCCGCGTCGATATCCGCGACGGGGCGCGGCAGCTTGCCGGGCGTACCACTGCGCAGCCGCGCGAACGCCTGCTGCATCGAGGTCCGCAAATATGCCCCTTCGGCATCGGTGTCGGCGGCAAAGACGTTGATTGCCAACATGAAATGCGGCTGCGCCAACTGCTCGGACGGTTTGAAATCACGGCGGTAGAGATACGCGGCATCCTCCAGCGCGTCGGGCGCAAAATGTGAGGCAAAGGCGTAGGGCAACCCCAGATGCGCGGCCAGCTGCGCGCCGTAGAGCGAGGATCCGAGGATCCACAAAGGCACATGCGTCCCCTGCCCAGGATGGGCCTGAACGGCCCCAGTTTCATCGCCCAGATAGCCCTGCAACTCCATGACATCCTGAGGAAAACTGTCCTGCCCCGCGCGACTGCGGCGCAGCGCCTGCCAGACGTGCCCGTCGCCGCCGGGCGCGCGGCCCAGTCCAAGGTCGATCCGGTCGGGGTAGAGTGTGGCGAGCGTGCCGAACTGCTCCGCAATCGTCAGCGGCGCGTGGTTGGGCAACATGATGCCGCCCGCGCCGACGCGGATGTGGCGCGTCTGCCCCGCGACATGGCCCAACAGCACCGAGGTCGCCGCCGAGGCGATGCCCGGCATATTGTGATGCTCGGCCATCCAGTAGCGATGATAGCCCAAGGATTCGGCGTGCTGCGCCAGATCGACGGAATTGCGCATCGCCTGCGCGGCGTTGGCGCCCTCGGGCACCGGGCAAAGATCGAGTACGGAGTATTTCATTGGATTAAGCTAATCCCGACGGCGCGCGCTTTCCAGTGCGCCCATGAAAAAAGCCGCCCCCCTGCGGGAGCGGCCTTTTCCGAACTCGGGTAATAACGCTTAACGCTTGGAGAACTGGAAGCTCTTACGCGCTTTGGCTTTACCGTATTTCTTACGCTCGACGACACGGCTGTCGCGGGTCAGGAAGCCTGCCGCTTTCAGCGCGCCGCGCATCGCGGGATCGTACAGCTGCAGCGCCTTGGAGACACCGTGCTTGACCGCGCCGGCCTGACCGGACAGACCGCCGCCCTTGACCGTGGCGTAGACGTCGAACTGACCTTCCGTGCCCGTGATGGTGAAGGGCTGTGCCAGGATCATCTGCAGCACGGGGCGGGCAAAATATTCGTTCTGCGGCTTGCCGTTCACGACGACCTTGCCCGAACCGGGCTTGATCCAGACGCGGGCGACCGCATCCTTCCGCTTGCCGGTGGCATAGGAACGGCCCAGCTCGTCGCGCTGGGGCTCACGGGCGATCAGTGTCTCGTCGGCGGACGAGCCCTGCACGCCACCGACGTTTTCTGTCACGACGTCCTTGAGATCGTCGAGGGATTTGATTTCGTCAGCCATGCTCATGCACTCCGCGTGTTTTTCTTGTTCATGGACTTCACGTCCAGAACTTCGGGGCTTTGCGCCTCGTGGGGGTGATCGCCACCGGCGTAGACACGCAGGTTGGTCATGATCTGGCGGCTCAGGCGGTTGCCGGGCAGCATGCGCTTGACCGCTTGGGTGACGACGCGCTCGGGGTGCTTGCCCTCAAGAATGTCGGCTTTGGTGCGCTGCTTGATGCCGCCGGGGTGGCCGGTGTGCCAGTAGAAGTTTTCTTCACGCTTCTTGCCGGTCATTTGCACTTTTTCGGCGTTGATCACGATGACGTTGTCGCCGCAATCCATGTGAGGGGTGAAGGAGGGCTTGTGCTTGCCCCGCAGACGTGTGGCAACGATCGACGCAAGGCGGCCCAGCACGACGCCTTCGGCGTCAATGATGATCCATTTCTTGTCGATGTCTGCCGGTGTTGCAGAAAAGGTTTTCATGGACGGTATTCCCGTATTCGTTTGGACGGGGAAATCCCCCGATGTGATGGAGGCGTTATATAGATGGCGCAGGTCGGGTCAAGCGGCACAAGTTGCGAAATACATATGCAAAACAGGTGCTTGCAAATAAGGTATTTATTTACCCCATCACCATTCCCTCTTTTACCCGGCCCGGATCGCGGTTTATGCTGTCGGGATGGAAACCCTCGCCGCTCCCACGCTTGCCACGCTTGTGCTATTTACCCTGTCGACGGCTATCGGAATGATCCCCGTGGTCAAGGCGATCCGCGTGCGCGAGGCGCGTCACGAGCTGCGCGTGGGCTCCGCTAGCCGCATCCGCGGCATCGCGGGTTGGGCGATCATTGCGTTCTGGCTCATGGGCACGTGGTTTTTTGCCACCATCATCGGCGACTGGGCCGTGACCGGCGATCTCGACGGGGCGGTTGAGCGGTCATGGCTGCGCCTGCAGATCCTGTTGGAAATTGCCGCTGCGCTGGGGGAGTCGGATTGAGCGCCGCCGATCCGCTCAAATGCCCCAGTTGCGCGGGGCAATGCGGCTACAGCCCCGGCGCGGGCGGGCTGCGCTGCACCAGCTGCGGCACGGTGCACGACATCACTGAGCCGCCCGGCGCCAACCCCGCCGCAGAGCACCCCCACGATGGCGCCAGCGACGACGTGCCCGCCCCGCACCAGACCGATGCCTACCAGTGCCGCAGCTGCGGCGGCGAGGTGATCTTTGCCGGTGCCGCCCTGTCAGAGCGCTGCCCCTATTGCGACGGCCCGGTCGTGCGCGCGCTCGTCGATGTGGGATACGAGACGATGGCGCTGATCCCCTTTCGTATAGAAGAGGCAGAGGCCCAGCAGCAGGCGCAGACATGGGCGGGCAATCGCGTGGCGGCCCCGCGCGATCTCGCGGCTACCGTGGCGCAGGCGCGTGTGGCGGGGCTCTACGCGCCGTTCTGGACCTTTGATAGCGACGAGGCCGTCAGTTACTGGGCCAAATACACCACCGGATCTGGCGACAATCGCCGCACGCACCGCACGTCGGGGCAGATGGGCATCCGGTTTGACGATCTCTTGATGCCCGCCTCGCCCCATGTGACGCCGCTCATCCGCGACGGGATCCTGCATGATTTCCGCCCGTCGGATCTGCGCAGCTACGCGCCCGGCTACCTCGCGGGATTTGCCGCAGAGCGGCACCACCAAAGTGTGGCGCAAGGGTTGATCGCCAACGCGCCCGACAAGAAGATCCTGATCAAGAACCGGATCCGCGCGCGCATCAACAAACGCGGCGTGCATGCCATCACCTACAACACCGACACCACCGGCATCCACTACCGGCGCATTCTACTGCCGGTCTGGATCCTGCACTACACCTACAAGGGCCGCGCGATGAAGGTGGTTGTATCCGGCATCGACGGGCGCACCTTTGGCGAGCGGCCGTTTTCCTACATCAAACTTGCGCTCTATTCCGCGCTGCTGTCGGCGGCGGCAATCGCGACTGGACTGGCCTGGGGATCGGCAGCGGTCTTTTAGACGCCGATTTCTTCCGACGGATTGTCGAGCAGATTGCGCAACCGCTCCATCGCGGCCTCGAAACTGCGCAGGCTGACGCCCGCATTGACGGCCATGCGCACGGCATGGGGCACCTGCGCGTCGCGAATCGCGAATTCCTCCGCTGCGCGCACCCGCACGCCCTGCGCCTCCGCCGCGCGACAAAACGCGCTGGCGCGCCAGCCTGCGGGCAGGTGCAGCCACATGAACGGCACATCAGGGCGCCAGCGCAGGTCGTGTCCTCCAAGGATGTTGACCGCCGCCTTCACGTATTGCTCCACGCCCGCGCGGCTGCGCGCCATGATCGCGTCGAGATCGGGGTGCACCAGCAGCTTGGCCGCAAGATCGGTGATCGGGGTGGCAAGGCCGAAATACCCGTGCTCCGCCGCACGGTGCAGCGCGCTGGCCTGCGCCTTGGGGCCGATGACGCAGCCCAGCCGCAGCGCGGGCGTGATCGATTTCGACAGGGAGGTGACGTAGAAACTGCGCTCGGGCGCGAGTTGGCGGTATCCCGGCGCCTCCGCCCGGCCCATACGGTAACAATCATCCTCGAGAATGCTCAGATCGTGCTGGCGTGCGATGGCGGCAATCTGCTGCCGCCGGGCGAGCGGGGTAAAGCCGCAGGTCGGGCTGTGGACCTCTGGCGAGGTGCAGATCACCTGCGCCTCCGGGTGGCGCGCGATGGCCCCGCGCAGCGCGTCGGGATCAAGCCCGTCCGCGTCCATCGCCACCGGCACCACATCGGCGCGCAACGCTTCCGCCGCGCGGCGGAAACCGGGATACGACAGCTCCTCGACCAGGATAACGGGGCGCCGCCCGCGCAGGACCGTCTGATACACCAGCATGATCCCGTTCTGGCCACCGTGCGACAGCACGACCTCGTTTTGATCCACGGCCCCCAGCGGCGTGCCGCGCAGCCAGTGCAACATCGCCTCGCGCGCGGCACGGGCCCCGGCGCGCGAGGGGTAGTGCATGACCCCCGATGGCGGATCCTGTGCCACGTCCGCCAGCAGTGTGCGGATCAACCGCGCCTGCCCGCCATTGGGCAGATGCGGCGAGAACAGGTTGACCGTATCCGTATCCCCCCCGTCAGATGCACGACAGCATCCTCCTCGATGAGGTTGAGCGGCCGTTCGCGCCGCGCTGGGCCCGCAACAAACGTGCCGCGCCCGACCTCTGCGTTCAACACCCCCTCGTCCGTCAGCACCGTGTAGGCGCGCGCGACCGTGCCCGGCGTCATGCCCAGACGCCAGCCCAGATCGCGCACCGGTGGCAGTTTGTCGCCGGGTTTCAGCGCCCCTTTCCCGATGCCCTCGCGGATCGCCTGAACGACGCCGCGGTACTTTGGCTTGACCTCAGGGTCGAGCGCCGGCTGCCAAATTGTATCCATTACAATATTTCCGTAGATCAGCGTGTGATTGCATTGTACCAATATTGTATGGCAACACCGCCATATTGTGTCAACACAATTTCAAAGGAGTTTCCCATGACACACGCAGAGACCCGGCTGAGCACCGCATTGACCCTTCTGAACGGTGCGCAGGATCTGCCGCTGGCAGCAGTCGTCAGTGTCAAGTTCGCGGCCTGCGTGACAAAATGGGCCACACGCCGCCGCACACGGCTTGCGCTCAAGGCGCTTGAGCCGTGGCAGCTGCAGGATGTGGGGCTGACACCGGACGCCGCCGATACAGAGGCGGCCAAGGTGTTCTGGCGGGCGTGACTTCCCCGTGGCGTTCCGCCAGACCTCTTCTGACTGGGCAGGGCTTACCCCCTGCCCTTTTTTGTATCAATACAATATCTAAACGCCCGCCGGCGGGATCGCGTAGGTCATCGTGGCCTGCGCCACGGGGGCCTCGATCCCTTCGGAATATATCAGCACATGGCTCACCGACAGCTGGCGCCCGAGCTTGAGCAATCGCGTCTCTGAAATCAAATCCACGCCCGACGCGGGCTTGCGCATGAAATCCATCGAACAATTCGTCGTCACCGCCAGCGCGCGCGGCCCGATCATCGCCAGCGTCGCGATATAGGCCGACACATCCGCCAGCGCGAACATCGTCGGCCCCGAAACCGTGCCACCGGGGCGCAAATGGCGCGCCTGTATCGGTGTGCGCACGCGACACGCCATGGGCTGCACATCCTCGACGACAAAATCATCGGCGACCTGATCGAACACCTGCCGCAGGAACGCGGTAATGGCGGGGGCGTCCATCAGGACTTCCTTGGGCGTGGGCATACTTGTCCTTTCCGTCTTGCGTGGCCTAGAGTTGCGTGAACAAGGAGGCCGGGCAAGATGGCAATTCTGGAAGTGACGCAGCGGGATGCGGTGAGGCATCTGACGATGAACAGCCCCGAACGGCTCAATGCGCTGAGCGACGAGATGCTCGCCGCCCTTGACGAGACGCTCGCCGCGCTTGCCGAGGATCCCGCCTGCCGGGTCATTACCATCGGTGGCGCGGGCAAGGCGTTCTGCGCGGGCCATGATCTGCGCCAGATGCAGGCGATGCGCCGATCGGCGGATGGCGGTGCGGCAGGCTTTGCCGATCTGTTCGAGCGCTGCACCAAAGTGATGACGCGCATTCAGCAGATGCCGCAGCCGGTGATTGCGCAGGTGCACGGCATCGCCACTGCCGCCGGTTGCCAGCTGGTCGCGACCTGCGACATGGCCGTGGCCGGTGAGGGCACACGTTTTGGCGTCAATGGCGTCAATATCGGCCTCTTCTGCTCGACCCCGATGGTCGCGCTCAGCCGCAACATCGCGCCGAAAAAAGCGTTTGAGATGCTGACGACCGGTGATTTCATCGACGCTGCCCGCGCCGAGGCGCTGGGTCTGGTCAACCGTGTGGTCCCGGTTGACCGCCTCGCGGCAGAAACCGGCGCGCTGGCCGATCAGATCGCCGGGAAGCTGGGCGTGGCCGTGCGCATCGGCAAGCGCGCCTTCTACGAACAGCTCGCCATGAATACCGCCGATGCCTACGCCCATACCGGTGCCGTGATGGTCGAAAACCTTGCGCATCGCGATACGGAAGAGGGCATGCAGGCCTTTATCGAAAAACGCCCACCCGATTGGAATCAATGACTGTTTCCAATTAGGGGACGCTGTTTTTCTCAGGTTCCCCTGTGGAAAATTCGGGGCATTTGATACGTCTGTTCACGAATCCGTGAGGAGTGCGTGATGTCCCGATTCCCCTTGAGTGTGCTTGCGGGCGCGTTGATGAGCACTGCCGCGCTGGCGGGGCCCCTGCCCGATCCGGTGACGGATGCGGATTTCCACCAATTCCCGCCCGAACTGATCGGTCTTGGCCGCGATCTGTTCTTTGACCCGATCCTTGCGGGCAACAAGAATATCGCTTGCGCCACCTGCCACCACCCCACGCTTGGCACCTCTGACGGGATGTCGCTGTCGATCGGGGAAGGCGGCGAAGGCTTGGGCGATCTGCGCCGTGCGACCACCCGCAACGCGCCCAAGGCGCGGATCCCGCGCAACGCCCCCGCCCTGTTCAATCTGGGCGCCAAGGAATTCGCGGTCATGTTCCACGACGGGCGCACCGCGCGCGACCGCCACGCCATGTACGGCATCCGCATGCCCGAAGGGCGCACGCTGGAGCGACCCGTCGTCTCTCCGCTTGCGGCACAGAACATTCTGCCGATCCTGTCGCCCGACGAGATGTCCGGCCACCCCGGCGAGAACGAGATCGCGGATGCCGTCGCCGATGAACGTATCGCCGGCCCCGATGGCGCCTGGGCGCTGCTGGCCACACGGGTCGAAGCGATCCCCGCCTACCGCGACCGCTTTGCCGATCTGGGCGTTACCGATCTGCATATCACCGACATCGGCACCGCGCTGTCGGCCTTTATCGGGTCGGAATTCCGCGCCACCGACAGCCCCTTTGATCGCTATCTTGCGGGCGAGGACGCGATGAGCCCGCAAGCGCTTGAGGGGATGGACCTTTTCTATGGCAAGGCGCGGTGCAGCACCTGCCACTCGGGTCCTTTCCAGACGGACCACAATTTCTATGCCATCGGCCTGCCGCAGCTTGGCCCCGGCAAGAACGCCCATGCCGCCTATGCCGATACGGGCCACGGCATGGTGTCGGGCGTGGCGGACGACATGTACCGCTTTCGCACGCCCAGCCTGCGCAACGTGACGCAAACCGCGCCCTATGGCCACAACGGTGCCTACAGCGATCTCGAAGCGATGGTGCGCCATCACCTGCGCCCCGTTGAAAGCCTTGCCGCCTATAGCCGCGACAACGCCCGCCTGCCCGAAGGTGTTGCCGCCGACGATTGGCAGGCGATGGAGGATTTCGACGAGGTCATGGCCATCGCTGAAGCGATCGAGATCCCCGACGTTGATCTCGATGACGCTGAAATCGCCCGGATCATGGCATTTCTGGGCAGCCTCACCGATCCGTCAGCGGGGAAGACGGGCCTGGGTGTGCCTGCCTCGGTGCCGTCGGGCCTGACGATGGACCGCGTGCTCAGCCCCTCCTAACTGCCTCACATTCCGTCAAATTTTTCGTAATCACCCGGTCGCCTCCAGCGGCCGGGTGATGTATTTTGAAGCAACTGTTGCCAATACGCGGCGGGACTGTTGCCAAATCAGCGCTTTCAATTCGGGCAGCAATAAGGCACAAATAAGACATCGGAGGCATCGCGCCTCAAGATATTTGGGTCGCCGCACGCGAAGGTCCCTCCAGATCAGCCTCTCACTGATCGATCTTACCGCAGCGGCGACCCCAAATCTCCCCCCGGCCCATCGAGTGACCTATTCGGCGAGAGTTCGCGCCCATTGATTGCGTCGCGCCTGTGCGCGCCCCACTGCGACACCCCGCACCTTGTCAGCCCCCGCCGTTCCGCCTATCCCCGCGCCATGGACAACACATTGCACATCATCGGCGGCGGCATGGCCGGATCGGAAGCCGCCTGGCAGGCGGCAAACCTTGGCATCAAGGTCGTCATCCACGAAATGCGCCCCAAGGTCGAAACCTTCGCCCACCAGACGGGGCTGTTGGGGGAGATGGTTTGCTCCAACTCCTTCCGCTCGGACGACCACGAACAAAACGCCGTGGGCCTGCTGCATTGGGAAATGCGCGAGGCCGGCGGGCTGATCATGCAGACCGCAGCGCAGCACCGCCTGCCCGCCGGCGGCGCACTGGCCGTGGACCGGGACCCGTTTGCGCAATCCGTGACCGACGCGCTGATGGCCCATGACAACATCACCGTCGAATACGGGGAGATCACCGCCCTGCCCGAGGACGGTCATTGGATCATCGCCACCGGCCCGCTGACCTCCGGCGCGCTGGGCGAGGCCATTGCGGCGGAAACCGGCGCCGACGCGCTCGCCTTTTTCGACGCCATCGCGCCCATCGTCTATTTCGACAGCATTGACATGAGCAAGGCGTGGATGCAGTCCCGCTATGACAAGGGCGAGACCGAGGAAGAGCGCACCGCCTACCTCAATTGCCCCATGGACAAGGCGCAATACGACACCTTCATCGACGCGCTTCTGGCCGCCGACAAGACCGAGTTCCACGAGGGCGAGACCGCCAAGTACTTCGACGGCTGCCTGCCGATTGAGGTCATGGCCGAACGCGGTCGCGAGACCCTGCGCCACGGCCCGATGAAGCCCGTGGGCCTCACCAATCCGCACCAGCCCGAGGTCAAGGCGCACGCCGTCGTGCAGCTGCGCCGCGACAACAAGCTGGGCACGCTCTACAATATCGTCGGCTTCCAGACCAAGATGAAGTACGGCGCCCAAGCTGATGTTTTCAAGTCTATTCCGGGTCTTGAGAACGCGCGTTTTGCACGTCTTGGCGGCATCCACCGCAATACCTTTCTGAACTCCCCCACGTTGCTGGACGGGCAGATGCGCCTGCGATCAAAGCCGCACATCCGCTTCGCGGGCCAGATCACCGGGGTTGAAGGCTACGTGGAGTCGGCGGCCATGGGGTTGCTTGCTGGCCGTCTGGCCGCGGCTGAAATACGGGGGGAAACGCTTGAGACACCGCCTGACACCACCGCCACCGGCGCGCTGATCACCCATATCTCGGGCGGCGCGGACGCCAAGACGTTCCAACCGATGAACGTGAACTTCGGGCTTTTCCCGCCGGTCGACGGGCTGAAGTCCGGGCGCCGGGGCCGCAAGGACCGCTATAAGGCCTACACAGATCGCGCAAAAGTTGATTGGCGCGGGTGGCTCGACGCTGGACAGGGCAATTGACCCATCTACTATAGGGGGATGACAGACACTTTCCTCGATAAGGTCTACGCCGCCCGTTCAAGCGATGAGACCCGCGACGTCTACGATACATGGGCCGCCACCTACGAGGCCGAGGTGGGCGCGCAGGGCTACGCAACCCCCGGTCGCTGCGCCGAGGCGCTGGCCCATTTTGCCCCCGACCCGGCGGAGCCGCTGTTGGATTTCGGTTGCGGCACGGGGCTTGCGGGTCTTGCGTTCAAGCTTGCGGGATTTCGCACCATCGACGGTATGGATCTGTCTGCGCAGATGATCGCGCGCGCCCGCGAAAAGGACGTCTACCGCACCCTCACGCAGGTCGAGGCAGAGGATCCTGTCCCGACGGTCTATTCGCTGATCGCGGCCGTGGGTGTGATCGGCGCGGGCGCGGCCCCGATCTCAACGCTCGATACCCTTATGCACGCGCTGCCCAGGGCCGGGTTGCTGGTAATGTCGTTCAACGATCACACGCTTGCGGACCCGGCCAATACCGCACGGCTGAACGAATGGCTCGATTGCGGGGCAGCGCGATTGAAATTTTGCGAGCACGGCGAACATCTGCCCGGAAAGAAAATGAAATCTACCGTATACGTCATTGAAAAAGCGTGACCTTTACCACCAGATTTGCTCCATCCCCGACAGGCCCCCTGCATCTGGGCCACGCCTATTCGGCGCTGCTGGCGTTTGATCTGGCGCAGGCGGCGGGGGGGACATTCCTGTTGCGAATAGAGGATATCGACCGCTCGCGCGCGCGCCCCGAGTGGGAGGCGCAGATCACCGACGATTTGCGCTGGCTCGGGCTCGACTGGCCGCACCCCGTGATGCGCCAGTCGGATCGGCAGGCGGCCTACGACGCCGCGCTCGACCGGCTGTGGGCGGCCGGCATGCTCTATCCCTGCACCTGCACCCGCCGCGACATCGCCGCCGCCGCCAGCGCCCCGCAGGAAGGGGCGCCGCTGCTTGGTCCGGATGGCGTGATCTATCCCGGTACCTGCCGGGGCGCTGACCGCAACGGGCTCCGGCCACGGGATGCGGTGCTGCGGCTCGACATGGCGCGGGCCTGCACCACGGCGCTCACATTTACCGAGGAAGGGGTCGGCCAGACCGGACAGATCACAACCATGCCCGCGCAGATGATCGCCGAGGTCGGAGACATCGTGCTGGCGCGGCGCGAGATGGGCACGTCGTATCACCTGTCGGTCACGCTCGACGATGCCGCTCAAGGGATCACCCATGTCGTCAGGGGCCTGGACCTGTTCGAAGCCACGGCGATCCACGTGCTGCTGCAACGTTTGCTGGATCTGCCCACCCCGCGCTATCACCACCACCGCCTGACCCGCGACGAGCACGGCAAGCGGCTGGCAAAACGCGACGATGCGCGCGCCATCGCGCTCTACCGCGACGCGGGCGAGACGCCGCAGGACATTCGGGCGCGCGTGGGCCTTTAGTCGGTAATGCGCTCCCCGTCAGCATCCACAACCGTGTAGAAACAGCTGCGCCGCCCAGTGTGGCACGCCGCGCCGACCTGTTCGACCTGCATCAAAAGGCAATCACGGTCGCAATCCACGCGCATCTCGCGCAGCGTCTGCACATGGCCCGACGTCGCGCCCTTGGCCCAGAATTCCTGCCGCGAGCGGCTCCAATAGGTGACCTGACCTGTCTCAAGCGTGCGCGCGAGGCTTGTCGCGTTCATCCACGCCATCATCAGCACCTCGCCGGTAGCATGATCCTGGGCAATCGCGGGGATCAGGCCGGCGTCATTGTATTTCAAGCTCTCGGGATCAAACGGCATGGTGCTTTTGTCTCACCTCTCGGGGGTTTGCGCGGGCGTGCGCGGGGTCTATGTAAGGGGCTGTGAGACGAAGGAAAACCCGCGATGTCCGACAGTGACCTGATCAAGCTCTATTCGACCCGCATTCTGGCACTTGCCGCCGATATCCCGCACCTGGGGCGGCTCGACGCGCCCGATGCCAGCGTCACGCGCCGCTCGCCGCTGTGTGGCTCCAGCGTGACGGTGGATGTGGCCGTGACCGACGGAAGGCTGAGTGCGCTTGGCCAGGACGTCAAAGCCTGTGCACTGGGACAGGCGGCGGCCGCGGTGACGGCGGCGGGGGCCGAGGGCGCCACGCTTGAGACAGTGCAGCGCGGGCGCGATCAGCTCAAGGCGATGCTCAAGGGCAAGGGCGGCGTGCCTGACGCGCCTTTTGACGGGTTCGAAGTGCTCAGCCCCGCTGTGGAATACAAGAACCGCCACGCCTCGATCCTGCTGAGCATCGAAGCGATGGCCGAAGCCATGGCCGCCGCGCAGACCGAGAGCGCGTAAAAAAAGCGCCGCACCTTCGTTCGAAGGGCGGCGCAAGGTATAGCGTTGCTCACGTGGGACCTAAAGGACCGTTCCGGGGCGGCAAACCCCTGTGGCATCCCGGACAGGCAGAACCGGATGCCGCGCACCAATTTGGGACAAGTGCAAAAAGAACGACCCCCTAGCGTGAGAGCGCAGGCAGAAAATCAGACAAGACCGGGAAGATGCAGACCGGCAACCAACATCACCACCAAGGCCGCGGCACCGAACGCATCCTGCACGATTGTGTGCTGGGACCGGGCGGCAATGGCTTTGAGAGTGCGGTAGGTTGTCATTCTGTGTCTCCTCATTCCTGTTGCCTCTTTGTTCTCATATCCTTAACCATTCGTAAAGAACTTTTTGGGAACATTTGTGAACTTTTTGGAACAGATGGGATTAACCGACTGAAATCAAACGGATCGCCTCATCCTGCCGCATAAGCCACAGCAACAGGCGCACCGCGCGGCCGCGCGGGGTGTTGAGACCGGGATCGTCGTGCAGCAGTTTGCGCGCGTCCGATTGCGCGACGGCCATCAGGGCCGCCTGCCGCTCCAGATCGGCCACGCGAAAGCGCGGAATGCCCGATTGTGCCGTGCCGATCAGATCGCCGGTGCCGCGCATGGTCAGATCCGTTTCGGCGATGACAAAACCGTCCTCGCTTTCGCGCAATACCTCCAGCCGCTTTGCACCGGTCTCTGAAAGCGGCGGCTGGTACATCAACAGGCAGCTCGACGCGGCAGAACCGCGCCCCACCCGGCCACGCAATTGGTGCAATTGCGCCAGACCAAAGCTTTCGGCCCGCTCGATCACCATGATCGAGGCGTTTGGTACATCGACGCCGACCTCAATCACCGTGGTCGCCACCAGCAGCTGCGTATCGCCCCGCTGAAACGCCGCCATCGCCGCATCCTTGTCGGCAGGGGGCATCTGGCCGTGTACCAGCCCCACGCGCCCCTCGCCCAGGGTCGCGCGCAAACGTTTGAAGCGCTCCTCGGCGGAGGTCAGATCGCTGACCTCGCTTTCCTCGACCAGCGGGCAGACCCAATAGCATTGCCGCCCCTCGGCCATCGCCGCGCGCAGCCGGTCGACGACCTGATCGTAGCGTTCGGTACTAATCACAACCGTCTGGATCGGTTTGCGCCCGGGCGGTTTTTCGTCCAGCACGCTGACGTCCATATCGCCGTATTGCGCCAGCGCAAGACTGCGCGGGATCGGTGTGGCCGTCATCACCAGCACATCCGCCAGCCGCCCCTTGCGCCCCAGCTCCAGCCGCTGGCGCACGCCAAAACGGTGCTGCTCATCCACCACCGCCAGCCGCAGATCGTGAAAAACCACCGATTCCTGAAAGACCGCGTGGGTGCCGCAGAGGATCTGGATATCGCCACGCGCCAACGCCGCGAGCTTGGCGGCACGCTCCGCCCCCTTGTCGCGACCCGTCAGGATCTCCAGCACCACGCCCGCGGTTTCGGCCAGGGGCTGCAACCCGGCAAGGTGCTGGCGCGCAAGGATTTCCGTGGGCGCCATCAGAACCCCCTGCCCGCCGGCCTCCACCGCCGCCAGCAAGGCCATGAACGCCACCAGCGTCTTGCCCGCGCCCACATCCCCCTGCAGCAAGCGGTTCATGCGCCGGTCCGACGCCATATCGGCCGTGATTTCACGCACCGCGCGCGTCTGGGCACCCGTCGGCTCATAGGGCAAGCCCGCCAACACACGGCCTTGCAACCGCCCGTCGCTGACCGCCGCGCGGCCCGGTTTGCGCCGCTCCACCTGCCGCGCCAACGCGAGGGTGATCTGATGGGCAAAAAGCTCGTCGTAGGCGAGCCGCTCCCGCGCGGGATCCGTCGCGGTGATCTGCGACAGCGCCGACGGGGTGTGCGCGGCCTCAAGCGCGTCGCCAAAGGCGGGCCAGCCTGCTTTGGCCACCTGCCCCGGATCGATCCATTCCTCTACCACCGGCACACGGGTCAAGGCCGCGCGCGTGGCCTTCCACATCAATTTTTGCGTGATCCCGTGGGTCAGCGGGTACACCGGCTCGAACGCGGGAATATCGCCCGCCTGCGCTTCGGGGAGCGCAAAATCGGGGTGTACCATCTGCGCGATCCCGTCAAAAAGCTCCACCCGGCCCGAGACGATCCGGCGACTGCCCTCGGGCAGCTGGCGTTTCCAGAAATCCCCGCGCGCGTGGAAGAACACCAGCTGAAACGAGGTCTGCGCGTCCTCGACGTGAATACGGTAGGCCCCGCCCTTGGTGCGCGGCTCCGTATGGCGGCCAATGGTGACCGCGACCGTCAGCGTATCGGGCAGCGCCGCGTCCTTGACCGTGTCGCGCAGCCGCCGGTCGATGCCCGATTGCGGCAGCGTGAACAGCAGGTCGCGCGGTGTCACCACGCCAAGACCCGCAAAATGCTGCGCCGTCTTCGGGCCGACCCCTTCCAGCGTCTCTAGTTTGGCGAACAGCGGAAAAAGGGGCTCGGGGCGCGTGCTCATGCGCCCTCGATCAGCGCGAGCCAGGCGTCCTCATCGAGCGTTTCAACCCCCAAATCGGCCGCCTTTTTCGCCTTTGAACCTGCCCCCGGCCCGGCCACAAGAATATCCGTCTTTGCACTGACAGAGCCCGAGACCTTGGCGCCCAACCGCTCCGCCCGCGCCTTGGCCTCGGCGCGGGTCATCCGCTCAAGCGTGCCGGTAAACACCACCGTTTTGCCCGCCACGGGCGAGCTGTCGGTGGGCGGTGCCGCGGCATCCTGTACGCGCAGCTCATCCGCCAGCCGGTCGATCGAGGCGCGCTCCGCCTCCTGTGCAAAGGCGCTCACGAACGATCCCGCCATGACCGCGCCCACCCCGTCGATGCCCAGAAGGTCCTCCCATTCAGGCCCCTCCTGCTCGGCGGCAGCCGTAACAGCGGTGTGCAACGCGTCCCAGCTGCCGTAGTGCCGCGCGAGCAGGTTCGACGCGGCCTCGCCCACGTGGCGGATACCTAGGCCAAAGATCAGCCGACCCAGCGCGATCTCGCGCCTGTCCTCGATCGCCGCAAACAGCGCCGTGGCGGACTTCTCTCCCCATCCTTCGCGGTTTTTCAGCTGCTGCAGTCCGCTGCCGTAGCTCTGTTCAAGGCGGAAGATATCGGCGGGCTCCTTGATCCACCCGTCGGCGTAGAACTGTTCAACCTGTTTGGCGCCCAGCCCGTCGATGTCGAACGCCGCGCGTGAGACAAAATGCTTGAGTTTCTCGACGGCCTGCGCCGGGCAGATCAAACCGCCCGTGCAACGCCGCACCGCATCGCCCGGCTCGCGCAGCGCATCGCTGCCGCATTCGGGACAGATTTCGGGAAATTGAAACTCCGGCGCGTCCGGCGCGCGTTTCGCCAGATCCACATCCGCGACTTTCGGAATCACGTCTCCCGCGCGGTAGACCTGCACCCAGTCGCCGACGCGAATGTCCTTTCCGTCGCGGATCACCTCGCCTTTGCTGTCGAGCCCCTTGATGTAATCCTCATTGTGCAGCGTCGCGTTCGAGACGACTACGCCGCCCACCGTCACCGGCGACAGACGCGCAACCGGGCTGAGCGCGCCGGTGCGGCCCACCTGAATGTCGATCCCCTCAAGCGTGGTCCACGCCAGTTCGGCGGGGAATTTATGGGCCATCGCCCATCTCGGTGTGGTCGACCGGAATCCGAGCCGCTCTTGCAGCGCAAGATCATCGACCTTGTAGACCACCCCGTCGATATCATAGCCCAGCGTCGCGCGCTGGCTTTCGATCTTGCGGTAATGGTCGATCATCTCCGCGCTGCCAGTGCACAGACGCGTGAGGGGATTGGTGCTGAACCCAAACGCGGCGAGCCGTTCGATGGCGGCGAATTGCCCCTCCGCCAGCGGGGTCGACAGGCTGCCCCAGGCATAGGCAAAAAAGCGCAGCGGACGCGCGCGCGTGATCTCGGCATCAAGCTGGCGCAGGGAGCCTGCCGCAGCGTTGCGCGGATTGGCAAACGTTTTGCCACCCGCTTCCTGCTGCCGGTAATTCAGCGCCGCAAAATCCGCTTGGCTCATGTAGATTTCTCCACGGACCTCCAGAAGCGCGGGCGCGTTCTCGATCCGGTTGGGAATATCCGTGACCGTGCGCGCATTCGCGGTGACATTCTCACCCACACGACCGTCACCTCGGGTCGCCGCCTGAATCAGATCGCCGTTTTCATAGCGCAGCGAAAGCGACAGACCGTCGATCTTGGGCTCCGCAGTAAAGGGTAAGGGCGCATCGTCGGACAGGCCAAGGTATTTGCGCACGCTGCCGACAAACTCGGCCACATCCGCGTCGTCAAACGCGTTGGAAAGCGACAGCATCGGGACACTATGCGTGATCTTCCCAAAACCGGCCGCGGGCGCCGCGCCCACCTGCTCGCTTGGGCTATCGCTGCGTTTGAGATCTGCAAACCGCGCTTCGATCGCCGCATTGCGCCGTTTGAGCGCATCATATTCGGCGTCTGTCAGGCTTGGCGCGTCGTTGCCGTGGTAGGCGGTATTTGCCCCGCGCAGCACATCTGCAAGCCGGGCAAGCTCGCTTTGTGCCTGCGTCCGGTCCAGATCCTGCACGGCGATGTCCGCCACCCGCTCCCGATCCCCCACACGTGCCCCCTTTTATAGTCCGCGCCCCGGTAGATAGGGCGCGGTCCATTGCAGGTCTAGTGGATATGCACCGGCGTTTACGCCGTCGCCGCAATCTCCAGATTGCTCGGCTCCGGATCGCGCAGAACGTAGCCCCGTCCCCAAACCGTCTCGATGTAGTTCGAGCCGTCGGTGGCCGTGCTGAGTTTCTTGCGCAGCTTGCAAATGAAGACGTCGATGATTTTGAGCTCCGGCTCGTCCATCCCGCCATACAGATGGTTCAGAAACATCTCCTTGGTCAGGGTCGTGCCCTTGCGAAGACTCAACAGCTCAAGCATCTGATATTCCTTGCCCGTCAGGTGCACCGGCTTGCTGTTCACGCTGACCGTCTTTGCATCCAGATTGACCGAGATTTCGCCCGTTTCGATGACCGACTGCGAATGACCCTTGGACCGCCGGATAATCGCATGAATCCGTGCCACCAATTCCTCCCGGTGGAAGGGTTTGGTCAGATAATCATCGGCGCCAAATCCGAATCCCTTGATCTTGTTCTCGGTATCGTCGGCGCCTGTGAGGATCAGGATCGGGGTGGAAATCCGGCTCAGCCGCAGTTGGCGCAACACCTCGTGCCCGTTCATATCCGGCAGATCAAGATCCAGCAGGATGATGTCATAATCATACAGCTTTGCCAGATCGATCCCTTCCTCGCCAAGGTCGGTGGCATAGACATTCAAATTGGCATGGGTCAGCATCAACTCGATACTTTTGGAGGTCGTGGGATCATCTTCAACTAAAAGAACGCGCATCTGGTTCATCTCCGGCAGGGAACGGGGGTCGATCAATACCTAGATCGTGAACAAAAAAGGTTAATCACACGTAAATTCAGGTTTAATAGTGCAACAACAACTTAAAGTTGTCGATACTTTTGTGTCTGGGTCGTCTTCAACGCAACCTCCCCATGGGTCGAAACCGCCCGGACCCACGAAATGAACTCGTCATCGCTCAGCCCGTAGCGTTGCAGCGCGTCGCCCTTGCTGATCAGACCGTACACCACCCCGCGCACCACCGCCGCCTTGCGTGAGGCGACCCAACGCCGCGTGTTGCCGGGCGGCAGATCCGCCACCGTCATCACACTGCCGTCCGCAAGGGTCACGGCGCGCGGACCATCAACTTTTTTGAGATACATGATTTACCTACTGCTCACTCTACCGCCCCTTCGTGCGGCAAAAGCGTTTAACGCAGGATGAAACGCCCCCTTGTGAGTGTTTCGCATTTTCCTATATTCCGCAGATAACCTTACGATTAGGATGTATCCCATGGCGCTCGATACCGCGGCACCGCTCAATTCGCTTGGCTTTGCCAAAGCGCCCAAAGACACGCGCGTCGTCGTCGCCATGTCCGGCGGCGTCGACAGCTCGGTCGTGGCCGCGATGCTGGCCGAGGAAGGCTATGAAGTGGTGGGCGTGACGCTGCAGCTTTACGACCACGGCGCGGCGCTGGCGAAAAAGGGCGCGTGCTGTGCGGGTATCGACATCCACGACGCGCGCCGCGTGGCGGAGGATATGGGGTTTCCCCATTACGTGCTCGACTACGAAAACGTGTTCAAAGACGCGGTGATCGACGAATTCGCCGACAGCTATCTGGGCGGGGCAACACCCGTGCCCTGCATTCGCTGCAACGAACGGGTCAAATTCAAGGATCTGCTTGAGACGGCAAAGGATCTGGACGCCGATTGCATGGCCACCGGTCACTACATCCAGCGCAAGATGGGCAGCGCGGGGCCAGAGCTGCACTGCGCCGCCAACCCGGCAAAGGATCAAAGCTATTTCCTCTTCTCCACCACGCCGGAGCAGCTTGACTTTCTGCGCTTCCCCCTCGGCCACCTGCCGTCCAAGGAAGCGACGCGTGCGCTCGCCGAACGCTACGGGCTGCGCGTGGCCAACAAACCCGATAGCCAGGACATCTGCTTTGTTCCCGACGGCGATTACGCGTCGGTGATCCGCAAACTGCGCCCCGAAGCGGACGCACCGGGCAACATCGTTGATACCGAGGGCCGCGTGCTGGCCAGCCACGACGGCGTGATAAACTATACCATCGGGCAACGCCGCGGGCTTGGGATCGGCGGTCTCAGCACCCCGCTCTACGTGGTCAAACTCGATGCGGACCGCCGCGAAGTCGTCGTCGGCCCCAAGAGCATGCTCGCCACCCGCACCGTGCCTGTCAAAGAGGTGAACTGGCTCGGCGATGCCCCCCTCACCTCAAGGGACGAATGGCCCATCACCGTACGCGTGCGATCGACCCGCCCCCGGCAGAGGCGATCCTGCGCCCGCTCACCGACACCACCGCCGAGGTCGAGCTTCTCTCCCCCGAAGAAGGCGTCAGCCCCGGGCAGGCCTGCGTGTTCTACGATCCCGACAGCAGCCGGATCTTCGGCGGCGGCTGGATCCACCGGGGCTGAAGGGGCGCGCCGCATGCCCCTGCACCCTTTCCCAAATACCTAAATCCCGCACCTGCCTCAGGCACCCTCAATCAGCTTTTGAGCGATACGAGGCCCGTCAGAGAAACCCGTCCAGCACCGCGCGCGCAGCCCGCAGACCCGGCGCCTCGCCTCCCTGCCCCAGACGTTGCATCGTCAGCGCCATGGCCGCGTGCTGCGCATCCGGCGCCTCCAAAACCCGCAGGATCGCGGGCGCGATCAGATCCGCGCGGCAGCGCTTGCCGATGAATTCCGGCACCGTGCGGCTTTCGGCGACGAGGTTCACCAGCGTCACCGTATCCACCCGCACCATGCGCGAGATGATCGCGCGGCTCAGCGGCGCCATGTCGTAGGCGATCACCATGGGCGTGCCCGCCGCCGCCAGTTCCAACGACACGGTGCCGGACGCCGCCAGCGCCACATCCGCCGCGCGAAACGCCGCGCGTTTCAGCGTCATCGCCTCGGCATAGCTCCCCTCACGCGGGTCCAATACCACCGGATCCCCCGGCCACCCCGCAACCAGATCCTTCACCGCCCCCGCGACGGGGGCGGCGGCGGGCACCACGATCCGCACCTCCGGCCGCGCCGCCACCATGCGCGCCACGCTCTGCCCGAACGGGGCGCCAAGCCGCGCAATCTCCGATCCGCGCGAGCCGGGCAGGACCAGCAGAATTGGGGCCGCACCAAGGCCATGCGCCGCGCGAAACGCCGCTGCCTCCGCATCGCTCGCCACGGGTTCTGAGACAACCGGATGCCCCACAAAATCGCAGCGCATGCCAGCGGCTTCCATATAGGGCGGCTCGAACGGCAACAGGGCCAAGACCTGATCGACGTGCCGCGCCATCTTGGCCGCGCGCCCCGAGCGCCAGGCCCAGACCGAGGGCGCCACGTAGTGCACGGTGCGGATGTTGCTGCGCGCCTTCACCAGCTTGGCCACCCGCAGGGAAAAATCTGGGCTGTCGATGGTGATCAGCACGTCGGGGCGCATTGCGATCACCGCCTGAGCGGTCTCGGCAATGCGGCGTTTGAGGTGAAAATACTTCGGCAGGATCTCTGCCAGACCCATCACACTCAGCTCAGCCATGTCAAAGAGGCTATGCAGCCCTTCGGCCTGCATCTGCGCCCCGCCGATCCCCTCGAAGGTGACACCCGGTGACAGCGCCTTCAGCCCCGCCATCAGCGCGCCGCCCAACTTGTCGCCCGACGGCTCCCCGGCAAGGATGAAGACGCGCGGCGGCGCGCTCATTCCCCGGTGCGTGCCCAGAACACGAGGCCGTGGGCATCCGCCGCCGCCGTGCAGGCGGGTGCGTCCAGCACGATTACGTCGCCCGCGTCCACCACCACACCGCGCAAGCCTGCCCTTGCCGCCGCCTCGAATGTCGCGGGGCCCACCGTCGGCAGATCGACCAGGCGGCTTTGCTGCGCCTTGGGCCCTTTGAACAGGATCGCATCCTGCCCCTGCGCCGCGACCCGCGCCAGCATCGCATCCGTACCGTCCGCATCCTCCATCGCGATCACGCCGTGGCGTCCCACAACACAGGCCTGCCCGATATCTTGTGGCGACAGCTTGAGGAGATGGGCCGCGGCGAGCGTCGCCGTGCCGCGCATCTGCGCATCGGGCCAGACCTGCCCGTAGACCCCGCCCTCCGCCAGCAGATCGGGCGCGATCTCATGCGCGCCGCGCACGGTGAACCCCGTCCGCTCGAACAGATCCACCACCACGCCAAGCGCGCCGTCGTCGCCCTTTTTCAGCCCCTCCATGAAAAGCGGCACCAGCGGCGCGGTCTCTGCGTCGAGCTTCGTCGGATCGAGCGTCGGGCGGTCGATCCCCCCGGCAAAGCAGACCTCCGTCACCCCGCGCTCGCCCAGCTGCACCAGCAGCGTGCCCAAAGTCTCAAGCCGAAAGGTCAGATCGGCCGTCAGCCCCGACAGCGTGACGCCCTCGTAGCCGCACACCACCGCCCCGCCCGCGGCGCGGTGCACGGCGGCGGGCAGATCCCCGCGTCCGGCGATCAACGCCAGCGTCATTTCGGCGTCAGGAAATGGCGACCGGTGTCGGCCAGCACAAAATCGACGATCTCGCGCACGTAGTCGCTCTCGGTCTCGGCGCCCAACCGTTCGGCCCGGTCGTGGAATGTCCCCTCGCCCTGTGCCAGCATCTGAAACGCCGCGCGCAGAGCGGTGATGTCGCTGCGCGCCACGCCCCGACGTTTGAGCCCCACAAGGTTGAGCCCGTCAAGATGCCCGCGCGGCGCCTGCACCAGCCCGTAGGGGATCACGTCGTTGGTCACCATGGTAACCGCGCCGATGATCGCACCACGCCCGATGCGCACCCACTGATGGATGCCCGACAGACCGCCGATGATAACCTGATCCTCGATCACGCAATGCCCCGCGACGGCCGCGTTGTTCACCACGATCACATTGTTGCCCACCTGCGCGTCATGCGCGATATGACAGCCGGCCATGAACAGACCGTCGTTGCCCACGCGGGTCACGCCGCCCCCGCCTTCGGTGCCGCAGTTCATGGTCACATGCTCGCGGATGCGGTTACGCTCCCCGATCTCGAGGCGGCTGGCCTCGCCCTTGAATTTCAGATCCTGCGGAATCTCACCGATGACGGCGAAGGAAAAGATCACGGTATCCGCGCCCACGGTCGTCTTGCCGGTGACAACCACGTGGGATTTCAGCTCGACCCCTGCGGCGAGCGTGACCTCTGGGCCGACCACGCAGAACGGGCCGACGGTCGCCGTGGGATCAATCTGCGCGCCTTCCTCGACGACGGCGCTGGGGTGAATGGCCATCAGCCGTCCCCCTTGGGCAGATCAAGCATCGCCATGAATTCCGCCTCCGCCGCCATCTCACCCTCGACCGTCGCCACGCCCGAGAATTTCCAGATCTTGCCGCCGGGCTTGCCGCGCACGGTCTTGACGTCCATGCGCAAGACGTCGCCGGGGATCACCTTGCGGCGGAATTTGCAGTTATCGATCGACATGAAATAAATCAGCATGTTGGTGTCCAGCTGATCCAGGGCCACGCCGATCATCACGCCGGCGGTCTGGGCCATCGCCTCGACGATGGTGACGCCGGGCATGATGGGGCTGCCGGGGAAGTGCCCCTGAAAATGCGGCTCGTTCATGGTCACGTTTTTATAGCCCACGGCAGAGGACGTGCCGTCGATTTCTTCGACCTTGTCGACCAGCAGGAAGGGGTAGCGGTGCGGCAGGATGCGCTGGATTGTCAGGATGTCCGCACGTTGAAGCTGATCGGTCATGGAGGGTCCTTTGAGGGCGTGGTTCTTTGCATAACTGCTACCAATTCGCGCCCATCGGTACAAGCGCGGCGCTAGTCCGGTGCCGGTGTCGTGGCCCCCAGAACGGCGTTGATGCGGGCGATGGCGGCGGCCGTCACATCGCTGCTGTCGGTGCTCAGAAACACCGTGCGCCGCTCAAGGATCACGCGCGCGCCCGCGTCGGTCATCAGATCGCGCAACACCGGGCCAGCGGCGGCGAGAAACACCTCGCGCTCCCGCTCCAGCTGATCGCCAAGGGCGCGGGATTTGGCCGCCTGGGTCTGGCGGGTTTCCTGCACGCGGGCGTCAAAGGCATCCGCGAGGGGGCGGAACTCCTCCGCGCTCAGCGCGGCGCGCTGCTCGGTCAGCTCTTGCTCCTCGCGGGCAAGCTCGGTTTCGATCTGACGGTTCTCGGTGGCAAGCTCGTTGCCGCGCGCCTCGATCTCGGCCGCGACTCGCTGGCCGAAATCGCTCTCCAGAAACAGGCGTTCACTGTCGATGGTGAGGATGACCACCGGCTGCGGGCGTTCCTGCGCGCCCCCCGGTGCAGCCGCCAGAGCGGTGACCAGCAGGGCCGCGCAGAAAAGCCTGAGCAGTGGCATCAGAATTCCGTCTGCAACGTCACTTCGAACTTTTGCTCACGGTCGAATTCTTCCTTGCGCAACGCGTCCGAGATGTTGAACTGCAACGGGCCCAGCGGCGTATCCCAGAAGATCGACACGCCGATCACGTGGCGGAACGATCCGCTTTCGCCACTGACGGTGCTGCCGCCGATGTTCACGTCCGACAGATCCCACAGGTTGCCCACATCATAGAACACACCGCCGCGGATGCCATATTCCTCCGGCAGACCCAGCGGAAACTGCGCCTCAAGGCGGCCCACGAGGTAGAGGTTGCCGCCCAGCGAGTCGCCGTTCTCGGAGCCGGTGTCGCGCGGCCCGATGCCGCCGGGCTCAAATCCGCGCATCTGCGAGGAGGATAGCAGGAAGCGGTCGACGGCGCGGTTTGTGCCACCGCGCCAAGCCAGCGCGCCCCCTTCGAGGCTTGCGCGCAGCGTCAGCTCTTCGTTGAGGAACTTCTTTTCGCCCGCAACTCGCGCCACGGTCCGCACGTATTCCTGATCGCCACCGATCCCGCCAAAATCCTGACTGAACCGGAACAGCACGCCGGCATTGGGATCAAGTCCGGTACGGCGCGTGTCGTAGGTGTATTCATAGCCGATCGAGCTGTCGAAAAGCTCGCCCGCGTCGATGTCGTTCTGGATGATCGCACCGTTCTCGACCGGATCACGCTCCGTCACCTCGACCGCCTGGGCGGTATAGCGCAATTGCAACCGCCCGTTTTCACTGACCGGGAAGGTCAGGCTGGGCCGGAAGGTAAAACGGTTGCTGTCGTAGGTCGAGAAGGAGGAGTTCTCCTCGGAGTAGTCGAATTCAATCCCCAGCGAGACATCACGCCCCAGCAAGGAAGGCTCGACAAAACGCAGGCCGTAGCGGCGGGCGTCGGACGCGGTGGAGACGTTCAGAAAAAGCTTTTGCCCGCGGCCCAGGAAATTTTCCTCGGCAAAGCTGACGGCGACGCCAAAGCCGTCCGAGGACGAGAACGAGCCGCCGAAGTTGAGCGAGCCTGTGGGCGTTTCCTCGACATCGACGTCGACCACGACCTGTTCGGGCGTAGAGCCTTCGCGGGCATTGACCTCTGCCGTCTCGAAATACCCCAGCGCACGAATGCGTTCAGCGGCCTGACGGATTTCGCGCGGATTGAACGGATCGCCCTCGACGCTGTCGAACTGGCGCCGGATCACGCGGTCAAGCGTGGTGGTGTTGCCCTCGATATCGATCCGCTCGACAAAGACGCGCGGACCGCGCGACAGCACAAATTCGACGTCCAGCGTCAGCGTCCGCTCGTTGCGGGTCACGCGCGGCTCAACGCGCATGAAATCCACCCCGTCGCGGATCGCCTGCCGCTCCAGCCGGGCGATATCCGCCTCGACCAGCGTGGGCGAATAGATCACGCCGGGTTTGACGCGCACGATCTGCGCGTATGCGTCGCCGTCGACGTTCGGCAGCTCGGATGTGACGCTCACCTGACCGAATTGGAATTGCTGGCCTTCCTGGATGTTGAACCCCACGAAGAAACCGTCACGCTCTTCGGTCAGTTCGGCGTTGACCGAATTGACGCGCATATCGACATAGCCGCGCGAGAGGTAGAAATCGCGCAAAAGCTGTTTGTCGAACTCAACACGGTCCTCGACAAAGGTATCGCGACGCACCAGACGGCGGAAAAGCCCCGCCTGTTTGGTGCCCAGCACCCGGCGCAGACGGCGATCCGAATAGATCCGATTGCCGACAAAGCTCAGACGCTCGACCTCGATATTGTCGCCCTCGAAGATCTCGAACACCAGATCGACGCGGTTTTGATTGCGGCGGATGACCTTGGGCTGCACCCGCGCCGACAAACGCCCGTCGTTGGAATAGGCCTGCGCGATGGCGGCCGCGTCTTTTTCCGCTTGGGTCGGGTTGAACACCCGGCGCGATGTCGATCCGATCACCGCCTCCAGCGCATCGTCCTTGATGCGGCGGTTGCCCTCGAACGAGATGCGGTTGATCGTTGGCAGCTCGACCACGGTGATTGTCAGCGTGCTGCCCTGCGGCTCGATCGACACGCTCTCGAACAGTCCCGAGTTGTTCAGGCGCTGGAAGGCGTCGTTGAGCTGGCCCGCGCTGACCGCCTGCCCGCGTGCGATTCCGGCCTGGCTGAGCACGGCACTGTCGCCGATACGCTGGTTGCCCTCGACCCGGACCGTATTGAATTGGAACTGCTGCGCAAAAATCGGGGCCGCAGGTGCGACCCAAGCCGTTGACAACAAAAAAGAAAAGGAAATGCCCTTAACAGCGGCACGGACAAAGGATGTACGCGACCGCGTGCGCGTATCGCGCACGAATGACCCCAGGTTCATGGTTTATTACCACTTCTATTAACACCGTTAAGACCTGAGTACCCGCCGGTCGGTCCGATGTCAAAACCCGAGACGCCCCTTTTTGCATCCAACCGCACATGCCAAAAGCCCGCACGGGCGTGTGCGGGCCATTGGTCGTGCCATCAAAACGTGGTCGCGGTTACAGACCGCCGACAAACGCCCCCGCGCAGAGCGCAAAAGCAATGGTGAGAATATAGAGCGCGCGGTCCCAATTCAGGTCCATCAAAACGCTCAATCCGCGGTAACTCTTGGTCAGTGTCGACATCCGTATGCTCCAATCCTGAAACGTGTTGGACAAGGAGATACAGACCGATTGTGGCACCCTCGCGCGCGGATTGTGTCAAGATTGCGGCATTTCACAAAGCCCGACACCGCACGCGGCCCCTGCCCTCAGGGACAGAACAAATCGTTGCCGAGCGCAAAGATCATCAACGCGAGCACCAGCGAGACTCCGATGGCCATCAGCACGTTCAGCGCCTTGTCGCTGGGCGGCTTCCCCCGCACGGCCTCATAGGCGTAGAACGTTAAGTGGCCGCCATCGAGTGCCGGGATCGGAAAGAGGTTGAGCAGCCCCACCGCCGTGCTGAGCACCGCGATGAAATTGATGAAGCTTGCCGTGCCTTGGCTGGCCATCGCGCCCGACACCTTGGCGATGCCCACTGGGCCGGACATGTTGCAGGTGCTGATCGCCCCCGTCAGCATGTGCCACATCCCCGAGATAGAGCCCTTGATGATCCGCCACATCCCCGCCACGCCGCGGCTGAGCGCCTCGCCGATCCCGGGCGTTTCGGTGGCCGCTGTGATCGCGCTGTCGCTGGAAATGCCGATCCGCAGCACGTTGACGAAACTGCCGTCGGGCTGCGGCTCATCGGTGGATTTGGGCACGAGCGTAAATTTCAGCGTCTCGCCCGCGCGCCAGACATCCAGCAGCAGCGGCGCACCGCCGCCGCCCTCTACCGCGTCCTTGAGCTGTTGAAAGGCAAAGACATCGCGGCCGTCGATGGCGGTGATGACGTCGCCCTGTTGCAGCCCCGCCTCCATCGCCGCCGTCTCGGGGCCGACACCGCCCACCAGCGCGGGCTGTGGGTACGGTCCGGGTACGGTCACTTCTGCGCCGTCCCGCTCAACCGTGTAGTCCAGCACAGGCTCCAGCGGCAGGCTGTCCATATATTCCAGATAGGCCTCGATCGGATCGCGCGACGGCACCGGCCGCCCCGCGATTTCGCGCACGATATCGCCCTGCTGCAAACCTTCGACCGCGTTGGGCATCGGCTTGATCGCCTCGACCGTCAGCGGATCGCGGACCGATCCGAGGCTCAGCGCGATGCCCGCGAACACCAGAATGGACAGCACAAAGTTGAACACCGGCCCCGCCGCAACGGTCAACGCCCGCGCCCACAACGGCGCGCCGTGCATCGTGGCGCGCAGACGCACGGGATCGACGGACGCCTCGTCCATCGCGCCGCTGTCCTTGCCCGAAGCGGCATTGGCATCGCCCGCGAATTTCACGTAGCCGCCAAAGGGAAGTGCCGCGACCTGCCATTTGGTCCCGTGTTTGTCGAAACGCGAAAACAGCACCGGCCCGAACCCGAGGGAGAACACATCCGCCTTGATCCCGCACCAGCGGCCCACGATGTAGTGGCCGTATTCATGGATCGCGACGATCACCGACAGAGCGACAATAAACGCCACCATGGTCCAGATGAATCCGCCGAACTGCGGGATGAGTGAGACAAAATCCAATGGGCTACCCTGCTATTTGTTGAATGGCCGTGCCTGCGGCCTTGCGTGCCAGATGGTCGGCTTTGCGCACGTTATCAAGGGTCATGGTGGCATCAATATGGCCGCCCTGCGCCTCGATCCGCTCCAGCGTGTCGGACACGACATCCGACATTTGCGTAAATCCGATGGCGCCCGCGATGAACCCGTCCAGCGCGGTCTCTTTCGCGGCGTTGAACACCGCGCCCGCCAGCCCGCCGCGCTGCATGACCTCGCGCGCGATGCGCAGGGCGGGCCAGCGAACCTCATCGGGCGCGCGGAATTCAAAGGTGCCGATGGCCGCCAGATCCAGCCGTTCGACCGGCAGGTGCCGCCGCGCGGGGTGGTGCAGCGCGAATCCGATCGCGTGGCGCATATCGGGGGGCCTACATGGGCCATCAGCGCGCCGTCGTTGAACCCCACCAGCGCGTGGATCATGGATTGCGGATGCACCAGCACTTCGATCTGCGTGGGGGATACGTCAAAAAACTCTCGCGTTTCAATGACTTCCATCGCCTTGTTGAACATCGACGCGGAATCGATCGTGATCCGCTGCCCCATATCCCAATTGGGATGGCTCGACGCCTCGGCCAGCGTGGCCTGCGCCAGCCTTTCCAGCGGCCAGTCGCGGAACGCGCCACCCGAGGCGGTGATGATGATCCGCTCGACCGCCGCCATATCCTCGCCAATCAGCGCCTGGAACACCGCCGAATGTTCGCTGTCCACGGGCAGGATATTCGCACCGTGGCGCTTGGCCGTGGCTTTCAACAACGCACCCGCGCAGACCAGCGATTCCTTGTTGGCGAGCGCCAGCGTCGTGCCTTGTGCCAGCGCGGCCATGCCCGGCGCCAACCCCGCCGCCCCCACGATGGCCGACATGATCCAGTCAGCGGGGCGCTGCGCTGCCTCGACGATGGCGGCCTCGCCCGCCGCCGCCGCAACGCCGCTGCCCTCAAGTGCCGCGCGCAGATCTTCCAGCTGTTCAGGATCGGCGGTCACGGCGATTTCGGCGCCCAGCTCGATTGCATCCTGCGCAAGCAGAGCGATGTTGCTTGCCCCCGTCAGGGCCACGACCTCATAGGCGTCCCGATCCCGCCGGATCAGATCAATGGTGTTCTGCCCGATCGAGCCTGTGGCCCCAAAAACGCTGACCCGCCGCACGCGCCTAGCCCAGACCCGGCGGAAAGCCGATGAACTGGCCGATGATCAGCAAGAACACCGAGGCGCCGAGCATCCCGTCAAAGCGGTCCATCAGGCCACCGTGACCGGGAATGAGGTTCGAGCTGTCCTTGACCCCCATCTTGCGCTTCATGCCCGATTCCGCGATGTCGCCCATCTGCGAGGCCATCGAGACCGCGATGGAAATCCCGATCAGCTGCGTGCCGACGCCGGTGTTGACCGAGAAAATCGCACCGACCACCCCCGCCCCGATCCAACCTGCCGCCGTGCCCGACCACGTTTTCTTGGGACTGACCTTGGGCCAGAATTTCGGCCCGCCAAACGCGCGGCCCGCGAAATAGCCCACCACATCCGTCACCACCACGACCAGCACAAGCCACAGCATCCAGCCTACGCCCATCTCGTCGCGCACCTGCATCATGCCGAAACCCGACAGCAGGATCATCACAGTGAAACTCATGTAGATCGTGCGGTTGTGCTCCAACTGGCCGAACCCGATCAGCGCCGGCGCCAGCAGGACCGGCAGCGCAAAGCCGACCGGCAGATAAACCGAGGCAAAGACCGCCGCCCCGGACAGCACCCCCAGCAACAGCGGGCCGTTTTGCGCATCGGGACGCAGCATACCGACCAACTCCCAGATCATCACGGCACAGATCAGCGCGACAAGCGCGTGAAACACATCGCCGCCCATGTAGATGCCGATGGCCCCCACCAGCACCATCGCGGCCCCCGACCCCATTCGCGCCGTCAGGTCCGACCATTTTTCCGATCCGTTCATCCGCCTCTCCCTCAGGTCTTGACCGCGCCGAAACGACGGTCGCGGCTGCCGTAGGACGCGCACAGCCGGCCGAATTCCTCTTCGGTAAAATCGGGCCAGAGCGTGTCGATGAATTCATATTCCGCATAGGCCGATTGCCAGAGCAGAAAATTCGAAATCCGCGCCTCACCACTTGTGCGGATCACGAGGTCAGGATCTGGCAAAACATATGTATCCAAATACCTTGGAAGGGTTTCTTCATCCACTTTATCGGGGTCGAGCCGACCTTCGGCCACATCGCGTGCCAGCCGTTTCGTGGCACGTGCCACCTCGTCGCGGCCACCGTAGTTGAGCGCAATCGTCAGATTGACACGCGTGTTGTGGGCGGTGGTTTCCTCAAGCTCGTTCATCAGTTTGATCAGCTTGTCATCCAGCCGCACGCGGTCCCCGATGAACCGGACCCGCACGCCTTCGGCGCTCAGCGCGCGCATTTCCTTGGTGATGTAGCGGCGAAAGAGGCTCATCAGCCCCGCGACCTCGACCTGCGTGCGCTTCCAGTTCTCGGTCGAGAAGGCAAAGATTGTGACGTATTCAACCCCCAGATCCGGGCAGGCCTCGACGATTTCGCGCACCCGTTTGGCGCCGGCGTGATGGCCGAATAGTCGCGGGCGGCCGCGCTGGGTCGCCCAGCGACCGTTACCATCCATGATAATGGCCACGTGACGCGGCCCCCCCGCGGGGGCGGTCACACCGGGAGCGGGATCAGCGGGCATTCAGGGGGGATATCCTTTGCGAAATGCGGCGCGGGTGTCCGCATCGCTCAAGCGTGCAAAACGCGTCGCTCGCGGAGGTCGCGCTTGCCGCTCCTCCGGGGCTCCGCCCTTTGAAACAGCAAAACGTTCTGCTTGCAGGCGCCGCGCTTGCCGCTCTTCCGGGGCTCCGCCCTTTGAAACAGCAAAACGCTCCACTGGAGCGTTTTCGAGAAGCTGTTTCAAACCTGCATGATCTCCGCTTGCTTGGTCTCAAGCTGGGTGTCGATCTCTGCGATCAGCTTGTTGGTCAGGTCCTGCACCTCGCCTTCCCAGAACTTCTGGTCATCCTCCGACATGCCGTCGGACTTGGCCTTCTTGATCTGATCCATGCCGTCGCGGCGGATGTTGCGGATGCTGACGCGCGCGTTCTCGGCGTATTGGCCCGCAACCTTTGTCAGCTGCGTGCGGCGCTCTTCGTTCAGCTCGGGGATCGGCAGCATGATGATCGTGCCGTTGAGCTGCGGATTGATGCCCAGCCCGCTCTCGCGGATGGCCTTTTCGACCTTGCCCACCAGCCCTTTGTCCCAGACGTTGATTGTCACCATGCGCGGCTCCGGCACGTTTACCGTGCCCACCTGGTTGATCGGCGTCATCGACCCGTAGGCATCCACCATGACCGGCTCGAGCATCGAGGCAGAGGCGCGGCCGGTGCGCAGCGACGCAAATTCAGTTCGAAGTGAGGCAATCGCCCCCTTCATCCGACGTTCCAGATCGTCGGTATCGAGCATAAAATCGTCAGCCATATCGCAAAGCCTCATTTGCCGTGTCTCGTTGGAGTGTTGGTCTACTGCATTGGCGCCCCCTTGAAAAGCAACCTTGCGCGCCCCTCCGCCAACTGTCGCGTATGCGACACCTTGTCCGTTTACAACGGCAAGGACAGCCGTCAAAACCAGTCGGCTTCGTGCAGGATAATGCACAACTTTGAGGTGAGTGATATGACAAAAGACACAAATGGCGCACCAGCGCAGATGTCGCACACAGGTGCGGTCGCGGCGATGACGAACACGTCGCATGCCTTTGTCCTGACGAATCCTTCTCTTGAGGACAACCCGATCATCTACGTTAATCGCGCGTT
Source organism: Sulfitobacter albidus (assembly GCF_018200035.1). Lineage (NCBI taxonomy): Bacteria > Pseudomonadati > Pseudomonadota > Alphaproteobacteria > Rhodobacterales > Roseobacteraceae > Sulfitobacter > Sulfitobacter albidus. Next base: position 1,329,521 of record NZ_CP073581.1, on the reverse strand, counting down.
CGAGGAGATGACCGGATACAGCAGCGAAATGGCCATCGGGCGCAATTGCCGCTTTTTGCAGGGCGATGACACCGACCAGCCCGCCATCGAGACACTGCGCGCCGCGATCAAGAACCGCGAAACCTGCACCGTGGTGCTGCGCAATTACCGCGCGGACGGCACGCTTTTCTACAATCGCCTGCTGTTCACCCCTCTCAACGAGGACGCAGACGTGAACCCCTATATGCTGGGCGTGCAATCCACCGTCGAAAACGACGAACCCGCCTCAGAGACCGTGCCGGACCAGCTGGCCGAGATCCAGCACCGGGTAAAGAACCACCTGTCGATGATCATCGGCATGATCCGTCTGCAGGCGCGCGACAACACCGCGACCGCCGGCAAGGAATTCGAAACCCTCGCCCGGCGTGTCGAGACGCTGCAACTGCTTTACGAAGAAATCAACGCCGTGCACGAGCGCGCTGGCAGCAACAGCGACCGGGTCAACCTTGGCGCGTATCTGACCCGTGTGGCCAACGCCATTGCCTATATCGACGGGCGCAGCGGCGTGCGGGTGAATATCGACGCCGATGAGACCGAAACGGCCATGGAGACCGCGACGCAGCTGGGCCTGATCGTGTCGGAGATCATGACCAACGCGATGCAGCACGCCTTTGTCGGGCGCGAATCCGGCCTGGTCGAGGTCCGCATCAAACGCATGAGCAACGACGTGTTGCGGGTGCAGATCGCGGATGACGGTATCGGCATGGCCGAGGGGGTCGAATGGCCGCAAGGTGGCTCGCTCGGCGGGCGGATCGTGCGCCAGCTGGTCAGCGGTTTGCGGGCCGAGCTGTCGCTGGAGCGCGGATTGCAGGGCACGCTGATCAGTATCGACGTGCCCCGCCAGACCAAACTGTCCGATCGCTAGAGCGTCACGATATGACCATCGCGCGGATCGGCGCGCCCTTGGGCAAGGTCGAGATACACTGCCTCTGATGCGGCAAGGCCTGCGTGGGTGCGCAGGCTCAGCCAGCTGCCCGCCTCCGCCGCCAGCCGCTTCCAGGCCTCGGTGATCTGCTTTTCGATCACGCCAGGGCCCCATTCCTCGCGCCGCTTGGCAATCTGGGCGGGCGCAAAGAAGAATTGCGGTTTCACGCCCTCCAGCGCGACCTGTGGCTCGAACTGGTCCCAATGGCTGATGCCCACGGCGGCGGAATGCTTGAGCAGCGGGCCAAGCGTCGCGTGCACCTGCTTTTTCACCTCGGCATTGCCCGACATATCCACATATACGGATGCTTCGGGCGCCAGCTGCGCGATCTCATCGTAGGAAAACACCTGATCGCAGGCGCCCAGCCCTTCGACAAAACCGCGATTGGCCTTCGAGGTCAGCCCGACGATCCTGTACGCGCGCCCGTCGCGTTCGGCGAGATATTTGCACAGGCCCAGCCCGGTTTTGGATGACGCACTCCCCACGACGATCTGCGTCGCACCAAAGCAATCGTTGTCCATCAACCAGTCATCCAGCAGATAGGAGGTTGCCAGCAGAGGCTGCAACAACGCGCGCATGTGATCGCCGCCTGCGTCCTTCACGGGGTGTAGCGGTTGTAGACGGCCGGCAGCTCGGCCCGGTGCGGCGCCGCATCGACAAATCCGCCGTGCCCGTCCGCCTGTGGTGTGATGACCAGCTCTTCGGCCATGGGATAAAACCCGTAAAGCCGCGTGCCGGTGGCCAGCGCATCGCTATCGCTTTCGACCACTTCTGCCGTGCCCCAGACGGGCACCAGCCCCTGCCCGTCCTCCCCGGTGGGAAAGAACTGCCAATAGCCGATGGCAAAGCCCGAGGCCGCGTAGGTCACGTTATTTGCCGTAAGCGCGAAATTATCCAGCCGCAGCCGCGCCTGACCGGGGCCAAGCGCCGCGGCCGCGACCTCTTCGAGCCGGGTTTTGGTGATGTTCTTGTGATCGACCAACAGGCGTTGCATGGGCTGTCCTCCTCTTTGGCGTACAGCCTACCGCCTCGCGCGCAGAAATCGCCCCTGACGTCGCGTCGTCAGTGCAGGGTGAATTCGCCCGTCACATGGCGCCATTGGCCGTCCGACAGCATCTTGCGATGCGAAAAGCGCACCGAATGCAGCGGCCCGTCAATCTCGCGCTGCCAGAAGTCGACAAATTTGAACAATCGCGGGTGGTCGGGCGCCAGATCATACTCCTGCCAGACAAAACTGTTGAGCACATGGATATGGTCGGGCATCCGGTAAAAGAATTCCGCCGTGGTCAGCCCGTAGCCCTTCAGCATCAATTCGGTTTCTGTGGCCTGCATTTTCAACCTCTTTTGTGGGTGGATGCGACCACTGTGCCAGCAAAAACTAACTTTTCAATGAAAACAAACTGTTGGCACTTCGCGCACTGTGCTGCCAAACGCCCGTGCTTTGCGCCATTGCACCCTATCTGCCCTTCGCGTTATAGTCAGACGCAAGATATAGAACACATCAGCCAAGCTGGGACATCACGTGAGCGACACCCCCGAAACCCCTGATCCGCAAGGCGAAATGCCGCCCGAACGCCCCGCCTACGACGGTCCATCGGTCACCATCGAGCATGAGATGCGCACAAGCTATCTCGACTACGCGATGAGCGTGATCGTCTCCCGTGCGATCCCCGATCTGCGCGACGGGTTGAAGCCGGTGCACCGCCGCATCCTCTATGCCATGCACGAGACCGGCAATACCGCCGACAAACCCTACCGCAAATCCTCGCGCCCCGTGGCCGAGGCGATGGGCAAATACCACCCGCACGGCGATAGCGCGATCTACGACGCGCTGGTGCGCATGGCGCAGGATTTCTCGATGTCGCTGCCGCTTTTGGACGGTCAGGGCAACTTTGGCTCCATGGACGGCGACCGTGCCGCCGCCTACCGCTATACCGAAGTGCGCATGGAAAAGGCCGCCGCCTATCTGCTGGAAGACATCGACCGCGACACCGTCGATTTTCAGGACAATTACGACGGCAAGGACCTCGAGCCGACCGTCCTGCCCGCGCGCTTTCCCAACATGCTGGTCAATGGCGCAGGCGGGATTGCCGTGGGCATGGCGACCAACATTCCGCCCCATAACCTGGGCGAAGTGGTCGATGCCACCCTCGCGCTCATTAAAGAGCCTGATCTGAGCATCGAACAGTTGATCGACTATATCCCCGCCCCCGATTTCCCCACCGGCGGCATCATTCTGGGCCGCTCCGGCGCGCGCAAAGCCTACCTTGAGGGCCGCGGCAGCGTCATCGTGCGCGCCAAGACACGGGTGGAGGAGATCCGAAAGGACCGCTGGGCCATCATCATTGATGAAATCCCCTATCAGGTGAACAAATCGGTTATGATCGAAAAGATCGCCGAGCAGGTGCGCGAGAAAAAGATCGACGGCATCGCCCATGTGCAGGACGAATCCGACCGCAACGGCGTGCGCGTGGTGGTGGAGCTCAAGCGCGACGCCACTGCCGAAGTGGTGATGAACCAGCTCTTCCGCTTCACGCCGATGCAGACCTATTTCGGCTGCAACATGCTGGCGTTGAACGGCGGGCGGCCCGAAACGCTGAACCTGCGCGGCTTCCTGACCGCCTTCATCGACTTCCGCGAAGATGTGGTGGCGCGCCGCACGGCCTACCTCTTGCGCAAGGCGCGCGAGCGCAGCCACATCCTCTGCGGTCTGGCTGTGGCCGTCACCAACATCGACGAAGTGGTGCAGACCATCCGATCCTCCGCAGATGCGGGCGAGGCGCGCGAAAAGCTGATGACGCGCCGTTGGCCTGCGGAATCGATCCTGCAATACATCGCGCTGATCGACGACCCCACCCATACCGCCAACGACGACGGCACCTACAACCTGTCGGAAACACAGGCCCGCGCGATCCTTGAGCTGCGCCTGCAACGCCTCACCCAGATCGGCGTGAAGGAAGTCACCGACGAGCTGGAAGAGCTGGCCTCGAAGATCAAGGAATACCTCGAAATCCTTGGCTCGCGCGAGCGGATCATGCAGATCATCGCGGACGAACTGGCCGAGGTGAAGGATCAGTTCGCCGTCCCCCGCCGCACCGAGATCGTCGACTGGTCCGGCGATATGGAGGACGAAGACCTCATCGCGCGCGAGGATATGGTCGTCACCGTGACCTCGGGTGGCTACATCAAACGCACGCCGTTGGCCGACTTCCGCGCGCAGCGGCGCGGCGGCAAGGGCGTGTCTGGCGGCGCGTTGAAAGAAGACGACGTGGTGACAACGCTGTTTGTGGCCAATACCCACACGCAGCTGTTGTTCTTTACCACCGACGGCATGGTCTACAAGCTCAAGACATGGCGCCTGCCGCAGGGCGCGCGCACGTCCAAGGGCAAGGCGATCGTGAATATTCTGCCCATCCCCACCGGCGTCTCCATCGCCGCGATTATGCCCGTCGACCGGGATGAGACCGAATGGGACGATCTGCAGGTCGTCTTTGCCACCGACAGGGGCACCGTGCGGCGCAACAAGCTGTCTGATTTCACCAACGTCATGCGCAACGGCAAGATCGCGATGAAATTCGAGGGTGACAGCGCCGGCTGGAGCCTGATCAACGCCCGCATCGCCTCCAACGACGACGATGTGATGCTGGTCACGGACGCGGGCCGCGCGATCCGCTTCCCGGCGACGGACGTGCGGATTTTCAACAGCCGGAATTCGACCGGCGTGCGCGGGGTCAAGCTGGGCGATGGGGACCGGGTCGTGTCGATGTCGGTGATCCGCCATTTCGAGGCGACCAGCGAAGAGCGTGTCGCCTATCTCAAACAACGCCGCCTGATGGCCGGTCTGACCGAGGAAGAGCCCACCGACGACGAGGAAGAAACCGCCGCTGCGGGCCAGCTGAGCACCGAACGCTACGCCGAGATGTCGGCGGCGGAGGATCTGATCCTTACCGTGACCTCCGGCGGCGCGGGGAAAATTTCGTCCTCGCACGACTACCCGGTGCGCGGGCGCGGTGGCATGGGCGTGACCGCATGGACCAAGGCGATGGCGAATGGCCCCGTTCTGGCCTGCTTCCCGGTCGAGATGTCGGATCAGATCATGCTGGCCACGTCCAAGGGGCAGTCGATCCGCGTGCCGGTGGAAGGGATTTCCTTCCGCTCGCGCGGGGCCGGTGGGGTCAAGGTGTTCAACACCGCCAAGAACGAAAGCGTCGTGTCCGTCGCCTGGATTGCCGATCAGGGGGATGAAGATGAGGCCGGAGCAGAGGATTTGCCGCCGGAGGAATGATCGACGTTAGATATTACGGAAAAAGGGCCGCTCCATCCCGGAGCGGCCCTTTTTGCTTTGTGTCAGTTCAAGCGCCCGTCAGGGACGATTGATCAATTGTCGGAAGAACCGGTTGTCGTGGTGGTCGAAGATCCACTGTCGCTGGCGATAATGGCCAGTGCAACGATCCCGCCGGCGATTGCGGGGGCCGCGCCACCGATGCCGTCACCGGAGGAAAACAGCGTGCCGCCCTCGCCCTCGCGGATACATTCCCGGATGCGTGTCCCATCTGGGCGCACGGATGTGTCTGGTTTGCAGTTGTAGATCACCCCGTTGGAGCCCTCGACGCGCACCGAATACGTCGCATTGTCGGAGGCGCCAAGCACCGCTTGCTGAGTTGCCTGCGCAAGGCCGCTTGTGGCTGTCGCCAGCAGGGCGGCGGTGGATATCGCAAGAATATTTTTCATGTCAGTCCTCAATTCTGTCTCGTGACGAAAGCGCCGCGCTGACCATGGCCAAGCGCGGAGCCGCATCAAATGGATTTACTTCATACAAACGTAAATCTCTCATGAATGGTTGCACTTCAAAACACCACTCAGGGTTTTAAGCGGCTACCCGCCGGACGGGAGCCCGTAGAGTCCGCCAAATTTGCCTTTCAGATAGCCCAGAAGGGGCGCAGCGCTTATTTTTTGTGCAGATGCGGATTCAATCGTCTCCTTCGGCTGCATCAGGCCCCCATATTTCTGCACGGATTCGCGCAGCCATGCGGTTGCGGGGCTCGTATCCCCCTGCGCCAGTGCCGCGTCCAGGTCCGGCAGCGCCGCCTGCATCGCCGTGTTGAGGCATCCGGCGTAGACGTTCCCAAGGCTATAGGTCGGAAAATACCCAAACAGACCCACCGACCAATGCACATCCTGCAACACCCCATGCGAGGGTTTGTCCACGGCATAGCCGAAGTCAGCCTCGAAGCGGTCATTCCACGCGCCTTCCAGCTCGCTCACCAACAGATCGCCCTGCATCAGCGCACGCTCCAGATCAAAGCGCAGCATGACGTGCAGGTTATACTGCAGCTCGTCGGCTTCCGTGCGGATATAGCCGTCATTCACGCGGTTGACCGCACCGTAGAAGGCATCGGCATCCGCGATCCCGAACTCCCCGAACGCCTGCCTCATCTGCGCGAACAGCCAACCGGTGAACGCCCGGCTGCGCCCGATCTGGTTTTCGTAGATGCGACTTTGGCTTTCGTGCACCCCCATCGACACCCCGCGCCCCAGCGGCGTCAGCAGATGCGCGCGGTCGATGTTCTGTTCATAGGCGGCGTGGCCGACCTCGTGGATGGTGGAGTAGAAACAGTTGAACGGATCAGCCGGATTGGTACGCGTGGTGATGCGCACATCAAGGCCCGAGCCGGAGCTGAACGGATGCACCGCCTTGTCCACGCGCCCGTGGCTCATGTCATAGCCGAACGCCTTGGCCAGTTGGCGCGTCAGCTTCATCTGCGCGCCCTCGTCAAAACTGCCCTCCAGCCGCGGCGGCGCTTCGGCATCGCGCACGGCCGCGCGCAGATCGCTCAGCACCGGGCGCATCTCGTTGAACATCGCCTGCAACTCGGCGCCGGTGGCACCCGGCTCGTAATCCTGCAACATCGCGTCATAGACGTCGCCGCCCGCCGCCAGCGCCTGCCCTTCCTCGCGTTTGAGCATGATGACCTCCGACAGCGTCGGCAGAAAGGCCGCCACATCGTCGGCGGCCCGCGCCTCGGCCCAGATGCCCTGCGCCTCTGACGTCACCCGTGCGATACGCGCGGCGAGCGTGGCGGGTACCTTCATCGTGCGCTCGTAGGTACGGCGGATCTCGCGCAGATTGGCGCGACCCACGTCGTCAAGGCTTTCGGCGTCGATCTTGCCCAGCCAGTCGCCCACCTGCGGTGCCGTGCGGCGCGCGTGCAGCACCGATTCCATCGCGGCCATTTCCTCGGCCCGCTGGGGTGCGGCACCGCGCGGCATCATCGTTTCCTGATCCCAGCCCAGCCGCCCTGACACCTGCTGCAGGGCCATTGTGTCGCGGGTAAACGCCATCAGGTCATCGTAGTCGCTCATGCGGTGGTTCCTCTCAGGGATGCGATCTGCGGATACATTGCCAGATGGCGCGCCCGCAGGATAAGCACCCACAGGATCACGGCCAGCCCCTGGTGCACAAGCGCGATCTGTACCGGTGCGGCGTAGAGCACGGTGAGGACGCCCCAGACCACCTGCAATGTCAGCACGGCCATCACAGCGTTAAAGGCAAAGCGCGTGGCCGGATGGGTCGATTTGCGCCCCTGCACCCAGACGAACGCGCCGTAGGCGAAAAGCAGATACGCCGTGATACGGTGGATGAACTGCACCAGCCCGGCATTCTCGAAAAAATTGCGCCAGACCGGCTCAAGCTCGAACGGGAATGGCGGCAGGAAGCTACCGGCCATCAGCGGCCAGTCGTTGTAGGTGCGCCCGGCGTCGATCCCCGCCACCAGCGCGCCCAGCAGGATTTGCAGGAAGGTAAAATGCATCAGCCCCGTCGCGCGCTTGCTCAGCCCCGCCTCGCGGGCGCGGCGGACCTGCAAAAGATCCCGCTCGGAGCGGCCCAAGAGCAGCGCGTACCAGGTGATGAACCCCAGGATCACGAACGCCAGCCCCAGATGGGTGGCAAGGCGGTAGCTGGCCACGTCCAGCATCCCCTCGCCCGTGGTCACGCCAGAGGCGACCATCCACCAGCCGATCGCGCCTTGCAGCCCGCCAAGACCGCCCAACAGCAGCAATCGTGGCGTCCAGCCCGTAGGGATCTGGCGGCGCAGCGCGAACCACGCAAATCCCAGGAACCAGACCAGCCCGATCACGCGACCCAGCTGGCGATGGCCCCATTCCCACCAATAGATCACCTTGAACTCGGCCATGCTCATGCCCTTGTTCTGCAACTGGTATTCGTCGATCTGCTGGTATTTCTCGAATTCGGATTGCCATTCGGCGGCGCTCAGCGGAGGCAGCGCGCCGGTCACGGGGCGCCATTCGGTGATCGACAGGCCGCTATCGGTCAGCCGGGTCGCCCCGCCCACGAGGATCATCAGAAACACCAGCGCAAACAGGATCATCAGCCAGACCCGGATCGCGCCGCGTGCGCCGCGCTTTCCGGCGTCGATCACGCCCTTGGTGGCCACGGGCCGGGTGCTTTGCCCCTCGCCCACTTCTTCGAATAGCTTGCGATTGGTCGCCATGTCGGTCTCCGTCACTTTGTCGGGGATAGAGGTATGCCCTTGCGGCGAAATCGTCTAGCCGCGTTCCTTCCAGCGGACCATCTGCCGCAAGGTGCCGTGCAGCATCTGCACATCCGCGCGGGTCAGCGGCAGGCGCGACCACATATTGCGCAGGTTGGTCTTCATCGACTGGGCCTTGTGGTCGGGAAAAAAGAAGCCCGCCACATCCATGCGCTCTTCGAAGTGTTTGGCCAGATGCTCGATCTCGGCGTGCTGCGCCCAATCGGTGCCCGCCAGCCCGTCCTGTACGGGCGCGACGGTGGCGCGCTGGCGCATGAATTCATAGCCCACCAGCAGCACGCATTGCGCTAGGTTGAGTGAGGCGAAATCGGGGTTCACCGGGACCGAAATGATGGCATTGGCCTGCGCGATGTCGTCATTCTCCAGCCCCGCACGTTCGGGGCCGAACAGGATCCCGACCCGCTGGCCCGCCTTGATCCGCGCATGCGCGTCGGCCATCGCGGCCTCGGGCGTGAACACCGGTTTGGTCATGTCGCGGGGGCGCGCGGTGGTGGCGTAGACGAACGTGCAATCGCCCACCGCCTGCGCCACATCCGCCGTCACCTGTGCACCGTCCAGCACCCGCCCCGCACCCGACGCCATCGCCACCGCCGCCGGGTTCGGCCAGCCGTCGCGCGGCGCCACGATGCGCATGTGATCGAGGCCGAAATTCAGCATCGCGCGCGCCGCCGCCCCGATGTTCTCGCCCATCTGCGGGCGCACGAGGATCACGGCGGGAATGGCGGGGATTTCGGCGGGCGTGTTCATGCAGCCCCTCTACCGCGCGCCGCTGCCCTTGCCAAGCGGCTCAGCCTTGGCGGCGCGCGCAAACTGCGCTACTGCGGGCGCAACAAAGATCCCGGAGACACCATGCAAGACGCCCCCGAACAGCCGCAGCTCTACCTCATCACCCCCTCCGAGATCGAGCTTTCGAGTTTTCCCGACACGCTCGCCCGGGTGCTGGATGCCCACGCCACCGCCTGCGTGCGCCTGGCACTCGCCACCCGCGACGAGGACCGACTGGCCCGCGCCGCCGACACCCTGCGCGCGGTGACAGACGCGCGCGAGGTGGCGCTGGTGATCGCGGATCACACGCTGCTGGCCGAACGTCTGGGCCTCGACGGTGTGCATCTGAGCGATGCCGCCCGCTCGGTGCGCTTTGCACGCAAGACTTTGGGCGAGGATGCCATCGTCGGCAGCTTTTGCGCGGGCTCGCGCCACGACGGGATGAGCGCGGGCGAGGCCGGTGCCGACTACATCGCGTTTGGTCCCACGCGCCCTTCGGCGCTCGACGACGGCAGCCATGCCGAGGCCGAAATGTTCCAATGGTGGTCCGAGATGATCGAGATCCCCTGCGTGGCCGAAGGCGCGCTGGACGTCGAGATGATCCGCACCCTCGCCCCGCTGACCGACTTTTTTGGCATCGGCGACGAGATCTGGGGCAGTGACGACCCGGTCGCGGCGCTCACTGCCCTCTGGGCCGCGACGCGCTAAACCGCGCGCAGCCCGAGGATGTCGCGCGCCTGCGCGGGCGTGGCCACGGGCCGCTCGTATCGCGCGCAGATCTCGGCGGTGCGCTGCACCAGTGCCGCGTTCGAGGGTGCCAGCGTCTCGCGATCCCAGCGCACGTTGTCCTCTAACCCGGTGCGCGCGTGGCCCCCGGCGGCAATCGCCCAATCGTTCACGACGATCTGCTGCGCGCCCACACCCGCCGCGCACCATGGCGCATCGGCCCCGAACAGCCGCGCCACGGTGGCCACGTAGAAATCGAATACCTGTTTGTCGGCGGGCATCGCGTTCTTCACCCCCATAACGAACTGCACGTAAGGCACGCCCGCCAGCTCGCCCCGATCCGCCATCAGCTTGGCGTGAAAGATGTGGCTTAGATCAAAGGCTTCGATCTCGGGCTTCACGTCATACTTGAGCATCTCGGATGCCAGCCAGCCCACCAGATCCGGCGGGTTCTCGTAGACCCGCGTGGGAAAGTTGTTCGACCCGACGGACAGTGACGCCATGTCGGGACGCAGCGGCAGCATCCCGCCGCGTTCCTTGCCCGCGCCGGACCGTCCCCCCGTCGACAGCTGCACAATCATACCGGGGCAGTGTTTCTCGATCCCCTCCTTCAGCGCGGCAAAGCGGTCGGGATCGCTCGACGGGGTTTCGTCGTCGTTGCGCACATGGGCGTGCATGATCGACGCGCCAGCCTCAAAGGCCGCGTGGGTGCTCTCGATCTGCTCGGAGACGGTGACGGGCACCGCCGGGTTATCGGCCTTGCGCGGGACAGACCCGGTAATGGCCACGCAGATGATGCAGGGGGTGGTCATGGCGGGATCCTCCGAAACTTGGGCCAGTTGACCACGCCCAACGCTCGCGGAAAAGCAAAAAGGGCGACCCGACGGGCCGCCCTTTCCACAACAATCCTGTGGTGTGGCCTTAGCCCACCAGCTCCAGACCGGAGAAGAAATACGCGATCTCGACCGCTGCCGTCTCTGGCGCGTCCGAGCCGTGCACGGAGTTTTCGCCAACGCTTTCGGCAAACTCGGCGCGGATCGTGCCGGGCTCTGCGTCTGCGGGGTTGGTGGCGCCCATGACTTCGCGGTTTTTCGCGATGGCGTTTTCGCCTTCCAGAACCTGTGCGACGATCGGCGCGGAAGCCATGAATTCGCACAGCTCGTCGTAGAACGGACGCTCGGCGTGGACCTTATAGAACTCGCCCGCCTGTGCCTTTGTCAGGTGGATACGCTTGGATGCGACGACGCGCAGGCCCGCGTCTTCGAATTTCTTGACGATGGCGCCGGTGAGGTTCCGTTTCGTCGCGTCGGGCTTGATGATCGAGAATGTGCGCTCAAGAGCCATTGGGTCTCTCCTATGTTGAATTTGGGGCGCGTCTAGCACGCGTGCACCATAGGGGAAAGGCATTTGTGAAGGTGCTTTGCAGCGGTGCGAAACAGCGCCCTTGCTAAACCTGATTAATTTAGTAAGGTTTTAAAGCGATACCGTCGCATCTGAATTTAATCTACCCAAAGGATACCTCCCAAATGAAACGACTAGCTCTCACCGTCCTCGCCTGCGCTCTCGCCCAGACGGCCTTTGCCGACGCCCCTGCACCGCTCACCCTCGATTACGAAACCTTCGAAGCCGCCGTGCCCCACGTCGACCTTGAAGCCTGCCCGGAGGCACTGGCGGGCGAGGACCGCTTTTGCCGCGCGACGCTTGCGGGCGAGCAGTTGCACGTCTTTGCCTTCAGCCTGGCCAGCAACAGCCCGCTCGTCGCGTTCCAAAGCTATGACGCGACAGCCCTGCCCGGCCTTTTGAACTGACACAGCCAAGCATTGACATGGCCGGAGCGCTCCTTCACTTGCTCGGCCATGTTACGCATCACAGATCTGAATTACTCCGTCGAGGGGCGCCCCTTGTTCGAGGAAGCCTCCGCCACCATACCCGAGGGCCACAAGGTGGGCCTTGTCGGGCGCAACGGCGCGGGCAAGACGACGCTGTTCCGCCTGATCCGGGGCGAGCTGGCGCTGGACGGGGGTGAGATCTCCCTGCCCTCGCGCGCCCGCATCGGCGGTGTCGCGCAGGAGGTGCCGTCGTCCGAGGTCTCGCTCATCGACACGGTGCTGGCCGCCGATATCGAGCGCGCCGAGCTGATGGCCGAAGCCGAGACCGCCACCGATCCGGGGCGCATCGCCGACATCCAGTCGCGGCTGGCCGACATCGACGCATGGAGCGCCGAGGGCCGCGCGGCGAGCATCCTCAAGGGGTTGGGCTTCGACGACCAAGACCAGCAGCAGCCCTGCTCCGCCTATTCAGGCGGCTGGCGGATGCGCGTGGCGCTGGCCGGGGTGCTGTTCGCGCAGCCCGATCTGCTGCTGCTCGACGAGCCAACCAACTACCTCGACCTCGAAGGGGCGCTGTGGCTGGAGCAATACCTCGCCAAATATCCCCATACGGTCATCATCATCAGCCACGACCGCGGGCTGCTCAATCGCGCCGTGGGCGGCATCCTGCACCTCGAAGAGCGGCAGCTGACCTATTATCAGGGCCCCTACGACCAATTCGCGCGCCAGCGCGCCGAACGCCGCGCCGTGCAGGCCGCGATGGCCAAGAAACAACAGGCCCGTAAGGATCACATGCAGGCCTTTGTCGACCGCTTCAAAGCCAAGGCATCCAAGGCGAAACAGGCGCAATCCCGCCTGAAGATGATCGAAAAGATGGACATGATCACCCCGCCGGAGGAAGCGGCGCGCAAGGTGTTCACCTTCCCGCAGCCCGACGAGCTGAGCCCGCCGATCATCTCGATCGAGGGCGGATCGACCGGCTATACCGAGGGCAACCCGGTGCTGAGCCGTCTGAACCTGCGCATTGACCAGGACGACCGCATCGCGCTGCTGGGCAAGAACGGTCAGGGCAAATCGACCCTGTCGAAACTGCTTAGCAACCGGCTGGTGCTGTTTGGGGGCAAGGCGATCAATTCCAACAAGCTGCGCATCGGGTTTTTTGCCCAGCATCAGGTGGACGAGCTGCACATCGACGAGACCCCGCTGCAACACATGATTTCGGCGCGGCCGGGCGTGATGCCGTCGAAACTGCGCGCGCAGCTGGCGGGATTTGGCCTTGGTCCCGAGCAGGCGGAGACCGAAGTGGGCCGCCTGTCGGGCGGACAAAAGGCGCGGCTGTCGCTGCTGCTGGCGACGCTCGACGCGCCGCATCTGCTGATCCTCGACGAGCCGACCAACCACCTCGACATCGAGAGCCGCGAGGCGCTGGTGGAGGCGCTGACGCGCTACAACGGCGCGGTGATCCTCGTCAGCCACGACATGCACCTGCTGTCGATGGTGGCGGACCGTCTGTGGCTGGTATCCGACGGCACGGTCAAACCCTACGAGGATGATCTGGAGGCGTACCGCAAGATGCTGCTGACGGTCGAAAAACCCGTGAGCAAGAACGCCAAGCCGAAGGCCGAAGCGCCCAAGCCAAAACGCGCCAGCCGCGACGAGATCCTGGCCCTGCGCTCGGAGGCGCGCAAATCCGAAGCCCGCGTGACCAAGATCAACGAAATGCGCGACAAGCTGGCCAAAAAGCTGGCCGATCCGGCGCTCTACGAAAAGGACAAGGTCGGCGAGCTGGAGGTCTGGAACCGCAAATACGCCGAAGTGATGGAGGCGCTGGAACGCGCCGAGGCGATGTGGATGGCCGCCGAAGAAAAGCTTGAGAAGGCCGAAGCGTGATCCTTGATACCGCCTATATGATCACGGCGTTCGTGACGCTGTTCGTGGTGATCGACCCTATCGCCATCGCACCCGTGTTCCTGGCGCTGACGCAGGGTCAGGCCACCAAGGCGCGCGCCCGCATCGCGGGGCGCGCGGTGATCGTAGCGGGCGGCGTGCTGTGCGTCTTTGCCTTGTTTGGCGAGCAGGTGCTGGAGTTTATCGGTATCTCAATGCCTGCCTTTCGTGTGGCGGGGGGATCCTTTTGTTCCTGACCGCGCTCGACATGCTGTTCGACCGCCGCCAAAAACGCCGCGAGGACACGGCCGAGGCGGATGAGCCTACCGATGATCCGTCGGTATTTCCGATGGCGATTCCGCTGATCGCGGGTCCGGGCTCCATCGCGTCGGTCATCCTGCTGATCGGGCAGAAACCGGGCGGCGAGGGCCTGGTCACGATCCTTGGTATCACGGCGGTGATCCTGTTGATCATGTACGCGATGCTGCGCCTGTCCGGCGGGCTGGAACGCGCGTTGGGCAAGGTGGGCATCAACGTCATCACCCGACTGTTCGGGATGCTGCTGGCGGCCCTTTCGGTGCAATTCGTGCTCGACGGTCTGGCGGAGTTCGGTTTCGTCTGAGACTTGGCCCGGGCGCGTCGCGCGCCTATATCTGCCCCGAAAGGATGTGCCTGATGTCAGCGGAAAACACAGCTTCGGTTCTTTATCTTGTCCTGATCGGCCTTGCCGTTGCGGGGTGGTTTTTCATGCAGAACCGCGACGGCCTTGGCAAGCTGGTGCAGATGGCGATGATATGGGGTTTCATCTTTCTGGGTGTCGTCGCGGGTTACGGGCTTTGGAATGATGTGCAGCGCCAGACGATGCGCGATCAGATGGTGCAGATCGGCGAAGGCCAGATCGCCGTGCCGCGCCAGCCGGACGGCCATTACTACCTCACGCTTGAGCTCAACGGCGCGCCCGTGCGCTTTGTCGTGGATACCGGCGCGACCGACATGGTGCTGAGCGAGGCCGACGCCGCGCGCGCGGGTCTGGACCCCGATACGCTCAACTACATCGGGCGGGCGCGCACCGCCAATGGCGAGGTCCGCACAGCCCCCGTTCAGATCGACACCGTCAAGCTGGGAGATATCACCGACACCAACGTGCGGGCCTCGGTCAATGGCGGTGAAATGCCCGGCTCCCTCCTCGGCATGGGATATCTGGAACGCTGGGGCCGGATCGAAATCTCGAACGGTGAATTACGGCTGAGCCGCTAGCCTCTTGGCTGTCCCGCGCTAACTCAGCGGGACACAGCGGAAGGCTTTGACATCATGCGACTTCTTCACCTTGTCGGTGCAACCACAACGCAATTCTACCACGATCTGTCGGCCACATACCACGCAGCAACCCTGACGCCAGCTGGCATGCGCGCCGATGTGCTGCGGGTAACACCAGAAGGCAAATTGTTCCTGCGCAAAGCCGATCAGGAGGCGGAGGCGCCCTGCGGTCTGGATGCGGTGGTGGCCCTGTGCGACACGGTCGATCTGGTGGTGCCCTTCATGTTCTGCCCGCCGGGCATGACCGTCTGGCGCGACTTTTTCGAAACCATGCTGGGGGTGCCAGTCATCGGCCCGTCGCTCGCCGCGAATGTGATTTCGACCTCGAAATGGCAGACAAAGGCGGTGGCCGATGCCGCCGGGGTGCGCACGGCGCGCGCGCATCGCCTCACGCAGGGCGATCCCCTGCCCGACTGGTCCGGTCCCTGCATCGTGAAACCCGATACAGAGGATAACTCCATCGGTCTGAGCCTCGTGAAGCATCCCGAAGATCTGGCGCAGGCGGTGCAGACGGCCCTGGGCCACGACACGACCGCGCTGATCGAAGCCTTCGTGCCCGGTCGCGAGGTCCGCGTCGGTGTGCTTGAGCTTGAGGCCCGACCGCAGGTGTTGCCGATCCTCGAATACCACGTTAGCGATGCCCACCCGATCCGCCGCCGCGAGGACAAGGTCGACGTGGACAGCTCCGGCGCGATTACCAAACGCAGCTGGGACGCACCCAGCCTCGAGACAACCTGCCCCGCGCCCCTTGATGACGCGCTGAGGGAGGAATTGAGCCAAATGGCGCTGACGCTGCACGCGGCACTGGGATGCCGCGATTACGCGCTGTTCGATTTCCGCATCCACGCCGATACCGGCACGCCCTATCTGCTTGAGGCGTGCAGCTTCTGGACCTTTGCACCGATCAGTATCCTGTCGCGCATGGTCACGGCGGCGGGCATGGATCTGGAGGAGACGATCGCCCGGCTTTATACCCGCGCTGCGGCGCGCTAGGCCTCGCGCAACATCTCCCAGCGGCCCGACTGGTCGGACCAGTATTGCGCCTTGATCCCCGCGTCGGTCAGCGTCTTCCAGTGGGTGCGGGCGTGCGCCTTGGGCACGTCGTCGTCGTCGAAGAGAATACAGACCCGCTCAAGCCCCTGCGCCTCCGCCACACTGACATCGGCGGAGTGCACGGCCATCAGGCACTGCGGCGCGTTGGCGCTCACATCCCCTGTGCCCAGCAGGATCGGTTGCGCCGCGTCATGCGCCCCACCGGCAAGCCCGTGCGGCAGAAAGCTGTCCTCCGCCCCGAGCCACAGCGCCTGATCCAGCGCGCGCAGACCGGCCTCATCCGTGCCGCGCACCGCCACGCGCCAGTCGGCGGCAAGGGATTTCTCCAGCAGCATCCGAAGGGTGGCGTCCAGCGGGCGCTGGGTCAGGTGGTAGAACATGGCGTTGGCCAAGGGGTCACTCCGCCTCGTAGCCGTCGGCGATCAGGCGATTGAGGGCAGCCACACCCCACCCCGTCGCCCCCGCAGGTGCCAGTGCCGTCTCGGATTTGACCGAGGCCACGCCCGCGATGTCCAGATGGATCCACGGGCAGTCTTCCTTGACGAAGCGTTGCAGGAATTGCGCCGCGGTGATCGAACCCGCGGCCCGCCCGCCAGTGTTCTTGATATCCGCGATCCGGCTCTTGATCAGCTTGTCATAGCCGTCGCCCAGCGGCATCCGCCACGCGCCCTCGCCCTCGGCCTCCGCCGCCTTGAGGAAGGCGTTGCAGAACGCGTCGTTGTTGGAGAACACACCGGCGTTGTCGTGGCCGAGCCCCACGATGATGGCGCCCGTCAGCGTGGCCAGATCAATGATCCCGGAAGGTTTGAATTCCTCCTGCGCGTACCACAGCACATCGGCCAGCACCAAACGCCCCTCGGCGTCAGTGTTGATGACCTCGACCGTGTCGCCCTTCATCGAGGTGATGACATCGCCCGGACGGGTGGCGTTGCCCGACGGCATGTTTTCGACCAGCCCGACCAGACCCACGACATTTGCCTTGGCCTTGCGCAGCGCGAGCGTGCGCATCACGCCCGCCACCACGGCAGAGCCGCCCATGTCCATCGTCATGTCCTCCATCCCGCCCGAGGGTTTGAGCGAGATCCCCCCGGTGTCGAACACCACGCCCTTGCCAACCAGCGCCAGCGGCGCCTCGTCGCCGCCACCGTCCCAGCGCATCACCACCACGTAGGATGGCGTGACCGACCCTTGCCCCACCGACAAAAGCGTGCGCATCCCCAGCTTTGCCAGCTGATCTTCATCCAGAACTTCAACCTTGAGGCCGAGGCTTTCCATCTCTTTGAGCCGCTCTGCGTAGGCGGTGGTGCTGAGCACATTGGCAGGCTCGTTCGTCAGATCGCGGCACATATGCGCGCCCTCGGCCACCGCCAGCAGCGGCGCGCTCGCGGCTTCAAGCTCCGCCGATTTACCGTGCATGACCGCAACCGCCCCGTCGCGGGTGCTGTCGGCGCTCTTGTGATCCTCGAAGGCGTAATCGCGCGCGGCAAGGCCATAGACGACCTCCTCGGCCCGGCGCAGCGGACCCGCAAGCACCAGCAGATCACCCTTGCCGCCGCGCGCCTTGGCGAGCGCCGCGCCTGCCCGACGGGCCTCCGGCGCCTTTGCCGCGCGCTCCAGCCGGATCACATCGACTGCCTCGGCCGCCATGCCCGCAGGATAGGCAAGCGCCACCCTGTCTGCGTCCTTCATCTTGGCCCAGCGGTCGCTGTCGACCAGCCGCGCCACCGCGCCCTTGGTCAGCTTGTTGACCCGCCGCGCGCCGGGATCAAGCTTGCCCTCGGCATCGACAAAGATCGCCACGCGCCCCTCGGCACCGGCGATGGCGTCAAGGTCGAGATCGGCAAAGGAGATGGGGGTCAGCGTGCGCATGGGGTAGCCTTTCAATCTATCAGTCCGCCCAGAGGTAGCGCGCCCACGCGCCCGTGACCAGAGCCTGCGGATTTCCCCGTTTTCGCCGCCCGGTGTTTGGTCTATTGTCCCGGCAACAAAGGGCGCAAAGCCGATAGGCTGCCACCATCGGGGAGAAAGCATGTGAGCCGGTTCGACCGCTACGTTGTGTCGCAACTGCTTGTGCTGTTTGGGTTTTTCTCACTCGTTCTGGTGGCGATCTTCTGGATCAACCGCGCCGTCGTCCTGTTCGACCGGCTGATCGGGGACGGTCAGACCGCGTTTGTCTTTCTTGAATTCAGCGCATTGGGCCTGCCCAAACTCATCGCGACCGTGCTGCCCATCGCCACCTTTGCTGCCGCCGTCTACGTGACCAACCGCATGAGTTCCGACAGTGAATTGACGGTTTTGCAGGCGACAGGTTCGGGCCCGTGGCGGTTGGCGCGACCCGTGGCGATCTACGGAGGCTGTGTGGCGCTGGCGTTGGCGGTGCTCACGAATTTCCTTGTCCCCATGGCGCAGGCCGAGCTGGAGGAACGCGAGCGCGAGATCGCCCAGAACATCACCTCCCGGCTTTTGACCGAAGGCACGTTCCTGCACCCCACCGAACAGGTGACGTTCTATACCCGTGACATCGACGAGGAAGGCGTGCTGCGCGACGTGTTCCTCTCTGACCGGCGCGACGCGACGCAGGGCGTGATCTATACCGCCGCCGAGGCCTATCTGGTGCGCAGTGGCGACGCGACGACGCTGATCATGGTCGACGGTCTCGCCCAAAGGCTCGACCGGGACCAACTGCGCCTGTCGACCGCAAATTTTGCCGATTTCTCTTTCGACATCTCCGCCCTGGTCAGCACCGATACGGTCGAGACGCTCACAATCGCGAATACCGCAACGCCCGGCTTGCTGGGGGATTGGGATGATCTCGCCGCGCGGTCGGGCGACAGCCGGGGGGACATCGCCGAGGAGCTGCACGCGCGCTTCGCGGGTCCGCTGTTTTGCCTTGTGGCCGCCCTGATCGGATTTTCGACGCTGCTGATCGGCGGGTTCTCGCGGTTCGGCGTCTGGCGGGAGATCGTGATCGCCTTTGGCCTGTTGATTGCGCTGGACGGCGCGCGCAGCACGCTGGTGGGCGAGGTGCGCGATGACGCGGCGCTCTGGCCGCTTTTGTACCTGCCCAGCCTTGTGGGGCTGGTGCTTGCGGGCGGGATGTTGGTGCACGCGGCCAATCCCGGCTGGCGCGCGCGGCTCAAACGACGCAGGGCGGCCGCATGATCCTGCATCTCTATTTCGCGCGCCGCTTCGCAATGAGCTTTCTGCTCATCACGACCGTGCTGTTCACGTTGATCGTGCTGACAGGGCTTTTGGAGCAGGCCGGCCGCTCCTTTGCCGACAGCCTGAGCTTTCGCGATCTGCTGATGCTGACGCTGCTGGACGCGCCGCAGACGATCAACCTGATCCTGCCGCTGATCGTGGTGCTGGCCACGGTGGTTCTGTTCATCTCGCTGGCACGTTCCTCCGAGATGGTCGTGACCCGCGCCGCCGGCCGCTCCGCGCTGGCGTCGCTGATGTCGCCACTGGCAGTGGCGGGGATCATCGGGGTGCTGGCAGTAACGATGTTCAACCCGATTGTTGCGGCCGCCTCAAAACGGTTTGAGCAGCTGTCGGCCAATTTCCGCAGCGACGGTGCCTCGGCGCTGTCGATCTCGGACGAAGGGCTGTGGCTGCGACAGGGCACCGCCGAGGGGCAGACGGTGATCCGCGCGTGGCGCTCGAACAACGATGGATCGGTGCTCTATGACGTGACCTTTATCAGCTACGAGACCGGCGGCGGCCCGATCCAGCGGATCGAGGCGGAGAGTGCGGCCCTTGGCCCCGATGGCTGGGATCTGAAGAACGCAAAGTCATGGCCCCTGCGCGCGGGCGTGAACGCCGAAGCCAACAGCGCCTACGCGGAGCGGATGACCCTGCCCTCCACCCTCACGCTCGACCGGATCCGCGACAGTTTCGGCAGTGCCGGCACGATTTCGATCTACGATCTGCCCAGCTTTATCCGACAGCTGGAATTTTCCGGTTTCAGCCCGCGCAGGCATCAGGTCTGGCTTCAGGTGGAACTGGCGCGGCCGCTTTTTCTGATGGCCATGGTTCTGGTTGCGAGCGCATTCACCATGCGCCATACCAGAGCGGGGGGACAGGCGTTGCGGTACTGTCCGCGGTGCTTTTGGGGTTCGGCTTGTATTTCATTCGCAGCTTTGCGCAGATCCTGGGGGAAAACGGACAGATCCCCGTCATGCTTGCCGCCTGGGCGCCGCCGGTGGCGGCAATCCTGCTGGCAATGGGCCTCTTGCTGCATCGTGAGGACGGCTAGGATGCGCTGGCTGCTCACGCTTCTTGTGATCCTCGCGCCCATCTGGGCCGGCGCGCAAACGCGCCCCACGGATCCCGCGCTTTTGGTGGCCGATCAGCTTTTCATCACCCGTGACCGCGTTCTGGTGGCCCAGGGCAACGTCGAGGCGTTTCAGGGTGACGTGCGCCTGCGCGCCAGCGCAATCCGCTACGATCAGGGCAGCGGCGCGCTGAGCATCGAGGGGCCGATCACCCTGACAGAAGGCACCGATACGGTGATCGTCGCCGATGCCGCGTCCCTTGATGCCGATCTGCGCAACGGCATCCTGACGGGCGCGCGGTTGGTGTTGAACCAGCAGTTGCAATTGGCCGCGGTGCAGATTGACCGGGTCGACGGGCGCTATAACCAGCTTTATAAGACCGCCGTGACCTCTTGCCGGATCTGCGACGACGGGCGCCCGCCGCTGTGGCAGATCAGGGCGCGCCGTGTCATCCACGACGAGGTCGAACGCCAGCTTTACTTCGACGACGCGCAATTCCGCATCGGCACGCTGCCGGTGTTCTGGCTGCCACGCCTGCGCCTGCCCGGCCCCACGGTCGAACGCGCGACGGGATTTCTGGTGCCTTCGGTACGCTCAACCTCGCAATTGGGCGTCGGGCTCAAGATCCCGTATTTCGTGCGGCTGAGCGAAAAGCGTGACCTGACTATCACCCCCTACCTCAGCAGTTCCACCACCACGCTTGAGCTGCGCTACCGCCAGGCCTACCGCAACGGGCGGATCCAGCTGGACGGCGCCATCACCCGCGATGATCTGCGCGAGGGGGAGACGCGCGGCTATCTCTTTGGTCGCGGTGAATTTGCCCTGCCCGAGGATTTCACCCTGCGGTTTGGCCTGGAGACGGTGAGCGACGACGGCTACCTTGATACCTACGGCTATTCCGACGCCGACCGTCTGCGCTCAGAACTGCGGGTCAGCCGGGCGCGGCGCGATGAATACATCCGGGCGAGTTTCTTCAACTTCAAGACCCTGCGCGACGGCGAGGTCAACGCGACCCTGCCAACGCTCGTGCTCGATGGCGAATACGAACGCCGCTTCTTCCCGCGGACCTTGGGCGGAGAAATCCGTACCAGCCTTGAGGCCCATAGCCACCGGCGGAATTCGGACCTGAGCGTGGATAGCGACGATCCCGACGACATCGTCGACGGTCGCGATGTGGCCCGGCTGAACGCACAGATCGACTGGCTGCGCAGTGCGACCTTTACGAACGGTCTGCGCGCCGATTTGACCCTCGGCGTGTCGTTCAACACCTTCAAGATCAGCCAGGATGACACGACACCGTCCTCGCCCAGCGAAATCGTTCCCCACGGCGCAATCGCCCTGCGCTACCCGCTGGCGCGGGTGGGCACAAACGGCGTGCGACAGATCCTTGAACCCGTGGTGCAACTGGCGTGGACGGGGGGCGACCGGCTCGATATCCCCAACGAGGAATCGACGCGGGTGGAATTCGATCAGGGCAACCTTGTCAGCCTGTCGCGCTTCCCGCGCGAGGACCGCCGCGAACGCGCAAGCGTGGCCGCCGTTGGTCTGGGGTGGTCACGGTTCGATCCAATGGGATGGGACGCACATGTGACCGTCGGCCAGATCTTCCGCAACAACGCCGATACCGGTTTTTCCACGACCTCCGGCCTTGATGGCGCGCGCTCCGACCTGCTGATCGCCGCCCAGATCGACAGTGGCGCCGGGCTCGCCCTGACCGGGCGCAGCCTGTTTGAGGAAAACCTCGCCGTGTCCAAGGCCGAGCTGCGCGGCGATTACAGCTTTGCGCGCGGGCGCATCGGGGGATCCTACGTCTGGCTGCAAGAGGACCCCGCCGAGGACCGCGACCGCGAGGTATCCGAATTCACCCTCGACGGCAGCTACCGGATCAACCAGTTCTGGACCGCCAGCGCCGACTGGCGCTATGACATCGCTTCCGACCGCGCGGCAACGGCGGGGATCGGCCTGAGCTACGAAAACGAATGCGTCACGGTCGATCTCAGCGTGAAGCGCCGCTATACAACCTCGACAAGTGTTGAGCCCTCCACGGATTTCGGATTTAACATTGGATTGCGCGGCTTTGCCGCCGATACAGGCACAGAAAGATACGTCCGCTCATGTTCAAACTAGCCCTCCGCCCCCTTCTCGCCGCCGCCTTCGTGGCCGGCATGGCCCTGCCCGGTGTGGCGCAAAACCTCTTTGCCCCGGTGGTCAAGGTAAACGACACCGCCGTGACCGAATTCGAGGTACAGCAGCGGATCCGCTTTTTGCAGATCCTGCGCGCCCCCGGGGCCACCCGCGACGCGGCCATCGAAAGCCTTATCAACGAGCGCCTGCGCAACGCGGAGATCCGCGATGTTGGCCTGCAACTGACCGAAGCCGACATCAACGCAGCCCTTGAGGAATTCGCGGGCCGCGCGAACCTGACGCGCGCCGAGTTCACCCAGGCGCTTGAGCAGGCGGGGATTGCACGCGAGACCTACCGCGATTTTGTCGTCAGCGGTGTGGCCTGGCGCGAACTGATCCGCGCGCGCTTTGCCGGGCGGGTCCAGATCTCGGAGGCGGAGATTGACCGCGCGCTGGCCAGCCAATCGGCGGGCGGATCGAACATCCGCGTGCTGGTGTCCGAGATCATCATTCCTGCCCCGCCCCCGCGCGCCGCACAGGTACAGGCCATCGCCGAAAAGATTGCGCAGTCGCAATCGACGGCGGAATTCTCCAGCTTTGCGCGCCAGTATTCGGCCACCGCCACCCGCGGCAACGGCGGGCGTCTGCCCTGGCAGGCGCTGTCGAACCTGCCGCCGGCACTGCAGCCGCTGATCCTGTCGTTGGCACCGGGGGAGGTCACGCAACCGCTCAACATCCCCAATGCCGTGGCATTGTTCCAGCTGCGCGATATCGAGGAAACCGGCGCGCCGGTGCCGGAATACGCCGCGATCGAATACGCCGCCTACTACATGGCCGGTGGGCGCTCGCCCGAGACATTGCAACAGGCGGCCAACCTGCGCGCGCAGGTCGACGTCTGCGACGATCTCTATGGCTTTGCCAAGGGTCAGCCCGAGGGCGTGCTGGACCGCGAAAGCCGCGTGCCCGGCGAGATTCCGCAGGACTTCGCCATCGAATTGAGCAAGCTGGATCCCGGCGAAGTCTCAACCGCGCTGACCCGCTCTGACGGACAGGCGCTGGTGTTCCTGATGCTCTGCGGGCGCACCGCTGCGCAAAACGCCGACGTCAGCCGCGAGGAGGTCGCAGCCTCGATCCGCCAGCGCCGCCTGTCGGGCTTTGCCGACAGCCTGCTGGCCGAGCTGCGCGCGGACGCCCGTATCGTCTATCCATGAAACCCGTTGTTCTGACCTGCGGGGAACCCGCAGGCATCGGCCCCGAAATCGCGGCCCGCGCCTGGGCGCGGCTGGCCGACCGCGTGCCGATGCTGTGGCTGGGCGACCCGCGCCACCTGCCCGCAGATTGCGTGCATGAGGTGATCGACGATCCTGCCCAAGCGACCGATGTGAGCGCGCGCGCCCTGCCCGTTCTGGCCCATCCCTTTGCCGGGGACGCCACGCCGGGCACGCCGGATCCGCGCAATGCGCAAGGGGTGATCGACGTGATCGCCCGCGCCGTCGATCTGGTACAGCAAGGGGCAGCCAGCGCCATCTGCACCGCGCCCATCCACAAAAAGGCGCTCAAGGACGGGGCGGATTTTGCCTACCCCGGCCATACCGAATACCTCGCCGCCCTCGCGGGCGACGTGGACGTTGTGATGATGCTCGCCTCCGACGCGCTGCGGGTGGTGCCCGCGACGATCCACATCGCACTCGCCGAGGTGCCGCACGCGCTGACCCCCGCGCTGCTGCGCCGCACGATCGAGAGTACGCACGCCGGACTGCGCGATCAGTTCGGCGTCGCCGCCCCGCGCATCGCGATCGCGGGCCTGAACCCCCACGCGGGCGAAGGCGGGGCCATGGGCACCGAAGAGCTTGACTGGATCGGAGGCCTCATCACGCAGATGCAGGCCGAGGGCTACGCGCTCACCGGGCCGCTGCCCGCCGATACGATGTTCCACGCCGCCGCCCGCGCGCGCTATGACGCGGCGATTGCGATGTACCACGATCAGGCGCTCATCCCGATCAAGACGCTGGATTTTGACCGCGGCGTGAACGTCACGCTGGGCCTGCCGTTTGTGCGCACCTCACCCGATCACGGCACCGCGTTTGACATCGCCGGGCGTGGCATCGCCAACCCGTCGAGCATGACCCACGCGATCCGGCTTGCTCACGATATGGCCACTCGATGAGCCAGATCGACGGATTGCCCCCGCTGCGCGCGGTCATCGCCGCGCACGGGCTGAGCGCGCGCAAATCGCTGGGCCAGAACTTTCTGCTGGATCTCAACCTCACGGCCAAGATCGCGCGGCAGGCGGGTGATCTGTCGGGCTGCGACGTGCTGGAGATCGGCCCCGGCCCCGGTGGCCTGACGCGCGGTCTGCTGAGCGAGGGCGCCCGCCGGGTGCTCGCCATCGAAAAGGACCGCCGCTGCCTGCCCGCGCTGGAGGAAATCGCCGCCGCCTACCCCGGCCAGCTTGAGATTATCGAGGGGGACGCGCTGGAAATCGATCCGCTTGCGCATCTGACACCCCCCATCCGGGTGGCCGCCAACCTGCCCTATAACGTCGGCACGGAACTGCTGGTGCGCTGGCTCACCCCGCCCGACTGGCCGCCCTACTGGCAAAGCCTTACCCTGATGTTCCAACGCGAAGTGGCCGAGCGCATTGTGGCCCGCCCCGGCTCCAAGGCCTACGGACGACTGGCGATTCTCGCGCAGTGGCGCTCTGACGCGGCCATTGCGCTGTCCTTGCCGCCCGAAGCCTTCACACCGCCGCCAAAAGTCTCCTCTGCCGTGGTGCATCTGACCGCCCTGGCAGAGCCACGCTTTCCCGCGCGCGCGGCCACCCTGTCGCGTGTCGTGGCCGCCGCGTTCAACCAGCGCCGCAAGATGCTGCGCGCGGCCCTTAAGGGACAGGCCCCCGATATCGAGGACCGGCTGATCGCCGCCGGTCTTAAACCCACCGACCGGGCCGAACAGATCCCGCTGGAAGGGTTCTGCGCGCTGGCCCGCGCGCTGGACGCGCCTTAACCCCAAAAACGACAAAGCCCCGCCAAGTGGCAGGGCTTTTTCCAATCGGACCTCGGGGGCGGCTTACTCAGCCGCTTCGGGCTGATCGCCGCCGTCTTTGGCGCCGCCGTCATTCTGCCCTTCACCCTCTTCGGCTTTGGGCTTCTTGCGGCGCGGCGCGCGGCGCGTCTTTGGCTTGCTCTCGGGGGTTTCGACCAGCGTGCTGTCGTCCTCCGCCGACGGCTGCGCTTCGTCCTGCTGCGCGTCGGGCTGCGTCTCCTGCTGGCGTTCGGCGTTCTTGGCCTGATTTGCGGCTTCCCGCTCCTGACGCTCGGCACGCTCACGGTCCCGCTCCGCCTGACGCTCGCGGTTCTGGCGCTCCTGCTCTTCGCGCTTGGCGTCCTGTTCCTTCTGCGCCTCGGACAGCATCCGCAGATAATGCTCTGCGTGCTGCTGGAAATTCTCCATCGCGACGCGGTCATTGCTGAGCATCGCGTCGCGTGCCAGCTGATTGTATTTCTCGATCACCTGCTGCGGGGTGCCGCGCACCTTGCCCTCGGGGCCGGAGCTGTCGAACACGCGGTTGACGACGTTGCCGCCCTGATTGTTGCCACCACGGTTGCGGTTTTTGTTGTTACGCGAACGCGATCTTTGAGGTTTCATAGAGAGGATCAGCCTTTGGTGCTGTTTTGTCTCGTGCCCGGACCGGCAATCTGCCGTCGGAGCACATCAATCTGGGCCAATCGCCCGTCGTTGTTGGCTTGACGCCGCGGGGGACACGCCTGTGTCCGTCACTGCAACTCCCTTTTGATAGCCGCAGTTTTCGGCAAGGAAAAGGGGCAAACCGCAAAATATGTGGCGCATTGACGCCGTCAAGCGGGATTTTGCGCCTGAACGACGCGGTCGCGCCCGTCCAGATCGGGTAGCACGGCGATATCGGCCCATCCTTCGGCGGCAAAGATTGCGCGCACATCCGGCCCCTGCAGATGGCCGATTTCAACAAGCACGCGGCCCCCGGCGCTCAGATACCCCTGCGCCCGCGCCGCGATCAATCGGTAGACGCTGAGGCCATCGGCCCCGTCGGTCAGCGCCATCGCAGGTTCGTGCAATGCCAACTCCGGCGCGACATCGGCCATCTCGGCCCGCGCGAGGTAGGGCGGATTGCTCACGATCAGATCAAAGCGCCCCTCGACCGCGCCGAACCAATCCGATTGCCGGATATCCGCACGATCGGCCACCCCGTGCAGCACCGCATTGGCGCTCGCCTGCAGGCAGGCAGCCTCCGACAGATCGACGCCCACGCCCTGCGCACCGGTCCGTTCCGCCAGAAGGCTGACGAGGATACAGCCCGATCCAATGCCCAGATCCAGCACCCGGTCAAACGGCGCGGCCAGCGCCGCCTCGATCAGCGTTTCCGTCTCGGGGCGCGGATCCAGCACATCGCGGCTGACCTTGAATCCGCGCCCGTAAAAAGCCCGCTCCCCCACCAGTTGCGAGACCGGCACCCGCACGGCGCGCAAGGCGACAAGCTGCTCAAACCGCTCCTCAATCTCGGGGGCGATCTCTTCGGGGGCAATCAAGGTGACCCGCGCCGCATCGACCGACGCCGCGTGTGCCAGCAGCAGCCGCGCGTCGCGCGCGGGATCCGGCACACCGGCGGCGCGCAGCCGGGCGGCGGCCTGCGCCATGGCGACGGCGGCGGTGCTCACGACTGCATCGCGGCAAGCTGCTGCGCCTGCGCGTCCGCCGTCAGCGCATCGACGATCTCATCCAGATCGCCCTGCATGACCGCATCCAGCTTATAAAGCGTGAGGTTGATCCGGTGGTCCGTCATGCGGCCTTGGGGGAAATTATAGGTGCGGATCCGCTCGGATCGGTCGCCGCTGCCGACCTGTGCGGCCCGCGCGTCGGACCGTTCACTGTCCACCCGCTGCCGCTCCGCATCAAACAGCCGGGATTTCAGCACCTGCATGGCGATCTCGCGATTGCGGTGCTGCGATTTCTCGGAACTGGTGACGACGATCCCGCTGGGGATGTGCGTGATGCGCACGGCGGAATCGGTGGTGTTGACGTGCTGCCCGCCCGATCCGGACGCGCGCATGGTGTCGATGCGGATGTCATTCGCGTCGATCTGGATATCCACATCCTCCGCCTCCGGCAACACCGCCACCGTCGCCGCCGAGGTATGGATGCGTCCGCCGCTCTCGGTCGCGGGCACGCGCTGCACCCGGTGCACACCGCTCTCGAACTTGAGCCGGGCAAAGACGTTCTCGCCCTTGATGTGCGCCACGACTTCCTTGACGCCACCCAGCTCGGTCATCTGCTGCTCGACCATGTCAACGCTCCAGCCGCGCGCCTCGGCATAGCGCTGGTACATGCGCAGCAGATCGGCGGCAAACAGCGCCGCCTCGTCACCGCCCGTGCCGGGCCGGATCTCCAGCATGGCGGGGCGCGCATCCGCCTCATCCTTGGGCAACAGCGCCAGTTGCAAGGCCGCCTCCGCCGCCGGGCGCTGCGCCTCCAGCGCCGCGATCTCCTCGCGCGCCATGGCGGCCATGTCGGGATCGTCCAGCATCTCCCGCGCGCCCTCCAGATCGCGCAGCAATCCGCGATACGCGCCGATCTGTTCAACGACGGGCCGCAGGGCGTTGTATTCGCGTGCCATCTTGGAAATATCGCCGCCCGCCGTGGCCATCGCGGCCTCGAGGTATTCAAAACGGTCGTTGATCTGGGCAAGCCGGTCGAGAGGTATCATAGCGACGAAGTGACCCATCAAACCCTTTTGGTCAAGGGGCGCGCCATGCTATGCTGCCACCATGAAACATTTGATCTTTGCCTGCGCCCTCGTGGCGTCCCCCGGCCTTGCGGATGTGGTTACTCCCCAGGGTCGTACCATCGATTGCTACTGCACCGACAGCGGCGGCGCCCGGATCGAGCTGGGCGAATCCATCTGCCTTCAGGTGGGTGGGCGCATGTTCACGGCACAGTGCCAGATGTCGCTCAACGTGCCGATGTGGCGCGAAACGCAGGAGGGGTGCTTTACCTCCGAGCTATCCCCGCGCGGCTTCGATCACCCGCTGCAATCGCGCGCCATTGACCCCAAGATCTGACCGCCCAAAACGCAACCGGGCATACAGCTTGATCACATCGCCGTCCCGCTCGATCGTGGTGTAATCGGGAAACCCCATGATCCGCGAGCGTGTGACATAGGTCAGGCGCCCCTCGCCCACACCGCCGGCCAAAAGCTCCGTGCGCGGCAGCGCAAGCATGGCCTGATGCAGCTTCGACAGCGTCTCCCCCCCCGCCGGGATCACCCGCGCGGACCAGCCGACCCCGTCCACATCCTCCGCAGCACCGATGGGCCGATGCCACCGGCTCACGTCCGAAGGTGCCAGACGGATATAGGCCAATCCGGCCACGATCCCGAAAATCACTACAAGCCAGATCATGCGCACCATCCCCCTCTGCACCCTTTTAAAAATACCTGATCCCGTCCGCGCCTCACGCGCTGGCTCCGGGAAGGATACACAGCATCTCATACAGCAGGTTCGCCGCCACCAGACCCGTGTTACCTGATGTATCGTAGGGCGGCGAGACTTCCACCAGATCGCATCCCACGACATTGATGCCCTTGAGCCCCCGGATCAGCTCCATCGCCTGCGGCGTGGTCAGCCCGCCTATCTCCGGCGTGCCGGTGCCGGGCGCGTAGGCGGGATCGAGGCTGTCGATGTCGTAGGTGATGTAGGCGGGAGTATCGCCGATGTCCCGGCGGATCTCGGCGCCCAGCGAGGCGAGCGAGCGGTGCCACAGCTCTTCGGCGGGCCATTGCTGGAACCCCCAGCCTGCCGCCTCGCTGAAGTCGCTGGCGGCGTAGCCGGTGCCACGTATTCCGATTTGATATGTCTTCTGGGGGTTTACCGCCCCATCTTCATAGGCGCGACGCAGGAAGGTGCCGTGGGTCTCACGCTCTCCGAACATCTCGTCGTTGACGTCGGCATGCGCGTCGATGTGGATCAGCGCCACCGGCCCGTGCCGCCGCGCCATCGCGCGCAGGATCGGCAGGGTCATCGCATGATCGCCGCCCATGGCCATGGGGATCGCATCGTAGTTGAGGATCTCGTCGTAACTCTCTGAGATAATGCGCAAACTATCCGCGAGAGAGAACGTATTGATCGCCAGATCGCCGATGTCGGCGCATTGCAACCGCTCGAACGGCGCGGCCCCCGTCGCCATGTTGTAGGGGCGCAGCATCGCGGATTGTTCGCGGATCTGTTTCGGCCCCATGCGCGTGCCCGAGCGCCAAGAGGTGCCGATGTCCATCGGGATGCCCAGAAACGCTACGTCCAGCCCTTTGAGGTCATTGACCGACGGCAGCCGCATGAAGGTGTTGGGCCCCGAAAACCGCGCCAGCTCATTTCCGCCAAGGGGTTGATTTTTCTCGCTCATGTCGCGCGCATCCTCGCGCCGATCAGACACAGGATCTCTGTCGCCACATGGGCGCCCGCGATGGCCGTCGCCCCGGTGGTGTCGAACGGGGGGGAAACCTCAACCACGTCGCCGCCCACCACGTTCTGCCCCGCCAGATCGCGCAGGATCGCGGCGACCTGCCAGCTTGCCAGACCGCCCCACACCGGCGTGCCCGTACCTGGCGCAAACGCGGGGTCGAGCGCGTCGATATCGAAGGTCAGATAGGTCGGGCGGTCGCCCATCACGGCGCGGATTTTCTCGACCACGGCGCGCGTACCCATCTCGTGCACATCGCGTGCACCGATCGTGCATACACCCAGTGTATCCGCGTTGGTGGTGCGGATGCCTACCTGCACGCTTGTGGCCGGGTCGATCAGCCCCAGCTTGATCGCCTTGTAGAACATCGTGCCGTGGTCGATGCGCTCCATGTCGTCGTCGGGCCATGTGTCGGAATGGGCATCGAATTGCAGCAGGCTGAGGGGCCGTATTTCTCGGCGTAGGCCTTGAGGATCGGGAAGGTGATGTAGTGATCGCCCCCCAGCGCGACACTGGCCGCGCCCGCGTCGAGGATGCCCTTGATATGCGCCGTCAGCGCCGCCGGAAAGGCCGAGACCTGCGCGTAATCGAACGCCAGATCGCCGTAATCGGCGATGGCGAACTCGGACAGCACGTCAAAATCCCAGCCGTAGGGCGGATCGAAGGGTTGCAGCGCGCTTGCCTCGCGGATCGCGCGGGGCCCAGACGGGTGCCGGTGCGGTTGGTCACGGCCTGGTCAAAGGGCACCCCCGTCACGGCGATATCGACGCCGCGCAGATCCTTGGTGTACCGGCGGCGCAAAAAGGACGTGGCCCCGCCAAAGGCGTTTTCAAACGACGGCCCCTTGAGATCGTCGCGGGTAAAGGCCTGATCGACCTGTGTTTTCGCGTCCTCAAGGCTCATGCTATTTGCCGGCCACCGGCTGGGAGCGTTCGACCGCGCGCACAAAGAACGACGCGCCGATGGGCGCGATATCGTCGTTGAAATTGTATTTGGTGTTGTGCACCGATGGTCCCTCGCCCTGCCCGAGCATCAGGTAGGCGCCGGGGCGCGCTTCGAGCATGTAGCCGAAATCCTCGGCCCCCATGATCGCGGGCATGTCGGGCATCACGGCGGCCTCGCCCACCACATCGCGTGCAACCTCGACGGCGAAATCCGTCTGGTCGGGGTGGTTGACCGTGGGCGGATAGCCCATGTCATAGACCAGTTCGGCCTCAAGGTCGTAGCCCGCCGCCACATTGGTCGCGATCTGCTGCATCCGGCGCATGACCATCGCCTGCACCTCTTTCGAGAAGGTGCGCACGGTGCCGTTGATATAGGCGGTGTCGGGGATGACGTTGTCGATGGTGCCGGTGTGGATCTGCGTGGTCGAGATCACCAGTTGCTGTTCGGGGTCGAGGTTGCGCGAGCTGATCGTCTGGATCGCCTGCACGATGCCACAGGCAGCGACGACCGGATCGGCGGTCTCATGCGGGCGGGCACCGTGGCCGCCGCGCCCTTTGACGTGGATGTGAAAGGTGTCGGCGGCTGCCATGATCGGGCCGGGACGCGTAGCAAATGTGCCCTCGGGGATGCCGGGCGCGTTGTGCATGCCATAGACCTCGCGCACGTCGAATCGGTCCATGATGCCCTCCTGGCACATGACCTCACCGCCGCCGCCGCCCTCTTCGGCGGGTTGGAAGATCAGCGCAACCCGGCCCGCGAAATTCCGCGTCTCGGCCAGATAGCGCGCGGCGCCCAGCAGCATGGTGGTGTGCCCGTCGTGGCCGCAGGCGTGCATCTTGCCCGGTGTTTTGGAGGCATAGGGCAGCCCGGTTTCCTCGGTCATGGGCAGCGCGTCCATATCGGCGCGCAGACCGATGGTGGGGCCATCGCCCTGCCCGTTGATGATCGCCACCACACCCGTGGTCGCGATGCCCTCGTGAATCTCGTCGACGCCGAATTCCTTGAGGCGTGCCACCACGAACGCCGCCGTCTCGTGGCAGTCGAATTGCAGTTCGGGGATGGTGTGCAGGTGGCGGCGCCATTCGGTCATGTCGGTGGCGAAATCGGCGATGCGGTTGATGATGGGCATGGGTGGACTCCTGATGGGCGCTGTCCTTATCTGACACCGAACCGGAGGGAGCTTCAATGGCTGACGATCTGATCCACGACCAAAGCGCAGGGATTGAGCGGTTGCTGGAAATCATGCGCCGTCTGCGCGACCCCGAAACGGGCTGCCCCTGGGACATCGAGCAGGATTTCGACAGCATCGCGCCCTACACAATCGAGGAAGCCTATGAGGTGGCCGATGCCATCGCCCGGCGCGACTGGCCCGATCTGGAGGGCGAGCTGGGCGATTTGCTGTTGCAGGCGGTCTATCACGCGCAGATGGGCGCGGAGGATGGGCATTTTACGTTTCAGTCGGTGGTGACGGCGATTTGCGACAAGATGGTCGCGCGGCATCCGCATGTGTTCGGCGACGAGAGCCGCGAGAAATCCGCCGAACAGCAGGTGAGCGATTGGGAGGCGATCAAGGCGGCGGAGCGTGCCGGGCGCGCGCAGGGCGGCGCCCTTGACGGGGTAGCCGTGGGGCTGCCCGCCCTTCTGCGCGCCTACAAGCTGCAAAAGCGCGCGGCGCGCGTGGGATTCGACTGGCCCGACACCGGCGATGTGATCGCCAAGATCGTCGAGGAAGCGGGCGAGCTGGTCGAGGCGCGCGATACCCTTGGCCCCGAAGAAGTGGCCGAGGAATTCGGCGATCTGATGTTCGTGATGGCCAATCTTGGCCGCCATCTGGGGGTGGAGCCCGAAGCCGCCCTGCGCGCGGCCAACGCGAAATTCACGACGCGGTTCGCCGGGGTGGAGGCAAAACTGGCGGCGATGGGCAAGACTCCCGAAGGCAGCACCCTTGAGGAGATGGACGCCCTGTGGGACGCGGTCAAGGCTGAGGCGCGCGGATCAGCGTAAGGCCGGGCATGGCGCCCAGACGGTCAAGATCCTCGCGGTAGTGCGCGCTCAGGATGCGGTGCTGGCGGGCGGTGAATTTTGACAGACCGCGCGGGGTCGTGTCGGCGCGGTGGGCGGTGACGATGCGCTGCCACTCGGCGCGCGGCAGCTCCCGGCCTTCGGCGTAGAGGCGTTGCAGCGCTTCGAGTGCCGCGTCGGTGGCTGACAGATTCATCACCCGCGCAGGCTCTTCCAGCGGCAGCTGTGCGGTTTCGGGGACCAGTCGGTGCAAAAGATCCACGCTGCGCCCGCGTGCGCCGTATTCGAGCACCACGAACGCCTGCGGCGCCAGCGTGTCGATCACCTCCTGCGCCAGCCGGGGCCAGCCGCCGTCCATGCGCAAAAGCTTCCCAGCCGCCTCCTGAAACGGAGGCGAGGCGTTGTCCTCGGCGCGTTTGCGCCAGGCGGAGATGTAGAGATCGGTATAGGCACGCACGACCAGCACGGCGCGGGTGACCGGCCCGCCGGCCTGCAACAGCGTGCGCAGCCGGTAGGGGGCGGCGGGATAGAACTGCCCCTTGCGGAAATGCAGCATGCGGCCGGGGATGTTCTCCTCGCTCAGGATCAGGCCCGCGGGGGCACCGGTGCGCAGCTGGGCGAAGGCATCGCGGCACGCGGGGATGAACCGGCTGTCGGTTTCGGCCACGTTGCGCGGGCTAGGCAGGCGCAGACGCAGCGTGCCGCCCGGAATGTCGTCGCGCCCCGGATAGCCCAGATCATAGCCCGCCCCGCGCAGCGTCCCGGCATTGGCCGCCAGCATCATCTGAAACGACGAGGTGCCGGTCCGGTGCGCGCCCAGATGCACGTAGAGGGGGAAGGAACGCTCATCCCCGCATCTACGCAATAGGCCGAGGCGCGCGCAAGCGTGCTGATGCGCTGGACAAGGGCGGCGCGCGTTGAGATGGTGCGCAAAACCGCACAGGAGAGACCATGCCACCGCGCCAGATCATCATCGACACCGACCCCGGACAAGACGACGCCGTGGCGATCCTGCTGGCGCTCGCCAGCCCTGAGGAGATCGAGGTGCTGGGCATTACCTGCGTGGCGGGCAACGTGCCGCTGGACCTGACCCAGCGCAACGCGCGCATCGTGTGCGAGCTGGCCGGCCGCCCGGATATGCCCGTCTACGCAGGCTGCGACCGCCCGCTGGGCCGCGATCTGGTCACCGCAGAGCATGTGCACGGCAAGACCGGCCTTGACGGGCCGACCCTGCCCGAGCCGACGATGCCGCTGGCCGAGGGGCACGCGGTCGATTTCATCGTCGAGACGCTGCGCGCGGCGGCACCCGGCACGGTGACGCTCTGCCCGCTGGGGCCGCTGACCAACATCGCCAGCGCGCTGGAGCAAGCCCCCGACATCGCCGACCGGATCGCCGAGATCGTGCTGATGGGGGGGCGTATTTCGAGGTGGGCAACATCACCCCGGCGGCAGAGTTCAACATCTATGTCGACCCGCAAGCCGCTGATATCGTGTTTAAATGCGCAGCACCGATCACCGTGATGCCGTTGGACGTGACGCATAAGGCGCTGGTGACGCGACCGCGCAACGACGCCTTTCGCGCGCTCGGCAACGCCGCAGGCACCGCCGTGGCCGAGATGACCGATTTCTTCGAGCGCTTCGACAAGGCGAAATACGGCAGCGCCGGCGCGCCGCTGCACGATCCTTGCGTGACCGCCTATTTGCTGCGCCCCGATCTCTTCACCGGGCGCCACATCAATGTCGAGATCGAGACGGTGTCGGAGCTGACCATGGGCATGACCGTTGCCGATTGGTGGGGCGTGACCGACCGCGCGCCCAATGCGACCTTCATGGGCGATCTGGATGCCGACGGCTTCTTTGCCCTGCTGACCGAACGATTGGCGCGGTTATGAGCCTGATCCACGCCCCCGACCCTGCCTGGCCCGTGCAGGCCGAGACCGAGGCGGCGCGCTGGCGCGCGGCGGTGCCGGGCCTTGTCACCGTGCATCACATCGGGTCCACGTCCGTGCCGGGACTGCCCGCCAAACCGATCCTCGATCTGATCCCGGTCTTTGCCGATGACGCCGCCGCCGACGCGGCACAGGGCGCGGTGGAGGCGATGGGATACGAATGGATGGGCGCGTTTGGCCTGCCCGGTCGGCGTTACGCGCGGCTGTTTGATCCGCTCACCGGTGCGCGCCGGGTGCATGCGCACAGCTATGTGCAGGGCCACCCCGACATCCGCCGTCACCTTGCCTTTCGCGACGCGCTGCGGGGCAACGCGGCCCTGCGCGCGGGCTATGCCGCGATCAAGGGCGCCTGTGCGGCGCGCCACCCCGACGGCGGCGCGGACTACGGAGCGTGCAAATCGGAGTGGATCGCCAAGGCCGAGGCCCGCGCGCTGGAGACCGCGCCGTGAGTGCCGCGCTGACCCTCGCCACCCCCGATCATCTCGCGCGGCTGTTGCCGCTGGTGGCGGCGTTTCATGCGGAGGCCGGTATCGCCTCGACCGAGGAAAGCCGTGAAGCCGGGATCGCCCCGCTGCTGGCCGGAGAGCCCTATGGCTGTGCCTACTTGATCGGGCCGCCGCGCGCGCCGATCGGCTATGTGGTGATCACCTTTGGCTGGTCGGTGGAATACGGCGGGCTCGACGCGATCATTGACGAGCTTTATGTGCGTCCCGGCGTGCGCGGGCGCGGCATCGCGTCCGAGGCGCTGCACGCCGTGCCACGCGCGCTCGCCGGTGGCGGGCTGCGCGCGATCCATCTGGAGGTGGATCGCGACAACCCTGCGGCGCTGGCGCTTTACCGGCGCGCCGGGTTTACCCCGCGCGACGGCTACATGTTCATGTCAAAACCGCTTTAGGCGGTGTCTTCATTTAAGCGAGCCAAACCATAGCGCATCCGAGTGAGACGAAAGCAGCGAAGGACGAGCTTGTTTTTTCACAACGCAGTGCGATCCGGCGGAAGCGTTTGATCCGGCGGAAGAAACACTCGACAAGGTGTCGCTCTTTGTAGAGCGCCCAATCAATCGACTGTCGACTGCTACGCGTCGGGTTCTGCTTGATCTGTGCGGTTGCGCCCAATTCATCCGTGATGAACCGACGCAAGTAATCTGCATCATACGCCGCGTCAGCGAACACATGTCCGACGCCCGCCAAGCCTTCGATCAGCCCGCGCGCCTGCGGGCAGTCGCCCCACTGACCGGGCGTGATGGTAAACCGGATCGGTAGGCCGAGCGCATCAACTGCGGCATGGATTTTCGTGGTCAGGCCGCCTTTGGAGCGCCCGATTGCGTGAGCCTGAGCCCCCCTTTTGCGCCGCTTGCATCCGCGTGGGCCTTGCAGATTGTGGCGTCCACTAGGACGTATTCAAAGTCCGGCTCCGCGCTTAAGGCTTTGAAAAGACTCTCCCAAACCCCAGCCAAGGTCCAACGCCGGAACCGGCAATGTGCCGTTCGCCAATTGCCCAACTCAGGCGGAAGATCGCGCCACGGCGACGCTGTTCGCGCCAGCCAGAGGATCGCATCGAGGAAAAGCCGGTTGTCCAGCGCCGTGCGACCACGGTCGCCTCTCTTGCCGGGAACAAGAGGCTCAATCCGTGCCCATTGCGTGTCAGTCAGGGTTCGTCTGCTCAAGATCGCCTCCGTTTTCGATCTTGAATCAGAACTCAATCAGTTTGGGAATCCCTTAAATGAAGACACCGCCTAGAGCGACCGCAGCACCAGCACCATCAGCAGCGAATAGATCATGATGCCCCCGCCAATCAGTGCGAGGCCCCAATTCTTGCCGATGCTGGCCTTTGCCAGCTCTTTCGCGTGGTAGACCATGTCGGGCCATGTGTAGCTGACAAAATCGCCCTGGGTGAAGATCGCCTTGATCCGCCCTTCCGCATCGACCACGGGCAGACGGCGGAAGCGGTCGTTGGACATGATGCGCAGCCAGTCGAGCACATCGTCGGTCTCGCGCGCGAGCCGTGGATTGTCGGTCATCAGATCACCCACGGTGGTGGTCGCCGCGTCGCGGCCCTCGTTGACGAGTTTGCGCATCACATCGCGTTCGGTCATCACGCCGATCACCTTGTCGTCCGTGTCGACGACGACAACGGCGCCAAAATTCTTCTTGCACATGGCCGCCACCGCTTCCTGCACGGTGGCATCGGCGGTAAAGCTCAGCGGCTTTGGTTTATTCGCGAACTCTGGTCGATCCTTGAGCTGCATGCCTGGGTGGTTCTTGGGGGCCATATGCGTGTCTCCTCCGGTGTGGCTATCTGTCTCATCTGACGTAGGGCGCGTGGGCAAAGGACAAGGGTGGTGGCGTCCGCGCGCGCGCGCGCCTATATCGCGGGGATGGAAAACCGCATCCCCTTCGACAACAGCTTCGCCCGCCTGCCCGAGACGTTTTACACCCGTCTGGACCCCACACCGGTGAAGGCGCCGCGTATGCTGGCATGGAACGCGCCATTGGCGGCAGAGCTGGGCGTGGGTGTGCCCGATGCGCAGATCTACAGTGGCAATGCGGTGCCCGAGGGGGCGGAGCCGCTGGCGCAGCTCTACGCCGGGCACCAGTTCGGCAACTACACCGCGCAGCTGGGTGACGGGCGCGCGATCCTGCTGGGGGAGGTGCGCGACAGCGCGGGCACCCGGCGCGATATCCAGCTGAAGGGCGCGGGCCGCACCCCCTATTCACGCGGCGGCGACGGGCGCGCGTGGCTGGGGCCGGTACTGCGCGAATATGTGGTGAGCGAGGCGATGCACGCGCTGGGCATCCCCACGACCCGCGCGCTGGCCGCCGTGACCACGGGCGAGGATATCTTTCGCGAGACCGCCCTGCCCGGCGCCGTGCTGACCCGCGTGGCCGCAAGCCACCTGCGCGTGGGCCACTTCCAGATCTACGCGCATCGCGGCGAGATTGAAGCACTCAGGCGCCTCACGGACTACGCCATCGCGCGCCACGCGCCAGAGGCGAAGGGCCCGCTGGATCTGCTGCGCAGCGTCTGCGCGCGGCAGGCCGATCTGGTGGCGCGCTGGATGTCCGTGGGATTTATCCACGGGGTGATGAACACCGACAATTGCACGATCTCGGGCGAGACAATTGACTACGGCCCCTGCGCCTTCATGGATGATTTCCACGTGGGCCGGGTGTTTTCCTCGATCGACCAGCAGGGCCGCTATGCCTTTGGCAACCAGCCCAACATCGCCGTTTGGAACATGGCCCAATTCGCCACGGCGCTGATCCAGCAGATGGAGAATCGCGACGCGGCGGTGGAGAGTGCGACAAAGATCATCCACGCGATGCCCGCGCAGATCGAGGCCGCCTGGACCAAAGCCTTCGCCGCCAAACTCGGCATCACAACCCCGCGCGAGGGCGACGCGGAGCTGGCCCAGGACCTGCTGGACCTGATGCAACAGGACGGCGCGGATTTCACCAATACCTTCCGTGCGCTTGCGGAGGGCGCCGCCGAAGCCCAGATCACCGACCGCGCCGCCTTCCAGGACTGGCAGACCCGCCACCGCGCCCGCATCGCCGGGGAACCCGATCCGCAACGGGTCATGCGCGCGGCAAACCCCGTCCTCATCCCGCGCAATCACCGCATCGAGCAGATGATCGCCGCCGCCGTCGCGGGCGACATGGCCCCGTTCGAGCGGCTGACAACCGCTCTCGCAAACCCCTACACGGAAACGGACACGGATCTCGCAAAGCCACCAACCCCGTCCGAAATCGTGCCCGCCACCTTCTGCGGCACGTGACGGAAAGGCGCGCAACGCCCCCCTGCACCCTTTCAAAAATACCTGAAAGAGCCGCACTCACCGTACGCGCGGACGCCTGTTGATCAGCGTGATCCCCACCGCCACCATCGCCAGCGCCACCCAGATCGACGGCGCCACCCGTTCGCCCAGCAACAGCCAGCCGAACAGCACCGACGCCACGGGCGAGATAAAGCTGAACGAGGCCACGGAATTGGCCGGATACTGCTTCATCAGCCAGAACCAGGCGAGAAATCCAAGCGAGGCCACCGCGACGGTCTGAAACACCATGCCCGCGATATGGATCACCTCGACCTCGCGCAGAAGCGGGCCGAACAGCGGCGCGATCAGCAGCAGGATCGGTGCGGATACCGCGACCTGGCTGATCAGCTGTTGCGCGGGCGGCACATCGGCCAGCGGCGTCACCCGCACCAGCAATGCGATCCCCGCCCAGCTGAGCGCCGAGGCGACGGCGAGCAGATCACCGGTCCAGCTGACGTGGCCACCGCCGCGATCGCTCATCGCCAGCGCCACACCCCCCATGGCCAGCGCCAACCCCAGCGCCTTGCGCCGGGTCAGCCGCTCGTCGGGCATCAACACCACGCTTGCGAGGGCCAGCCACAGCGGCATCGAATAGAAGATGACCGATGCGCGGCTGACGGTCGTGAGGTCCAGCGCGGTGAAAAGGCAGGTGAACTCGAACGCGAACAGCAGCCCCGACAGCACCGCCCAGGGACGCGCGGCACGTGGCATGTGAAAGCTCACCCCGCGCACCCGCATCCAGACGAGCAGTACCACCACCGCCCCGGCGGAGCGCAGACCTGCGGCAAATACCGGGCTGAAGCCGCCCGCGGTGACCTTGATCACCACCTGATTGAAGGCGAGATGCAGAGCGAACGCCGTCAGGCAGGCCGCCCCAAAGGCGTCCATATGCGTTTTGCGTTCCATGGCGCACTGTCGGTGCAGGCGCGGGGCGATGTCAAGGAATGCAGTTTCCCCCAAGCCATCGCGCGCGCGATGTGCCACGATGGGGACAACGATTCAGTTGCAAGGAGGAAAGCGACGATGAGCTTGATGAAAACACTGGCCAAGGTGGCCGTCGGCGTGGCCGTGGCCAAGGGTGCCAGCGCCATGATGAAACGCAACCAGCAGGGCGGCGGCACGGGCACGGCGCAGGCCGGTGGCGGCCTTGGCGGTTTGCTGGGCGGTTTGAGCGGCGGCGGCGCAGGAGCGTCCGCAGGCGGGCTCAACGGCATGCTGGGGGGCCTTCTGGGGGGCGGTGCTGCGGGTGGTGCCGCCGGTCAGGGGGACTGGGCGGCATGCTCAACAATCTGGGCGGCGCGCAGGCCGGTGGTCAGGGCGGGCTTGGCGGCTTGCTCGGTGGTCTGGCGGGGGCTGCGGGCGCCGGTGGTTTGCTGGGCGGTCTGGGCGGCACGATGCAAAAGGCACCGCCGCAGAACGATCACAGCTTTGGCGCCGTGCTCAACAGCCAGTTCGACGAGACGCCCGAGCCCGAAATCACGCCCTCGCAGGATCAGGAGGCCATGGCGGCACTGATGCTGGCCGCGATGATTCAGGCGGCAAAATCCGACGGCACCTTTGACGAGGCAGAGCAGCAAAAGCTGCTTCAGCATCTCGGAGAAGTCGACGCGGAAGAGGCCGCCTTTATCCGCGCGCAGATGGACAAGCCCGTGGATGTGGAGGCGCTGGTGCGTGAGACACCGGAGGGCATGGGGCCGCAGGTCTATACCATGAGCCTGCTGGCGATCGATCTGGATACGCGCGACGAGGCGCAGTATCTGCACCAGCTTGCCAGCGGCTACGGCATGGCGCCGGCGGAGGTGAACGAGATCCACGCGCAGCTGGGCGTGCCGTCTCTTTATACCTGAAACCGCAAAGACGCGGCGGGGGTGCGCCCCCGCCCGTTAGCCCTGCACGCGGGTATAGGTGCCCTCGCCCGCGAGAATGCCGCGAAAGCCGCCCGGCTCATCGAGCGAAAAGACGATGATCGGCAGGTTGTTGTCGCGCGCGAGTGCGATGGCCGAGGCGTCCATGACGCCGAGGCGCTTTGCCAGCACATCATCGTAGCTGACCGTGTCATAGCGCACGGCATCGGCGTGTTTGACCGGATCCTTGTCATAGACGCCGTCGACCTTGGTGCCCTTGAAGATCGCCTCGCAGGACATCTCGTTGGCGCGCAGCGTCGCCGCCGTATCGGTGGTGAAATAGGGGTTGCCGGTGCCTGCGGCAAAGATGCAGACGCGCTTTTTTTCAAGATGGCGCACGGCGCGGCGGCGGATGTAGGGCTCCGCCACCTCGTTCATGGTGATGGCGGAAATGACGCGGGTGTGGATGCCCAGCCCCTCAAGCGCGGATTGCATCGCCAGCGCGTTCATCACCGTGGCGAGCATGCCCATGTAGTCCGCGGTCGTGCGCTCCATCCCCTGTGCGGAGCCTTGCAGCCCGCGAAAGATGTTGCCGCCGCCGATGACCATGCAGATCTCGACCCCCATCTCGTGCACCGATTGCACCTCGCGGGCGATGCGTTCCACCGTGGGCGGGTTCAGGCCAAAGCCTGCGTCGCCCATCAGCGCCTCGCCTGAAATCTTGAGCATGACGCGTTTGAAGGTGGCATTGGCGGGATCTGACATGGGGGTCCTTTCGGGGGAGCAGCCTGGCGGGTTTCGCTGGGATGCAAAATGTCGCAAACAGGGGAAAGGTTCAATGCGGGGCGCGCGCAAGGTGGCAAGAAATGTCTGATGAGGATCGCGCGGCGCTGATCGCCGCCGCCGGGCGGGACCGGCCCGTGCTGATCGCGGGGCCGACGGCCTCGGGCAAATCGGCGCTGGCGCTGGCGATTGCCGAGGCGCAGGGCGGTGTGATCGTGAACGCGGATGCCAGCCAGATCTACGACTGCTGGCGGGTGATCACCGCGCGCCCCACTGCGGACGAAGAGGCCCGCGCGCCGCACCGTCTGTACGGTCATGTGGGCGCGCGGGAGACCTATTCCACTGGCCACTGGCTGCGCGAGGTGGCGCCGCTGCTGGCGGGCGGGCCGCGCCCGATCATCGTGGGCGGTACGGGTCTCTATTTCCGCGCGCTGACCGAGGGGCTGGCGGAGATCCCGGCCACGCCCCCCGAGGTGCGCGCGCGCGGCGATGCGATGACGCTGGACGCGCTGCTCGCAGAGCTGGATGGCCCTACAGCGGCGGGCATCGACTGTGCCAACCGGGCGCGGGTGCAGCGCGCGTGGGAAGTCTGGCAAGCCACCGGGCGCGGGCTTTCGCAGTGGCAGGCGGAGACGTCCGCCCCGCTGCTGGAACCCGATGCCTGTCTGCGCATCGCGGTTACGGTCGAGGCAGACTGGCTCAACGCCCGCATTGCCCGGCGGTTCGACGCGATGATCGCGGGTGGCGCGCTTGACGAGATCGCGGCAGTGGCGCCGGATTACGACCCCGCCCTGCCCGCGCACCGCGCCATTGGCGTGCCCGAATTGATGGCCCATCACCGGGGCGACATCCCGCTGGACGCCGCCCGCGAGGCGGCTGTGATCGCCACCCGGCAATACGCCAAGCGACAGCGCACCTGGCAACGCTCGAAAATGGGCGATTGGCGGCGCTGGTGCCCTGCGCCCTGAGATTGGGGATGTGCGCCCTCGCAATGTCCCGCTATGGTTGAATTTTGGGGAATCACACGCAGGAGTGCGCGCCCGTGTCCGACACCAACCTGCAGGTGCAAAGCCTCGCACAGCTGAGCAAAGGCGGCGACTGGCGGCTGGCGCTGGCGCATGACCGAGACGTGCACGCGCTGATCTGGATCACGCGCGGACAGGGCAAGCTGCTGCTGGACGGCCGCCGCCGGGGTCTGGG
The DNA here is from genome assembly GCF_018200035.1 of Sulfitobacter albidus. Lineage (NCBI taxonomy): Bacteria > Pseudomonadati > Pseudomonadota > Alphaproteobacteria > Rhodobacterales > Roseobacteraceae > Sulfitobacter > Sulfitobacter albidus. Next base: position 1,286,960 of record NZ_CP073581.1, on the reverse strand, counting down.
CCCGCACAACGCGATCTTTGTGCCCGCGGGCGCGCTGATGGCGCTGGAGCTGGGGCGGCAATGCCTAGGTCACGCGGTGCTGATCCCGGCGGCAACCTCGTTGCGGCTGCTGCAGACGCCTTGCCAGATCCGGGTGCGCGATGCGGGCGCGCAGGCAGAGCTGTCGGCGCTCATTGACGCGGCCCTGCGCGAGCAGACCCTGGCCCGCCCACTGGCGCAGGACGCAATGGAGGCCCATGCCGCGCTGATGTCGGTCTGGCTGCACCGGCAGATCGGTGACGCGGCCCATGTGCCCCCGAACTGTCCGCGGCAGAGACGCTGTCGCAGCGATTTTGCGCGCTGCTGAGTGCCGGCTACACCACCGGCGCGCCGATGAGCGGCTACGCCGAAATGCTTGAAGTCACGCCGACCCATCTGGCGCGATGCGTCAAGGCCGCCACCGGCAAGACCGCCGCCGAGCTTTTGACCGAACGCACCCTGCACGCCGCGCGCGTGTTGCTTGAGACCTCGACCCACCCCGCCTGCAATATCTCGCGGCATCTGGGCTTTGGCAGCCCCGCCTATTTCACCCGTTTCATGCAGCAGCATACCGGGCTGACCCCGCGTCAGCTGCGCGGTCCGCGCGCATCCGTCCCCGCGGCGATGGGCAGCGATCAAAGGAACATGTCGCGCAGGGACAAGTTTAATCCCATTCGCGACATTGACGCGGCCCCCGTTCTTGTGCCTGATGAGCGAAAGGAGCCACGCCAAGCGATGGCTGCGCAATAAAGGGCGGCCCGATCCGCCTTTCAGGGGAGACGACGATCCGGCGCGGGCAGATGCCCCGTGCAAGGTGGGCGTGCGAGGCGCCCTTACCCACAAACACAAATGACGGGCAGATATGCCCGGCCAGCGGCTGCGATTGCGCGGCGCGGCCACCACGGGGGCTTTACGACATGGGACTTTTCATTCTGCGACGGTTGGGCGTGATGCTGCTGACGGCCCTGTGCCTGACGTTTATCGTTTTCTGGCTGACCAACCTCTACCCGAACCTCGAAAAACTGGCCAAAACCCAAGGTAACTTCCGCATGAGCGATGAGGCCGTGGCCTCCTATCTCGGCGATCGCGGCTATTTGCAGCCCCTGCCGGTGAAATTCGCGCAATGGATGGGTGTGGCGCCCGGATGGGTCACCGAACAGGAGGACGGCACCACCTTTGGCCGCTGCTTTACCGCCAGCACGCCCGAGGAAGAGCGCGACACCTTCTGCGGCGTGCTTCAGGGCGATTGGGGCTTTTCCACCGTGTTCAAGGAGGACGTGGGCGAGATCGTGGCAACCCGCCTGGCCGCCACAGGCAAGCTGATGGGGTTTGTGCTGCTGCTCATGGTGCCGATGGCGCTGCTGATCGGCGTACTGGCCGGGATGCGCGAGGGGTCCAAGCTGGACCGGTCGCTGTCGACGGTGAGTATCGTGACCACGGCGACGCCTGAATATGTCTCGGGCGTGATCTTCATAGCGGTCTTTGCCTCGTCTGCCTTCGGGCTCAAATGGTTCAAGGGCTCCGCCACCACCGCGATGGAGAACGCCACGTTCGAGAATTTCTTTCTGCCGGTGCTGACGATCTCGCTGTATGGGATGGGCTATATCGCGCGGATGACCCGCGCGAGCATGACCGAGGTGATGACCGCGCAATACATCCGCACGGCGCGGCTCAAGGGTGTGAGTTTTGGTAATATCGTTCTGAAACACGCGCTCAGGAACGCGCTGATCGCGCCTTTCACGGTGATCATGTTGCAGATCCCGTGGCTTTTGAACGGTGTGGTGATCGTCGAGACGCTGTTCAACTACAAGGGCTTCGGCTGGACGCTGGTACAGGCGGCGGGCAACAACGATATCGAGCTGCTGCTGGCGGTGTCGGTCGTGTCGGTGATCGTGGTGCTGCTGACGCAGCTGATCTCCGACATCGGCTACGTGTTCCTCAACCCGCGCATCCGCATTTCATAAGGGGCTGATCAGATGGAAGAATTGACCTGGACCGGCGCACTTGCCCCGATCAACCTGTTTCTGGCCCTCGCGGTGGCGGTGCTGCTGATCGCGGCGGTGGCGCAGATCATCGTCAGCATGGCGACCTCCTCGGGGGACGTGCGGTCTACGCGGATGGCTCGCTGGCGGCTGACAAGGGGCTGTCAGGCTTCCTTGGCATGATTGTGCAGTGGAGCTTTTACGTCACGCTTGGCCTCTTGGTGCTGTATCTGCTGGCGGGCGTGGTGATGGGCCCGGCGGCGGGCATCATCGGCGGGATGAGCCAACAACTGACACCGGTATGGATCGCGCTGGTAGTGACCTTCGTGCTGTCGATCACGTTCAAGCGTAAGCTGGGCCTCTACGGCAAGCTCTTTGACAGCACCGTGGGGATGATCGGCTTTGGCCTTGTGATGTTCTGGGTCTACGCCGGTTTCATGGGCGGCGTGCTGGAATGGATCGTCACCCACGACACGCTGAGCCAGTCGTCGGGCATGAAGAACAAACTGCCCGGCACGCCCCTGCGCGGTGCGGAGGAAGGCGAATACGCCTGGTTCCTGCTGGGCGGTGACAACCTGGCACGCGACATCTTCAGCCGCCTGTTCGCGGGCGCCTGGATCGTGGTGGTGATCGCGCCGCTGGCGACGCTGTTTGCGTTCATGGTGGGGATCACGCTGGGGCTGCCTGCGGGCTACTACGGCGGGAAGCTGGATACGTTCCTGTCGTTTCTGGCCAACCTCATCCTCGCCTTCCCGGTGATCTTGCTGTTCTTTTTGCTGGTCACGCCGGAAATCGTGCTGACGGGGATTCCGAACTATATGGCGGCGGTGCTGTTCTTCTTTCCCATCGTGTTCCTCACGGTGCTGCTGAACTCCCGCTTCTACACGCAACCTTCGGTGCGCACGCCCCTGCTGATTGTGGTAATCGGGGGGATGTTCTGGGCCTATCTGGCGATGATCTCGAACGACGGGACCATCGTGGACAATCCCGATACCACCATTCCCGGCCTACCGACGTTCCTTGACTGGATCCCGATGCCGTCGGAAGTGCTGGTGGTATTCGTGTCGGTGGTGTTCGTGAACTCGCCCACGGTGTTCCGCATCGTGCGGGGCCTGGCACTGGACATCAAGACACGCGACTACGTCGCCGCCGCGCAGACCCGTGGCGAGGGCCCGTGGTACATCATGCTGTGGGAGATCCTGCCAAACGCGCGCGGACCGCTGATCGTCGATTTCTGCCTGCGCATCGGCTATACGACGATCCTTCTAGGCACGCTGGGCTTTTTCGGCCTCGGGCTGGAATCCGAGAGCCCGGATTGGGGCACCACGATCAACGCCGGGCGCCGGTTGCTGAGCATTTACCCCCACGCGGCAATTGCGCCTGCGCTGGCGCTGCTGACGCTGGTGCTGGGTCTGAACCTGCTGGCCGACGGCCTGCGCGAGGAAAGCCTGCGCGACTAAGCTGCCCCCGGTCGGCGGGATCACCGCCGGCCGCATCCCATTTCCGCCGGGCAGCCCCCGGCAACCGAGGAGACACCGGATATGCCAAAAGAGACCTACGACGGGCCGATCCTGGAGATCGACAAGCTGTCGATTTCGTTTTTCACCCGCCTGCGCGAGATCCCGGCGGTCATGGATTTCTCGGTCGCGGTGAAGCCGGGCGAGGCCGTGGGCCTTGTGGGGGAATCGGGCTGTGGTAAATCCACCGTGGCACTGGGCGTGATGCAGGATCTGGGCAAGAACGGGCGCATCGTCGGCGGCTCGATCAAGTTCAAGGGCCGCGATCTGGGCGAGATGTCGGACGAGGAGCTGCGCGACATCCGCGGCTCGGAAATCGCGATGATCTATCAGGAGCCGATGGCCTCGCTGAACCCCGCGATGAAGATCGGGCGCCAGCTGATGGAAGTGCCGATGATCCATGCGGGCATGAATGAAAAAGACGCCTACACGCGCGCGCTTCAGGTGGTCACGGACGTGAAGCTGCCCGACCCCAAGAGGATCCTCGAAGCCTATCCGCACCAGCTGTCGGGCGGCCAGCAGCAGCGTATCGTGATCGCCATGGCGCTGATGAGCGAGCCGTCGCTGCTCATTCTCGATGAGCCGACGACCGCGCTGGATGTGACGGTCGAGGCGGCGGTGGTCGAGCTGGTCAAGGATCTGGGCAAGAAATACGGCACTTCGATGCTGTTCATCAGCCACAACCTCGGGCTGGTGCTGGAGACCTGCGACCGCATCTGCGTGATGTATTCCGGCGAAGCGGTGGAGCGGGGATCCATCGAGGATGTGTTCGACGAGATGCAGCACCCCTACACGCAGGCGCTCTTCCGCTCGATCCCCCTGCCCGGCGCGGATAAGAACGCGCGCCCGCTGGTGGCGATCCCCGGCAATTTCCCGTTGCCGCACGAGCGGCCCAAGGGCTGCAACTTTGGCCCGCGCTGCGATTATTTCGAGGCCGGGCGTTGCGACACCGGCCATATCGCGATGCAGGACGTGCCCGGAAACGAGCGCCACGCCACCCGCTGCGTGAAATTCGACGAGATCGACTGGAAGGCGCCGCTGGAGCTGGCACAGACCAAGACCAAGGGCGAGATCGGGGATGTCATCCTGAAGATGGACAACCTCAAAAAATACTATCAGGTCGCGGCCAACGCGCTGTTTGGCGGCGGCGAGACCAAGGTGGTCAAGGCCAACGAGACGCTGAGTTTCGAGGCGCGCGAGAGCGAGACACTGGCCATCGTGGGCGAATCCGGCTGCGGCAAATCCACCTTTGCCAAGGTGCTGATGGGGCTGGAGACGGCGACGGACGGGCAGATCCTGCTGGATAACCAGAGCATCGGTGACGTGCCCATCGAAAAGCGGTCGACCAAGAACGTGGCCGACGTGCAGATGGTGTTCCAGAACCCCTTTGACACGCTCAACCCGTCAATGACCGTGGGTCGGCAAATTATCCGCGCGCTTGAGATCTTCAAGATCGGCAAGAACGAGGGCGAGCGGCGCACGCGGATGCTGGAACTGCTGGATCTGGTAAAGCTGCCGCGCGAATTTGCCGACCGGATGCCGCGCCAGCTGTCGGGCGGACAAAAGCAGCGCGTGGGCATCGCGCGCGCCTTTGCTGGCGACGCGCGGATCGTGGTCGCGGATGAGCCCGTTTCGGCGCTCGACGTGTCGGTGCAGGCGGCGGTGACGGATCTGCTGATGGAAATCCAGCGTGAGCAGAAGACCACGCTGCTGTTCATCTCTCATGACCTGAGCATCGTGCGCTATCTCAGCGACCGGGTGATGGTGATGTATCTGGGCCATGTGGTCGAGCTGGGCACGACGGATCAGGTCTTCTCCCCGCCCTATCACCCCTATACGGAAGCGCTTTTGTCGGCGGTGCCAATCGCCGATACGAAGGTCAAGAAAAAGCACATCGTGCTGGAGGGCGATATCCCCTCTGCGATGAACCCGCCCCCGGCTGCCCGTTCCAGACGCGCTGCCGCTGGAAGGACAAGGTCGCGGGCAATCTGTGCGAGACCGAAGTGCCGCCCGTGCGCCGTCTGGCCGAGGGGCATCAGGTGAAATGCCACCTGCCCGATGCGGAGCTGGACGCGATGGAGCCGGTGATCGAGGTAAACGTCGCCGCCGAATGACGCACAACGGCAAAAGGGCGGCGCCGGGTGCCGGCAGCCGCCCTTTTTGCGTGCGCCTGTGTGCCGGTCTAGAAGAGCGGCAGATCCACCAATGCGGTGCCGATCGAGGCAGGGAAGTACGCGGCTGCAAAATAGAGAAACGCCGGGAAGCGCGCACGCATGACGGCCCCGAGGATGGCCATGGCCGGCCCTGCACAAAGGCCAACGAGGACAACAATCGTGGCGTATCCGTAGTAATCGGTCGCAGGCCCCAGGGCATCGCCGGGTTCTCAAGCCCTGCGGCCAGCGCACCCACGATCATGCCCAGCACCAGACCCATCAGCATCGGTTTGAAATTGCGGCGCGCGGTCGGCGCCTCGTTCATCACCGGTGAGCTGAACCGCGAGCACGCAACGCCGTCGCCGCTGTTCATCTCGGCCGCGCCATAGCCGGTGCGGTTGTTGATGCGGGAGATACGTTCGTTGAAAATATCACGGCTCATGGCGGTCGCTCCTTTGCTTGTGAAGGGTATGCAAGCGGAAGGGGGCGAGATTTGGGCACACGCGTTGAGGGAATTGGGCAAAGCCGCCACTTTTCCGTCGAAACGCTGAAAATTTGTTTTTTCTCAGCAGGATATGGTTAACAGCGCGCTAAAGTTGACGTTGCGTAACGCTCACGTAAACCAAAGATCCGCCGAAAATCAGCGGCCCGCGATGATGCGCACGTAGTTCTTGGTCTCGCGAAATGGGGGATGCCGCCGTATTTTTTCACCGCGCCGGGACCTGCGTTATAGGCGGCAAGCGCCAGACGCCAGGTGCCGAAAGTCTTGTACTGTTGCTTGAGATAGCGCGCGCCCCCTTCGAGGTTCTGCGCGGGATTGCGCGGATCGACCCGCAGCAGCGCCGCGGTGCCGGGCATCAGCTGCGCCAGCCCCAGCGCGCCGGCACTCGACACTGCCTTGTCGTTCCAGCCGCTTTCCTGTTGCACCAGCCGCAGAAACAGATCTTCGGGGATGCCGTGCTTGCGCGCGGCGTTCTTGGCCATCGCCAGATACGGACCGCGATAGCGACCGCGCCATTTCTTGACAGTGCCCGCCCCGTCATCCCATTTCGTCGGCGTGACGACTTTGGGCGGCTGAAGCCGGGCGGAGCCGTGGTATTGCTTGGACGCGCGGTTATCGAGCAGTTTGGTCTGCGAGGAAAAGAGTTTCGCCCGGTTCTTGGACGAAAAGATATCCGCCGCCGCAGGCCCCCAAGGCCCAGCGTGCCGATCACTACGCTCAATACAGCTATGCGCATAAGGCCCCTGCCCGCATCATCTTGTGCGCGGACTATATCAGCCCGGACGCCCGTGACCATCCCCGAAAAAGGCGACACACCTCGCGCGCGGCGGGATATTCGGCTGTGCCCCGCAGGGGTTCACGGTATAACCGGCGCCAAGCCAGCGCGGCGCGATTCCCGCCGCGCCCGACACGCAGACGACAGTAAAGGATCAGCAGCATGGCAGGCTCCGTCAACAAGGTCATCCTCATCGGCAATCTCGGGCGCGACCCCGAAGTGCGCAGTTTTCAAAATGGCGGCAAGGTGTGCAACCTGCGCATTGCCACGTCCGAAAACTGGAAAGACCGCAACACCGGCGAGCGGCGCGAAAAGACCGAATGGCACACGGTCGCGATCTTCAACGAGGGTCTGGTGCGCATTGCCGAGCAGTACCTCAAGAAAGGCTCCAAGATCTATGTCGAGGGGCAGCTGGAAACGCGCAAGTGGCAGGACCAATCTGGCGCCGACCGCTATTCGACCGAGGTCGTGCTGCGCAACTACGGCGGCACGCTGACCATGCTCGACGGGCGTGACGGCGGCGGCGGGGGCGGAATGGGCGGCGGCGGTGGCGGCGGTTACGATGATCGCGGATCCATCGGCGGTGGTGGCTACGATCAGGGCGGCGGCTACGGCGGTGGCTCTGGTGGCGGTCAGGGCTCCGGCGGTGGCGGCGGTGGCGCGCGCGACCTCGACGACGAAATCCCGTTCTGATCCATGAGCCCTGAACTCAAGATCCTGATTTTCACGGCGGCGGCGATGGGCTTTGCCTATCTCGCCGTCTATCCCCGCATGCCGAAAAAGACGATCACGCGCATGATGCGGATCGATCTGGGGATCGGCGCGGTGCTGCTGGTCGTGGTCGGATTGGTCTACGCCGGGCAAGGCATCGGATTTTCGCTGATCTTTTTCGATGTGCCGTGGTGGCTCTATACGCTCGTGATCGCGATGCTGGTCGAAACGCCGCTGTTCATCTGGTTCACACGCAAGCACGGGATCGACATCACCGACATCGACGACCGCGATTAACCCGCGTCGCGCAGCACCCGAAGCACATCGTCGGGGGCCACGTCGGAGGTCACAAATGCCTCCCCGATCCCGCGCGCGAGGATAAAGCGCAGTTTGCCGTCGACGACCTTCTTGTCCTGCCCCATCAGCGCCAGCAGCGCCTCGGCACCCGGCAGATCGCCGTCGATGTCGCGCAGATCGGTTTTCATGCCCATATCGCGCAGATGGGCGCGCACGCGGCTGGGATCTTCCTGCGCGCACAGACCCATGCGGGCCGACAGCTCGAACGCCAGCGCGCAGCCGATGGCCACCCCTTCGCCGTGCAGCAGACGGTCGGAATAGCCCGTTGCGGCCTCAAGCGCGTGGCAGAACGTGTGACCAAGGTTCAGGAGCGCGCGGTCGCCCTGCTCCGTCTCGTCGCGGATCACGATCTCGGCCTTCATCTCGACCGAGCGGCGCACGGCGCGGGCACGCGCGGCCATATCTCCTGCGGCAAGTGCCGGCCCCGCCGCTTCGAGCCAGTCAAAGAACGCCGCATCCCCCAACAGTCCGTATTTGACGACCTCACCGTAACCCGCGAGGAAATCGCGGGGCGTGAGCGTGCCCAGCACGGCCACATCCGCCAGCACCAGCGCGGGCTGGTGGAACGCCCCCACGAGGTTTTTGCCGTGCCGCGTGTTGATACCCGTCTTGCCGCCGACCGAGCTGTCGACCTGCGCCAGCAGCGACGTGGGGATCTGCACAAACCGCACACCCCGGCGCAGCACGGCGGCGGCAAAGCCCACCAGATCGCCGATCACCCCCCGCCAAAGGCCACGACCACATCGCCACGTTCGATCTGCTGGTCGAGCAGCCATTCGACGCAGGTTTGCAGGTTGGCCCAGCTTTTGGTGCCCTCGCCGGGCGGCAGTTCCAGCACGGCGGCGGTGATGCCCTCGGCATCCAGCGCGTCCGTGAGGGATTTGAGATGCAGCACGGCCACGTTTTCGTCGGTAATGATCGCTACGCGCGGGCGGCGCAGGAGTGGGGCGATGCGCGTGCCCGCCTGCGCCAGCAGATCCGGGCCAATCACCACGTCATAGGCACGGCCGGGCAGATCGACGTGTACGGTCTCAACCATCGAGGCTCTCCAGAACATCCGCGCGGGTGGCGAGGGTCGCAATGACGCGGTCGGCCATGGCGTCGATGCTGAGGCCCGGCGCGCAGGGCACACGCAATTCCGCCTCGCGGTAGATTGGCGTGCGCACGGCAAAGATCTCCGCCAGCGTGGCGCGCGGATCGGGGGTGCGCAGCAGCGGGCGCGTGTCCTTGTGGCGCACGCGGTTCCACAGCAGATCAAGATCCGCATCAAGCCAGACCGCCACGCCCGCGCGCGCGATGTTGGCCCGGTTTTCCGCCGCAAGATAGGCGCCGCCGCCCGTCGACAGGATGCCCGTCTCCGTCTCCAGCAGGCGGCGGATCACTTCGGTTTCGCGCTTGCGGAAAAACGGCTCTCCGTCGCGGGTAAAGATTTCGGGCACCGACAGGTTCGCCGCGCGCTCGATCTCCGCATCGCTGTCGAGGAAGGGCACAGCCAGTTTGGCGGCCACCGCGCGACCCACGGCCGTCTTGCCAGACCCCATCATGCCGACCATCGCCACGGTTTTGCGCAGCCGGAAACGGGGCGGGGAATGGCGGTTATCTGCCGGGGTATGCTCAATTTCGCTCATTTGCTCCTGAATGACGTGATCTTGCCGAAAAGGCCATATATAAGTTCAAGAAAATAGCGGGCGAAAAGGCAGTCAGGCATGTTAGGGAAACTCTTCAAGCTCTTGTTTATCCTTGTGATACTCGGATTCATCGGGCTGGTCGGGTTTGCCTATGTCGGCCCCTTCATGGGCGTCGATTTTGCCCCTCCCAAAACCGAGATCCGGATGCCCGTCACGCTTGACGGGTCCTGAGGTGCGCGCGCGCGGGTGGATCCTTGCCGCGGTGATCGGCGGTTTGGCGCCGCAGGCCGTGGCCGAGCAGGATGCGCCGCTGTCGGTCATCGACTGGCTGGACGCGCCGCAGCCGTTGGCCTCGCTTCCGCGCGCGCCGCAGGTGGCCGCCCCGGCGCCGGTGGACGAGCCTGCCGTGGCCGCGACCGGCACCGCCCCCGCCATCACCACCCGCCCGCTGAGCGACAGCGCCCCGCTGACCGTCGGCCTTGTGCCCGCCGCCGTCACGGGGATGCGGCCAGACCTGTGGCAGGGGAGCAAACCGCGCGAGGCCGGGCGCGCGATCCGCGATCTGCCGACCTCCGATCTGCCTGCCGCGAACGCGCTTTTGTATACGCTGCTGCTGGCGGAGGCCGCGACGCCGCCCGACATTTCGGTGCCGTTGACCCGCGCGCGGGTGGGCAAGCTGATGGCGCTGGGGGCCGTGGATCCCGCGCTTTCGCTGATTGAACAGGCAGGCGGCCCACGCGATCCGGCGCTTTTTGATCTCTGGGCGGATCTGACCCTGCTGATCGGGACCGAGGATCGCGCCTGCGGGGCGCTGTCGCGCAATCCGCAACTGAGCCGCGACATCGGTCTGCGCATATTCTGCGACGCGCGCGGCGGGAACTGGGCCGATGCGGCGCTGACCTTTGGCTCGGCCCGCGCGCTGGGTTTGATGCCGCGCGAGACGCTTGAGGTTTTTGACCGTTTTCTTAACCCCGATGTGTTCGAGGATGCGGCCCCCCTGCCCGCGCCGCGCAAGATGACGCCGTTGACCTTCCGCCTGTTCGAGACGATCGGGGAGCCGCTGCCCACGCGCCCCTTGCCACGTCCCTATGCGGTGGCCGATCTGCGCGATATTTCGGGCTGGAAATCCCAGCTGGAAGCGGCCGAGCGGCTGACGCGGGCGGGCGCGCTGCCCGACAATCGTCTGCTGGGTCTCTATACCAATCGCAAGCCTGCAGCCTCGGGCGGGATTTGGGACCGCGTGCGCGCGGTGCAACGGTTTGATGCCGCCCTCGACGCGGAGGCGCAGGCGGTGGCGCGTCACTTGCCACCGGCGTGGGAGGCGATGCGCGCCGCGGGGCTTGAGGTCAGTTTTTCCGCCGCGTTTCACGACCGGCTGGCGCCACTTGCGCTGAGCGGCAAGGCCGCCGAGGTGCAGCAGTTGATGGGGCTGTTGTCACCCGCCTATGAGGATGTCGCCCGCGCGATTCCGCCCGGTGGCCCGCTTGATCTGGCGCGCGCGGTTGCCGGGGGCGAGGTGCCCGCGCGCGCACCCGACGAAGCACTGCCCCGCGCGATCCATGACGGGTTCGGCGCGCCCGTGCCGATGCCTGCCGCGATGGCGCTCGCGCAGGACGGGCGGCTGGGCGAGGCGTTGCTGATGACGCTGCGCGAGCTTTACGACGGGCAGCGCGGCGACAGCCGCGCACTGCGCCGGGCGATCAGCACCCTGCGCGCGCTGGGGCTTGAGGACACCGCCCGGCGCGCCGCACTCCAGATCCTTTTGCGGACAGAGCCTGAATGAGCGGCACGTGGATCTCTGCCTTTCTGGAGGCACAGGCGGCAGAGCTGGGGGCCGCGCGTAACACGTTGCTGGCCTACGGGCGCGATCTGAAGGATTTCGAGGCGTGGCTGGCGGGCAAGGGTGCTGGCTTCGACACCGCCGACCGCGCGCAGGTCGAGGCCTATCTGATCCACTGCGATGCGCAGGGGCTGGCCAAATCCACCCGCGCGCGGCGTTTGTCGTCGATCAAGCAGCTCTACCGTTTTGCCTTTGAGGAAGGGCTGCGCAGCGATAATCCTGCGATCCAGATTGCGGGGCCCGGCCAGGACAAGCGCCTGCCCAAGGTGCTGAGCGTCGAGGAGGTCGACCGATTGCTGGACGCCGCGCGCGGGCTGGGCCGCACCCCCGCCGACCGGCTGCGCAACACCTGCCTGATGGAGCTGCTCTATGCCACCGGCATGCGCGTGACCGAATTGGTGAGCCTGCCCGTCGCTGCCGCGCGCGGCGATCCGCGCCTGCTGCTGATCCTGGGCAAGGGCGGCAAGGAACGGATGGTGCCCCTGTCACCCGACGCGCGCGATGCGCTGGCCGCTTGGCTGATCCAGCGCGACAGCGATGAGGCCGCCGCACGGGCCGCCAAACCTACGCCTGCATCGCGGTTCCTGTTTCCCTCGCGCGGGGTCGCGGGGCATCTGACGCGGCACCGCTTTTATCTGCTTATCAAGGAAATCGCGGTCGCGGCCGGCGTCTCCCCCGACAAGGTGACACCGCACACGCTGCGCCATGCCTTTGCCACCCATCTGCTGGCCGGCGGTGCCGATCTGCGCGCGATCCAGACGATGCTGGGCCACGCCGATGTGGCCACGACCGAGATCTACACCCATGTGCTCGACGCGCGCCTTGCAGAGCTGGTGCTGGATCATCACCCCCTGTCCGAGACCGGCACGCGCAAGGGGTCGGGCAAGACATCCTCGGACGGCCAATAGCCGCTTTGCAACGCGTCGTGGTAGGCGGGCGGCAGGAAGGCGGCGCGCATTTCGGCCATTGCCGTTTTGTGATCGTATGACAACCGCTCGATCCGCATCTGCCCGTCGCTGAGCACACCGTAGCGTGTCGCCGGGTCGCCATCGTGCGGGGGCATGCCGATGACGCCCGCGTTCATCCACGCCCCGCGCGCGGTCAGGCGCAGGAACGGCAGGCCGCAATGGCCCGCAATCACTGCGTCCACCGGTCCCACGGCCCTCTCAAGCGCGGCCCATTCGCGCGCAAAAAGCGCGTCCTCATCCGTTTCCCAGATGAATTGCGCCACATCGCGCATCCCGCCGTGGAGCACGCCAAAGCGTTTTCCCGCCTGCTCGAACGTGATGACGCCGGGCAGATCGGCCATCCACGCCTTGTCTGCGGCGGGCACCACGGCGCGGGCGTGGGCGTACCACGCGTTGCTGAGCAGATCGCAGGCGCTGCCGTCGGCGAAACCGCAGCCACAATCCTCGGCATCCTGCGCCAGCTGGATTTCACAATTGCCGGCCAGCACGGCGCACCCGCTGTCGCGCAATGCGGCCACCGTCTCCCGCGCACCGCCGCAATACGCCACCGTGTCGCCGGTGCAGATCATGCGATCGCCGGGGATCGCCAGTTCCCGCGCGCGCGCCAGCAGCGCCTGCGTGGCCTGCGCATTGGAATAGGGCCCGCCAAAGACCAGCACATCCCCCTCCAGCACGCCAAGATCACGGTGTCGCATCTGTCTCTCCTTGAACGTGCGCGCCTTGCATCCCATAACAAACGCAATCGTTTCAGCAAAGGTTTCCCACATGGACACGGCCACGGCAACGGCAAGCGCAGATCCCAACATACTGGGGCTCGCGCTCATCATCCTGTTTCTGCTGGTGCTCAGCGGGTTCTTTTCGGGGTCCGAGACGGCGCTGACGGCGGCCTCACGCGGGAAACTGCGCAGCCAGGCCGACAAGGGATCGGCGGGTGCGCAGCGCGCGCTCAAGATCACCGAGGATAATGAGCGGCTGATCGGCTCGGTCCTGCTGGGCAACAATCTGGTGAACATCCTTGCCGCCGCGCTGGCCACCACGCTCTTTACCGGGCTGTTTGGCGAGGGGGGCGTGGCAATGGCCACGCTGGTGATGACGCTGCTGGTGCTGATCTTTGCCGAGGTGCTGCCCAAGACCTACGCGATCACCAACGCGGAAACCGCCGCCTCGCTGGTGTCGCGGCCAATCTCGCTGGTGGTCACCGTGTTTGCCCCCGTGGTGAGCATCGTGCGCCTGCTGGTGCGGACCATGCTGCGGGTCATGGGCGTGGCCGTCGACCCCGATAGCAACATCCTCGCCGTGCGCGAGGAAATCGCGGGCGCGCTGTCGCTGGGCCATTCCGAGGGCGTCGTCGAAAAGGAGGACCGTGATCGCATCCTTGGCGCGCTGGATCTGCGGGAGCGCGTGGTCGAAGAGATCATGCTGCACCGCTCCGGCATCGAGATGATCAACGCCGAGGATGATCCCGCGGATATCCTTGAGCAGTGCCTGCAATCGAACCACACCCGCCTGCCCGTCTACCGCGACGAGCAGGAGAACATCATCGGCGTCATCCACGCCAAAGACCTCTTGCGCGCGATGTACAAGCTGATCGGCGGGCCGGACGGCGATGCGGCCAAGCTCAAGAACTTCGATATCCGCGATGTGGCGATGGAGCCGTATTTCGTGCCGGAAACCTCGACGCTGGACGAGCAGATGCGCCAGTTCCTGCACCGGCGCACGCATTTTGCGCTGGTCGTGGACGAATACGGCTCGCTTCAGGGGCTGATCACGCTCGAGGACATCCTCGAAGAGATCGTGGGCGAGATCACGGATGAATTCGACCCCGACGGCGATATCGGGCTCAAACCCTCGGCGGACGGGCATTATCTGGTCGAGGGCGCGATGACGATCCGGGATCTCAACCGCGCAAATGACTGGAACCTGCCCGATGAGGAGGCCAACACCGTCGCAGGTCTGGTCATCCACGAGGCACAGATGATCCCGACGCGCGGACAGGTGTTTTCGTTCCACGGCTTCCGGTTCGAGGTCACCGACCGCACCGGCAACCGCATTACCGAGCTGAAGATCCGCAAGCTCTAGGCCCGCAGGCGCGCGCCCTCAGGGTCGAAGGGGGCCGCGTCGAGCACGGTGGCGCGGTGCGGCGTCCCGAGCACCATGACCTCGACCGTCTCGCCCGGCGCCACATCGCGCAGGTAGGCCAGCGCCAGCGATTGCCCGACGCTGTAGCCGTAGCCGCCCGAGGTGACGCGCCCCACGCCGACGCCGCCCTTGAATACGGGCTCGCTGCCGCTCGCATCCGCGTTTGAGGCCGCAACGTCGCCCGCATCCAGCGCCAGCATCATCAGCCGCTCGCGCACCGGGCGGGCCATCGCCTCGATCGCGGCGTCCTTGTTGAGGAAATCCTTGTCCATCTTGCACAACCGCGCGAGGCCTACCTCCTGCGGCCAGTATTCGGGGCTGTATTCGCGGCCCCAGGAGCCGTAGCCCTTCTCCAACCGCAGCGACATCAGCGCGCGGCTACCCACCAGTGCGGCGCCGTGGCGCGCGCCTTCCTCGATGAGTGCTTCCAGCAGGCGCGCCTGATCGCCCTCGGCGCAATGCAACTCCCACCCCAGATCACCGGTGAATGACACCCGCAGCGCCATGCAACGCACGCCCGCGATCTCGATCCAGTCGGAGCGCATGAAGGGGAAATCGGCGGTGGCCAGCGCGCTGTTGGTCAGCCCCTGCAACAGATCGCGCGCGCGCGGCCCCGCGACGTTGAAGCCGCAGACGGCCTCGGTCAGGCTTTCGAACACCGTCCCCTCGGGCAGCGGCACCTGTTTGAAGAACCGCTTGTGATAGCGCTCGGCCATGCCGGAGCCGATGATCCAGAATTCCTCCGCCCCGGTGCGGGTGACGGTGAAATCCCCCGCGATGCCGCCGCGCGTGCCGATGAGGGGCGTCAGGCACGACCGGCCCACCGCGCGCGGCATGGTGTTGGCGAACACGGCGTTGAGCCAATCCTCGGCCCCTGCCCCGGCGCAGCGGTATTTGGCAAAATTCGAGATGTCGATGATGCCGGCCGCGTCGCGCAAGGTGCGGCATTCGGCGCCAACGGTCTCCCACCACGGCTGGCGGGTGAAGCCGTGGGTCTGATCCTCGGCGCCCACCTCTGCCCCGTAATACAGCGGGTGTTCCCACCCGGCGTTGAGGCCGAACACCGCGCCCGCGTCGCGCTGGATCTTGTAGGCCGGGCGCATGCGCGCGGGCCGCCCGGCGCTGCGTTCCTCGTTGGGAAAGTGGATCTTGAACCGGTTGGCATATTGGTCGCCCACCCGCGCCTTGGTAAAGGCCGCATCGGCCCAATCGTCAAACCGCGCAACGTCCCAGGCGAACATGTCATAACGGCTCTCGCCGGTGACGATCCAATCGGCGGCAAGCAGCCCCATGCCACCCGATTGGCTGAAACCGGGAATGATGCCGTTGCAGCAAAAATAGTTCTGCAATTCGGGCACCGGGCCGAACAGCACGTTTGAATCCGGTGACCAGATCATCGGCCCGTTAATGACCCGCTTGATCCCCGACAGCCCCACGGCGGGGACGCGGTCGATCGCGCGCAGCATGTTCTCCTCGATCCGTTCAAGATCATCGGCAAAGAGTTCGTGGCCGAACCCCTGCGGCGTGCCCTCTTCGGCCCAGAACCGCATGTCTTTTTCATACGCCCCCACCAGTAGGCCCTTTCCCTCCTGGCGCAGGTAGTATTCGCCGTCGCGGTCCGCGACCGAGGGCAAGCGGCGATCGAGTCCTTCGATTTCGGCGATGGCTTCGGTGACGAAATATTGATGCTCGGTCGGTTGCAGGGGCAGTTTGATCCCCGCCAGCGCCGCCACCTCGCGCCCCCAGAGCCCCGCGGCATTGACCACCCATTGCGTGTGAATATCACCCTTGGCCGTGCGCACGATCCAAGTACCATCAGGCTGCTGTTCGGTGCCGGTGACGGGGCAAAAGCGGATGATCTCGGCCCCGTTCTGGCGCGCGCCTGCGGCGTAGGCGTTGGTCACGCCCGAGGGGTCAACATTGCCGCCGTTTTCCTCGAACATGATGCAGCGGATGCCGTCGAAGTTGACCAGCGGATGCAGCGTCTCGGCCTCATCGCGGCTGACTTCGCGGAACGGCATGTCGTAATAGCGCGCCTTGGCCGCTTGCAAGCGCAACTGATGCTCGCGCGCCTCGGTCTGCGCCAGATAGAGCGATCCGGGCTGGAACACGCCACAGCTTTGGCCCGTCTCGGCCTCGAGCCGGTTGTAGAGATCCATCGTATAGTTCTGGATGCGCGTGATATTGGAATTGTCGTGCAAGCCGTGAATATTCGCCGCCGCGTGCCAGGTGGAGCCTGACGTCAGCTCATCGCGCTCCAGCAGCACCACGTCGGACCAGCCCAGTTTGGTCAGGTGATACAGGATCGAGCAGCCGATCACGCCGCCCCGATGATGACGGCCTGTGCATGGGTGCGCATGAAAAAGCTCCGAGAGGTTGCAGCGGTTACGCGCAGATTGACCCGGCAGCCCGGCGGGGTTTATCCCCTTTGCGACAGGACGTGTCGCTTTGCGCCTATGTGCCTTGGGAGTTTTCCTCGGCCCGCGCGCGCACCTCGTCATCCGCCGCCGCCAACAACCGCTCACGGTCCGGCGCGAAATCGAGCGCCGCCAGCGCCCGGCGCAGTTCCAGCACGGCACGGTCGCGGGCGGCCTTGGCCAAACCGTCGTCGGGATGGCGCATCAGCCCCGCGAGGGTCTGTTGCAGGCGTTGCTGCACCTCGACCGTGCCTGCGCCGTCGCGCGCCAGCGCGCCAAATCCATCAGCCAGCAGATCGGCGGGATCGAGGGGGCGGACATAAAGATGGTCCAACGGCTCTTCGGGGGTGTTCTCCGTCTCATCGCTGTAATTCGACAGGATGCGGCCCACACGGGTAATCACGTCGATGGCGGTGCCAGGATCGTTGACGCCGGGCGACAGCGCCTTTGACCCGATCTCCCCCATGACGATCAGGCCGAAACGCGGATCCTGTTCAAACGTGCGCACATCGCCCTGCACGACGCTGGCGCGCAGATCGTCGGCGACGGCATCCCAGTCGGTAGCGTCGTCGCCCCCGTCCACGGCCAGCAGCGGGGCGCCCAGAAAGACAAAGCTGCCGATGTTGCGGCTGAGGTACACGGTCAGGTCGTGCTCCTGCGCGGTGGCATTCAGCGCCTCGGGTGGATGTACTGGATATAACCGCTTTCACGTGCCTCGACGATGCGCGCGCCTTCGGGGATCTCCCCGGTCAGCGGTTGCGCGCCAAGGCAGGGATTTTCCAGCCGCTCGCGAAAGGATCGGCGTGCCGTCTGCTCCACATCGCGGGTGGTGTCGGTGAGGCTGCCAAAGCTTTGCAGATGCAGCACCCATCGAATGAGGTAGAGTACGATCACCGCCAGCACCGCCACCGTCATGCAGAACAGCACGAATGCGCGGTCGTCCTCATAGACGCCCGTTTCGCGCAGGATGATCCCGACGAGGGCATAGACATAGGCGCCAATGAACACGGCAAGCACGTTCTGCGTGGTGCGGTCCTCGATGATCAGCCGGTGCACGCGGGGCGTCCATTGCGTGCTGGTGGCGCGGTGCACCGAGACCATGACGGTGATCGAGAAGATCGTGACCGCAAGCATCGCGTCGGCGATCAACTGCAACAGACGGTCGGCGGCGGCCCCGTCGAGGGTTTGCGCCAGCTCATCGGGCACGAAACGCTCGATCACGCGGGTGACACCGAGGGCGACCAGCGACATCAGCCCCATCACGACGACCCGCACCCAAAGCTTGCGGGCGAATTGGCGCGCGAGGCGCAAGAGCGTGGCGGGGTGCAGATCGGTCAGGGTCATGCACGGCAGGTAGCGCGCGGCCGCGACACTCCAAGCGCGGCGTGCAAATACGACGAAACCTGTCGCAAACGCCCTTGCCACCGGCGGCACGCTCGCCCAACCCTAGGCGCACAGCAGCCCCCTATCGAAAGGACCGCCCCCATGCAAAACACCACCCGCGTCTGCGTCATCGGCGGCGGCGTCGTCGGCGCCTCTGTGCTCTATCACCTCACGAAACTGGGCTGGTCGGACGTGATGCTGCTGGAACGGTCCGAGCTGACATCGGGCAGCACGTGGCACGCGGCGGGCGGGTTTCACACGCTTAACGGCGATACGAACATGGCCGCGCTTCAGGGCTATACGATCAAGCTCTACAAGGAGTTGGAGGAGATCACGGGCATGTCCTGCGGGTTGCACCACGTGGGCGGTGTGACGCTTGCCGACACGCCCGAACGGTTCGACATGCTGCTGGCAGAGCGGGCCAAGCACCGGTTTATGGGCCTTGAGACCGAGATCGTCGGCCCCGAAGAGATCGCGCGCATCGCGCCTGTCACAAACCTCGACGGGATTCTCGGCGCGCTCTACGATCCGCTCGACGGGCATCTGGATCCTTCGGGCACCACGCACGCCTACGCAAAGGCCGCGCGCATGGGGGGCGCGCAGATCCACACGCATACGATGGTCACCGCGACGACCCAGCGTGCGGACGGCACCTGGGACGTGGTCACCGACCGCGGCACCGTGCACGCGGAGCATGTGGTCAACGCGGGCGGGTTGTGGGCGCGTGAGGTCGGCGCGATGGCCGGCGTCTACCTGCCGCTCCACCCGATGGAGCATCAGTATCTGGTGACCGAACCCGTGCCGCTGATCGAGCAGATGATGGCCGACGGCCATGAGCATCCGCATGTGATGGACCCCGCCGGGGAAAGCTATCTGCGGCAGGAAGGGCGCGGATTGTGCATCGGGTTTTACGAGCAGACCTGCCGCCCCTGGGCCGTGGGCGGCACGCCGTGGAGTTTCGGGCAGGACCTGCTCGACGATGATTTCGACAAGATCGAGGACAGCATCAGCTTTGCCTACAAACGCTTCCCCGATCTGGAGCGCGCGGGCGTGAAGAACGTGATCCACGGGCCGTTCACCTTTGCCCCCGACGGCAATCCGCTGGTCGGTTCCGTGCCGGGCTTGCGCAACTATTGGTCGGCCTGTGGCGTCATGGCGGGATTTTCGCAGGGCGGTGGCGTCGGGCTGACGCTGGCGCAATGGATGATCGAGGGGGAGCCGGAGCGCGATGTCTTTGCCATGGACGTGGCGCGCTTCGGCAAGTGGATCTCGCCCGGCTATACGCTGCCCAAGGTGATCGAAAACTACCAAAAACGGTTCTCCGTCAGCTACCCGAACGAAGAACTGCCCGCCGCGCGACCCCACAATACGACGCCGATGTACGATATATTCAGCGAGATGGGCGCGGTCTGGGGGCATCAATACGGGCTGGAAGTGCCCAACTACTTTGCCCAAGGGGATGAGCCGACCTACGAGACGCCGTCGTTCCGCCGATCCGACGCGTTTGACGCCACCGCGCGCGAAGTGGCGGCGGTGCGCGGCGGCGTGGGCATCAACGAGGTGCAGAATTTTGGCAAGTACCGCGTGACGGGATCGGGCGCGCGCGGCTGGCTTGATCGGATCATGGCGGGGCGCGTGCCCAAGGTCGGGCGTCTGTCGCTGACGCCGATGCTTTCGCCCAAGGGCGGCTGATCGGGGATTTTACGATCTCTTGTCTGGGCGAGGAGGTGTTCCAGTTGACCGCCTCTTACGGCGCGCAGGCGTTTCACATGCGCTGGTTCGATCAGCACGCGCCAGAGGGCGTGCGGGTCGAGAATATCTCCGACAGGCTCACCGGGTTCCAGATCGCGGGGCCGCGCGCGCGCGATGTGCTGGCGGCCTGCACGTTGGAGGATGCGTCCGACATGGCGTTCCTTGACGTGCGCCCCCTCACCGTGGGGCAAGTGGCTTGCACCGTGCAGCGCGTCAGCTACACTGGCGATCTCGGTTTTGAGATATATTGCGATGCGATGTCCCAGCGCAGTCTGTGGCGCGCGCTGTGGGAGGCGGGGCAGCCACACGGGATCACGCCTTTCGGGATGCGCGCGATGATGGCGCTGCGACTGGACAAGTTCTTTGGCGGGTGGTTGTTGGAATTCGGGCCGGATTACACGGCGGCCGAGACCGGGCTGGACCGGTTCATCGCGTGGAAAAAGAACACTGATTTCATCGGCCGCGCGGCAGCGGAGGCCGAGCGCGCCACCGGCCCCGCCCGCAAGCTCTGCGCCTTTGTCGTCGAGGCGGAGGATGCGGATGTGCAGGGATATGAGCCGATCTGGCACGGTGGCACGGTCGTGGGGTTCTGCACCTCGGGCGGGTTTTCGCACCATGCGGGCGTGTCGGTGGCACAGGGGTTTGTGCCCACAGCGCTGGCCGCAGAGGGCCTCGCGGTCGAGATCGAAATCCTCGGCCAGATGCGGCCCGCGCGGCTGGTCACGACACCGCTGTTTGACGCGGACGGCGCGCGGATGCGCGGATGAGCGATCTGCCCGCGATTTTGCTGGCCGCCGGCGGCTCCACCCGGATGCGCGGGGCCGACAAGCTGCTGGAGGAGGTGAACGGCGTGCCGCTGCTGCGCCGTCAGGCAGCCCGGCTCTGTGCGGCGACGCGCGGGACGGTGATCGTCACCCTGCCCCCCGCGCCACACCCGCGCGATGCGGCGCTGGATGGGCTGGACGTCAAGATCGTGCGCGTGGCGGACCCGAGCCTCGGCATGAATGCCTCGCTGAGTGCGGGGGTGGTCGCCCTGCCCGACGCGCGCGCGGCACTTGTCGCGCTCGCCGATATGCCCGACCTTGAGATGGCGGATTTTGCGCGGGTGCTGGCGGCGGTCGATGACAGCGCCACGCGCATCTGGCGGGCCTGCACAGAGAACGGCGCACCGGGGCATCCGATTGCCTTTCACCGCGATCTCTGGCCCGCCCTGCGCGCGCTGACGGGCGACACCGGCGGGCGCGCGGTGGTGCAGGCCCACGCCCACGTCACCCGGATGATCCCTTTGCCCGGCACCCGCGCGCGCACCGATCTCGACACGCCCGAAGCCTGGGCCGCCTGGCGCGCTACCTGAGCACCAGCGCCGCCTCATGCGCCTTGGCCACCGTGCGCGCGGGGGCGTAGCGGGCCACACCCTCATGGGTGGCGAGTTCGGGGAAAAGCTCCAGTAATTCAAGCCGCTGCGCGTTCCCCACCCCGGCGAGCGATTGCAGACCGGGCTGGAAGCTCTCGCTCCAGCAGCCGTCCGACAGGATAACCTCGTGCTGGTCGAACATCAGGTGGATATAGGCCGTATCGACCGCCTCCACGATGTCGATCCCCGGCACGCCGGTCAGGTGTTTTGCGGCCACGAGCACCTCGCGCTCCTCAAAGTAAAGCGCGGTCTTGTCATTGGCCACCAGCATCCGGTGATTGGGCGAGACCATCAGCGCACGTTCGGGCAGATCATTGCCAAGCGCGCCCTTGCCGATACGGACGGGCGCCAGGTGCGGCGCGTCAAGAAAATCGCGCGCGCTCAGATCGCGCCGACCAATCCAGCGGATCGCCTGCAACCCGTTGTCACGGGTGATGACCCGGTCCCCGACCTGCAAGTTCTCGACCGCGACCTGCCCGCGCGGTGTGGCGATCATGGTACCGGGCGTGAAACACGGCACGACCTTTTCGATGTTCTTGAAATCAATCTGCCCTGCGGCGTTGCCATCGGCATCAAACAGGCGGATCGTTCCGTTCTCGATGTTGTCGGGGTCACGATCGACGCGCAGGCTGCCGCCGGAAGGGATCGCGCTTTCGGCGTTGATACGGTCGAAATCCTCGCCGCCTTCGCCGCCGTCAATCACATCGCCCGCCGTGACGTTGTAGAAGATGTCGCGCCCGTCGCCCCCGGTCATGGTGTCGGCACCCGCGCCGCCGTTGAACAGATCGCCACCGCCGTTGCCGATCAGCACGTCGTCGCCGTCCCCGCCAAAGAAATCATCCGTCTCGGCGCTGCCGATCAGAGTGTCGTTGCCCGCACCGCCAAAATACAGATCCGCCCCCGGCCCACCGTCGAGCAGATCGTTGCCCGCCCCACCGCTCAGCGTGTCATTGCCGTCCAGACCGGTGATGCGGTCGTCCTCGTCCGTACCGGGCAGTGAATCCGCGCCGGGCGTTCCAGTAATATCAGCCATGTCCCAATCCCCTTGATCGGCGCCAAAATCGGCGCATCGACTCGTCACATCCCCGGGACAGTGATACCGCGTCGGCAGCGTTTCGCCTAATGAACGCTGCATTTTAACCATATTTTACAGTGTATTGGAAACATGCGCGGGGTCTGCAAGGAATTGACGCGCGGTGGTGGACAATCGCGCCACAATTGAAAAAGGGGCGACGCGCCCGTGGCCCGCCGCCCCCTTAAGGGTGCCCGGGCAGTGATCCCGGGCCGTGCTGCATATGTCGTGCAACGGCCCCGGCGCGAACCGGGGCCATTGGATTACTTGGTGATGAGCTTTGCCTCATGCTTTTTCAGCGACTTGCGCGCGGAGGCGTAGGCATCGATCCCTTCCTGCGTGGCCAGTTCCGGGAAGAGCTCTAGGATCTCCTCGCGGGACGCGTCGCCCACACCGGCCAGCGACATGTCGCCGGGCTGGAAGCTCTCGGTCCAGGTGCCGTCGGACAGAACCACCTCGTGGCGGTCGAACATGATGTGGATGTAGGTCGTCTGCGACACCTCCACCACGTCGATCCCTTCCATGTCAGTCAGGTGTTTTGCGGCGACCAGGACTTCACGCTCCTCAAAGTAGAGGGCCGTCTTGTCGTTGGCCACCAGCACCCGGTGCTGGGGAGAGACCATCATGTCCCGCTCTGGCAGACCGTTGCCGAGCGCGCCTTGCTGGATCAGAACGGGGCGCAGGTGTTCCTTTGCTGCCAGTTCTTCGCCCGGCATGTCACGCTTGCCGACCCAGCGGATCACCTGCATGCCGTTGTCGCGGGTGATGACCCGGTCACCGACCTCCAGCTCCTCGACACGACGCTCGCCCGTTGGGGTGGCGATCAGCGTGCCGGGGGTGAAGCAGGGGATGACCTTTTCGATGTTCGAGAAGATCAGCTGACCCGCGTCAGTGCCGTCGGCGTTGAAGTACTGAACGATACCGTTCTCCGGGTTATCGGGATCCGCCGGATCGGGCAGGATGTTCAGGCTGCCACCTTCGGGGCGGAGCCCGTCAGGTCGAGACAGTCGAAATCATCCCCCGTTTCAGAGCCGTCCACGATATCGCCGGCATTCACGTTGACAAAGTTGTCGCGATCCGCGCCCCCCGTCATCGTGTCGTTGCCGTCACCACCGTCGAAGATGTCGTCGCCGGAGCCGCCCGTCAGGACATCGTCACCCTCACCGCCGTTGAGCGTATCATCGCCCAGACCGCCCGCAATGGTGTCGTCGCCCGCATCACCGCTCAGCAGATCATCGTCCGCGCCGCCATCGATGTCGTCGTTACCGGCGCCACCGTGCAGGCTGTCTGCACCGGTGTTGCCCGTAATCGTGTCATCGCCGTCACCGCCTTCGACGGTATCGTCACCGGCACCGCCATCGAGGCTGTCGTCACCGATCCCACCGTCAAGCGTGTCGTCACCGGTGCCGCCCTGCAGCGTATCGTCGCCCGCATCGCCGGAGAGGCTGTCGTTTTCGCCGCCCCCGTCGAGCATATCGTCGCCGTCGCCGCCGTGCAGACTGTCGTCCTCACGGTTGCCACGCAGGGTGTCGTTGCCTTCGGAGCCTTCGAGGCTGTCGTTGCCCCGTCCGCCCTCAAGGCTGTCGTCGCCCTGTCCGCCGATCAGGGTGTCGTCGCCGACGCCGCCCAGAAGCGTGTCATCGTCGATTTCACCGTCGAGCAGGTCATCGCCCTCGCCGCCGATCAGCAGATCGTCGTCGTCGGCCCCAAAGATGGTGTCGTTTCCGGCGCCGCCGTCCACGGTATCGCGCCCGTTGTCGGGACGTGGATCCGGGATGCCACCGACACCCGAACCATCGTCGGGAATGTCGAGCCCGTCGGGGATCTCGTCGGGGTCGTTACCGGCAAAGATCAGATCGTCCCCTTCGCCGCCAAGGATGCTGTCATTACCCTCGCCACCAACGATGCGGTCGTCGTCATCCCCGCCGTCGACGATATCGTCGTCGATGCCTGCGTTGATGACATCCTCGCCGGTGCCGCCGTTGATGGTGTCACGATCGTCGCCGGTGCGGATGGTGTCGTTGCCGTCCCCGCCATCGACGCTGTCGCGATCATTCTCCGGATCCGGATCGGGATCGAACACACCCGGCACACCAAGATCGGGCAGCACATCGCCGTTGTCGGTGTCGATGACATCGTCGCCCGCGCCACCGATCACGGTGTCAGAGCCGTCACCGCCTTCGATTGTGTCAGCGCCGTCGCCACCGTCCAGAAGGTCGTCGCCCTCTTCGCCCAGCAGGCTGTCGTCGCCGATGCCGCCGTTGACCGTATCGTCGCCCACGTTGCCGTTGACGGTGTCGTTGCCGTCCCCGCCATCGAGGCTGTCGTTACCGTCGCCGCCAAGCACCGCGTCGTCGCCGGGTCCGCCGTCGAGCGTATCCGCCCCGTCACCACCGTCGAGACTATCGTTGCCCTCGCCGCCGATCAGGCTATCGTCGCCCTCCTCACCGTTGAGCAGGTCATCGCCGTCACCGCCGTCAAGCGTATCGTCGTCCAGACCGCCTTCGAGCGTATCGGCGTCATCGCCACCGTCCAGGCTGTCGTTGCCGTCGCCGCCGATCAGGCTGTCCTCACCCGCGTTGCCGTTGACGGTGTCGTCGCCGGGTCCGCCGTTGACGGTGTCGTTGCCGTCACCGCCGTCGAGGCTGTCGTCGCCCTCGCCGCCGTTGACCACATCGTCGCCTGCACCGCCCGTTGCGGTATCGTCGCCGGGGCCGCCTTCGAGCGTGTCGTCGCCCGCACCGCCATCGAGGCTGTCGTTGCCTTCGTTGCCGATCAGCAGATCGTCGTCATCGCCGCCTTCGAGCGTGTCGTCGCCGACACCGCCATCGAGCGTATCCTCACCCGGACCACCGACAAGGCTATCGTCACCCTCTCCGCCGACAAGCGTGTCGTCGCCCGCGCCGCCGTCGAGCGTATCGTCGCCCGCGTCGCCATTGAGCACATCGCCACCGTCGCCGCCGTCGAGGCTGTCGTTGTCGTCGCCACCGTTGAGGTTGTCGTCGCCCGCGCCGCCTTCAAGCGTGTCTTCGCCGGTGCCGCCGCCGATGGTGTCATCGCCGTCGTCGCCCGCCAGGCTGTCGTCGCCCGGGCCGCCGTCGATCAGATCGTTTCCGTCGCCGCCCGACACATCGTCGTCGCCAAGACCTGCGTTGATGGTGTCATCGCCGCCACCGGCCTCGATGATGTCATCCTCCGGGCCCTCGCCGGGCAGGAAGCCGTCGCCACCGTCAACCACATCGCCTTCGGGATCGCCGTCGAAGTTCTCGTCAATGAGCTCTCCGTCGTCGGTGCCCGTCACGATACCGTCCCGCACGGTCACCGTCACGATGGCCGGATCGGTGCCGCCGTTACCGTCCCCGATGGTGTAGTTGATGGTCGCATCACCAAAGAAGTCGGGATCGGGCGTGAAGGTCACGGTGCCGTCGTCGTTGATGACCACGTCACCGTTCGGGCTCGATGCCGCGATCACTGTCAGCGGATCGCCTTCGGGATCGCTATCGTTGGCCAGCACCGGAATGATCACGGGCGTGTTGAGGTTGGTGTCCGCCACGTCGTCCTCGGCCGCAGGGCCATCGTTGACGGGGTTGACCGTCACAACCACTTCGCCCACGTCGCGACCGCCGTTGCCGTCGATGATGTCGTAGGTGATGATCGCCTCACCGTTGAAATCTGGATCGGGCGTGAAGGTCAGCGTACCGTCGTCGTTGATAACCACGTCGCCGTTGGGCGATGTCGCCACCACAACCGTCAGCGGATCGCCGTCCGGGTCGCTGTCATTGGCCAGTACGTCGATGGTAACGGGCGTATCTTCATCCGTTTCCGCCGTATCGTCCTCGGCCACCGGCGCACCGGAAACCTCCCCGACGGAGACTTTCGCCACCGCATCATCGGTGCCGCCCTGACCATCGTCGATGGTATAGGCGATCTCAGCATCACCGGTAAATCCGGGCGTCGGGGTGAAGGTGATCGTGCCATCGTCGTTGATGACCACATCGCCATCGGGCGACGTCGCCGCCGTCACGGTCAGCGGATCACCGTCCGGATCACTGTCGTTCGCCAGCACCGGAATGGTCACCGCCGTATCAAGATCGGTCGAGACGCAATCATCCTCGGCCACCGGCGCATCCTGCACCGGCGTCACATCCACGGTCACGACCGCGTCGTCAAAGCCGCCATTGCCGTCGGTGATGGTATAGGCGATCTCCGCCGGGCCGTTGAAGTCGGGCGCGGGCGTGAAGGTCAGCGTGCCGTCGTCGTTGATTACCACGTCGCCGTTGGGGCTGGTGGCCTCGGTCACGGTCAGCGGATCGCCATTGGGATCCGTGTCGTTGCCCAGCACGTCGATGGTGACAGGGGTGTCCTCGGGCGTCGTGTCGCTGTCGTCGTTGGCGACGGGCGCCAGGGCGTCGTCCACGTCGTTGACCGTCACGGTCACGACCGCGTCGTCAAATCCGCCATTGCCGTCGGTGATGGTGTAGTTGATCACCGCCTCGCCGAAGAAATCCGGGTTGGGCGTGAAGCTCAGCGTGCCATCGTCGTTGATGACCACATCGCCAAAGTCCGACGTCGCTTCCGTCACCGTCAGCGGATCCGCATCCGGGTCCGTATCATTGGCCAGCACCGGGATCACGACGGTCGTATCCTCATCCGTCGTCGCCGTGTCATCGGTCGCCACGGGCGGATCGTTCACGTCGTTCACGGTGACCGTGACGATGGCCGGATCGGTGCCGCCGTTGCCGTCGGTGATCGTGTAGTTGATGGTCGCCTCGCCGGTGAAATCATCGTCCGGCGTAAAGGTCAGCGTGCCATCGTCGTTGATGACCACCTCGCCATCGGGGCTCGACGCCGCGATCACCTCAAGCGGATCGCCCTCGGGATCGCTGTCGTTGGCCAGCACCGGAATGATCACGGGCGTGCCTTCGTCGGTCTCGGCCACGTCGTCCTCGGCCACCGGCGGATCGTTGACCGGGTTCACCGTGACATCGACGGTTGCCGTGTCCTCACCGCCGTTGCCGTCGGTGATGGTGTAGCTGATCGTGGTCGGCCCGTTGAAATCGGGGTTGGGCGTGAACTCGAGCGTGCCATCGTCGTTGATGGTGACGGTGCCGTCGGGGCTTGTCGCCTCGGTCACGGTCAGCGGATCGCCGTCGGGATCGCTGTCGTTGGCCAGCACGGGGATCGTGACGGGCGTGTCCTCATCCGTCTCGGCGGTGTCATCCACGGCCACGGGCGCGTCGGACACCTCGCCCACCGACACAGTCACCTGCGCGGTGTCAAAGCCACCGTTGCCATCGGTGATCGTGTAGTCGATCACCGCGTCGCCGGTGAAGTCCGGTGCGGGCGTAAAGGTCAGCGTGCCGTCATCGTTGATCACCACATCGCCGTCTGGCGAGGTCGCCTCGGTCACCTCCAGCGGATCGCCATCGGGATCGCTGTCGTTGGCCAGCACGGGGATCGTGACGGCGGTATCCTCGTCGGTGCTGGCAGAATCGTCCACCGCAACGGGGGGATCCTGCACCGGCGTCACATCCACGGTCACGACCGCGTCGTCAAAGCCGCCGTTGCCGTCGGTGATGGTATAGGCGATCTCCGCCGGGCCGTTGAAATCGGGCGCGGGGGTGAAGGTCAGCGTGCCGTCGTCGTTGATCACCACGTCGCCGTTGGGGCTGGTGGCCTCGGTCACGGTCAGCGGATCGCCGTTCGGATCGGTGTCGTTGCCCAGCACGTCGATGGTGACCGGGGTGTCCTCGGGCGTCGTGTCGCTGTCGTCGTTGGCGACGGGCGCCAGGGCGTCGTCCACGTCGTTGACCGTCACGGTCACGACCGCGTCGTCAAAGCCGCCATTGCCGTCGGTGATGGTGTAGTTGATCACCGCCTCGCCGAAGAAATCCGGGTTGGGCGTGAAGCTCAGCGTGCCATCGTCGTTGATGACCACATCGCCAAAGTCCGACGTCGCTTCCGTCACCGTCAGCGGATCTGCATCCGGGTCCGTATCATTGGCCAGCACCGGGATCACGACGGTCGTATCCTCATCCGTCGTCGCCGTGTCATCGGTCGCCACGGGCGGATCGTTCACCGCACCGACGGTCACGGTCACGACCGCGTCGTCAAAACCGCCATTGTCGTCGGTGATCGTGTAGTTGATCACCGCGTCGCCGGAGAAGTCAGGCGCCGGGGTAAAGCTCAGCGTGCCGTCGCCGTTGATCACCACGTCACCGTTGGGCGATGTCGCCTCTGTCACGCGGATCGCATCGCCATCGGGATCGCTGTCATTGGCCAGCACGGGGATTACGACGGTCGTATCCTCGTCCGTCGTCGCGGTATCGTCCTCGGCCACGGGGGGATCCTGACGCGGATCGACGAACAGGTTGACCTGCGCGGTGTCAAAGCCGCCATTATCGTCCGTGATTGTGTAGTCAATGACCGTGTCGCCGGTGAAATTCGGCGCCGGGGTAAAGCTCAGCGTGCCGTCACCGTTGATCACCACGTCGCCGTTGGGCGATGTCGCCTCTGTCACGCGGATCGCGTCGCCGTCGGGATCGCTGTCGTTGCCGAGCACGTCGATGATGATTGCCTCATCTTCGACCGCGTCCTCATTGTCGTCCACGGCGATCGGCGCATCATTGACCGGGTTCACGGTCACATTGACAACCGCATCGTCAAAGCCGCCATTGCCATCGCTGATGGTGTAGTTGATCACGGCAGGCCCGTTGAAATCGGGCGCGGGCGTGAAGGTCACGGTGCCATCGGGCGTGAACGTGACTTCGCCATTGGGGCTGGAGGCTGCCGTGACGGTCAGCGGATCAAGATCCGGATCGCTGTCGTTGGCCAGCACGTTGAGGCTGCCGGTGGTGTCTTCGTCGATGGTCAGCGTATCGTCCACGGCAAGGGGCGGCTGATTGCCGGCGGGCGGCAGGATCAGCGTTTCGATTTCGGCAAAGGTCATGAAACCGCCGCTGGTGCCGTCCCCGTTGAGGAACTCGATCGTGCCGGAGGTGGAATCGCCATCCGCGTCCACGGTTTCCTCGACCAGACGCAGCGGGCCGCTGTCGCTCAGATCCAGCGTGTCGTTGTCGTCGCCGCCGGTGCCACCGTCGACCACATCGCCGGCGTTGCCGCCGATGAAGAGGTCGGCGTCGTCGCCGCCCGACAGGCTGTCCGCGCCCACACCACCGGTGATGACGTCATCACCGCCTTCGCCAAAGATCGTGTCGTCGCCGGCTTCGCCCATCAGCACGTCATTGCCACCGGGCACCATCACACCGCCACCGGCGGTAAAGAACACGTCGGAGATGTTGACGTTGGTGCCGTTTGGTCCGTCCTGCGTGTGCTCGATCACGATGCGCGAAACGGGGCCCGCGATATCCACATTCAGGCTGTAGACGGGATTGGTATCGTCGGCGTAATTGCCATCGCTGTTGGCGGTATCGGCGCCAGGCACGGCGTCGGTATCGCTGAGCGTAAGGCCGGAGCCGCCGTTGAGGGTGACCACGACGGGGTTGCCCTCGGCATCGAAAGCGGTGATGCGCACATTGCTGTCGCCATCGATGTCGTTGATGTTGAAATCGACGTTGCTCACGGGGGCGTCAAAAGCCAGCTCGAATGTGCTGCCCTGCCCTTCGGCGCGGGTTTCGCTTTCCAGCGAGCTCGTCGCGCTGACGGCTTCGCCCGCCCCGTCGATGTTGTCGGTGTTCTGCGCGTCGGTGCTGTAGGTGACGCTGGTTTTCGGGGTCGAGCCGACGTTGGTGAAGGTGACGTTGGTCGTACCGGTATCCTGCGTGAACGACGACACGGCTGCGCCATCGGCGGCGCCCAGCTCGCTCCAGTTAAAGCTTTCGCGCGTGGCCTCGCCCGCATCCGCGCCATCGGCAAGCGTGCGGTCCCCAAAGATCAGATCGTTGCCGTTCCCACCCGCAACGGTATCGTCACCGGCACCGGCGTATACGTCGTCGTCGCCCTCGAACGAAGAGATGTTGTCATCCCCGCCGCGCGCGTCGACGATATCATCATCGGGCGCCTCGCCCGCAATCAGCGCGTCGCCCGCGTCGATCCGGTCCCCTTCGGGATCGCCAACGTAGGCCAGATCAATGGTGTTGCCGGTGTCGTCGCCCGACACGATGCCGTCACCTTCGGCGACAGGCGGCTCTTCGGGCTGCATGTCGTCAAAGATCAGATCATCGACGGCGCCGGAGCCGCTCAGCACGACTTCGAAACGGTCGACACCCTCGACGAACAGCTGCACGACGCTGACCTGATTGTCGCCACCGTCCGCGGGCACGAACTGCTCGCTGATGACGTTGCCCTGCGCGTCGTAGAAAAACAGCCGTGCGGGCTCTTCCAGATCGATGAAGGAGAGCGATTTCACGGTCGAGAGGCCGGTGAAGTCAAATACGAACGTGCCGCCCGACGCATTGTCGTTCGGAACGTCCGTCGATCCATCCTCCGAGATGATCAGGATGTTTTCCTGTGTTGTGGTACCCAGATCGGGATCTGCCGCCGTCGGGTTGGCGCTGTCAAAGATCAGCGCCTGATTGCGGCCCGTGCCATTGGCCACGGCAGAGATCACCACACCTTCGGCTTCGAATTGGTTGGTCACGGTTTCGCCCTGCGTAAGGGCGTTGAAATCGATGGTTCTGATCATGTCGAAGTCTCCTGAGCGGCGGCGCGGGGCGCGCGGGCATCTGTCATCTGTGTGTGGGTGCAAAAGGACGGGAACGCGATCGCCCGGTGGGGCGCCGTTGGCCTTGGTCGTGCAGTCATGGACGTTTTCATCATCGTCTCCGTCGTTTCGTTTCACCCCGTGAAGTGGCAAGGACCCGGTCCCGACACGGCACGCGCATCTGTCAGCGGCAAAAGAGGGAGGAAGGCACGGCAGCCCGCACGCCACACATCCGTGCGACGAACTTCTGCCCGCGACGCGATAGCGTCACGGCACATCATGCAGCGGTCGCAAACTAGCGGCACCTGCACGTCCTCCACGTCTTTCGACATGGCACATGTGCGGCCGCCCCCGAGACCAGACTCTTCGCCCCCAGTTGGGCATGCACCATAGATAGCGAAGCGCCGTCGGGCGACAAAGGGAAAAAAGTTTGAAAAATGTCCATGAATGGGGCACTCAGGACAAGCATGGTTAACGCAGGCGCCCCGGACACGCCCCGCGGCGCGCCATTGTTTCCAAAAGAGAAATCAAGGAAATTCCAGTTTGACCCCGCTCAGCATGGGGTTTGCGCAGATCAGGGCAGCCGCGGGCGCCCCGAAAACGCGGCTGACTGTTTCCACCATGTGAACAATGACACCGCTCCACGGTGGCCCCACCCCGCCAAGACCCCCGTGCGTCTAAATCATGGCAGTGTTCGCGAAACAGCACCAATGCCTCCCATCGGGCGGATTTGGCCACGCGGATCGACACCGCCTGCCACAATCGTTGTCGAATCAATGATCCCTTGTCGGCACCCGTCAACCACCCGTCTGACGCCGTAGGACATGAGCATCAGAGCACACGCAAATACATCAATCAGGCCGCCACACCGCCTATACTGTTCGGGGATCATGAGGTTTTTGGCGGGGCCCGCACCGCGCGCGCATCCCGCAAAGGCCGTGGTACCCAAGGCCGGACTCGAACCGGCACGCCTCGCGGCGGGGGATTTTGAATCCCCTGCGTCTACCATTCCGCCACTTGGGCCTCTGCGCCCGCAATAGCGCAATCCGCTTTACCGGGGCAAGCGGAAAACCCCGCCCTTGACGCACGCCGCGCTGCGTGGTCAGACCACACAGCGACAGCGGAGCGATAAGATGATCCAACGCCTCTACGACTGGACGATCCACCTGGCAGAGCATCGCCATGCGATGTGGGTGCTGGCCATTGTCGCCTTCATCGAAAGCTCGGTCTTTCCGATCCCGCCGGACGTCATTATGATCCCGATGATCCTTGCCCGCCCCAGCCGCGCCTTTGTCATCGCGGGCGTGGCGCTGCTGGCCTCGGTCTTGGGCGGGCTGTTGGGATACGCCATAGGCGCGCTTGCGTTCGAAACCCTGGGCGAGCCGATCCTGACCGCCCTGGGCAAGGGTGACGCCATGGCCGAATTCGCCGAACGGTTCAACAATATGGGCTTCTGGGCGATCCTCACGGCGGGGGTTACACCTTTTCCCTATAAGGTTATCACGATCATGTCAGGCTGGACGGCGATGCCGATGGGCGTTTTCATCGCCACCTCGATCCTCGCGCGCGGGCTGCGGTTTTTCCTTGTGGCGGGCCTTTTGTGGAAATTCGGCGCCCCGGTACGCGATTTCATCGAACGTCGCCTGCCGCTGATGTTCACCCTCGCCGTCGCCCTGCTGATCGGCGGCTTTTACGCGATCAAGTTCCTATGAGCGCGCGGCATCTCTGTGCCCTCGCGGCGCTCGGATCGCTCGCGGTTCTGCTGGGCGCTTACGGCTTTCAGCATCTGGGCGGGCTGGCGCCGTGCAAGATGTGCCTGTGGCAGCGCTGGCCCCATGCCGCCGCCATCGCCATCGGCGTGCTGATCTGGTTCACCGGCCTGCGCGCGCTGGCCTGGGCCGGGGCCGCCGCCGCGCTTACCACCGCCGGGATCGGCGCCTATCACGTGGGGGTCGAGCAAGGCTGGTGGGAAGGCCCCTCGACCTGTTCTTCGGGGCCATCGGGGGGCTCAGCCCGGATGAATTGCTAAACCAGATCCTGACCGCGCCGCTGGTGCGCTGTGATGAAATCGCGTGGCAGCTGGCGGGCATCAGCATGGCGGGCTGGAACGCGCTGTTATCGCTGGCGCTGGCCACCCTTTGGATCCTCGCCGCCCGCCGCCCCTAAGCCCGCCTTTTGCGTGCTCAGCAGCAGGCTGGTTTCGCTGCTGACCACCCCGTCGAGCCGCCGGATACGGTCCAGCACCAGATCAAAGGCGGCCAGCGTATCGGTCCCGATCTCGACGATCAGATCCCAGCGCCCGTTCGTGGCGTGCACCGCGCGCAACTCGGCCATGGCGCTCAGCTGGCGCTTGATGCGCGCGGCGCCGCGCCCCTCGATCCCGATCATCATCAGGCCGCGCACCGGATCGCGCGCCACATCCGCGCGGGTGACGACGGTAAATCCCACGATCTCCCCGCCCGCGCGCAGCCGCGCCAGCCGGGCCCGCACCGTGGTGCGCGCCAGCCCCAGCGCCGCCGCAAGATCCGACAGCGAGGCGCGCGCGTCGTGGCGCAGCGCCGCGATCAGCCGTTCATCCGTTTCGTCCATATCGACGCTCCATTTCGGTCAGTAAGTATCCGTATCGGTCACTTTGTACGCTTCTGTCCACCCAGTTTTGCGCATATCCCTGGGGGCAATCACGCAGAGGAACCGACAATGACCAAAAACATTCTGCTTCAGGGCGCACCCGTTGATTGCGGCAAACGCCGCCGCGGCTGCCTGATGGGGCCCGACGCCTACCGCACCGCCGGGTTGCAGGAGGCGTTGGAGGATCTGGGCCACCGGGTCCGGGATGCGGGCAACGTGGCCCCCGCCCCTTCACCGACGCGCCCCACCCCAAGCTGCACCGGCTGGCGGAAACCATCGCCTGGACCGAAGCGCTCGCCGACAGTACCGAAGCGGCGTTGCGCGACGCGCTGCCCATCACGCTGGGCGGCGATCACGCGCTGGCGGCAGGCACGGTGCTGGGCTCGATGCGCCACGCGGCGGCGGCGGGCAAGCCGCTGTTTCTGCTGTGGCTCGACGCGCACAGCGATTTTCACACCCTCGACAGCACCGACAGCGGCAATCTGCACGGCACGCCCACGGGCTATCTGACCGGGCGCGCGGGGTTTGACGGCTGGCCCACCCTGCCCGCGCCCCTGCCCGGCGCGCAGATCGCGATGATCGGCCTGCGCTCTGTCGATCCGGCGGAACGCGCGGCCCTGCAGGAGACCGACATCACCCGCATCGACATGCGCCAGATCGACGAAAGCGGCATCGCGCGGCCCATGGCGGCTTTCCTCGATCGGGTCGCGGCAGCGGGCGGGCATCTGCATGTCTCGCTCGACGTGGATTTCCTGGATCCCGCCTATGCGCCTGCCGTGGGCACTACCGTGCCCGGCGGCGCCACCGTGCGCGAGGCGCATCTGGTGATGGAGATGCTGCACGACAGCGGCGCCATGACCGCGCTCGATCTGGTTGAGCTCAACCCCTTCCTCGACGAACGCGGACGCACCGCCCAGCTGATGGTGGATCTTGCCGCCTCGGCGCTGGGGCGCAACGTCTTCGACCGTCCGACACAATCCTACTGAAAGGCCCCGAGATGACCCAACCCTCCGAAAAAGCCTTTGTGCCCTTTGTCAGCGTCGATCACATGATGCAGCTCATTCACCACGTTGGGCTGAAGCCCATGCTGCGCGGCATTGCCGACCGGATCGAGGCGGATTTCCACCGCTGGCCCGATTTCGACAAGACGCCGCGCGTGGCGTCCCATTCCGACGTCGGCGTGATCGAGCTGATGCCGACCTCCGATGGCGATGTCTACGGCTTCAAATACGTGAACGGCCACCCCGGCAACACCAAGGGCGGTTTGCAGACCGTGACCGCCTTTGGCCTGCTGTCGGATGTGGCGACGGGCTATCCGGTGCTCTTCTCCGAGATGACGATCCTGACGGCTCTGCGCACCGCGGCGACCTCGGCCTTCGCGGCCCGGGTGCTGGCGCCCGCGGGCTCAAAGGTGATGGCAATGATCGGCAACGGCGCGCAGTCCGAATTCCAGTCGCTCGCCATGCAGGAAGTCGTGGGCATCGAGGAGGTGCGCCTGTATGATATCGACCCGGCGGCGACCGAGAAGGCCGCGCGCAACCTCGCCGGATCGGGCCTGCGCGTGGTGCCCTGCAAGACCGCCGAAGAGGCGATCGAGGGCGCGCAGATCATCACCACCTGCACCGCCGACAAGCAATACGCGACCATCCTCACCGACAACATGGTCGGCGCGGGCGTGCATCTGAACGCCATCGGCGGCGATTGCCCCGGCAAAACCGAGCTTGCCCCCGCGATCCTGCACCGCGCCGATATCTTTGTGGAATACCCCGAACAGACGCGGATCGAGGGCGAGATCCAGCAGCTGGACCCCGATCACAAGGTGACCGAGCTTTGGGAGGTCGTGACCGGCGCCGCCAAGGGGCGCACATCGGAGCGCCAGATCACGCTTTTCGACAGTGTGGGCTTCGCGATCGAGGATTTCTCGGCACTGTGCTATGTGCGCGACGCCATCAGGGGGACCGACTATTTCACCCCGCTCGACATGCTCGCCGACCCGGACGATCCGCGCGATCTGTTCGGCATGGTGCAGCGCGCGGGCTGAGGGCCCTTCACACCTCGCGCGTCACGTCGTGGGCATAGAGCCAGTCGAACCCGCGCAGCATCCGCCCGGGTGCTACGCGACTGCCCAGGCGCAACGCCGTATGCGCCACCGTGCGCAACGGGCCGGGGTGCAGGTGGTAGCGCCAGGCGTTACGCTCCGCCGCGCGGATGACGCGCGGCACCCGCGCGGCGCGCAACGCCTCAAAGCGGGGCAGATCACCGGCGCAGGCGGCCAGCACCCAGGCATCCTCCAGCGCCTGATTGGCGCCTTGCGCCAGAAAGGGCAGCGTCGGATGCGCCGCATCGCCCAGCAAAGCCACACCGCCGCGCTGCCAGACGGGGGCGACCGGATGGCGGTGCAGGCCCCAGAGCGTCGGCGCCTCGACCGCGTCGATCAGCGCGCGCGCCGGGCCCCCGAACGCCGCAAAACCCGCGCGCAGGTTTGCCGGATCATCGGGCAGCGCCCAGCCCTCGGCGGCCCAGGCGTCGCGTTCCTCAACCGCCACAAGGTTCACCAGATCGCCGCCCCGGATCGGGTAGCTGACCAGATGACGCCCCGGCCCCATGCTGACGACCGCCGCCGCCGGGTGATCGACGCCGCGCACCGTGGCGCGCCACGCCACCTGCCCGGTAAATTCCGCCGCATCCTCGCCGTTGAGCACCCGGCGCGTGCGCGAATGGATGCCGTCAGCGCCCACCACCAGTTCAGCGCGCAGCGACGTCTCATCGGCGCAGAGGACCGAGGGCAGATCGCCCGGCACCACGTCCGTCACCTCCACACCCAGCCGCAGGGTCACCCCCGCCTCGCGCACGGCGCGGGCCAGTACCTCGATCAGATCGGCGCGATGGGCAAAGAGATAGCTTTGCCCTGACGGCAACAGCCCCAGATCCAGCCGCGCGACCTCATCGCCGCGCGCATGATCGCGCAGGATCACCGCCTGCCCCTCGACCGCGCGGCGCGCGCGCAAGGCACGCTCAAGCCCCAGCGCGCGCAGCACGACCAGCCCGTTGGGGCTGATCTGGATCCCCGCGCCGACCTCGCGCAGCGCCTGCGCGCGCTCCAGCACCGTCACCGCCACGCCGCGCCGCGCGAGCGCCAGCGCGCAGGCCAGCCCGCCGACACCGGCGCCGATCACGAGTGCATTGCGCATGATCCCTCCGAACGAAAAACGCCGCGGCCCTCACGGGGCCACGGCGCTGAACTCTCACGATCCGGCGTTGGGATCAATCGTCGCGGTGCACGCGCTCGCGGCGCTCGTGACGCTCCTGCGCCTCAAGGCTCATGGTCGCGATGGGCCGCGCGTCGAGACGTTTGAGCGAGATCGGATCGCCGGTCACCGAGCAGTAGCCGAATTCACCCTCGTCGATGCGGCGCAGGGCGGCGTCGATCTTGCCCACCAGCTTGCGGGCGCGGTCACGGGTGCGCAGCTCAAGCGCGCGATCGGTTTCCTCGGACGCGCGGTCGGTCACGTCGGGGATGTTGCGGGTGCCGTCCTGCAGGGTTTCGATGGTATCGCGGCTGCCCGCCAGCAGTTCGGCTTTCCAATCCAATAGCTTGCGGCGGAAGTATTCGACCTGACGGTCATTCATGAACGGCTCGTCTTCTGCGGGCCTGTAGTCGTCTGGCAAGAACGCCTCTTGTTTCATGTGTTTTGTCCCCTCAACGGCTGTCATGGCTGTCACTTTGCTGCACTCCCTGGCAACATTTCCCTGACGCAGCGTCTATAGCAGGGCTGCCCCGTTGTCACTACACAATCCTGCGCTATGCTGTGTGCAAGCCGCGCGGGCGGCGCAACTCAAGGAACTGATATCGCATGAAATTCCAGGGCACCGACGATTATGTCGCAACCGACGACCTCAAAATCGCGGTGAATGCCGCGGTGCAACTGGAGCGGCCCTTGCTCGTTAAAGGCGAGCCCGGCACCGGCAAAACAGAGCTTGCGCGACAGGTCTCGGCGGCGATGGATCTGCCGATGATCGAATGGAACATCAAATCCACCACCCGCGCCCAGCAGGGCCTTTACGAATACGACGCCGTGTCGCGCCTGCGTGACAGCCAGCTGGGCGAAGAGCGCGTGCATGACGTCAAGAACTACATCCGCAAGGGCAAGCTGTGGGAGGCGTTCGAGGCCGAGAAGAAGGTCGTTCTGCTGATTGACGAGATCGACAAGGCCGACATCGAATTCCCCAACGACCTGCTGCAAGAGCTCGATAAGATGGAGTTCTACGTCTACGAGACCGGCGAGATGGTCAAGGCAAAGGTCCGGCCCATCGTCATCATCACCTCCAACAACGAAAAGGAACTGCCCGACGCCTTCCTGCGCCGCTGTTTCTTTCACTATATCCAATTCCCC
Organism: Sulfitobacter albidus; assembly: GCF_018200035.1. NCBI lineage: Bacteria > Pseudomonadati > Pseudomonadota > Alphaproteobacteria > Rhodobacterales > Roseobacteraceae > Sulfitobacter > Sulfitobacter albidus. The sequence goes on along the minus strand of NZ_CP073581.1, from coordinate 1,248,648 downwards.
GAGATGGAGACGCTGAAAAAGATCGTCGAGGTGCACCACCCCGGCATCAAGCAGGATCTGCTGACGACCGCCCTTACCCAATTCTACGAAATCCGCGATCAGCAGGGGCTGAAGAAAAAGCCTTCGACCTCCGAGGTCATCGACTGGCTGAAACTACTTCTGGCCGAGGATATGGACGCCGCCGATCTGAAATCCGACGGCGCTTCGGCCCTGCCGAAACTGCACGGCGCGCTTTTGAAGAACGAACAGGACGTGCATCTGTTCGAACGTCTCGCTTTCATGGCGCGCGGCGGGCGCTGACCTTTACCGAATACCTTATGGCTGCGGGCGCTTCGGCGCCCGTTTTGCGTTGTGCCGTCAACGGAGTGTGGCATTTGTGTGGTTTCGCCATATGGTTGTCGCACTCCGCCCAATTTGCCTCTTTTTTGCCTTAATTGCTCCCTACCCAAGTCGGGTTGAGAGGCGAAAAGATCTCCAGACAAGGCTCAAAAGGGCAGGCAGGCAGACCATGACCAGTATCTTCGCGCATGAAACATGCGTTTTTTTCGTTCGCTTTCCGACATCCACACTGTCACCCGCCGGCGGTGCAGTGTGAGGGCGCGTCTGGCGCTTGTGCTTTCGATGGCACTGAACGCATGTACGCCGTCGACCGAAGGGCATGTCTCGCGGCAGATGAATGTCGCAGACAGCGGCCTGCCGCCGGTCCGGCTTTTTGCGACGCAGGTGCCCCCGGGCCCCGTGCGGGCCAACAATGATCTGGCGCTCGATTTTATCGAACTGTCGTTCCGGCTGGAATCCGGGCGGGAGCTGCCGGTGTTCACCCGTTTCGAAGGGCCGATCACCGTGGCCGTGGTGGGCGCCGCTCCGCCAACCCTGCAACCGGATCTGACCCGGCTGGTGAGCCGTCTGCGCAACGAGGCGCGCATCGACATCCGTCAACGCGCCAGTGGCCCCGCCAACATCACCATCAACGCGGTGCCCCAGCGTGAAATCCGCAAGGTGCTGCCGCAGGCGGCGTGTTTCGTCGCCCCCAACGTCAGCACGCTCGATGAATACCGCAAGGCCCGTAAAAAGAACAAAAGCAGCTGGAGCAGTCTGCGCAAGCGCGAGCGTCTGGCGATCTTCCTGCCCAACGACGTGAGCCCGCAGGAAGTGCGCGATTGCCTGCACGAAGAGCTGGCACAATCGCTTGGGCCCCTCAACGATCTCTACCGCTTGCCGGATTCGGTGTTCAACGACGACAATGTGCACACTGTTCTGACCGGTTTCGACATGCTGATGCTGCGCACCTACTACGCACCCGAGCTGCGCAACGGCATGACCCGTGGTCAAGTGGCAAGCGCGCTGCCCGGTATCCTCACCCGCATCAATCCGCAGGGCAATTACGCCGCCTCACGCTTTGCAACCCGCACGCCCGGCGCGTGGAAGCGCGCCATCGAATCCGCCCTTGGCCCTGCCTCATCGCGCACAGAGCGGCGCGCGGGTGCGCAGAACGCCCTGAGCATCGCAAAATCCATGGGCTGGACCGACCAGCGCCGCGCTTTTGCCCACTACGCCATGGCCCGCGTGGTGCAGCGGGACGATCCGGCGCTGGCCCAGCAACACTACAGCCGCGCCAACCAGTATTATCAGGCCACCCCCGGCACCCATCTGCACCGCGCTTACGTCGCCACGCAGCTGGCCGCCCACGCGATTTCGCAAGGCAACGGCGCGCGGGCGCTGGCGCTGACCGGCCCGCATATCGACACCGCCACCCGTAATGAGAACGCCGCATTGCTTTCCACCCTGCTGCTGCTACGTGCAGAGGCGCTGGATCTTGAAAACCGCCCCGCCGAGGCACAGGCCGTGCGTCTGGACAGTCTGGGATGGGCGCGCTACGGCTTCGGCGACGACTGGGCTGTGCGGGCCAAGCTGCGCGAGATCGCGGCACTCAACCCGCTGAAAGGATAGCCCGCCAACGCAAAGGAACGGGCAGGATGATCGTAATCGGCATGGCGCTACTGGGGGCCATCATCGGCGGGATGACCGCGCGTAAACGTGGCGGCAACCGCAAGGACATCGCGCAATACGTGGCGGGCTACATGATTGCCTTCCTGATCCTCGGCCTCTTTGCCACGATCTTTATCGACCGGATGGCGCGCTGATGTTTCTGCCGTTCTTCGAGCAGCTGCGCGCCCATAAGGTCCCCGTGTCGATGCGCGAATTTCTGGCGTTTCTCGACGGGATGTCGGCGGGTCTGGCGACCTACGACGTCGATGCGTTCTACTACCTCGCGCGCATCTCGATGGTGAAGGACGAGCGCAACATCGACAAGTTCGACCGGGCCTTTGCCGCCGCCTTTTCCGGCCTTGAAAACATTACCTTGGACGACGTTCTTGAAGCGGTCGAGATTCCGCGCGACTGGCTTGAGAAGATGGCCGAAAAGCACCTGAGCCCCGAGGAAAAGGCCGAGATCGACGCCATGGGCGGCTTTGATAAGCTGATGGAGACGCTCAAAGAGCGGCTCAAGGAGCAGGAAAAGCGCCACCAGGGCGGCAACAAATGGATCGGCACGGCGGGCACCTCGCCCTTTGGCGCCTACGGCTACAACCCCGAGGGCGTGCGCATCGGTCAAAAGGAATCCCGCCACCAGAAAGCGGTCAAGGTCTGGGACAAGCGCGAATTCCGCAACCTCGACGACACGGTCGAGCTGGGCACGCGCAACATCAAGGTCGCGCTCAAACGCCTGCGCCGCTGGGCGCGCGACGGCGCGCAGGAGGAGCTGGACCTGAACGGCACCATCCGCTCCACCGCCGAGCAAGGGTATCTGGACGTCAAAACCCGCCCCGAGCGGCGCAATGCCGTGAAGGTGCTGCTGTTTCTCGACGTTGGTGGCTCAATGGATCCGCATGTGAAGGTAGTCGAGGAGCTTTTTTCCGCCGCCCGCTCGGAATTCAAGCATATGGAGCATTTTTACTTCCACAATTGCCTCTACGAAGGGGTTTGGCGCGACAATCGCCGACGCTGGGACGCGCAGACGCCCACGCACGAAATCCTGCGCACATACGGGCCGGACTACCGCTGCATCTTTGTGGGTGATGCGTCGATGTCGCCTTACGAGATCGCCTATCCCGGCGGCGCGAACGAGCATTGGAACCCCGAGGCCGGATCGACGTGGCTCGCCCGCGCGCGCGACCAGTGGCAGTCCAACCTCTGGATCAATCCCATCCCCGAGAAATACTGGCCCTACACCCAATCCATCGCGATGGTGCAGGAAATCTTTGGCGCCGACGCGATGGTGCCGATGACCCTCGACGGGCTGTCGCGCGGGATGAAAACGCTCACCCGTTAGTCGCGGCGGGGCGGTATCTCGACCGCCCCGAAACGCTTATTTCAACGTCAGATTGCCGATCGAAGCGCGGATGACGCTTTTCGTGTCGTCGCTGTCGCCCGACACAGCCAGTCCGATCAACGCGCCCTTTTCGCCGCCAAACGCCCGCCGGTAGTCTGCCGCCAGATCCACGCTTTCGCTGTGCGCGCCGGTCCCCGCAGGGCGCAGCGCGATGGTCACGCCCTGCCCGGAGGGCCCGTAGGGCGACGGGATCACCGTGCCGCGCGCAGCATTGCCGCCCCAGGCGTATTGCATGATGCGCACGTCCTTGTTGCCCAGCAGGCTGCGGATATTCGCGCCCTCAAGGCTGGGCGCCACGCTTTCTGGCACGAACACGAAATAAAGCGAGATGTTGCGATCATCCCCGCCCTTTTTCGCCAGATTGGTCGCGGGCACGGATTGGTCGACCTGCCAGTTCCACGAGGCCCCGGAAGTGCCCCAATCACCCTGCCCCACACGCGTCCACGCGATCGACACCGATCCTTCGGACACCAGCCCAAGGCTTGATCCAAAGCTGTAATCGTTGGAGTTGAACAGCGACAATCGCTGCTCCTGCCAGCCGTTTGAAAAACTGACCGGCCCGGCCGTGGCGGCAGCGGCGATGAGGCTCAACAGGGCGGCGGTGACGGGAATACGCATGAACTCTTCCTTCTGTGACTGGCCAAAGACGTAGCGCAGCGCAGCCGCCCCGACCAGCGCCGCGCCGTCACAGTCGCGTCAACGCGCCGTGAGCCTGCGACAACCGCCCCTTGCGCCCCCCGCGCAGGCGCCATATTGAATGTATGTTCAAGGTTTTGCCCATCCTGCTCGCCGTGCTCTACGGCTTTGTCATGTACCGGTTTTCGGTCTGGCGCACGGGGCGTGAGCTGGACGAGAAATCGACCGAGCTGGCCGATCCGCGCCTTGTCGCGATGAGCAAGCAGATGGCCAAGGCACTCGATCTGCCGCGCATCAAGGTCCATATCTACGAGATCGAGCCGGTGAATGGCCTCGCCGCCCCCGATGGGCGGATCTTCATCACGCGCGGCTTCTACAACAAATTCCGCGCGGGCGAGGTTTCGGCGGAAGAGCTGGCAAGCGTGATCGCCCACGAGCTGGGCCATGTGGCCCTTGGCCATTCACGCCGCCGGATGATCGATTTTTCGGGGCAAAACGCCATGCGCGCGGCCCTTGGCATGATCCTCAGCCGCTTCATCCCCGGTGTGGGCGTCTGGATCGCGAATATGCTGACCTCGATGCTGGCGGCGAAACTGTCGCGCGCCGATGAATACGAGGCCGATGCCTACGCCGCCGCCCTGCTGACCAAGGCGGGCATCGGCATCGCGCCGCAAATCTCGCTGTTTGAGAAACTTGACGCGCTGACGAACGCCGGCGGCGGGCGCCCGCCCGCGTGGCTGATGAGCCATCCGCGCACCGAGGATCGCGTCAAGGCGCTCACCACGCTGCAATCAAAATGGGACGCAAAGCCAAAGGTTTAGGCGACGTTCTTCACGTGCTCAACGCCTTACCGAGACGCGGCAGCCGCGCCTTTTTCATCAGCGCGCGCATCTGCCAATCGTCGCCCGAGAGCCTGCGCGCCTCGGCCAAGGTATCCGCGCCAACGCCTGCCATGACCTCCGGTTGCGCCTGCCACAGACGCAGCAGGAAGGCATCGGGGTCGGCGCGGCTCAGCCCCTCTTCGGCCAGGATCCCGCGCGGGAAATCCTTGGCGTTCATCGTGATGATGCCATCGGCATGACCGGCCACGGCGGCGGCCAGCACGTGGATGTCGTGTGCGTCCGGCAGCCACAGCCGCGCGTCCAGCCCCTCGGGCACCGACACGCTTGCCTTGGGAAAGGCCGCCTCGACCAGGGCGATCTCCCCGCGCGCCTGCGCCTCCCCGCCGGGGCCAAGTTTGCGCGCGGCGAGCGCCCATTCCTCAAGGATGCGCGGCGACCAGACCGGCGTGTAAAGCCCCGCGCGCGCGGCACCCAAAAGCATCTCGCGCATCACCGTGGGGTAGATCACGCAGGCGTCCAGCAGCATCTTCATAGATGGAAGAACAACGCCTTGAGGTACCCCGTCTCGGCCAGTTGCGGCAGCTGCGGGTGGTCCGGCCCGGCCGCCCCCGTATGGATCAGCTGACCGCGCCGCCCACTGCGCCCGATGCCGCGCACGCAAGCCGTGCGGAACTGCGCCAGATCGGCGGCATGGGAGCACGAGCACAGCCCCAGCACGCCGCCCTCGGCCACCAAGGGCGCCGCGAGCCGCGCCACACGTTCGTAGGCGCGCAGGCCCTTTTCCAACGCCGGTTTTGCGGGGGCAAAGGCCGGGGGATCGCAGATCACGGTGTCAAATTGCACGCCCTCTTGCGCCATTGCGGTCAGTACCTCGAACGCATCGCCCTGGCGCACGGTCAGCGCATCACCGCGGCCCATGGCCTGCGCCCCCCGTTCCGCCAGCGCAAGCGCCGGCGCCGAGCCATCGACGCAAAGCGCCGACGTGGCCCCGCCCGCAAGCGCCGCAAGGCCAAAGCCCCCCACGTGGCTGAACACATCCAGCACCGAGCCGCCCCGCGACAGGCCGGCGGCAAACGCATGGTTGGGCCGCTGGTCGTAGAAGAGACCGGTTTTCTGACCCTCGATCAGATCGGCCATATAGACCGCGCCATTCATCTGCACCGCAACCGCCTCCGTGGGCGCGTCGCCGTGCAGCACGCCGCTGGCATCATCCAGCCCTTCGAGGCTGCGGGTACGCCCGGCGGCGTTTTTCAGCACCGTCGTGACCCCCGTCACCTCGACCAGCGCCGCCGTCAGCACCTCGATCAGCGCGTCAGACCACGCGGCGTTGGGCTGGATTACGCAAGCCTCGCCAAAGCGGTCGATGACCACACCGGGCAACCCGTCGCCCTCGGCGTGGATCAGCCGGTAGAACGGCGCGTCGTAGATCCGCGTGCGCAACGCCAGCGCCCGGCGCAGGCGTGCGGCGATCCAGTCGTGGTCGATCGCGGCATTCGGATCGGGATCCATCATGCGCGCGATGATCTTGCTTTCGGGGTTGACCGTCACCACGCCCATGGGCGTGCGCGCGCTGTCCTCCAGCACGGCAAAACTGCCGGGGTCAAGCTTGCGGGTGCGGCGGTCCAGCACCAGCTCGTTGGCAAAGACCCACGGCGCGCCAAAACGGATGGCGCGGGCGTTGGCCTTGGGTTGCAGGCGGACGACGGGATAAGGCGGGGATGTGGAAAAGGGCGCTGTCATAGCGCCCTTCCCTAGTCGTTCGGTGGTGAAGTTGAAAGGTCAGATCTTGTTCACGGCCTGATAGAAGCCCAGACGTGCGTTGGTATAGCCTTCGGGCTTGACCAACTCCTGCCGGATCACCTCGGCCAGATGGTTCGAGATGCGGACCTTCTGCGTCAGCCCGCGCGCCTCGGCGTTGACCGCCTGCTGGCCGCCAAAGGCATCCAGATCGGCCTCAACCAGATGCGGCTCGGACAGGAATTCGCCCGTCTTGGCATCGCGCAGCACCATGCGGAACTTGATCGAATGTACGCCGCCCACGGTATAGCGCGCCTTTTCGGTCAACGAGTGAAAGCGCTGCACCTCGACGTCGAGGATGACGGGCACCTCGCCCTGAAAGGCCGCCGTGCCGGTGGCCAGCGCATCGCGGAAGATCTTTTCGACCTGCGCGTGACGGTCGCCGATGGGATCCTCGCGCCAGACGATATCGCCCAGCGGATAGTAGCGGTTTGCCTCGGAGACCTTGAGCCGCTCGGGCACCCGCACATTGATCTGCGACACGGCGATGTTCTCGCGCAGGGCGGCGGGCAGCAGGTGTTCAGTGCCGGAGGCATGGGCATGGCCCGTCTGCGCCGCCACGGCCAGACCGCGTGGTGCCTCGGAGAAGCCGGAGTTGCCCGCGGCGGCGTTAACCTCGAAAGGCGCGTCGCGCGATACCAGATCGGGCGCGCCACAGGCGCTCAGCACAATGCCCAATCCAAGGGCTGCGGCAAGTTTGAGATGTTTCATCGTCAGATCTCCCGGGTCTTCTGACCCATCAACTAAATACAAGTTGACCTAACAACGCTATCGGGGCGGAATTGCGGCGGGTCTGTGATGAACTGCGGCGAAACAGAGAAATTAATCGTCTGTTAGCCGGATCTGACCGCCCGCTGAGCTGTCAGTCCCGCGGGCGGCTGCGCCATCCGCCCCGGCGGCGCGGCGTCGGCATGCTGTGTTGCCCTTCGCGCAGCACGGTCGTCATCGGATGGTCGGCGCGGTCGCCGTAGGCGTCCAGAAACCGCGCGATCGCGGCGGTGGTCGGTCGCTCGGACGGCAGGCTCAGCGCCCAATCCAGGAAGATCGACCGGCATTGCGCGGGCGTGATGCCCTCGATCCGGTAGGCCTCGAATATCAGGCCCTTGGGATCGTCGATATCGCCTTTTTCGATCATGCCTCTGTCTCCGGCTGTGCCAATGCTGCCGTGATGATCGCATCGCAGGCGGCGTAATGCGCGCTCATTTGCGTCTCGAGCGTGTCCAGTTGCGCCGTGGCGTCCCCTAGAACCGCGCGCGCCAGAAACGCCGCCGTCGCCGCGCGCAACTCGGACGCCCGCAGCGCATGGGCCGACACAAGGCGCGATGCCGCCTGAAGCGCCCAGGCCCGGACATAGCCCGCGCGCAGCGTCTGAGCCGCCGGCGCGTCTATCAGACCACACGCAACCGCAGCGGCCAGACCGCCGGGCACATCCCGCGCCGTGCCGCCCGCGATCAGGGCGGCGGCCTGCGCAAAAAGCTCGATATCCTGCAAGCGGCCCGGCCCGATCTTGGCATCCAGGACGCCCTCGGGCGCCTTGGCGCTTTGGATGCGGGCGCGCATGGCGGCGGTTTCGGCGCGGATGTGCGCGGCGTCGCGCTCAGTCGCCAGGATCTGCGCCCGCAGAGTCTCGACCCGTTCGGCAAGCGGCGGTGGCCCCGCCACCACCTGCGCGCGCGTGAGCGCCAGATGCTCCCACACCCAGGCCTCCTGCCGCTGGTAGCTGTCAAAAGACTGCACACTGGTTGCGACCGGCCCCTTATTGCCCGAGGGGCGCAGCCGGAGATCGACTTCGTACAGCCGCCCTGCGCCATGGGCGCGCTCATCGCCGTAATCATCGCCTGTGTGAGCCGCGCGTAATACTGGCGCGTGGGCAAGGGGCGCGGACCCTCCGATTGCTCCACGCCGCCCGGATCGTAGATTACGATCAGATCCAGATCCGATTGCGCCGTCAGCATGCCCGCGCCCAGCGAGCCGAACCCCACAAGAACCGCCCCACCGCCGGGTGCCGCCCCGTGCCGGCGGGCGAAATTCTCCCGAACCGCGGGCCAAAGCGCGCCCAGCACCGCGCGGGCCAGATCCGCGTATTGCCGCCCCGCCTCTGCCCCGTCAATGAGCCCGCGCAGATGGTGCACGCCGACGCGAAAGCGCCATTCACGTGTCCAGGCGCGCGCGGCGTCCAGTTGTGCCTCATAGTCGCCCGTGGCCCGGACCCGCGCTGCCAACGCCTGACGCAGTGCGTCCTCCCCCGGCCAGTCGGTGAAGAAATCGCCCCCGATCACCGCATCCAACACGCCCGCATTGCGCGACAGATACGCCGCCAGCAGCGGCGAGACGGTCACGATCTCGATCAGAAGATCCGCCAGCTGCGGATTGGCCTTGAGCAGGGAGAAAAGCTGCACGCCCGCGGGCAGCCCCGCCAGAAACCCGTCAAAGGCCATCAGGGCCTCGTCAGGGCGGTCCGCCTGCGCCAAACGGGCCAGCAATTCAGGGCGCAGCCGGTCGAAAATTGCGGCACTGCGGTCGGAGCGCAGGGCGGGATAGCCGCGCCACGCCTCCGTGACCGCCGGATCAAAGGCATGGCTCGGCGTGGGGGCCGTGCGCGTGCGTTCGGCAAAGAAGCCTTCGGTGAGGCTATGCACCGCCGTCAGCCGCTCGGTCAGCTCGGCAGTCAGCGCATCGGCGTCGCGGTCCATCAAGGCCGCGATCCGCGCGATGCCTTCGGGGGTGTTCGGCATGCTGTGGGTCTGCGCGTCCTGTACCATCTGCAACCGGTGCTCGACCGTGCGGTGGAAGGTATAGTGTTCCGCCAGCGCGTCCGCGTCGGCGGCAGCGATCCAGCCCTTTTTGGCCAGCGCGCGCAACGCGGGTTTGGTGCCGCGCAGGCGCAGATCCGCGTCGCGCCCGCCCGAGATAAGCTGGCGGGTCTGGGTAAAGAATTCGATCTCGCGAATGCCCCCCCGCCCCAGCTTCATGTTGTGGCCGGGGATCGAGATCGCCCCGCCCAGACCCTTGTGGTTGCGGATCGCGAGCCGCATGTTGTGGGCGTCCTCGATGGCGGCGTAATCAAGGTGGCGCCGCCAGACAAAGGGCCGCAGCGTGCGGATGAACCCATCGCCCACCCCGATATCGCCCGCGCAGGGCCGCGCCTTGATATAGGCCGCGCGCTCCCACGTGCGGCCAAGGCTTTCGTAATACCGCTCCGCCGCCTCGATCCCGACGCAGACGGGCGTGACGCCGGGATCCGGGCGCAGGCGCAGATCCGTGCGAAAGACATAGCCCTCGGCGGTAATCTCGCTCAGCGTGGCGGCCATCTGGCGCGTCGCCTTGATCAGCCCCGCGCGGGCCTCGTGGAAATCGGCCAGATCAAACCGCGTCTCGTCGAACAGGCAGATCAGATCGATGTCGGAGGAATAATTCAGCTCCCCCGCTCCCATTTTGCCCATGGCCAGCACCGTCATGCCGCAGGCCGTCGCGATGTCGTCTTCGCCCATGCCCGGCAGCTTGCCGCGCCGGATCAGCGCGCCGATGGCCGTCTCAAGCGCTGTCTGCGTGGCAAAGCCCGCAAAATCGCTCAGCGCCCCGGTGACGTCCTCCAGCGACCATGCACCGCCCAGATCCGCCAGCGCGGACAGCAGCGCCACCCGGCGTTTGCGCTGTCTCAGCACGCTGCCCACGTCTTGCGTCACGGGCGTCATGAGCCCGGCCAGCGCGGCCTGCGGCGTCGTGACAGCCGCGCGCAGCCACCCCCTTCCTTGGCGATCAGCCCGGCGAGATACGGCGCCTGCGCCGCCGCGCCGCGCAAAAGCGGGTGCAAAGCGGCGTCGAACCCACCCAGATCCAGATCGGGCGCCTCCGCGCCGGTCAGGCGCGGGACACGGGTTATCAGCGTGCTCAGGGGGTATCGATGTTCATATCCGCAGGAAACGCCTTGCGCAGCACAAGGTCAACGGCAAACCGCACGCTCCATAACATACTGATGCAAAACAATTTCCAAAATAAATGTAAATTACATTCACATTTATCCTTGCGTTTTTGCCGCCCCTCCCCAAATAGTGAGATGTGAAAGGCATTAACATACACCGCCTCGCACCGGACGGACCCCGCATGGTCCGCATGTTCACAAAGGGGACCACAATGGCCACGACCTATGACAGCTACCCAACCACCACCGACACCCGCGGATGGTTTCGCAAATCCGAAGACTGGCTCGACGCGCGCGGCAAGGGCGCGTGGATCGCGGCCATGGTTCTGGGCTTCATCTTCTTCTGGCCCGTGGGCCTCGCCCTTCTTGCCTATATGATCTGGAGCAAACGCATGTTTTCCTCAAAATCCCGCAGCTGCCGCCGCAGCCCCTCGTTTCAAATGAGCCGCAGCACAGGCAATTCGGCCTTTGACGCCTACAAATCCGACACCCTGCGCCGCCTCGAAGAGGAGCAGGAGAATTTCGAAGCCTTCCTCGAGCGTCTGCGCGAGGCCAAGGACAAGTCCGAATTCGACGCCTTCATGGAAGAGCGCGCCAAGCGCAGCACAGAAGACCGCACATCCGAGGCGTAACACCCCTTGCACGATCCGGCGCCCCGCTTACCTGAGCGGGGCGTCCTGCCATTCCCATCAGAGAAGAAACGCCCATGTTGCCCGATCCCGATACCCAGCCGCAGTTCTACGACGGTGTGCCGCTCAAACGCTTTGTCGCGTGGGTCGTCGACGTCGTTCTCGTGGCGCTGCTTGTGGCCGTCGTGGTCCCCTTCACGGCCTTCATCGGGCTTTTCTTTCTGCCGGTGCTCTATGCTGTGCTCAGCTTTGCCTACCGCACGGTGAGCATCGCGCGCGGCTCAGCCACCCTGGGGATGCGGCTGATGTCGATCGAGTTGCGGCGCCACGATGACCGTCCGCTCGATCTGCCGCACGCGTTCTTTCACACGCTGGGCTACGCGCTGTCCTGGGCGATGCCGCTTGTGCAGCTGGCGGCGGTCGTGACGATGCTGGGATCGGAACGGCGCCAAAGCATCACCGACATGGTGCTGGGCACGGTCGCGCTGAACCGGCGCGCCTAGCTGGAATTGGGGGATTGCCCTGCGCGGTTCGGGCGCTATCCTGCACGCTGTCCGCAACCCGAGTTCTCCGTCTATGCGTCATTCGCTCCCCCTCGCCCCGCAGTTCTACGTCACGGCACCTCAGCCGTGCCCGTATCTCGAGGGACGCATGGAGCGTAAGCTGTTCACCGCCCTGCAAGGCGAAGCGGCAGAGCAACTCAACGACAGCCTGTCGGGCCAGGGGTTTCGCCGCAGCCAGAATGTGCTCTACCGCCCGTCTTGCACCGAATGTGCCGCCTGCCTGTCGGCGCGCATTGACGTTTCAAAATTCACCCCCAGCAAAAGCCAGCGGCGCACGATCAAGCGCAACGCAGGGCTGGCGCGGCGCGCGACCTCCCCCTGGGCAACCGAAGAGCAATACGACCTTTTTCGCCGCTACCTCGACAGTCGCCATTCCGACGGCGGCATGGCCGATATGGACGTCTTCGAATTCGCCGCGATGATCGAGGAAACCCCGATCCGCACCCGCGTGATCGAATACCGCGACACCGATACGGATGATCTGATCGGCGTGTGCCTTACGGATGTGCTGGGCGATGGCGTCAGCATGGTCTACAGCTTTTACACCCCCGACCGGCCCAGCGACGGGCTGGGCAATTACATCATTCTCGATCACGTCGAGATCGCCCGCGCGGCGGGCCTGCCCTATGTCTATCTGGGCTATTGGGTGCCCGGCAGCCAAAAGATGGGCTACAAGGCGCGGTTCTCCGGGCTTGAAGTATACGTCGGCGGCGACTGGCAACCGATGCGTGATCCCGATCAGTTTGACGCCGCCTCCCACCCGCTCAGCAACGATCCGATTGCCGAGCAGGTCGCGAATATCTCCCTCCCCGATCTGAGCCGTTAAGCGCGGTTTTTCCACGCGGTCATATGACAATTGCGGTCGCTGTTTTTTCTGTATACATCGGTATACAAATAGCAGCCGCGCTGGGTCAGCCCCCGCCCCGGCCCCGACCCTGCCAAGGAGACCCCATGGGACATTACACCGATTACCTGTCTGAGATTGAGAGCCGCAAGGCACAGGGCCTCAGCCCCAAACCCATCGACGCAGGCCCGCTGACGGCCGAAATCTGCGAGATCATCCGCGATCCCGCCCACGCCGACCGCGCCGATGCGCTGAACTTCTTTATCTACAACACCCTGCCCGGCACGACCGAGGCGGCGGGCGTCAAGGCCGCGTTCCTCAAGGAGATCGCGCTGGGCCAGATCGCCCTTGATGAGATCACCGTCCCCTTCGCGTTCGAGTTGCTGTCGCACATGAAGGGCGGCCCGTCGGTTGAGGTGCTGCTCGATCTCGCCCTGGGCGAGGATGCCGCCATCGCCGCACAGGCCGCCGAGGTGCTGAAAACGCAGTTCTTCCTCTACGATGCCGACACCGACCGGCTGAAGGCAGCACTTGACGCGGGCAACCCGGTTGCGCGCGAGATCCTGCAAAGCTACGCCGAGGCGGAGTTTTTTACCCGCCTGCCGCTGGTCGAGGAAGAGGTCGAGGTCGTCACCTTTGTCGCGGGCGAAGGGGATATCTCCACCGATCTGCTCTCGCCGGGCAATCAGGCGCATTCCCGCTCCGACCGCGAATTGCACGGCAAATGCATGATTTCAGAGGCCGCGCAAAAGCACATCGAAGACCTCAAGCTTCAGCACCCCGGCAAGCGCGTTATGCTGGTGGCCGAAAAGGGCACGATGGGCGTGGGTTCCTCGCGCATGTCGGGCGTCAACAACGTCGCCCTCTGGACCGGCAAACAGGCGAGCCCCTACGTCCCCTTCGTCAACATCGCCCCCGTCGTGGCCGGCACCAACGGCATCTCGCCCATTTTCCTGACCACCGTGGGCGTGACCGGTGGCATCGGGGTCGATCTGAAAAACTGGGTGCGCAAAACCGGCGAGGACGGGAAACCGATCCTCGGCAACGACGGCAATCCCGTGCTTGAACAGCGCTATTCGGTGGAAACCGGCACCGTGCTGCGCATCAACACCAAGGCCAAAAAGCTCTATAGCGAGACGGGCGAAGAGCTGGCCGATCTCTCCGATGCCTTCACCCCGCAAAAGGTCGAATTCATGCGCGCGGGCGGCTCCTATGCCATCGTGTTCGGGAAAAAGCTGCAAACTTTCGCCTGCGAGGCGCTGGGTGTGCCGCTCAAATCCGCCTTCGCCCCCGCGCGTGAGGTCAGCCACGAGGGTCAGGGCCTCACCGCGGTCGAAAAGATCTTTAACGCAAACGCGCGCGGCACCACACCGGGCCGCGTCCTGCACGCAGGTTCCGACGTGCGCGTGGCCGTCAATATCGTGGGCAGCCAGGACACCACCGGCCTGATGACCTCGCAAGAGCTTGAGGCGATGGCCGCCACGGTGCTGTCGCCCACAGTCGACGGCGCGTACCAGTCGGGCTGTCACACCGCCTCGGTCTGGGACCGCAAGGCGCAGGAAAACACGCCGCGCCTGATGGCGTTTATGAACAAATTTGGCCTTGTCACCGCGCGCGATCCCAAAGGCGTCTATCACGCGATGACAGACGTTATCCACAAGGTGCTCAACGACATCACCGTGGACGATTGGGCGATCATCATCGGCGGCGACAGCCACACCCGCATGTCCAAAGGCGTGGCTTTTGGCGCCGACAGCGGCACCGTGGCGCTGGCGCTGGCAACGGGCGAGGCTTCCATGCCGATCCCGCAATCGGTCAAGGTGACGTTCACCGGTGCCATGGCCCCGCATATGGATTTCCGCGACGTGGTGCACGCCACGCAGGCGCAGATGCTGGCGCAGCACGGCGACAACGTGTTCCAGGGCCGCATCATCGAGGTGCATCTGGGCTCGCTTCTGGCCGATCAGGCCTTCACCTTTACCGACTGGACGGCCGAGATGAAGGCAAAGGCCTCGATCTGCATCTCCGAGGATGAGACGCTGATCGAAAGCCTCGAGATCGCCAAATCCCGTATCCGCACCATGATCGACAAGGGGATGGAGATCGACAGCGGCATGCTGCAAAACCTCATCGACATCGCCGACCGCCGCATCGGGGAAATCCGCGCGGGCACCAAACCCGCCCTGCGCCCGGATGAAAACGCCAGATACGCCGCCGAAGTGGTCGTGGATCTGTCGGCCATCGACGAGCCGATGATCGCGGACCCGGACGTGGCCAATGCCGATGTCTCCAAACGCTACACCCACGACACCATCCGCCCGATCTCCTACTACGGGGCGCAGAAAAAGGTCGATCTGGGCTTTGTCGGCTCCTGCATGGTGCACAAGGGCGACGTGAAGATCGTGGCCCAAATGCTGCGCAACCTTGAGGCGGAATACGGCCGCGTCGAATTCAACGCCCCGCTGGTCGTCGCCGCCCCCACCTACAACATCATCGATGAGCTGAAGGCCGAGGGCGATTGGGACGTTCTGCAGAAATACGCAGGGTTCGAATTCGACGACACCGCGCCTAAGCAGACCGCGCGCACCGAGTACGAGAATATCCTCTATCTCGAGCGTCCGGGCTGTAACCTGTGCATGGGCAATCAGGAAAAGGCGGCCAAGGGCGACACGGTGCTGGCCACCTCCACCCGCCTGTTCAAGGGCCGGGTGGTCGAGGATGCGGATGGCAAAACGGGTGAATCCCTGCTGGCCTCCACCCCGGTCGTCGTGCTCTCGGCCATTCTGGGCCGCACGCCGACGCTGGAGGAATACAAGGTCGCCGTCGACGGCATCGACCTCACAAAATTCGCCCCGCCCGTAGCGGCGCCCGCGGGTGCGCGGTCGCTGCATTTCTAGAGGGCGGTCGGGCTCACACAGAAAGGGCGCACCGAGTGGTGCGCCCTTTTGCGTTTTGCTGCATTGTGGCGAAAGGGCGCTTTGAGCCCAACGTGACGAATGCTGCGCTTTGCGCGAATGACCGCTATCGTCCAAACAGACTGGTTCGGATCAGTTCCTGCAGGGCTCTGCTACGTGAGATGTTTGCTTGCAGTTACTGGTTATCTTGCAGTGAATGACCGCTGATCTCGCAGGTTCCTTCATGGCTGTACGCTTTCATTCCACCATGGATAATGTCGTGGCGTGTCATCGCAACGTTTCCATGTGAACGGATCGAGATGATAGTCGGACCGAAAGCTTCAAGCCATCCGCCATAGCGTCCGTTTTTGGTCTTTTCTCCGGTGAACTTAGCCGTTGCGGGAGACATCCAGAAATGGACCATGTGCTGAGAGGTATCGGTAAACCCTTTCATCACACCTAGCCCCTTTGCATTTCCAGATGGCGTAACAGTACGCGCAAGATTTGCATCTCGATTCCACACTATGTGTAGGTCGATTTCGTTATTTTTGGGGAAATACCCCTCTCGTTTCAAGGCAGTCAAACTGCATTGAAAGGTCCAAACTTGGTGGTTGTTGAATGGTTCAGCATTCACATGCGCTGTTCCGGCAACGAATAGCGATACCGCCACAGCCGTTCTTGAGGGAAAATTCATTAGTCCTGCCAATACATTGTTTTGTGCCATTTTGAGTAGCGTAGCGCCAAGATAGGCGCTCAACAAAGCGTATTGGTTGTCTACCTGAAGCAGACATTGGCGCAAATGCAGCGAATTCACGCTTCGTCCGCCAAGCGGACGCCGCTGCACTATCTCTCAACCACAGCCGCACACCACTCCCTCTTTGCCCCCTCACACCGGCTGCATTCCGGCACCCATTCACACCCCCCAAACGAAAACGGCCCCCGGACATCTCCGGGGGCCGCTTGTCTGGTCTGCCCTTCCCAATCAGTTCGGGATCAGATCCGGTACGATGGTCACGATCGACGGGAAGAACCACAGGATCGCGAGCCCCGCCACCTGGATCAGCACGAACGGGACGATGCCTCGGTAGATGTGGCGTGTCGTCACTGACGGCGGCGCCACCCCGCGAAGGTAGAACAGGGCAAAGCCGAAGGGCGGTGTCAGGAATGAGGTCTGAAGGTTGACCGCGATCATGATCGTCACCCATTTGGGATCGAACGAGCCGCCGTAGATCACCGGGCCCACGATCGGCACCACGATGTAGATGATCTCAAGGAAATCGAGCACGAAGCCCAGCACGAAGAGTACCAGCATCACGATCAGGAAGACCGTCATCTCGTTGTCAAAGCTCTTGAGGAACTGCTGGATGTAGTGCTCCCCCCGAAGGAGATCACCACGAGATTGAGCAGCTGCGAGCCGATGAGGATGGTGAACACCATGCTCGTCACCTTCGCCGTCTCGCGCACCACCGGGGTCAGCACGCCGTTGGCGTAGAGAACCCAGCACGAGAACAGCAGACCGAACACCGCGTAGAGATACGCACCGTAGGCGACGAAGAACGCAAACCAGGTCTCGAAACTCACATCATCCGTGTTGATGCGCAGATCGAAATTCACGCCCACGAGGATGCAGATGATGATCGCCAGCGTCGACCAGATGATCACCTTGGGCGAGCGGTCCAGATCGGTGAGCTTGCGGTAGGCGGCGAGCATGATCGCGCCCCCTGCCCCAAGCGCCGCGGCAGGCGTCGGGTTGGTGATCCCGCCAAGGATCGAGCCCAGCACGGCGACGATCAGCACCAGCGGCGGGAAGACCACGCGGATCAGCTCGTTCTTGGCGCAGAGCTTGGTCCCGTAGACGACGCCGTACATGATCGCCACGAAGGGCAGCGCCATCAGCACCACCATCGTGCCCGGCGATGTTGTCGGACTGACAAGCAGAATGTCGACCAGCACGGCCAGCACCACACCGATCCCGCCGATGATCAGCGGCCGCGCGTCCGACGAGGGCGACACCCCGCGACCCGTCGTCAGGATCAGCGACAGCACGATCAGGATAATCGCCACACCGGTCCCGATGGGGGCGGCATTCGCGATCTTGGCTTCCTGTGCGGCGGCGAATTCCTCTTCGTTCAGCGCCTCGGATTGAGCAAGGCCACCGGCGTCGTCGATGGTCTGCTGTTCGGCCACGGCGCGATCCCACGCGTCCTGCCCGTGCAGCTCGATCATCGCCGCCTGACATTCCGCGCCCACATTGGTGCGCAGCGATGCCGCCTCCCCGATGTCGGAGAAGCTTGAGATCCGCGTGTCCTGGCTGCCGACAACACCGAGGTTGCCCAGCAGGATCGTGCCCACGATGATCGCCAGCGGCACGCCCGCGAACCATGTGAAGGCCTCGTTGCGGGTGATCGGCTCGGCGTTGGTTGATCCCATGGGCACCGCGGGCGCCTTGTCGGGGTTCAATAGCGCGTAGCCAAAGGCATACAGCGCGTAGAGCAGCGCCAGCATGATCCCCGGCAACAACGCCGCCTGGAACAGCGTGCCAACCGACACGACCGCAGGCTCGCCCAGATAGGTCAGCGCATCGGTACAGCCGGCAGCCGTCGCGCGCGCTTCCTGTGCGGCAGAGTACAGATCCCCCGCCAGCGTGCCCAGCAGAACGATCACGATGGACGGCGGGATGATCTGCCCCAGCGTGCCCGACGCCGCGATGACCCCGGTCGCAATCTCGGGCGAGTAGTTGTTGCGCAGCATCGTCGGCAGCGCCAGCAGACCCATGGTCACCACGGTCGCGCCCACAATCCCGGTCGAGGCGGCAAGGAACGCGCCCACAACCACGATGGACACGGCCAGACCGCCCGGCAGCGGGCCAAAGACGCGCGCCATGGTGGTCAGCAGATCGTTCGCGATTTTCGAGCGCTCCAGCGTGATGCCCATCAGAACGAACATCAGAACGGCCAGCAGCGTCTCGATGGACTGGCCCGCCAGCACCCGCTCGTTCATGCGGTTGACGATGAACGACACGTTGCGGTCCAGTGCCACTTCCCAGCCTGCGGGGAACACCGGCTCCGCGATGCGTGGCAGATCGGGGTATCGGAACAGCGATACCGCGTCCTCCTTGACGCCCGAATTGATCAGCGCGCGGTAGGCATCCGACGAGGTGTCAATCGCCTGGTGGATCAGCAACCCCGCGCTGTCCATCGCGGCGATGATCCCAAAGGAAATGATGCCCGCCCCGCCAATGGCAAAGGCCACCGGAAAGCCCGACAGGATCCCCCGAACAGGCAGATAAAGACGATGATCAGGCCGACTTCGACCCCGTCCAACCCGAAAAACATCAGTGCGTCCCCTCATAGGCTTCTTCACCGTCGCCCAGCGTATCGCGGTCGAGGTATTTGTTTTCACTTTCTTCGCCTTCGCGCAGCTCGCACCACGAGCGGTAGAAGACGGCAATCGCCTGCAACAGCACCATCACGCAGAACAGACACAACAGGATCTTGAACAGGAAATATCCGTTGAAGCCGTTGGGGCTGAACCCGATGGTCTCCACGTTCCATTTCAGCAGCCGCGCCTTGCGCAAGAGCAGCTCCAACCGGTCAGAGGCCGACGGGTTGGGCGTGACCAGATGGCGCCACAGGAAATACCAGCCGTACATCCACGTCACCACCGCAAAGGGGATCATGAAGAACAGCGCGCCGAACATGTCGATGATCTTTTTCGTGCGGAATTTCGCGCCCGCGTAAAACAGATCGACCCGCACATGCCCGCCCTGCACAAAGGTATAGGCCACGCACATACAGACGACCAACGCGTTGAAAAGCTTCAGCTCTTCGGCAAACCACGAAATGTCGAACTGTAGCGGGATACCAAACCCGATGGAGATGTCGGGCCGGGTAAACACGCGCTGCATGAACACGATAATGATCTGCTGCACCACCATGATCAGACCTGCCCAGGCAAACAGCCGCCCGGTGGCGTTGGCAAAGCCTTCCAGCCCGCGCACGCAGGCCCACATCACCTGCCGCTTCCAGATCCCCACGATTGTCAGGATCACCAGCATGTTGAAGATCACAAAGAACAGCTCGACCGAGCCGCCGTAGTAGATGAAGCGCATGAGCGAGGTGCCCTCGCTCCAATTCAGCCACAGGCCCGGCTGCAGGATCGCCGCGAAGAAGTTGTAGAACCCTTCGAGGATGTTGCCGAGCACGAACTGGATCAGCCCGCTGTCCTGGAATTTGTCGAGGCAGCTGATGTCTACACCCTCAGCTGCGCGGAAAAATCCCCCACACACGATATCGTCGGCCATATGTCCCCCTCCCCGGTCGGTGCCGCCACTTTTTCCCGTGGCCGATCACACGTTCTGTCTGACAGGCATCAGGGGCCGCAGGAAATCCCGCGGCCCCCGACGTAATCTACAGGCTTAGCCCGCGTTGCGCACGCGCTCACGCTGCTCGACGTAGAAGGCGTCGGATTTCGACAGCCATTCCGCCGAGGCGGTCAGCGACGCTTCAAAGCTTTCGCGTGTACGCGCGAACAGCTCGTCGCCCATGTTCTCGTCCATGACTTCGGACGAGGCCGCGCCGAACGCATCCCAGACGTCGTCGGAGAACTGCATGGTTTTCACACCCTGCTGCTGCAGACGCGCCAGCGCAGCGCCGTTGCCGGCCAGTGTCTCGGACAGCTGGTAGTGCGTGGTCGCCATTGTCGCGTATTCGATGATTTTCTGATGCGCGGGCGCCAGATCGTTGAACACGTCGAGGTTGACGGCAGCCGACAGACCCGAGCCTGGCTCGTGGAAACCGGCAGTGTAGTAGACTTTCGCGACTTCCTGGAAGCCCGCGCGCTCGTCCGCCATGGGGCCAACCCACTCCAGACCGTCCAGCGCGCCCGAGGACAGCGCCTGATAAAGCTCGCCGCCGGGGATGTTCTGAACCGAAGCGCCCAGCTTGCCCAGCACCTTGCCGCCCAGACCGGGCATGCGGAATTTCAGACCGTTGAAGTCTGCCGCGGAGCCGATTTCGTTGCGGAACCAGCCACCGGACTGCGAACCGGAGTTACCCGCCTGGAACGACTTGAGGTTAAAGATCTCGCCCAGCTCGTTGTGCAGGTCGTGACCGCCACCGTGGTAGTACCAGTTGGTCAGCTCCTGGGCTGTACCGCCGAAAGGCACGGCTGTGTAGTAGGCATAGGCAGGGTGCTGGCCGATGAAGTAGTAATCGGCAGAGTGATACATGTCGGCCTGACCGGAGGAGACGGCGTCGAAGACTTCGAACGCGCCGACCAGCTCACCGGGGGCTTTCTTGTCGATGGTCAGATTGCCGTCGGACATCTCGTTGACCATGTTGTTGAGGTAGGTTGCCGCGTCATCGAGAACGGCGAAACCGCGCGGCCACGACGTGACCATTGTCAGGCTGCGCTTGCCTTGGGCATACGCAGGTGCGGCGAGCGTGCTGGCCGCGGCGGCCGTGCCGCCCATTGCAGATGTCTTCAGAAAAGAACGACGATCCATTGGTGATATCCTCCCGGGATTTTTTCATAGAGGCCGCACGCGATTCTTCGCGCACGACGGTGAAGTGACGCCACGGTACGGATCTGCGCGGGATTTGAAATACCCACTACTGCGCAGTGACCGCTAACGGTCGGAGATTGGGGAAAAAATTTAACCTTTTCTGCACGCGCACAATCGCCCAATGAGTGTATCGCCGCGCGCCGATCAACCCAGACCGTGCCAAATGACGGAACGCGTTGATTTCAGCGCGCAACGCGCTAATGCTGCACGCCATGCGTCCGCGTCTGTCCTTCTCCTACGCCCAGAAACTCACCCTGCTGGCGTCTGTGCCACTCATCGTGGCGGTGGCGGCAATTGCCGTACTGGTGGCCGCGCAATCGCGCGCGCTGGCGGAGCGTGAGATCAACGCGCTCGAGGCGCAGCTGATCGAGGCCAAGAAGGCCGAGCTGCGCAACTATGTCACCCAGGCGCGCAACGGGTTCTACTTCATCTACGGCTCGGCCGCCCCCGACGACCAGGAGGCAAAGGATCGCGTGGCGCAGATCCTCTCGGCGATGATCTACGGCGAGGAAGGGCAGTTCTTTGTCTACGATTACAACGGCACCGCCATCGTCTCCCCGCGCGAGACCGACCGCATCGGGCGCAATTTCCGTGGCGAGACAGATCTGGGCGGCACCCCCGTCGTCGACCGCCTGATCGAGATCGCGCGTGACGGGGCGGGCTATCACACCCATCAATGGCCCAAACCCTCCACCGGCGAGATGGCGCAAAAGATCACCTTTGTGACGTCGTTCCCGTCGTGGGGCTGGGCCGTGGGCACCAGCGTGTTCATCGATGACGTGCTGGCCACCGTGGCCACCGCCCGCGCGGATGTCGAGGCCCGTGTGCAGCGCACGTTCCTCTACATCGGGGCGATCACGCTGGTGGCGCTGCTGGTGGTGTTCGCCACCGGCATGGGCATCAACCTGCGCGAACGCCGCCTCGCGGACGCCAAGCTCAAGAAACTCACCCAGCGCGTGTTCGACGCGCAGGAAGAAGAGCGCGGCCGCGTCGCACGCGAGCTGCATGACGGCATCAGCCAGATGCTCGTCGGGGTGCGCTACGCGCTCGACAACGCGCGGCGCAGGCTGGAGCGCGGCGACGACAGCGCAGCAGAGCCGCTGGGCAAGGGCATCACCTCGCTTGCGCAGGCGATTTCCGAAGTCCGCCGGATCAGCCGCGATCTGCGGCCCGGCGTGCTGGACGATCTGGGGCTGGGCCCCGCGCTCAAAACCCTGATCGAGGAGTTCGAGACCCGCACCGGCATCGACGTCACCTATTCCACCGTGGTGTTCCGCAACCGGCTGGATAACGACGCCAAGATCGCGCTCTACCGCATCGCGCAGGAAGCGCTGACCAATATCGAGCGTCACGCCGCCGCCACCGCCGTCACGGTCGACCTGCGCGGCCACCGGGGCGGCGCCACCCTGCGGATCAGCGACAACGGGCGCGGGTTCGAGAAACGCGCGAGCGGTCCGGGCCTTGGCCTGCGCAACATGCAGGAACGTATGGACCAGATCGGCGGCATCCTGCGCCTGCGCGCCACCCCCGGCGCCGGACTGGTGATCGAGGCGACCGCACCGCTGACCCACATGCTGCCGCCAGACCCCACCACTGCCCCACAGAAAGTGACCACATGACCGACCAGTTGCGCATCGCCATCGTCGACGATCACCCCATGGTCGCCGAAGGCATCCAGAGCATCCTGGAAAGCTATGACGACGTGAATGTCGTCGGCACCCTCACCACGGGCCGCGCCATCATCGACGCGCTCGATACGCTTCAGCCCGACGTGATCCTGATGGATCTCAACATGCCCGATATCGGCGGTCTGTCCGCCACCGAAATCGTGCTGGAGCGTCGCCCCGGCACCCGCGTGGTGATCCTGTCGATGCATGACAGCCCCGAATACATCTCCTCCGCCCTCAGCCACGGCGCCATGGGCTATATCCTCAAGGACGTGCCAACGGATGAGATCAAGCTGGCGATCGATACTGTGATGGGCGGAAAACGCTATCTGTGCACCGGTGCGCAAGGCTCGCTTACCCCCAAGGATGGCGGCGCGCGCGAGGCGCTTACGGGGCGGGAGCAGACGATCCTGTTGCAACTGGCGCAGGGCAGCTCGAACAAGGAGGTGGCGCTGACCCTCGACATCTCCGTGCGCACGGTCGAGACGCACCGCAAGAACATCAAACGCAAGCTGGGCATCTCAAGCACCGCAGGGCTCACCCGCTACGCGCTGGAGCACGGGGTGTTGCAGGGCACGGGCGTGGACCTCTAGACACAAAAAGGCCCGGACGCTGCCGGGCCTTTCTACTTAAATGGCGGAAGTTAGCTGTCGTCGCTGGGCGGTGTCACGTCGATGCCGGGCACGGTCACGGTGGATTCCTCCATGGTGACGTCCACATCCGGTGTCTCGACGGTTACTTCCTCGCTGGTGAGGTCCACGTCGCCGACTTCGGCGTCATACTCGGGAAGGTTGCCCCCTTCGGCGCTAATGTTCACGTCGGGCAATGCGCCCTCTTCGGTCTGCTCAAATTCGACCATGTAGAACCCTGCGGCAGCGATAAGGGCGACGGCGGCGATGCCTGCGATGGTTGCTGAGGTTTTCATTGTGTCTCTCCATTGTATTCTGGCGATGCGGTGCACCGCTTTTTTCATCCCCAAAACGACTGCCGCGGCGATCCGGTTCCCGGCACAATTCAGGATCCAGCCCGACAGCGGCCCGCGGAACCCTCCGAAATTTCCGAGAAATGTCGCCCAAAGCCAGCTCAACGCAATAAAATTACAAATTTTTTCGCTCTACAGACATATTTTCCGCCCGTTTGCCGGTTGACGCCCCTGCCCCCCGGTCATAATGTCCCGCCACCACACGCAGGAGAACGGTTCATGTCGGACCTAGTCGTCATTGTAGGAAACACGCGCATGGGCCGGTAACGGTTGACCATATCAAGACCCATGCGCCCCCGAACATCCTCGGGGGTTTTTTTATGCCCGACGCGGCCGCACGACATTCGACACGAACCCCGAGTTTGACAGGAAGGACGCAAGACAATGACACGCCAGATGACCGGAGCCAAAATGGTCGTTCAGGCCCTGATCGATCAGGGCGTCGATACCGTATTCGGGTATCCCGGCGGCGCTGTCCTGCCGATCTACGACGAGATCTTTCAGCAAAACCACATCAAGCACGTGCTAGTGCGCCATGAACAGGGCGCTGTGCACGCCGCCGAAGGATACGCCCGCGCGACCGGGAAACCCGGCGTGGTGCTGGTGACCTCCGGTCCGGGCGCCACGAACGCGGTGACCGGCCTTACGGACGCGTTGATGGACAGCATCCCGATCGTGGTGCTGACGGGTCAGGTGCCCACTTTCATGATCGGGTCGGACGCCTTTCAGGAAGCCGATACCGTCGGCATCACCCGCCCCTGCACCAAGCATAACTGGCTGGTCAAGGAAACGGACCGTTTGTCCGGCGTCATCCACGAGGCATTCCATATCGCCACCAACGGTCGCCCCGGCCCGGTGCTGGTGGACATCCCCAAGGACGTGCAGTTCGCCACCGGCACCTACACGCCCAAGAAACCGCAGGCCTCCCACTACCAGCCCCAGCTCAAGGGCGACATGGAGGCGATCACCGAATTGGTCGAGGCGATGGAGAAAGCCAAGCGCCCGGTGTTCTACACCGGCGGCGGCGTGATCAACTCGGGCCCCGGCGCCAGCCAGCTGTTGCGCGAACTGGTGGAGGCCACGGGCTTTCCCATCACCTCCACCCTGATGGGCCTTGGCTGCTATCCGGCGTCGGGCGACAAATGGCTCGGCATGCTGGGGATGCACGGCACGTATGAGGCCAACATGTCGATGCACGGCTGCGATCTGATGATCAACATCGGCGCGCGGTTCGACGACCGCATCACCGGCGTGGTCGACAAATTCTCGCCCCACTCGACCAAGGCGCATATCGACATTGATCCCTCAAGCATCAACAAGGTCATCCGCGTCGACATCCCGATCATGGGCGATGTGGGCCACGTGCTCGAAGATCTGCTGAAGGTCTGGAAATCGCGCGGTCGCAAGACCAACTCCGAAGCGGTGGCTAAGTGGTGGAAGCGCATCGAGGAATGGCGCGCGGTGGACTGCCTGAAGTTCACCCAGAAGGGCCCGACCATCAAACCCCAGCACGCGCTCGCCCGGCTCGAGGCGCTGACCAAGGAGCACGACCGCTATATCTGCACCGAGGTGGGCCAACACCAGATGTGGGCCGCGCAATATCTGGGCTTCGAGGATCCCAACCGCTGGATGACCTCCGGCGGGCTGGGGACCATGGGCTACGGCTTTCCCGCGTCCATCGGCGTGCAGATGGCACACCGCGACGCGCTGGTGATCAACGTGGCGGGTGAGGCGTCATGGCTGATGAACATGCAGGAAATGGGCACCGCGGTGCAGTACAACCTGCCGGTCAAACAGTTCATCCTCAACAACGAACGCCTTGGTATGGTGCGCCAGTGGCAGGAGCTGCTGCACGGTGAGCGCTACAGTCAGTCGTGGTCCGAAGCCCTGCCCGATTTCGTGAAACTCGCCGAAGCCTTCGGCGCGAAGGGCATCCTGTGCTCGGACCCCGCCGATCTGGACGAGGCGATCATGGAGATGATCAATCACGACGGGCCGGTGATCTTTGACTGCCTTGTGGAGAAACACGAAAACTGCTTCCCGATGATCCCGTCTGGCAAGGCCCATAACGAGATGATCATGGGCGACGTGGACACGCAAACCGCCATCGACGCAGAGGGCAAGGTGCTGGTTTAAGATCGTTTTCTTTGAAAGAAAACGGTCGGAATTTTTCAAAAATTCCGATCCCTGCCTAAAAGAGGTGCCATGACCGACACGCTGCCCACCCCCGCCGAACTGATGCCCCGCTGGTGGCAGATCGGCGCGCAGACGCTGCTCTATGCGGCGTATCTGCTGTGGCTGATCCCGCTCGTGCAATATTTTGCGAACGGCGCCAGCCTTGGCACAGCGCTGGCGTGGCTGGCGGGCGTGATCGTCGTGCAATTCATCCTCGCCAAACTCGTTTCGCTCGCTGAAACCCTCGCGACCGCGCGCGCCCTCGAAAATCTGCGCGCCGCGCGTGACGGCGACGCCCCCAATTTCGGAGAAATAGACTGATGTCAGCCCTGAAAATCAAGAAAGGCGCGAACAGCCATTCCGCCTACAACCTACGCCCCGATTTCTCGGACGTGGAGGAACGCCACACCCTCGCCGTACTGGTCGAGAATGAGCCGGGCGTGCTGGCCCGCGTCATCGGCCTCTTCTCGGGGCGCGGCTACAACATCGACAGCCTCACCGTGGCCGAGGTCGATCACACCGGCCATCTGAGCCGCATCACCATCGTCACCCGCGGCACGCCCCAGATCATCGAACAGATCAAGGCGCAGCTGGGCCGCATCATCTCGGTGCGCGATGTGCATGACCTCACCGTCGAGGGCGCGAGCGTGGAGCGCGAATTGGCCATGCTCAAGGTCACCGGCACCGGCGACAAGCGGGTCGAGGCGCTGCGCCTTGCGGATATCTTCCGCGCCAATGTGGTCGACAGCACGCTGGAAAGCTTTGTGTTCGAGATTACCGGCGCGCCGGAAAAGATCGACGCCTTTGCCGATCTGATGCGCCCACTGGGCCTGTCCGAAATCGCGCGCACCGGCGTCGCCGCACTTTCGCGCGGGGAGTAAGCGCCGGGGGCATTATTGCTCCCAGTCCGCGCCGTGTGCCCTACCCGCGCTTGCGCGGCAGACCGGTCGGGCGGAACGGCACCACGTTGGAGGCGCAGGGCTGATCCGGCTCGGATTGCTCTGCCGCGTCCTCCTCCGCATCGCTCAGCGCCTCCCAGGCGGCCTCATCGTCGAGATCCTCGGGACCGGTCGCCGCCGCATCCGCCATCACCAGCGAAAGCTGCACCGCCCGGGGCGATACCGCCACGCCCGCTGATCCGCGCGACAGCAGGCTTTCGGGCAGGTGGTGAAAATAATCCTGCGACACCAGCCGCGCATTATACGCACAGCGCATGGGCCGCGCGGCCCGCACATCGAATTCCACCAGATCGCCCGCGTGCAGCCCGTCCGCGCGGGACGGGCCCGGCAGATAGATCGCCAGATCGCCGTGATCCTCGCACCAGAAAACCGCGCGCTGATCGGCGGTATCACTCCAAAGCACGACACCGTACATAGGGCTCTCCTCGCTGATGATTTCAATGATGCTGATAGCTTTAGTATAACATCGGCCATTCCCGGCCTAAACCATTGATCGTCCCGTAAATCATTGCTTTTTGTGTCAAAATCCGACACACATGATGCACAACAGCGTCAAAATCCGTCACGAGTAGCCGCTTTTCTTTCCCTTCTATTGTCAATAATGGCACATCTCATTCGCGCGGGGGTTGAACGCCCCCGAGGAGCCCCATGCACAAGAGCCACAACACGCCCGAAGACCTGCGCGACATGTTCGGCGCCAATCTGCGCAGCCTGTCCGCGCCCTTCGGCTCAGTCTCCAAACTCTCGCGCGAGCTGGGGATCAACCGCACCCAACTCAACCGCTACCTGTCCGGCGAAAGCTTTCCCCGGCCCGATGTGCTGGCCCGGATCTGCAGCTTTTTCGACGTGGATGCCCGCGTGCTGCTTGAACCCATCGACAGCCTGCCGCGCACGAAAGACGCGGGCGAGGATCCTTTTGTCGCGGATTTCCTCGGCGCGGGTGAGCGTCATATACCGCAGGCGCATCTGCCCGACGGGTTCTACCGCGTGCTGCGCCGCAGCTTTTCGCGCGAGGATCGCTTTCATTCGGTGCTGGTGCGGATCTGCCGGGTGGGCGCGCGCACCTACCTGCGCGGGTTCGCGCCGATCAGCGCGCTGCCCCGCGATGCCATGGTCCGCTCAACCTCCGCGCGTGAATTCCGGGGCCGCGTGATGTCGCAGGGCGATGGTCTGTCGATCATGATGACGGGCCAGAACGGGACCGACGCGGTCTTCAACTATCTGCGCAAAATGCCCTCGCACCGGAACAACCTTTGGTTGGGCTACGCCGTGCGCTCGGTGCCCGAACACGCCGCCGGAGAGCGGGTGACGCGCACCCTCTACGAATATCTGGGAAACCGAATCAGTGACGGGCTGACCGCCGGACGCCGCGCGGGGCCGCTGGGTATCGACGATCTGTTGCCGACACAGCTGCGCCTGCTGCGCCCCGACACCGCCTTTCACTAGGCGCCCCCCGTGTCGCTGGCGGGCAAGTGAAGTCGCTTGCCGCCCGCAGCGCCTGCCCCCGCTCTGATACCGCTGATGAGACCCAGCAGGAGCGCGCGCCATGCCCAATGACCTCACCGCCGTCCGCCAGCCCATCGCCCGCGCCCACGGGCTGCCCAACGCGCATTATACCGATCCCGCCACCTTCGCCGCCGAGGCGCGCGCGACGCTGCACGCGGGCTGGGCCGGACTGTGTGTCGGCGCCGATGTGCCAGAAGTGGGCGATGCGGTCCCGCTCACGTTCCTCGATGTGCCGCTGCTGGTGGTGCGCGACCGCGCGGGCACGGTGCGCGTGTTCCAGAACATCTGCCGCCACCGCGGCATGATCCTCGTCGATGCGCCGCGCAAGATCGAGGGCGCGATCCGCTGTCCCTATCATTCGTGGTGCTACAGCACCGACGGCCGGCTCGTCAGCACGCCCCACGTCGGCGGGCCGGGCCAGAACACCCACGAAGGGATCGACCGCGCGCTCCTGGGCCTGATCGAGGTGCGCAGCCACATCTGGATGGATGTCGTCTGGATCAATCTCACCGGCGATGCGGCCCCCTTTGCGCAGGCCAACGCCGATCTGCTCGCCCGCTGGGCGGAATTCGACAAACCGCTCTACCACGGCGGCGCCGACAGCCGGTTCACGCTGACCCTTGATGCCAACTGGAAGCTTGCCGTCGAGAACTACTGCGAAAGCTATCACCTGCCGTGGGTGCACCCCGGCCTCAACAGCTATTCGCGGCTTGAGGATCACTACCACATCGAGCAGCCCGGCGCGTTCTCGGGTCAAGGCACGTGGGTCTACCGCCAGCTGACCGGCGAAGACGGTGCCACCTTCCCCGATTTCGAGGGGCTGAGCGCGCATTGGGATCGCGGGGCCGAATATGTCTCGTGTTTTCCCAACGTGCTGCTGGGCGTGCACCGCGATCATACCTTTGCGATCATCCTCACCCCCGACGGCCCCGCCCGCACGGTCGAGACGATCCACCTCTACTACGCCGCCCCGCAGACCAATCCGGCCTTGCGCGCGCGCAACACCGCGCAATGGCAAGAGGTGTTCAAGGAGGACGTGTTTGTGGTCGAGGGCATGCAGCGCGGCCGCCACGCCACCGGGTTCGACGGCGGGCGGTTCTCCCCCGCGATGGACGGGCCGACGCATCTGTTCCACGATTGGGTGGCAGGGCGGATGCAGGCGACGCAGTGACCCTTGACGCGGCGCTTCTGGCCGCCCATGCGGCGGGCGACCGTGCGGCGCTGATCGCGCTCTATACGCAGGCCGCCGATGCCGCCTCCGGCGACGCGGCGGCGTTCTACCTCACCCACGCGATGGTTTTTGCGCTTGAGGCCGGCGATCCGCGCGCCGACACCCTGCGCGCCCGCCTCCTGGCCGAGGGGCGCGAAGAGGCCTAGGCCATCGCAGGCCGCTTTTGCGGCCACCCGGTTGCGCCATGCCATTGCTGGGCCAGCTGCAACAGCTTCCCGTCACTGCCGCGCGGCCCGATCAGCTGGATGCCCGCCGGCAGGCCGTTTTCGCCAAATCCCACGGGGATATTGACCACCGGCAGACCGATCAGCCCGGCGGGGACCACCACCTGCATCCAGCGGTGATAGGTGTCCACCGCCACGCCCGCGATCTCTTCGGGGAAGATCCAGTTCACGTCGAAGGGCCACATCTGCGCGGAGGGCAGCGCGATCACGTCATAGGTCTCGAACAGGCGCGTGGCGCGGCGAAACCAGTCCGACCGGATTTCGCTGGCGCGCTGCACCGTCTGCGCCTGCATCGCCAATCCGCGCTCGATCTCCCAGACGGCGGCGGGTTTGAGATAGCCCGCCAGCTCAGGATCGCGGTAAAGGTCGCCCAGCCCCCCGCCACCGCGAAGGAGCGCAGATCGGTCCAGGAATGCCACATCGCGTCCGCGTCAAAGGGCGCGGCAAGCGGCTCCACCCGGTGCCCCAGATCCGCCAGCGTGTTCATCGCCTGCGCACTGATCTCGGCAATGCCCGCCTCCAGCGGCAGCGCGCCGTCCCAGTCGCCCAGCCAGCCGATGCGCTTGCGCTTTGGCGCACGCGCCAGGCCGCCTGCGGTGGCGCGCGGGCTGGTGGTGAGCGGTTGGCGCGGGTCCGCGCCCGTCATCGTATCCAGCAGTGCGGCCAGATCGGCGGGGCTGCGCGCCATCGGGCCGTTGGTGCTGAGCTGGTGCAGATACATGTCGCCCTCGGGCTCTGACGGAACCGTGCCCCATGTGGGCCGCATGCCGTAGACATTGTTCCAGCCCGCCGGATTGCGCAGGCTGCCCATCATGTCCGAGCCGTCCGCCACGCACAGCATCCCCGTCGCCAGCGCCACCGCTGCCCCACCGGAGGAACCGCCGCAGGAGCGTGTCGTGTCATAGGGGTTCAGCGTCGCACCATGCACGGGATTGAACGTGTGGCTGCCCAGACCGAATTCGGGCGTGTTGGTCTTGCCGATCACGATTGCCCCGGCGGCGCGCAACCGCGCTACCATCACATCATCCGTGCCCGCAGGCAGCCGCGCAAACAACGGCGATCCGCGCGAGGTCGGCAAACCTTCGGCATTGGCGAGATCCTTGATCGCGATGGGAATGCCGTGCAGCCAGCCCGCGCGCGGCCCACGATCCGCCTCTGCCGCCTCTGCCAGCAACCGCTCGGGATCGCGCAGCGAGACGATGGCGTTGACGGTGCCATTGACGGCGGCGATCCGGTCGAGCGTTGCCTGCATCAGCTCGACACAGGAAAGCTCCCCGGCATCCAACCGGGCAGAAATTTCCGTGGCATCAGCGGTCTTCAGATCCATCTCATCTCTTCCCTTATCAACGGTCGTGCCGAGCAGCCAACGTCGCTCCACACGCCGATTTTTTCGAAAAAATCGGACCGGAATTTTCGAAAATTCCGGCGCGCACCGCGACCGCTGCGCTCAGTCCCCCTGCGCTTCCGCCCGGCTTTTGCCAGAAACCGCCAGCGCCAGCGTGGCGCCCATCAACCCATCGAGATCGCCGTCCAGCACGCCCTTGGTATCCGAGGTCTCGTAATTGGTGCGCAGGTCCTTCACCATCTGATAGGGCTGCAACACATACGACCGGATCTGGTTGCCCCAGCCCGCGTCGCCCGCGCTCTCATGCGCTTCGTTCACCAGCGCAGAGCGTTTATCCAGCTCCATCTGATAAAGCCGCGATTTCAGCGCCTTCATCGCGATGTCCCGGTTCTGGTGTTGCGATTTCTCGGAACTCGTCACCACGATCCCCGTGGGGTGGTGGGTGATGCGCACGGCCGAGTCGGTCGTGTTCACGTGCTGTCCGCCCGCCCCGGAGGAGCGGTAGGTATCGATGCGAATATCCGCCGGGTTCACCTCGATCTCGATGTTGTCGTCCACGACCGGATAGACCTTCACGCTCGTAAACGACGTGTGCCGCTTGGCCGCTGAATCAAAGGGCGAAATCCGCACCAGACGGTGCACGCCGCTCTCGGACTTCAGCCAACCATAGGCGTTGTGCCCCTCGATCTTGTAGGTCGCGGATTTGATCCCCGCTTCTTCCCCGGCACTCTCGGCCTGAAGATCGACTTTGTAGCCTTTCTTCTCGGCCCAGCGGACATACATGCGCGCCAGCATCGACGCCCAGTCACAGCTTTCCGTGCCGCCCGCGCCCGAATTGATCTCAAGGAAGGTATCGTTGCTGTCCGCCTCGCCGTTCAGCAGCGCCTCCAACTCCTTTTGCGCCGCCGTCACCGCCAGCGCCTTGAGCGCGGCCTCAGCCTCCGCCACGACTTCGGCGTCGTCCTCCATCTCGCCCAATTCAATAAGGTCGATGTTGTCTTGCAGGCCGGTCTTGATGCTCTCGTAGGTGTCGATGGCGTCGACCAGCGACTGCCGCTCGCGCATCAGCTTTTGCGCCGCCGCCGGATCGTCCCACAGGCCCGGATCCTCGACACGGGCGTTGAATTCCTCCAGCCGGAACTGCGCCGTCTCCACGTCCAGACGCTGGCCCAGCAGCTCAAGCGATTTGGCGATTTCGTCTGCGGTATTCTGTGCTTCTGCGCGCATGGTCGGCCTCTCATTCGGTTCCCCCCGAATAGACCAGCCGCACGGCACGGGCAAGGCATCCCCTGCCCGCGTAGCGCCTAGTAAAGCCCGCCCGAACTCAGCGTGCCAAAGCCCGCCTTGGGCCCCACGACCGCCTTCTGCCCCGTTGATGTCGTCACCTCGCGCGCGGCACGCCCGCCCAGCTCATCCACAAGCGGCAGATCGGCCCCCATGGCAAAGCCACCGTCAAAGGTGATCCCGAACAGCGGCGTCTCGCCCTCGCGGAAACACTCGGACACGACGTTGTTGCCCGCCGCACCGTTGCCCAACCTCGCGCCCGAGAAGCGGTCAATCTTGATGAACTCGCACGCGCCCGGCGCCTCGAACTTGCCGCCGCCGTATTTCTGCACGGCCTTGGACATGAAGCGCTGGAACACCGGACCACACATGCCCCCGCCCGACGCCCCGCGCCCCAGGGAGCGCGGCTGGTCGTACCCGATATAGCAGCCCGCCACGATGTTCGAGGTAAAGCCGACAAACCACACGTCCTTGGCGTCGTTGGTGGTGCCGGTCTTGCCCGCCGTAGGCACGCCAAGGTTCACGGTCTTGCGCGCCGTGCCCCGTTCGACAACGCCCGTCATCATCGAGGTCAGCTGATAGGCGGTAACGGCATCCATCACCCGCTCGCGGTTGGAGGTCACGCGCGGGGCCGTGCCTGCCGTCAGCGTGGGCAGGTTGCAATCGTTACAGATCCGCTTGTCGTGTTTGTAGACCGTGCGGCCATAGCGGTCCTGCACCCGATCCACCAGCGTCGGCTCCACCCGCTCGCCGCCGTTGGCAAACATCGCGTAGGCGGCAACCATCTGATAAAGCGTCGTTTCCTGCGATCCCAAGGCGTTGGCAAGCACCGGCGAGAGGTTCTCGTAGACGCCGAAGCGCTCTGCGTAGTCGCCAACGACGTTCATGCCGACCTCCTGCGCCAGACGAATGGTCATCAGGTTGCGCGACTGCTCGATGCCTGTGCGCAGCGGCGTGGGGCCGTAGTAGCGGTTGCTCGCGTTCTTGGGCCGCCAGACACCTTGCGGCGTGTTGATCTCGATGGGCGCGTCCACCACGATCGTGGCGGGCGAGTAGCCACTGTCGAGGGCGGCGGCAAAGACAAAGGGTTTAAAGCTTGATCCCGGCTGCCGCTTCGCCTGCGTGGCGCGGTTGAACACGCTCGCCTGATAGCTGAAACCGCCCTGCATCGCGATCACGCGACCGGTGTTGACGTCCATGGCCACAAAACCGCCCTGCACTTCGGGGACCTGCCGCAGCGTCCAGCGGATGAACGAGCCGTCGGCATCCGCCACCATGCGCCGCACGTGCACCACATCCCCGACCGCGACCAGATCGCCCTTGGCGCCCAGCTTGCCGTTCTCCTGACGCTTGCGTGCCCAGGCCATATCCTTGGGGGGCACCCAGTTCTCGCCATCGACGCTCTCGATGCCCAGCCGCGCGCCCTGCCCGCCGACCTCCAGCACTACCGCCGGGAACCATTGTGTCTCAAGCGTGATGTCGCGGGCCA
This sequence comes from Sulfitobacter albidus, assembly GCF_018200035.1. NCBI lineage: Bacteria > Pseudomonadati > Pseudomonadota > Alphaproteobacteria > Rhodobacterales > Roseobacteraceae > Sulfitobacter > Sulfitobacter albidus. Next base: position 1,214,702 of record NZ_CP073581.1, on the reverse strand, counting down.
CGCGCACATCCGCCAGCGCCGCGCGCCATGCGGCCTCGCTCACCAGCGCCTCGGGCGGCAGCGTCTTGCCGGTGCCGCGCCACACACCCTGCCCGCGGTCGTATTGCTCCAGCTGGCGGCGCAGCGCATCCGCCGCGATGGGCTGCATTTCGTTGTCGATGGTCGCGCGCACAGTCAGACCCCCGCCAAAGAATTCGCCCTCGCCAAAATCCTCCGACAGCTGGCGGCGAATTTCGTCGGTGAAATAGTCGCGCGGCGGCAGCTGGTTCTTGAAGCTTTCGAAATCGCCGTTCTGAACCGAGCGTACCGGCATCTCGACCTCGGTCTGATAGACCGCGTCGGAGATATACCCGTTCTCTTTCATCTCCCGCAGCACGAAATTCCGCCGCGCGCGCAGCCGGTCGATCTGGCGCACGGGGTGGTACTGCGACGGCGCCTTGGGCAAGGATGCCAGAAACGCCGCCTCATGCGGGGCAAGCTGGCTCAGCGTCTTGTTGAAATAGGTCTGGCTGGCGGCGGCGACGCCGTAGGAGTTCTGCCCCAGGAAGATCTCGTTCATGTAAAGCTCGAGGATCTTTTCCTTGTCGAGCGCCTCTTCGACACGGGCGGCAAGGATGATTTCCTTGATCTTGCGCTCGGCGCGCCGGTCGCCCGACAGCAGAAAGTTCTTCATCACCTGCTGCGTGATCGTCGAGGCGCCGCGAATATCCGCCCCGCGCGAGCGGACGGCATCCACCGCCGCCGCCCCGATGCCGCGCAGATCATAGCCGTCGTGCTCGTAGAAATTCTTGTCCTCGGCCGAGATGAACGCGTGCTTGACCAGATCGGGGATCGTGTCGGCGGGCGCGAACAGGCGCCGCTCGGTCGCAAATTCGTCGATCAGCTTGCCCTGACCCGAATAGATCCGGCTGATCGTTGGTGGCGTGTATTGCGCAAGGGATTCGTGGCTGGGCAAATCGCGCCCGTACATCCAGAACACCGCCCCGATGGTCAGCGCAACCATGGCAATAGACATGGTAAGGGTGGTAAAAATACCCCCAAAGAAAGACAGGATAAAACGAAACACCGGCGACAGCTCCTTAAAACGGCTGTGTATTTGCCTCAGCTATACCGCGCCCGTGCGCCGGGGTCAAAACAACCCTTGCGGGGAAAGGCGCGGCTTTTCGCGCATTGCTACTGACGCACCAGCGCCTGCCGCTGCGTATCCGCGTCGCGCCAGGCCTCGATCGCATTGGCCATGCCCTCGACCATGCCCAATCGCCACACCGGATCCTTGAGGTTGGCCAGATCGCGCTTTGAGCTCATGAACCCCACCTCGATCAGCACGCTGGGAATATCCGCCGATTTCAGCACCGAAAATCCGGCGCGCCGCAGGGGGCGGCGGTTCATCGGGCCGCCCGCCTCCGCCATCGCCCCGGCAAAGCTTTGCGCCAGCGCGAGCGAGCGCGGCTCCGTCTCCTGACGCGCCAGATCCAGCAGGACGCTGGCCACCTGATCGTCCGATCCCGTCAGATCGACGCCCGCGATGATGTCGGATCGGTTGTGGCGCGCCGCCAGATGGGCAGATGCCGCGTCCGAGGCCTCCTCGCTGAGCGTATAGATCGTGGCCCCTTTTGCCCCGCCCTGGCTCAGATTGTCGGCGTGCAGCGACACGAACAGATCCCCGTCCACCTGATGCGCCACGGCCACCCGCGTCTCGAGCGCCACGAACACATCCGCGTCCCGCGTCAGCACGGTCTCGACGCCCCGGCGGCGCAACGTCTCCGAGAGCAGCTGCGCGAATGTCAGCATCAGCGTCTTTTCCTCGACCCCGCCGTTCACCGCACCGGGATCGATTCCGCCATGACCGGGGTCAATCACCACCACGAACCGGTCGTCATCCGGCGCGCTGGGGGCCGCCTGCAAAAACCCCGGCGTCCAATTGGGATCGGCTGGCGTCCCGGCGGCGGCGGCGAAGGTTTCCGCGTCGGCGCTCTTTAGCGTGATCTCCAGCGTGGCGCGCCCGTCGTTGCGCCCCACCGGCATCCCGATCTCTTCGGGCAGCATCGGCTCGGACAGCTCCGCCACCAGCCGCGACCAGCCGGGGCGGAAGGCGCCGAACCGCACGTCGGTCACGCGGCTGTCGCCCGCCAGCAGATCGCTCGCCTGCAGCCCACTGAAATCGACCTCGCGGAAATCCAACACCAACCGCGCCGGATCATCCAGCGTGAACACCCGGAACGGCACGCCCTGGCTGAGCGAGAGCGCCAGATGCGTGCGCCCGAACCACGCATCCTCGATCCCGCTGGCGGCGGGATCAACGCGGGCAAGGGCCGAAAACTCTTGTGCCTGCGCCTGAACACTCAGGCACAAGCCCATAAAAAGGCTCAGAAAATATCGTTTCATCACTGCTCGTTCCGGCGTTATTCTGGGGGGCCGTTTGGCAACAGCCTAACAGATATCCCCCCCGCCGGTCCAGCGATCAGCGCGCGTCCATAAACGCCTTGAGCCGCGCGAGCCCTTCCTCGATGTCCGCCGTGGCCCGCGCGTAGGAAAACCGCAGCGTCGTGGCGCCGCGCACCGGGTCAAAATCCAGCCCCGGCGTGACCGCCACGCCCGCCTTTTCAAGGATTTCGGCAGCCAGCGCGCGGCTGTCGTCGGTGATGGCACTTACATCCGCATAGACATAGAACGCCCCGTCCGGCGGCGCGATCCGGTCAAAGCCGGCGCGGGGCAGCCCCTCCAGCATCAGTGCGCGATTGGCGCGGTAGACGGCCATGTTGGCCTCCAGCTCCTCGGTGCAGTCCATCGCAGCAAGGGCCGCCACCTGCGACGCGTGGGAGGCGCAGATAAACATGTTCTGCGCGATCCGCTCGACCACTCGCACCTGATCGTCGGGCACCACCATCCAGCCCACGCGCCAGCCTGTCATCGAGAAGTATTTGGAAAAACTGTTGATGACATAAGCCTGATCGGTGATCTCCAACGCGCTGACGGCCTTCTTGTCGTATTCGATCCCGTGGTAAATCTCGTCCGAGATAAACGACGCCCCCGCCCCGTGGCACGCCTCGATCAGCCCGCGCATCGCCGCACGGTCCAGCATCGTGCCCGAGGGGTTGGCGGGCGAGGCCACCATCAATCCGCGCAGCGCCTGCCCTGCCAGATCGGCGGCCACCGGTTGCAGGCGGTTTTCCGGCGCCGTCTGCAAATCCACCGGCACCATCCCCAGCGCGCGCAAAATCTGGCGGTAGCTGGGATAGCCCGGCGCACCGATGCCCACGCGGTCGCCACTGTCGAACAGCGCCGTGAACGCCAGAAGGAACCCGCCCGACGATCCCGGCGTGATCACCACCCGCTGCGGATCAAGGTCCACGTCGTACCATTCCCCGTAAAGCCGTGCGACACGTGCGCGCAGCGCGGGCAGCCCCAGCGCCACCGTATAGCCAAGGGCATCCCGCTGCATCGCGCCCGCCAGGGCCTCCACCGCGCCCTTGGGCGCACCGGTGCCGGGCTGGCCGACCTCCATGTGGATGATGTGGCGCCCGGCAGCCTCTGCCGCCGCTGCCGCCTGCATCACGTCCATCACAATAAAGGGATCGACCTGGGACCGGGTTGAATTCCGCATGTTCACGCTCCTACAGTGCTGCATGCGCTTTCAACCCATCCGCCGTGCGGCGTCAATCCTGTGCCTGCTCCTCGCCCTCGTGGTTGCCCTGCCCGCGCAGGCGCAGACCCTGCTGCGCGATGCGGATATGGAATACGCGCTCAAACAGCTGGCCGCGCCGATCCTGCGCGCCGCGGGTCTCAGCCCCAACCGGGTGAAGGTGCTGGTGGTCAACGCGCCCACGCTCAACGCCTTTGTGGTCAGCAACGACGCGATTTTCATCCACCACGGGCTCATCAACAAGATGGAGAGCGCACCGATGCTGCAGGGCATCATCGCCCATGAAGCCGCGCATATCGCCAATGGCCACATCACCCGACGCCTGACGAACCTCGCCAATACCCGCACGATCACCGGGTTGGGCATCGCCCTTGCCGCCGCCGCTGCGGCCTCGGGCAACAACCGTCTGGCGGGCGGGCTCGCCATCGGCTCCGCCAGCTCCGCGCGCCGCGCGTTTCTCAGCCACACGCGGGCCGAGGAAGCCTCCGCCGATCAATCCGGCATCCGCTACATGGCCGCCGCGGGCGCCTCGCCGCAGGGGCTGTATGACACGCTCAAGATCTTTGCCGGGCAGGAAGCGCTCAGCGCCGGGCGGCAGGATCCCTATCTGCGCTCGCATCCGTTGACCCGCGACCGCCTGCGCGCCGTGCAGGGATTCGTCACCAGCTACGGCACCAAACCGCCAAACGCTGACGCCGAATACTGGTTCGCACGGCTCAAGGGCAAACTCTCCGCCTATACCCGCGCGCCGAGCTGGACGCTGCGGCGGCTGAAATCCGAACCCTACGCGGACGTGCGCCTGCTGCGCGAGGCGATTGCCCAGCACCGCAATTCGCGCACGCAAAAGGCGCTCGCCGCCATCGACCGCGCCATCGCCGCGCGCCCAAATGATCCGTTCCTGCACGACCAGCGTGGCCAGATCCTGCTGGAGACGCGCAATTTTGCCGCCGCCACCAACGCCTACGCCCGCGCGGTGCAGCGCGCGCCCAATGATCCGCTGATCCTGTCGGGCTACGGCCGCGCGCTGCTGGCCTCCGGTCAGGTCGCCAAGGCGCGCGGCGTGCTGGAAAAATCCCGCCGTCAGGATTTCCGCGACGGCTCCATGCTGCGCGATCTGGCCACGGCCTACGCCAAATCCGGTCAGACCGGCATGGCGGCCCTGACCACCGCCGAACGCTTTGCCCTCATTGGTCGGCTGAAAGACGCCGGCATCCACGCCAAACGCGCCACCGCGCTGCTTGCCACCGGCTCCGGCCCTTGGCAGCGCGCGCAGGATGTGCTGATTGCCTCCGAACGCGCCGCAAAACGAAAGTGACCCCGATGAAAAAGCTTCTACTCTCCACCGCCTTCGCCACGCTGGCCCTGCCGGCCCTCGCCGCCGATCTCAAGGAGATGACCGACGAAGAGCGCGCGCAATTCCGCGCCGAAGTGCGCGCCTATCTTTTTGAGAACCCCGAAGTCATCATGGAAGCCGTCGATATCCTGCGCGAACGCGAGGCCGAACAGCAGGCCCGCGCCGACATCGACCTTGTCACGCAATACGCCGATCAGATCTTCAACGATGGCTACTCCTACGTCGGCGGCAACCCCGACGGCGACATCACACTGGTCGAATTCCTCGACTACCGCTGCGGCTATTGCAAACGCGCCCACGGTGAGGTGGCCGAATTGCTGGAAACCGACGGCAACATCCGCCTGATCGTCAAGGAACTGCCGATCCTCGGCGATGCCTCCGTGCTGGCCTCCCGCTTTGCCGTGGCGGTCAAACAGGTCGCGGGCGACGACAGCTACAAGGCGGTGGGCGACGCGCTGATGTCGTTCAACGGCGAGATCACGATGCCCGCCCTGCGCCGTCTGGGGGCGACCTTTGGCCTCGACATGGACGCGGTCGAGGTGCGCATGGGCTCCGAAGACGTCACTGCCGAAATCGCCGCGACCCGCCAGCTGGCCGCGGCCCTCGCGATTTCCGGCACGCCGACCTTCGTGATGCACGACGAGCTTTTGCGCGGCTACCTGCCGCTGGACCAGATGCAGCTGATCGTCGACGAAAAGCGCGGATAAGGCTTGCCAGACCGCGCCACCTGCGCCTAAGGGTTGGGGGAGCATGACCGGCGATGGCGTCGCCGGGGGGCCGTTCCCGCTCAATCCCTTCCTGAACGCCGGGACTTTCAATCGTGAGGTTGAGGGTTCCCATACCCCGACCTCCCGAACCACTGGAGGTCTTGATGACACAACACCACACATTCCCCGCCCGCCCGGATTACTTCACCTTTCCCAACGGTGAAAAAGCGCCGCTGCCGTTTTCCCGCGCCGAATACGACCGCCGCCTTGCGGGCCTGCGCGCGCAAATGGCCGCCCAAGGAATCGATGCCGCGATCCTGACCTCGATGCACGGGGTCGCCTATTATTCGGGGTTTCTCTACTGCGCGTTCGGGCGTCCCTACGCCTGCGTGGTCACGCAAGAGCGTTCCGTGACGATCTCGGCCAATATCGACGGCGGCCAGCCCTGGCGCCACTCTGCGGATGAAAACATCGTCTACACCGACTGGCGGCGCGACAACTACTGGCGCGCCGTGGCCGAGGCCGCAGGCAACCCTGCCCGTGTGGGTATCGAGGGCGATCACCTGACGCTGGCGCAATCCGCGAAACTGGCCGCGTTCATCGGCGCCGAGAGCGTCGACATCGCCCCCGCCACCATGCAGCAACGCATGATCAAGTCGCCCGAGGAAATCGCTCTCATCCGCGAGGGCGCGCGCATTGCCGACCACGGTGGCGCGGCCATCCGCGACGCCATCCGCGCGGGCACCCGCGAGATTGACGTGGCCATGGCCGGCCGCGACGCGATGGAGCTGGAGATCGCCCGCAGCCACCCGGAAAGCGAGATCCGCGACAGCTGGGTGTGGTTCCAATCCGGCCTCAACACCGACGGCGCGCATAACCCCGTCACAACCCGCGCCCTGCAACAGGGCGATATCCTCAGCCTCAACACCTTTCCGATGATCTCTGCCTACTACACAGCGCTTGAGCGCACCCTGTGGCTGGGCGAACCCGACCCCGCATCGCTCAAGATATGGGAGGCGAATGTCGCAGCCCACGAGCTGGGCCTGTCGCTCATTCAAACGGGCGCCACCTGCGCGGGCATCTGCGCGGAGATCAACGATTTCTTCGCCGCGCGCGACCTGCTGCAATACCGCTCCTTCGGCTACGGGCATTCCTTCGGCATCCTGTCGCATTACTACGGCCGCGAGGCGGGGCTGGAGCTGCGCGAGGATATCGACACCGTACTCACCCCCGGCATGGTCGTCTCGATGGAGCCGATGCTGACCCTGCCCAAAGGAACGCCCGGTGCAGGCGGCTACCGCGAACACGATATCGTCGTGCTGACCGAGGATGGGGCCGAGAATATCACCGGCTTCCCCTACGGCCCGGCCCATAACGTGATCGCCTGAGCGCATAAAACGGGGCGCGTGACAGCCCGCACGCGCCCCGCTACGCTGCACCGATGATACCGAAATTTACCACGCAGACCGATCTGATCGACGGCCACGCCGTGCACTACGCGCGCGGCGGCGACGGCCCGCCCGTGCTGCTGCTGCACGGCTTTCCGCAAACCCACGCCATGTGGCACGCCATCGCCCCCGCGCTGGCGCGGCACTACACCGTCATCGCCCCCGATCTGCGCGGCTACGGCGCCAGTGGCAAACCGGACGATCCCGCCGCCTATAGTTTTCGCGGCATGGCCGAGGGGCCGCGCGCGTTGATGGCGGCACTTGGGTTCGAGAGTTTTCACCTCATAGGCCACGACCGTGGCGGGCGCACGGCGCACCGTCTGGCGTTGGATACTCCTGACCCGGTGCGCAGCCTCACGCTGATGGACATCGTGCCCACACATCTGCTGCTCGCGGATCTCACGCGCAAGGTCGCACAGGCCTATTACCACTGGTTCTTCCTCGCCCAGCCGCACCCGATGCCCGAGACCATGATCGCCCACGATCCGGACGCCTATTTCGAAGGGTGCCTGATGGGCTGGGGGGCCGCCGATACCTCCGATTTCCACCCGGACGCACTCTCCGCCTACCGCGGCGCGTGGCGCCAGCCCGACACCATCCGCGGCATGTGCGCCGATTACCGCGCCGCGCTGAGCCATGATTTCGACCTCGACGCCGCCGACCTTGGCCGCCGCCTCACGATGCCCGCGCTGGTGATGTACGGCGCGGACGGCGTCATGGGCCGCGCCTATGACGTCCCCGCCACATGGGATGACCGCCTCAGCGACGCGCGCCCCTGCCCGATCCCCGGCGGGCATTTCTTTCCCGACACCCACCCGCGCGAGACCGCCGCCGCACTGCTGGATTTCCTGCGCCCGCAGGACGCCTAGAAGATCCCGAAAAACCGCTCCGGCAGCTCGTATTGCGTCGCGAACTCCGGCCTGCGGAATTCATACATCCCGGTATCGCCACGCGGCCCGAACGAACGCTGCATGCGCGCGCGCATCTGGCCAAAGTCAAACCCCTCGACCAGCTCCAGATCGGCAAAGCCTTCGAACATCGCGCGATCCTCACCGCGCGCCTCCGCGAACCAGTGCCGCCCGATGGCCGTATCCTTGACCCCGCCGCCGATCTCTTGCGTGACCGCATTGCGGCGGTTCATCGCCTCGGCGTATTGTCCAAAATCGCAGAACTTGAGGTGAAACAAATACAGCTCGTCGGGCGCGTGCAGCTTGGGGTACTGCGAAAAATGCCCCCCGCGCGCGAGCTTTGTCGCCGCCGACACGATGCAGGGTTTCGAGTAATGGGGTGCCGGCCGCACAAACCGCCGCGGCCCCAGGATTGCGCCCTCGATCGGCGTCTCCTCCACGTCGATGCGGTGGATCACCTCCAGCCCCAGGGGCGTCAGCACCCGCTTTTCCGGCATCGCCTCAAGATACTCGGCCAGGGTCATCCCGTGATCGGGATCGACCACCACCAGCTCATCCACATCGCCCACGATCACGTGGCGGTAATACTTGCGCAAACCGCCCAGCAGCCCGTTCAGCAAGCCCCAGCGTTTCACATCGAAATTCTTGTGCGGATCGCCGGGGATGCCGATGATATTGCATCCTTCGGCCTGTGTCGCCACATCCGCACCAAATCCGTGGTTGATGACATAGCAATTCTGCCGGCCCAGCAGCCCGCCGTAATGGCGCAGCCACGCATCCAGAAAAAACGCATCCCCGCGCACCATGGTGATCGCCGCCGCCGTCTGCATGCCCGCTGCCCCTTTTCAATGCCGCGCGAATTCGCAATGCTCCGCGTCGAGCCCAGATGTAGCCGGGAGGCCCCGCCCATGACAATGCCGCACACCACCGCGCGCCCCGATTTTGCCCCCATGGCCGCCGATATGGCCCGTCAGGGCTGGCATCTGCACCGCGCCCACGACACGCCGCCCAACCGCTATCAGGTCATGGGGGAGCGCGGCTGCGGCACCAACATCATCCGCAAGGTGATCTCGAAATCGCTCCGCATCGAACGGCAGGAATCGCTCGGCTGGAAACACGGCTTTCCCCAGATGGTCGGCGTGCCGCAGGACATGCTGGTGGTCTGCGCCGTGCGCGCGCCGCAGGCCTGGGCCACGTCGCTGTTCAAACGCCCCTGGCACGCGACCCAGGCCATGCAGCAACTCCCCTTCGAGGCGTTCATCCGCGCCCCCTGGGACAGCTATATCGACAAGCCCGACCATTTCGAGCCGCTGCACCCCGAGCTGCAACCGGGCCCGCTGCCACTGCAATACGACCGCCACCCGCTGACCGGCGCGCCCTTCCCCACGATATTCGATCTGCGCAACGCCAAACATCTTGGTTTGCTCAGCTTTATCGCGCGCGGCGCCAATGTGATGTTCTTCCAGATGGAGCCGTTCAACCGCGATCCCGAAGCCATGGTCGGCGTGCTGCAAGACGCCTTTGACCTCAAATCGACTGAACGCGGCTACCGCCCCGTCAAACGCCGCATGGGCAACCTGTGGAAATCCGAAGGGCCCCGCCCCGATCTGCCCGAGGCATGGTCCGACGACGACATCGCCCATATGCACGCCCACCTCGACGCGCAGACCGAATGGATCATGGGCTACGGCGACTGACCGGCCCAGACGCAAAAAGGCCCCCCGAAGGGAGCCTTTTGCGGCAGCGGTGGCGCGGTTGACGGGGCTCGAACCCGCGACCTCCGGCGTGACAGGCCGGCACTCTAACCAACTGAGCTACAACCGCCCGCTGCGCGCGCCCCGACGTTTGCCGCAGCGCGTTTGAGCGGGATAGGCCACCACGCAAAAACCGTCAAGCGCTTATCTGCGCGCTTGCGGGTTTTTCTTGGCGGTGGGAGAGTGGCGGGTATGGATGGATCAAAGATGACAGCCGATGAGGCCTACGCGGAAGCCGAGCGGCGGATTGAGGAGCATATTGAATCCGATGAGGATATGCGCTCAATTTCTTTTGGAGATCTTGAGGCCTTAGAGGAAATTCCACCACTCATAAGAAAAGTAGAATCGCTCTTCTATATTGATCTCGAGAACACACAGGTCGCAAACATTGACGTGCTTTCGGGCTTCGACACCCTAGAAATCCTGAATATAAACCTAACCAGAGTGACCGACCTCAAACCAGTCGAAACTCTGATCAACCTCACCGATCTCTACATCACCGGCCTCCATCCACAATCACTCGATCCACTCAGTCGGCTATTTAACCTTGAGCTACTGCATATGTGGGACGCGAAAATTACAGACCTTAGCGCCCTTACTCGCCTTCACAACTTGATGGATCTCAACATTATTGGGACTGAAGTTGAAGATCTCAGACCAATCGCAGGCATATCGTTTGACTCTAAGGGGAAAGGATACCCAATCTCGCCGAGGATAGAATTCCGAAACACCAAAGCAGTCGAAAAGTCAGAGGACCTCCGGGCACTTTCCGAAATCATCGACGACCGCGAACGCACCGAAAAAACCCTCGCCTACCTACGATCCCTCCCGCCTTACCCCGAACCTCTCCCGTGGGAGGCAACCAAGCCAAAACCCCCGATCACAGCGTCGCAATTGATTGATCAGCAGGATGCCGCAGGTTGGCGGTTTTCTCCCGTTCACGGCGCCATGGCGCTCTTTATTGAGGACACCCCGCTTCAAAAGCGGCAGGAGACCCTCGCCACCCTATGTGCAGAGCGGATCAAAAATCTTCTCGAAAAACTCGGCGACAGGACAAACTCGGGCGGCCTGCGCCAAGAGGTCGCCGAAGAAGCCGCCCGTTTTGAGGGTATCCTCGGGGATACCGGGCGAAGTCTCTCGGAGAGATCGCTGGAACTCTGGGCAAGCCTCATCGCGCTCGGCGGGCATCTAGAGGAACAGGATCGCGGACGTGTCGAAGGTCGCGATCCGCTTGACCTGCTGCCCGGTGAGGCGCGCACCGCGCTACAGACCTTTTTGGGCCTCGCCGGGAATCTCGTCCGCTCTTTCCCCGACGTGCGTGCGATGGACGACGGACAGGCCGATTTCACACGCCAGCAAATCCCCGTCGAGTTGATCCTGTCGCTGCTGCAACGCGCGTTGGAGACGAAGTTTGTCGATCCCACCAGCGGTGCCCTGATCCAGCACGTCAGCAAACTCGCCAAGAAAAGCGGCGTTCAAGCCGACAAGGCCTATTCGACAACCGCCAAGGGTGGCCGGAACCTCGCCTACGCCGCGATCCTCACGGCTCCGTTCTTGTACGGTGCGGACGGTGTCGCATCTGGGATCCTGAACGACATCGGCACAGACATCAGCGATCACTACGAATTGAGCGAGCGCGCCATTGAATTCCTCGAAGCCTCCGAGAAAGAGATCGAACAACTCTTAAAGAATTCGCCGCCGGACGAAGCGGCGCAGATGCGCAGTCTTCTAAACGATCTGATGCAGCAAAAAGGGCCACGCTAGCTGCGCCTTTTGTATGCACAGGATGTGTACGTCGGTCATACACCCAGTGCACACGTCCTAAAGCGTTTCGAAAAACAAAATCTGGAAGGCAAAAATGGCGCGGTTGACGGGGCTCGAACCCGCGACCTCCGGCGTGACAGGCCGGCACTCTAACCAACTGAGCTACAACCGCGCATGGTGGGTCGTGAGAGGCTCGAACTCCCGACATCTTCGGTGTAAACGAAGCGCTCTACCAACTGAGCTAACGACCCGGTGGCAGCGGTTTAGACAAAGCCGCCCGCGCTGGCAAGCCTCAATCGATGCGTTTTTGCACGCCGCCTGCCACGTGGTACACACATCCCTGTCCGCCCCCGATTTCCCGCACCATTTCAATCGGTTGCCCGGTCGCGAGCGTGCGGATCATGCGCGAGGTGATGCCATGGGTGACCAGAACGGCGGGGCCCTGCACCCCCTCCAGAAACGCCGCACAGCGCCGCGCCAGCGCGGTAAAGCCCTCACCCCCCGGTGCCGCCTCGTAGAGGTCGAATCCCTTGCCAACATCGCCCAGATCCGCGCGCGCCTTGCCCGCCCAGTCGCCCATACCGATCTCACGCAGGGCGGGATCGTAGCTGAGCTTCAGCACCTCGGGCAGCGCAATCCGTGCGGTCTCAGCCGCGCGGCCTTGTGGACTGCAAATACCTGAAAAGCCATACAATTCCAGCGATGCGAGGATTTCTCCCTGCCGCGCGGCCTGTGCGCGGCCCCGCGCCGTCAGGGCCGAATCCAGCCCCCCCTGCAAACGGCCCTCGACGTTCCAGACTGTCTCACCGTGGCGCAGCACGTAAAGCTCAGGGAAGGATCTCATGCCGATCTGGCCTTGGCGGATTAAGAATTAAATACACCGCACAACGCCTTGATATGTAAATGAAATACTACGGCACGGCAGGGAAAATGGTGGGTGATAAGAGATTTGAACTCCTGACATCTTCGATGTGAACGAAGCGCTCTACCACTGAGCTAATCACCCCTGCCGTTCGAATAGCCAATTCCGCCCCCGCGTGCAAGGGGGGCGGTGGCCGGTCGTGGCCCGGTTATTCGGCGGCCGTGGCCACGGGATCTTTCGGCGTATCCGCTGCGTTGAGCACGGCGGATTTCTGTCGCAGTTTCAACACCAACGCCCGTCCGTCGCCCAGCTCCTTGCCGCGCTGGACCTTCAATTTACCAAGCGGCGGCAGCTGCATCTCGCGGTGCTCGGAAAACGCGTCGCCCAGAACGGCCAGCATGGCCTCGACGATGGGTTTGACGTCCTTTTTCTTGCGCCCCGACCGTTCGACCACAAGATCGAAAAGTTCCTTTTTGCGCAGCTCCTTACCGGCCAAAACCGGGCTCAGTGTTTCGACCAGCGCAGGGTCCGGGATCGCCGCTTCGGGCGCGGAGGCCGTGTCGACGGCGGTCATGGGGGATGTCTTCGGCGGGCTCACCTTGGTGGTTTTGCGCGCAGCTGTTTTGGTAGATTTCTTTGTGGATGTGGTCATTTACACTGCCTCGGTTGGTTTTGATTATTTGTTTTTCCAAATCTTACCGAACATCGTATCAAAAATCCAGTGATACCACCCGCGCGACCTCAAATGACTGCACCCCGGACACAGAAAACGCCCCGCGGTTTCCCTCGGGGCGCTTCTTTTACAATGGGTTCGCCGCTAGTGCGCGACGGCGCTGTCACCCGATCCGCCACGACCCGCGAGGGCCGCTGCCGCTGCCGCTTCCTCGGCGGCCTCGTCCCATTCGATGGGTTCAGGCTTGGACACCAATGCGTGCTCCAACACTTCGGACACATGGCTGACCGGAATGATCGTCAGCCCCTCTTTCACGTTGTCGGGGATATCCGGCAGATCCTTCTCGTTTTCCTGCGGGATCAGCACCGTCGTGATGCCGCCGCGCAGGGCCGCGAGCAGTTTCTCCTTCAGACCGCCAATGGGCATCGCGTTGCCGCGCAGGGAGACCTCACCCGTCATCGCAATATCCTTGCGCACAGGGATCTGCGTAAGCACCGACACGATCGACGTCACCATCGCCAGACCGGCGCTTGGTCCGTCCTTGGGCGTGGCCCCGTCCGGCACGTGAACGTGGATGTCCAGCGTGTCGAACTTCGGCGGTTTCACCCCGATCTGCGGACTGATCGAGCGCACGTAGGAGCTGGCCGCATCGATGGATTCCTTCATCACATCGCCAAGCTTACCCGTTGTTTTCATCCGGCCCTTGCCCGGCAGGCGGAGCGCCTCGATATGGAGCAACTCCCCACCGACCGACGTGTAGGCCAGCCCGGTCACCACGCCAATCTGGTGCTCCTTTTCGGCCAGACCGTAGCGGTGCTTGGGCACGCCGAGGAAATCGTCGAGGTTGTCGCCGGTCACGGTGATGCTGTCGGCTTCCTTGCGCACGATCTTGGTCAGCGATTTGCGCGCAACCTTCGCGATCTCACGCTCAAGGTTCCGCACGCCCGCCTCGCGGGTGTAGTGGCGGATGATGCCTGTCAGCGCGGAATCCTCGATCGTGAATTCCTTGGCTTTCAAACCGTGGTTCTTGACCTGCTTGCTCACCAGATGCTGCCTGGCGATCTCGCGCTTTTCGTCTTCGGTGTAGCCACTCAGCGGGATGATCTCCATCCGGTCCAGAAGCGGGCCGGGCATGTTGTAGCTGTTCGAGGTGGTCAGGAACATCACGTTCGACAGATCGTATTCCACCTCAAGGTAGTGATCCACGAAGGTAGAGTTCTGTTCGGGGTCAAGCACTTCGAGCATGGCAGACGCCGGATCGCCCCGGAAATCCTGACCCATCTTGTCGATCTCGTCGAGCAGGATCAGCGGGTTCGTCGTCTTGGCCTTTTTCAGCGCCTGAATGATCTTGCCGGGCATGGAGCCGATGTAGGTCCGGCGGTGGCCGCGGATCTCGCTCTCATCGCGCACACCGCCCAGGCTGATGCGGATGAACTCGCGGCCCGTCGCCTTGGCCACGGATTTGCCCAGCGAGGTCTTGCCCACGCCCGGAGGGCCGACAAGGCACATGATCGGGCCTTTCAGCTTGCTTGAGCGTTGTTGTACCGCGAGGTATTCGACAATGCGTTCCTTGACCTTTTCCAGCCCGTAGTGATCGGCGTCCAGGATCGCCTCGGCCTTGGCCAGGTCTTTCTTCACACGGGATTTTTTGCCCCACGGGATCGACAGCATCCAGTCGAGATAGTTGCGTACCACCGTGGCCTCGGCTGACATCGGCGACATGTTTTTCAGCTTCTTCAGCTCGGCCTCGGCCTTTTCCTTCGCCTCTTTGCTCAGCTTGGTCTCGGCGACCTTCGCTTCCAGCTCGGCCACTTCGTTCTTGCCGTCCTCGCCATCGCCCAGCTCGTTCTGAATGGCTTTCATCTGCTCATTCAGGTAGTATTCGCGCTGGGTTTTCTCCATCTGGGATTTCACGCGGGTCTTGATCTTTTTCTCGACCTGAAGGACCGACAACTCGCCCTCCATCAGACCGTAGACTTTCTCAAGCCGCTCTGACACGCTCAGCGTTTCCAGCAGGTCCTGCTTCTGGCCCACTTCGATGCCCAGATGACCGGCCACCAGATCGGCAAGCCGCGCGGGCTCTGTCGCGTCGGCGACGGCGCTCAGCGCTTCTTCGGGGACGTTTTTCTTGACCTTCGCGTAACGCGCAAATTCATCGGCAACCGAGCGGATCAGCGCCTGCGTCGTCGCCGCATCGCCCGGCATTTCGGTCAGATACTCGGCGCGCGCTTCAAAGAAATTGTCGTTGTCGAGATATTCGGTAATGCGCACCCGCGCCTGCCCCTCGACCAGCACCTTCACGGTGCCATCGGGCAATTTCAGCAGCTGCAGCACGTTGGCCAGAACGCCGGCCTTGAAGATGCCGTCGCTGTCGGGATCGTCCTCACCGGGGTCGATCTGGCTCGACAGCAGGATCTGCTTGTCATCTGCCATGACTTCCTCAAGGGCGCGCACGGATTTATCGCGTCCGACAAACAGCGGCACGATCATATGGGGGAACACCACGATATCCCGCAAGGGGAGAACCGGGTAGCTCGCGTTCAGGGGCTCTTGCATGCTCATTTCCTTATCTTGGCAAAACGACACCTGTCCCTGACTAGGCAACATCGGTCGTTTCCTCTGGAAGGGTTAATTGGGCACCCTTCCCGCCTGTTTCAATACTGCACGTCGTTGCGCGACTTTCCATGCAACATGGCGCGACACCCCCCTCTGGGCAACCGTAGAGTGCGCGGGGTTTGAGGGAAATTTGCCGCAGGGCAGAAATGCGTTACTGAAATACCGGTTGTGCAAAAACCGATGTAACACAAATCTTGATCCGGGGTGCGAAATGCGCTATGTAACGTTTCAGAAATCGAAGAACCGGAGAATTCAATGTCAGACGCCTTTATCTGTGACGCGGTCCGCACGCCCATCGGGCGCTACGGGGGTGCGCTGTCTTCGGTGCGTGCCGACGATCTGGCCGCGGCTCCGCTTGCCGCGCTGATGGCGCGCAACGCGGGCGTCGACTGGTCGCGCGTGGATGACGTTGTCATGGGTTGCGCCAATCAGGCGGGCGAGGACAACCGGAATGTCGCGCGCATGGCCGCCCTTCTGGCGGGCCTGCCGACGGATGTGCCGGGCATCACGCTCAACCGGCTCTGCGCATCGGGGCTTGATGCCGTGGGTCAGGCAGCGCGGGCGATCCGCGCCGGTGACATGGATCTGGCCATTGCAGGCGGCGTCGAAAGCATGAGCCGCGCGCCTTTTGTCATGCCCAAAGCCGAGGCGGCGTTCGGACGGGCAAACGCCGTCTACGACACGACGATTGGCTGGCGCTTTATCAATCGCAAGATGAAGGATGCCTACGGTGTCGACAGCATGCCGGAGACTGCGGACAACGTGGCCGACGACTATCACGTGAGCCGCGCGGATCAGGACGCTTTTGCCCTGCGCAGCCAGCAACGCTGGGCCGCAGCCGACGCTGCCGGTCTCTTTGCCGAGGAAATCGTGCCCGTCACCATTCCCCAGCGCAAGGGCGACCCCAAGGTCGTCGACCGCGATGAGCACCCCCGCCCCCAGACCGACGAGGCCGCACTGGCGAAGCTGCGCGGCATCAACGGGCCCGACAAGACGGTGACGGCCGGTAATGCCTCGGGTGTGAACGACGGTGCGGCGGCGATGCTGATCGGCAATGACGCGGCGGTAAAGGATCACGGGCTGACGCCTATGGCCCGCGTCGTGGCGATGTCGGCGGCGGGCGTGGCCCCGCGCGTCATGGGCATCGGCCCGATCCCGGCAGCGCAGAAAGTGCTGGCCCGCGCCGGTCTGACCATCGACCAGATGGATGTGATTGAACTCAACGAAGCCTTTGCCTCACAAGGTATTGCCACACTGCGCGCGCTTGGTGTCGCGGATGACGCCCCCCACGTGAATGCCAACGGCGGCGCCATTGCCATCGGCCACCCTCTGGGCATGTCCGGTGCACGGCTGGTGCTGACGGCGGCCTACCAGCTCAAACGCACCGGCGGACGCTACGCGCTGTGCACGATGTGTGTGGGCGTGGGCCAGGGCGTCGCGCTCATACTGGAGCGCGCATGAAACGATCCCTAATTCTCGAACGCGTGTGAACGCGCAACTGCACCTGAAAGGATTGAACGAATGTACGCACAGATGATCAAATCCACCGGCCAGGGCGTCAAATCCCTCGACGAGATGGACCCGCAGGAGCGCGCCTTTCAGGAGCGGATCGACGCGGGCGGCAAGATCGAGCCGAAGGACTGGATGCCAGAGGGCTACCGCAAGAACCTGATCCGCCAGATCGGCCAGCACGCGCACTCCGAGATCGTGGGCCAACTGCCCGAAGGCAACTGGATCACCCGCGCCCCGACGCTGGAGCGCAAGGCGATCCTGCTGGCCAAGGTGCAGGACGAAGCGGGCCACGGGCTCTACCTCTATTGCGCGGCAGAGACGTTGGGCATCACCCGCGACGAGATGTTCGAGGCGCTGCACGAGGGCCGGATGAAATACTCGTCGATCTTCAACTATCCCACGCTGACATGGGCCGACATGGGCGCCGTCGGCTGGCTGGTTGACGGGGCTGCGATCATGAACCAGGTGCCGTTGCAGCGCACCTCCTACGGCCCCTACGCGCGGGCCATGGTGCGGATCTGCAAGGAGGAATCCTTCCACCAGCGTCAGGGTTTCGACATCATGATGAAGATGGTGAAGGGCACGGAGGCGCAGAAAAAGATGGCGCAGGATGCGCTCAACCGTTTTTGGTATCCCTCGCTGATGATGTTCGGCCCCTCGGACGCCGACAGCGTGCATTCCGCGCAATCCATGGCGTGGAAGATCAAGATGAACACCAACGACGAGCTGCGCCAGAAATTCGTCGATCAGACCGTGCCGCAGGCCGAATACCTCGGCCTCACCATCCCCGACGACACACTCGCGTGGAACGAGGAAAAGGGCGGCTATGACTTTGCCGAGCCGGATTGGTCGGAGTTCTTTGACGTGCTCAAGGGCAACGGCCCGTGCAACCACGACCGCCTGAACGCGCGCAAAGAGGCGTGGGAAGACGGCGCATGGGTGCGCGAGGGCATGCTGGCCCACGCCGCGAAAAAGCGCGCGGCCAAGCTGGCGGCGGAGTAAGCGACATGAGCAGCCCTGCCCCCACGAACTACGACAAGTCTGAGGCGCCGGACAAACCCGCGCGCAAACCCGAATGGCCCCTGTTCGAGGTGTTCATCCGCGGCCAGCACGGGCTCAGCCACCGACACGTCGGATCGCTGCACGCCCCCGATGAGGCGATGGCGATCAAGAACGCACGCGACGTCTACACCCGCCGCAACGAGGGCGTAAGCATCTGGGTGGTCGAGGCCGCGCATATCCACGCCTCCGCCCCCGGCGACAAGGAGGCGATGTACGATCCGTCGAACGACAAGGTCTACCGCCACCCGACGTTCTTTGATGTGCCGGATGAAGTGGGGCACATGTGATGTCGGACGCGCTGTTTCAGGGGTTGCTCAGGCTGGGTGACAATACGCTGGTGCTGGGTCACCGCATTTCGGAATGGTGCGGCAAGGCACCCGCGCTTGAGGAGGACATCGCTCTGGCCAACACCGCGCTTGATCTGATCGGGCAGACGCAGATGTGGCTGGGCTATGCCGCCGAGGTCGAGGAGAAGGACCGCTCCGCCGACGATCTGGCGTTTCTGCGCGACGTCTGGGATTTCCGCAACGTGTTGTTGGTGGAACGTCCCAGTGTGGATTTTGCGCATACGATGATGCGGCAGTTCCTGTTTGATGCGTGGCACAAGGGGATGCTCACGGGCCTCACGCAATCCACTGACCCGCGCATCGCAGAGATCGCCGCAAAATCCGTGAAGGAAGCCACCTATCACCTTGATCGCTCTGCAGAAACCGTGATCGCGCTGGGGGATGGGACCGAGGTGAGCCACGCCAAGATGCAGGATGCGCTGGACCTCGCGTGGCCCTATGTGGGCGAGATGTTCGCCTCCGACGAGATCGACACGGCGCTCGCCGCCGACGGCACAATGCCCGATCCGGCCAGCCTGCGCCCCGCGTGGGATCAGACGGTTGCCGCCACGCTGGCCGAGGCGACGCTGACGCTGCCCGACGGCGATTTCGCCCATCAGGGCGGGCGCACCGGCAAGATGCACACCGAACATCTGGGCCACATGCTGGCGCAGATGCAGTATCTGCCCCGCGCCTATCCCGGGGCGCAGTGGTAGCCGCCGCCGTGGACCTCAGACCCGACACCGAGACCGTCTGGCAATGGCTCGACGAGGTGCCCGATCCCGAGATCCCTGTGATCTCGGTCGTGGATCTGGGCATCATCCGGGGCGTACAGTGGCAGGGCGATACGCTTGAGGTGGCCGTGACGCCGACCTATTCGGGCTGCCCCGCAACTTCCGTCATCTCGATGGACGTCGAAACAGCGCTACGCGATCGCGGTGTGAAGGACGTGCGCATCCGTACGCAGATCTCGCCTGCCTGGACCTCCGATTGGCTCAGCGACAAGGGCCGCGCGCGGCTGGAGGCATACGGCATCGCGCCCCCCTCGCCCGCCGGTGGCCCCGATCATTGCCCGCAGTGCAAATCCAAAGATGTCGAGCGGGTGAGCCAGTTCGGTTCCACCCCCTGCAAGGCGCATTGGCGCTGCCTCGATTGCCTTGAACCCTTCGACTATTTCAAATGTATCTGAGGCACCCATGGCCCGTTTCACGCCCCTGACCGTCACCGACGTGCGCAAGACCATCCGCGATGCGGTGGTCGTCTCCTTTGAGGCGCCCGAGGGGTTTGATTTCACCCAAGGGCAATATCTGACCTTCAAACGCGATTTTGACGGCGAAGAGTTGCGGCGCAGCTATTCAATCTGCGCGGGCGTCGATGAAGGGATCCTGCAAGTGGGCATCAAACGCGTCGATGGCGGCGCGTTCTCCACCTGGGCCAACACCGAATTGCAACCCGGCGACACCATCGAGGCGATGCCGCCGATGGGCAAATTCTTTACCGAGCTCGATGCAGACGCGGCCCGCCACTATCTCGGCTTTGCCGGTGGATCCGGCATCACACCGGTGCTGTCGATCCTGAAAACCGTTCTGACCCGCGAGCCCAATTCGCGTTTCACGCTGGTCTACGCCAACCGCGCGGTCAGCACGATCATGTTCCGCGACGAGCTGGAAGACCTGAAAAACACCTACATGGGCCGGGTTAACGTGATCCACGTGCTGGAGGCCGACGCGCAGGATATCGACCTCTTCACGGGCCGCGTGGATGAAGAAAAATGCGCGCGCCTCTTCGCCAGCTGGATCGACGTCGGCTCGGTCGATACTGCCTTCATCTGCGGGCCTGAGCCGATGATGCTGGGCATCGCACAGGCCCTGCGCGACCACGGCATGCACGACGACGACATCAAGTTCGAGCTTTTCGGCTCCTCCCAGCCGGGCCGCGCGAAAAAGGCCGCCGTGGCCGCCGACAGTACCGCCGCAGGCGCCATGACGCAGGCCAAGGTCACACTCGACGGGGCCACGCGCAGCTTTGCCATGCCCCGCGACACCAGCCTGCTGGATGCAGCCCTCGACAACGCGCTCGACGCGCCCTTCGCCTGTAAGGCGGGCGTGTGCAGCACCTGCCGCGCGCGGGTGACAGAGGGCGAGGTCGAGATGCTCGTCAATCACGCGCTTGAGGATAACGAGGTCGCCGACGGCTTTGTGCTGACCTGCCAGTGCTACCCGCTGAGCGATATCGTCACCTTCGACTACGATCAATGAAATCGCCCGCGATTTACGACCAATGAAATCGCCCCCGATTTACGACCAACAGGAGCCACGCCCATGATCGACGTCCATTCCTTTGCCGCCGGTCACTGGACCCCCTCCGACAGTGCCGCACGCCCCATCGCCTGCGCCATCACCGGCGAGATCATCGCGCGCTCGGGCAACGGCGCGCTGGATGTGGGCGCGATGCACGCCTACGCCCGCGAGGTCGGCGGCCCGGCCCTGCGCAAGCTGACGTTCCACGACCGTGCGCGCATGCTCAAGGCGCTGGCGATCTATCTGGGCGAGCGCAAGCAGGCGCTCTACGATCTGTCCTTCCACACGGGCGCCACGCAGGCCGACCACGCGTTTGATATCGACGGCGGCATCGGCACGATGTTCGTCTACGCCTCCAAGGGGCGGCGCGAGATGCCCGATGCGCGGATCTACCTCGACGGCGAGGTCGAGCAATTGGGCCGCGAGGGCACTTTCCTGGGCCGTCACGTGGCCGTACCGCTGCAGGGCGTGGGCGTGCATATCAACGCCTTCAACTTCCCCGTCTGGGGCATGCTTGAGAAATTTGCGCCGACTTTTCTTGCAGGCGTGCCCTCCATCGTGAAACCCGCCACCGCGACCTCCTACGTGACCGAAGCCTGCGTGCGCATGATGCTGGAAAGCGGCATCCTCCCCGACGGCGCGTTGCAGCTGATCGCGGGCGGCACGGGCGACCTGTTAAAACGCCTCGACGCGCAGGATGTCGTCAGCTTCACCGGTTCCGCCGATACCGCGCTCAAGCTGCGCTCCGAGCCGCATCTGCTGGCCAACGCCGTGCGCTTCGTGGCCGAACAGGACAGCCTGAACGCCTCCGTGCTGGGCCCCGATGCCGCCCCCGGCACGCCGGAGTTCGACCTGTTCGTCACGGAAGCGCACCGCGAGATGACCACCAAGGCGGGCCAGAAATGCACCGCCATCCGCCGCATCATGGCGCCCGCCACCCATGTCGACGCGCTGATCGCGGCGCTGTCGGAGAGGTTGCAGAGCACGCAGATCGGCGATCCGCGCGACAAGGCCACGCGCATGGGCGCGCTCGTCTCGACCGCCCAACGCGCCGACGTTCTGGAAAAGGTCGCCGCGCTTGCGACCGAGGCCGAGCGTGTGTCCGGCGATCCCGACAGCTTTCGCGCCCCGGTCGAGGGTGGCGCCTTCCTGCCGCCGATGCTCTTTCACTGCGCCGATCCCGACGCAGCAGAGCGCCTGCATGATACCGAAGCCTTCGGCCCCGTCAGCACAATCATGCCCTACCGCGATGCAGACCACGCCATTGCCTTGCTCAACCGGGGCAAAGGCTCGCTTGTCGCCTCCGTCATCACCCGCGACACCGATCTGGCGCGCGAGATGGTGCTGGGCGCAGCTGCCTGGCACGGGCGGCTCTATTTCAACAACCGCGACAGCATGGCAGAGGCCACGGGCCACGGCGCGCCCATGCCCCATATGGTGCACGGCGGGCCGGGCCGCGCGGGGGGCGGCGAAGAGTTGGGCGGGATCCGCGGCGTGATGCACTACATGCAGCGCACCGCCGTGCAGGGCAGCCCCGACATCCTGACGGCCGTGGGCGCCGAATGGATCCCCGGCGCAACCGAGACCACGGCCTCTGAGCATCCGTTCACCAAAACCTTCCACGACCTCGCCATCGGCGAGACGCTGCACACCGACCCGCGCGAAGTCACCCTCGACGATATCGAAACCTTCGCCCATTTCACCGGCGATACCTTCTACGCCCACATGGACGAGGAGGCCGCGAAGGCAAACCCCTTCTTCCCAGGCCGGGTCGCCCACGGCTACCTGCTGCTCAGCTTTGCCGCAGGCCTGTTTGTGCAGCCCGACCCCGGCCCCGTTCTGGCCAATACCGGCCTCGGCGCGCTCACCTTCCTGAAGCCCGTCTCACCCGGCGACACCATCGCCGTGCGCCTCACCGTGAAAAAGAAAACCCCCCGCACCGATACCTACGGCCAAGTACGCTGGCACGTCACCGTCACCAATCAGGACGCCGAAAAAGTCGCGGAATACGAGCTCCACACCATGAATGCCTACAGCTAGGCACACCCTCCCTGCACCCTTTCAAAAATACCTAAATCCCACGGCCGCCCCGCATCACCCCCCGCGTTACTCCCTTTGGGACGGCGGGCGGGGTGTCGCGGGCCCGGCCCGCGCACGCCGTACGTCTCACAAGGGATCGATATCACCCTGCGCCCGGCCCGCGTGAAACGCACGCTGCCAGCTCTCAAAACTGCCCGCCGCGATCGCCTCACGCATCCCCGCCATCAGATCCTGATAATACCGCAGATTGTGCCAGGTCATCAGCATCGAACCGATGATCTCTTTCGAGCGGGTCACATGGTGCAGATACGCGCGCGAGTAGTTCTGGCACGCCGGGCAGCCGCAGGCCTCATCCAGCGGGCGCGGATCATCGAGGTGGCGCGCGTTGCGGATATTGACGACCCCATGACGGGTAAATGCCTGCCCCGTGCGCCCCGAGCGCGACGGCAGAACGCAATCCATCATGTCGATCCCGCGCGCCACGGCGCCCACGATGTCATCGGGCTTGCCCACCCCCATCAGATAGCGCGGCTTGTCCTCGGGCAGCTGCTCCGGTGCGTAGTCGAGACAGCCAAACATCGCCTCCTGCCCCTCGCCCACGGCCAGCCCGCCCACGGCATAGCCGTCAAATCCGATCTCGCGCAACGCCTCAGCACTCTGCGCACGCAGGTCCTCTTCCAGCCCGCCCTGTTGGATCCCGAAAAGCGCGTGACCGGGCCGGTCGCCAAACGCCACCTTTGACCGCGCGGCCCACCGCATCGACAGCTCCATGCTCTGCGCAATCCGCCCCCGGTCCGCGGGCAGCGCGGGGCATTCGTCAAAACACATCACGATGTCCGAGCCGAGCAGCGCCTGTATCTCCATCGACCGCTCGGGCGTCAGCGCGTGTTTGGACCCGTCGATGTGGCTTTTGAAGGTCACGCCTTCCTCGGTCAGCTTGCGCAGGCCCGCAAGGCTCATCACCTGAAAGCCGCCCGAATCCGTCAGGATCGGCCGCTCCCAATTCATGAACTTGTGCAGCCCGCCAAGCGCCGCGATGCGCTCTGCCGTGGGGCGCAGCATCAGGTGATAGGTGTTGCCCAGCAGGATATCCGCGCCGGTCTCGCGCACCGATCCGGGCAGCATCGCCTTGACGGTGGCTGCCGTGCCCACGGGCATGAACGCAGGCGTGCGGATCTCGCCGCGCGGGGTCGAAATCACGCCCGTGCGCGCCCGCCCGTCCTGCGCGTGCTTTTCAAAGGTAAATTCACTCATCCCCGGCCCTCATCTGCGCATGAACCGCGCTCTACCCCAGTGCCGCAGATCTTGCAAACCCGCCCCACCTTTACGCGCCGCCCCCGCTTACCTATATAAACACTCAGGAATTGAGATGAGGCGCAGATGACCGATACGACCCCCCCATGGAAGGCCAGCCGTTGATCGCCCCCTCCAGCACCGATCACCCGCTCTACGATCAGGTGGTCGAGGCGTGCCGCAGCGTCTATGACCCCGAAATCCCGGTGAATATCTATGAGCTTGGGCTGATCTATACCATCGACATCAACGACGCCAACGAGGTCGACATCAAGATGTCGCTCACTGCCCCCGGCTGCCCCGTGGCGGGCGAAATGCCCGGCTGGGTCGCCGACGCGGTGGAGCCCATCGCGGGCGTCAAACAGGTCGACGTGGCCCTTGTATGGGAGCCGCCCTGGGGCATGGACATGATGTCTGACGAAGCGCGGCTTGAGCTGGGCTTTATGTAGGTCGCCTCGCATCGGGTGTGTTTTCCGGGCCGTCCCTGATCGGGGCGGCCTTTGCCGTTCTTGCGCCGCTCCGGGCGCGGTGCCACAGTAGGCCAAGGGGGGCGCATGACGCAACTGGCAGTCTTTACCGGCGATATCGTGAAATCGAGCGATCTGGACGCTGCAACGCTTGATGCGGTGTTCGCAACCCTGCGCGCGGGCGCCGAGCAGATCGGCGGCTGGTCCGGCGCCACTGCCCCTTTCGCGCGGTTTCGCGGCGATGGCTGGCAGATGGCCTTGCCGCCCCGCGACGCCCTGCGCGGCGCGCTGGTGCTGCGCGCGCGGGTGCGGTCCGAGGGCGCCGAGACGCGCATCGGCATCGGCATCGGCGATGCCCGGCTGACCGGCACGGACCTCGCCGCCGCCGAAGGCCCGGCCTTTGTCACCTCCGGCCACAGCCTCGATACGCTCAAACGGTCGCTCTTGATGCAGGCCCCCGACGGCCCGCTCTCCATTGCCCTGCCCCTTGCCGACCGTATCGCACGAACGTGGACACCAAAGCAGGCACAGACCATCGCCGCCCTGCTCGACCCCGCGCCGCCCACACAGGAAGCCTTGGGCGCCACGCTGAACCGCAGCAAGCAAATGATCCAGAAACAGGCGGAGGCCGCAGGCATCGACGCGCTGCACGCCGCCTGCGCCGCCTATGAGGCCCAGTGGTGAGCCGCCTACGACAACCATATTTGGTTGTTCTTTCCGCAAACAACCAAATATGGTTGTCAACCTCTCGGTCGTTCCAGAGCCGTCCTCGCGCGCAGAGGTGCCCCGCCCCATGACCCTGCCGCAAATGTCCCTCTACACGATCGAGCTGCTGATCGCGCTGGGCTGCGCCCATCTGCTGGCGGATTTCGTCTTTCAAACGACCCATATGGTGCTCAACAAGCACCGTCTGCCGATCCTGCTGATGCACGGTGTGCATGTGTTCGCCCTGACCGCATTGTTCAGCGGTGGCGCCTTTGCGGTGGCCGCCGGTATCGCCGCCAGCCACGTCCTCATCGACTGGATCAAGATCACCCTCGCCCCGGATACCCTGCGCAGCTATCTCGTCGATCAGGCGGCACATTTTGCGGTCCTGCTGGGGGCGGTGATGCTGGTCCCACAGGTGTGGTTCTTCCCGCTCTGGCCCGCGCTTTCGGCGGATATGATCCAGATCTCGCTTGTCATCGGCGGCGCCATTCTCGCCAGCCTCGCGGGCGGTCCTGCCGTGGGGCATCTGATGGTGCGCTACAAGGCCGATGCGCAGCCCGAAGGCCTCGAATACGCCGGGCGCATCATCGGCGTGATGGAACGCGCGCTGATCTACCTGATGGTGATGATCGGCGAGCCTGCGGGCATCGGATTTCTCATCGCCGCCAAATCAATCCTGCGCTTTGACACCGTCAGCCGCGATCAAAGGATGAGCGAGTACGTCATCATCGGCACGCTTGCGTCCTTTGGCTGGGCGCTCGCCGCCGCTTTCACCACCGTCGCCACGCTGAACGCGCTGGGCTACTGACCGCGCGGGGTTGAGAAACGCCGCCGGCCCGCCTATCTAAGGGGTGTATAAGGAGAGTTCGATGTTCGGCATTCCCGGCAAGCAAGCCGTCACCATGACACCCAAGGCCACGGCACAGATCCTCAAGCTGATGCAGGCAAAGGGCCACGCGGGCCTGCGCATCGGCGTGAAAAAGGGCGGCTGCGCCGGCATGGAATACACCATGGAATACGTCGATGACGCCGATCCCAACGACGAGGTCGTCGAACAGGACGGCGCGCGGGTGATGATCGCGCCGATGGCGCAGATGTTCCTCTTCGGCACCGAAATCGACTATGAGACGACGCTGCTGGAATCCGGGTTCAAATTCAATAACCCCAACGTGTCCGAGGCCTGCGGCTGCGGCGAGTCGATCAAATTCGACGACGCGCTCTTTGCCAAATAGACGGACCCGCTGACGCCCGCAGCGTTGCCCGGTCAGGCTCCGGCTGATAAAGCACGCCTCACACCCAAGAGGAGAGCGTGCCATGCCCCGTAAAATCGCCGCCGGTAACTGGAAGATGAACGGCACCGCCGCAAGCCTCGCGATGCTACGCGATCTGGCCGCCAACCTGCCCGACGCCGGCCCCGATGTGTTGATCTGCCCGCCCGCGCCACTGCTTTTCAGAGCCGTTGACGCGGCGGCGGGCACGTCGATCCTCATCGGTGCGCAGGATTGCCACGCCGCGGCTAGCGGGGCGTATACCGGCGACATCTCTGCCGCACAGATCGCCGACACCGGCGCGACATACGTGATCCTCGGCCATTCGGAACGCCGTGAGGGCCACAACGAGCGTAACCGCGACGTGCGCGCCAAGATCGAAGCAGCCTGGGCTGCGGGCCTCGCCGCCATCCTCTGCCTGGGCGAATCCCTTGAGGATCGCGAGGCCGACAACACGCTCGACATCATCGCGGGCCAGCTTGCAGGCTCCCTGCCCAACGGCGCCACGCCAGAGAATACCGTTATAGCTTATGAGCCGATCTGGGCCATCGGCACCGGCAAGGTTCCCACACTGGCGCAGATCGTCGACGTGCATGATTTCCTGCGCGCAGAGCTCACCGACCGCCTCGGCGCAACCACCGCCGATGACATCTCCCTGCTCTACGGCGGCTCTGTCAAACCAGACAATGCCGCGTTGATTTTCGAGGCCAGGAACGTCGACGGCGCCCTCGTCGGCGGCGCCTCCCTCAAGGTCGCGGATTTCGCCCCCATCATCCACGCTCTCGCCCAAAGCTAGGGCGCACCGCCGCCCCCCTGCACCCTTTCAAAAATACCTGTATCCCGCCCAAGCCACATAGGAAACGGCCCGCGTTCATTCCGAACACGGGCCGTCTTTCCACTGTACCGGGCGTAAACGTCAGTTCGTGATGATCTCCGGCCCCATCATCAGCGTCGGCAACCAGGTCGAAATTGCCGGGATGTAGGTCACCATGATCAGGAACACGAAGAGCACGGCAAGAAACGGCAGCGCCGCGCGCACCACGTTCATCATCGGCATGTTCGCCACGCCCGAGGTCACGAACAGGTTGAGGCCAACGGGCGGCGTGATCATCCCGATCTCCATATTGACCACCATGATGATGCCCAGATGGATCGGATCGATCCCCAGCTCGATCGCGATGGGAAACACCAGCGGCGCCACGATGACCAACAGGCCCGACGGCTCCATGAACTGCCCGCCGATCAGCAGGATCACGTTCACGATCACCAGGAACATCACCGGCCCGAATCCCGCATCCAGCATCGCGGCGGAGATTTGCTGCGGGATCTGCTCGTCGGTCAGCACGTGTTTGAGGATCAGCGCGTTGGCGATGATGAACATCAGCGTGATCGTCAGCTTGCCCGCCTCAAAGAGCGTGTCGCGGGTGTCGCGGTGAAAGAACACCGACACCAGCGCGATGGGCTTTTGCACAAGGCTCAGGTTGCGCGCCTCGCCCTTCACGTGCAGCGGCCCCATGTCGCGGTAGACAAAGCTTGAGATCACGAAGGCATAGACCGCCGCGACCGCCGCGGCTTCGGTGGGGGTGAAAATCCCGCCGTAGATGCCGCCGAGGATGATGACGATCAGGAACAGACCCCACGCCGCCTCGAACCCCGCGGCGCGCACCTCGCCCCAGCCTTTCCACTCGCCTTTCGGCAGGTTGCGCACCCGCGCGATCACGTAGATCGAGGTCATCAGCATCAGACCGGCCAAAAGCCCCGGAATGACCCCCGCAAGGAACATCCGGCCCACCGACACATCCGTGGCGGACGCATAGACCACCATCACGATGGAGGGCGGGATCAGGATGCCCAACGTGCCCGCCACGGCGATCACACCGGCGGCAAAATCCTTGGTATAGCCGACCTCGCGCATGCCGACGATCACGATGGAGCCGATGGCGACCACCGTGGCCGGCGACGAGCCGGAAAGGGCGGCAAAGAGCATGCAGGCAAACACGCCCGCAATCGCCAGACCGCCGGGAAGGTGCCCCACCAGCGCGATGGAGAACCGGATGATCCGCCGCGCCACGCCCCCGTCGACATGAACGCCGACGCAAGGATGAAGAACGGGATCGCCAGCAGCGTGTAGTGCCCCGCCATCGCCTGAAAGAACGACTGCGCGATGGAGGCAAGCGAGGTGTCGCTGAGCACCAGCAGAAACAGGATCGACGAGGTGCCAAGGCTCACGGCGATCGGCACACCGATCAGCATGAAGCCGATGACCATGCCAAAAAGAATGATGACTTCCATCGCTCAGCGCTCCGCGTTCATGTGTTTGACGTCCTCGACGGCGTCCTCGGCCTCGTGGCTCACGATCAGCGCGTCGCGCCGTCCCTGCACCACGCCCACCGTCGCCTGCACAAAGCGCAACAGCAGCAGCGCCGCACCGAAGGGCAGCATCGCGTAGGGGATGAAGCGCGGCAGCTTTTCGTAGGCCTCGCCCTCGTTCATCCCCGGCTCGATCCAGCGCAGCCATTCGAGCATGGGGATGTCGTTGACCTCGTACCACGCCTGATCGCGCGTCGGCGTGAACCCCGTGGGGAACCACCGCCCCGACGTCACGTCCATCCCCGCAAACGGCGCCCAATAGTCCCACGCGCCCTTCATCAGCAAAAAGGCGTAGACCACGCACACCAGACCCGCCAGCACGGCCAGCACGCGGCGTGTGCCGCTGGAGAAGAGATTGATGATCGCGTCCACGCCCAGATGCGCGGTGACCTTGACCGCATAGCTCACCCCGAACAGGACAAGCCAGGCAAACAGGAACGACGTCGCCTCAAGCCCCCAGATCAGCCCGGTGTTGAAGCCGTAGCGCAGGACCACGTTGATGAATGTGATGATCGTCATCAGCCCCAGCAGCAGGGCGATGGCGGTTTCCTCGATTTCGCTGACGATCCGGCCGATGCCGGAGGTCGGGCGGTGCTTTGCCGACATGGATCCCCTCCCCGAGATACAAAAAGCCCCTGCCCACGGCTCGCGCAGGCAGGGGCGGTGTCAACGGATCAGGAGTTGCTTTCGTTGAACTTCTGCGCCGCTTCGATGTTGTCCTGGCCTACGTCCTCACGGAACTGGTCCCAGACGGGGCCATCACGTCGACCCATTCCTGGCGCTGCTCTGCGGTCAGCTCACGCACCACGCCGCCGGCGTCGATGATCGCCTGCTTGGCCTCGGCGTTCACCTTGGTCGACTCGCTGTTGCGCGCCACGGTGACTTCCTCGACGATGGTGGCCAGCTGATCGCGCACGTCGGCGTCCAGCCCATCCCACCAGTCGGTGTTGGTCACGACGAGATAGTCGATGATGCCGTGGTTGGTCTCGGTCACGCCGTCCTGCACTTCAAAGAACTTGCGGCCGTAGATGTTGGACCAGGTGTTCTCCTGCCCGTCCACAACGCCGGTCTGCAGCGCACCGTAGACTTCGGAGAACGCCATCGGCTGGGGCGAGCCGCCCATCGCGGCCATCTGCGCCTTGAGCACTTCGGAGTTCTGCACGCGGAATTTGAGACCATCGGCATCCGAGGGCGAGATCAGCGGCTTGTTGGCCGACATCTGCTTCATCCCGTTGTGCCAGAACGCCAAACCCAGCAGGCCGCGGCGGGTCATGGATTCCTTCATCGCCTGACCGGTTTCAGAGTTCTGGAACGCGTCGACGGCGGCGATATCTTTGAACATGAAGGGCAGATCGAAGATGCGGAATTGCTTGGTGAACTGCTCGAATTTCGACAGCGAGGGCGCCGCCATCTGCACGTCGCCCTGCAGTAGGGCCTCAAGCACCTGATCGTCATTGTAGAGCGTCGAGTTCGGGAAGACTTCCATGCAGGCCTTGCCGTTCATCTCTTCGTTCACGCGGCTTTCCAGCAGCGAGGCGGCGATGCCCTTGGGGTGTTTGTCGGTGTTGGTGACGTGGCTGAACTTGATGACGATCTCGCCATCGTCGCAGGCGGCGGCGACGGCGCCGGCGGATACGGTCAGGGCCAATGCGGCCATGGTCAGGAATTTCATATGGTGTCTCCTCCCAGAGATTTTTGCGCTTTTCGCGCGGTGAATGGGCAGAGAATGAAAGAGCGCGTGCGGCGCTTCAAGCTTTTGTGAAAACCACACATCCCAAAGAAGAGTAAACCGCGATTACGGGGGGTTAGCGGGAGGTGCCCGCAAGCGGTACAGCGGGGACGTGCGAAAATCCGCACACAGCATCGGGCGAAAATTGCGAAAATCCGCACAGAATCGTGCGGCGTCAGTCGCGAAAGCTTTCCGGGCGGATGCCGTAGCGCGCGCAGCGGTCGTAGAATGTCTTGCGCGGCATTTTCAGCCGTTCTGCCGCCTGCGTCGCGCGCCCCGATGCCGCGCGCAACGCCGCCTCGATCAGCGATTGCTCGACTTGCGCGAGGTGCTCCTGCAACCCCAGCCCCTCGGCCACGGGCGCGGGATCCGACACCCCCATGACAAAGCGCATGGCCTCGCTCATCAACGCGCGGGCATTGCCCGGCCAGTCGCGCGCCATCAGCTGCGCCTCAAGCTCGGGCGTGACATCAGGCTGGCGCTGGCCGCTTTGCTCGGCGGCCTGGGCCACATAGCGACGGAAAAGCACCGGAATATCCTCGCGCCGCTCGGCCAGCGCGGGGATGCGCACCGGCAGCACCGTCAGGCGGAAATAGAGATCGGCGTTGAACCCGCCCTGCTCCACCAGCGGCTCGAGCGCGCGGGTTGTGCCCGCGATCAGCCGCGCGCTGGGTGCGGCATCAAGCTCCTCCGCCAGCGCCATCTGGCTTTGCGGCGGCATCTGCGCGATCTCGTCGATGAACAGGCTCCCGCTTTCGGCTTCCGCCACCGCCGCGCTCAGCGCGTCGGGCGTCAGCCCCGGCCCCGCCCGTTTCACAAAGGGGCGTTTGGAACGGGTCGAGCTGAGGTGAATCACCTCGGCTATTTTCGAGATCCCGCTGCCTTGCGGGCCATTCACCAGCACCTCACCCGAGATTTGCGCCACCTCGCGTACCCGCGCGCGCAGCCCTTCCGCCAGCGTTGAGGCCCCGAAGACCATGCGCGCCGCGGGATCGCCTGTTTCCACCAGCTGCCGCAGCGCGCGGTTTTCCAGCACCAGCGCGCGGGTTTTCAGCGCGCGTTCCACCACCGCCAACAAATCGGTCGGCGCGCAGGGTTTCTCCAGAAAATCAAACGCTCCCTCGCCCATCGCCTTGACCGCCATGGGGATGTCGCCCTCCCCAGTCAGCAGGATCACCGGCAGATCGGGGTCAACGCCTTGCACATGAGAGAGCAGGTGAAACCCGTCGCGCCCCGGCATGCGGATGTCCGACACGATGACGCCCGCGAACTCAGCCGCGATGTGATCGGCGGCCACGATAAAGGACGCAGCGGGCTGGCAATCGATCTCGGCCAGCTCAAGCGTCTGCGCGAGCGCCTCGCGCACGGCGGCGTCGTCGTCGACCAGCAGCACCCGGCGGCTCATGCAGCGGCCTCCGCTGTCGCCGCGTTGAGCGTGACGGTGAACTCCGCGCCCGTCTTGCCGTTGCGCGCGCGCAGCTCCCCGCCCATGCTCTGCACAATGGCATAGCTGATGGACAGGCCCAGCCCGATCCCCTTGGCCGCGCCCACTTCCTTCGTCGAATAGAACGGATCAAAGATCCGCTCGGCCTGTGCGATCCCCGGCCCGGTATCGGCCAGCGTGACAGTCACCTGCGCGCCGGTCTGCACCGTAAGGATCAAACGCCGCTCCTCAACCTCGGCCATGGCGTCAAGCGCGTTGGTGATCAGGTT
This sequence comes from Sulfitobacter albidus, assembly GCF_018200035.1. Taxonomy (NCBI): domain Bacteria; kingdom Pseudomonadati; phylum Pseudomonadota; class Alphaproteobacteria; order Rhodobacterales; family Roseobacteraceae; genus Sulfitobacter; species Sulfitobacter albidus. The sequence goes on along the minus strand of NZ_CP073581.1, from coordinate 1,182,185 downwards.
CACAAACACCTGCCCCAGCCGCACCTCGCCACCGCGCACCCAGACCGGACCGTCAGGCGCCGAATAGTCCAGCGTCACGCCAAGCGTTTCGCGCCGCGCCTGCGTCAGCTCCAACGCGGCGGCAATCACGCCGGTCAGGTCCACCTGCGTCTGCGCCACGCTTTCCTGTTTCGAGAAGGCGCGCAGGTTCTTGATGATCCGCCCCATGCGGTGCGCCATATCCGATATCCGGCCCAGATTCTCCCCCGCCCGCTCGGCCTGCCCGCGCTCCAGAAAGGCGCGCCCGTTCTCGGCAAAGCTTTGCACCGCCATCAGCGGTTGGTTCAATTCGTGGCTGATGCCCGCGCTCAGTTGCCCCAGCGCGCTCAGCCGGCTTGCCTGCACCAGCTCGTCCTGCGCGCGCGCCAGTGCGTCCTGCGCCTGTCGACGCTCGGTCACCTCGCGGCGCAGCGCGGCGTTGGTCTCGCTCAGCGCGCGGGTCCGCTCGGCCACCCGCGCCTCGAGCTGTGCGTTGGCGCGCGCCAGCGTGCGGCGCCGTTCGGTCGCCAGAAACAGCAGCGCGCCGAGCGCCAGACACAGGGCCGCCACCGCCGCCGCCTGGCTCAACGCAAGGCGGCGCACGGGGGCCACATCGCTCAGCACCTCGCCGGTCATGCCGATCACCGGCAGATCGCGCGCTAGATGCAGCGCCTCATCAGGCAGATAACGGCCCCAGCCCAAGCGCCAGATCTCGAACCCCGCCTCGACATGGGCCGAGAACGCGGGTGCCGGCCCCTCGGCGGGCTGCAGGCCCAGACCACCCGCCGGGCGCCGCCATCCCACCAACTCCGAGCGGTTGGAGACCTGAACCCGTCCGCTTGCATCGCGAAAGAACACCGCCGCGGTATCGCTGCGCCACGCATATTCGACCGAGCTGAGGTCCGTCGCCACGACAATCGCCCCCAACACCCGGCTTTGCCGATCGAACACCGGCGCGGCGTAGAAATAGCTGCGCGGCACCCCACCCGTCGCCGGACCATAGCCGCGCCCCAACGCGCCGTTGAGCGCGCGCTGCACGAAAGGCCGCGCGCCCTGCGCCAGCGTGCCGTCTTCGGCGGCGGCCATCACCCGGCCCGTCAGATCGACCACGATCACATCCTGTGCCGCCGTGCGGTCGGCCACCCGGCGCAGCAGCGCCACATCCTCGGGCTGCACCGCCCCCGCCAGCACCCGCGTCACCTGCGGATGATCGGCCATGTTCACAGCCAGATCACGGTAGCGTTGCAATTGCCCGGTCAACCGATCGCTCGACAGCGCCAGATCGGCCTGCGCGCGGGCTGCGAGCTGGCCCAGGCCCACCTGCGTGGCGACCCGCCACACCCCCAGCGACACCCCAGCCACCGCAAGCAGGTAGAGCACGACAAACACGATCCGGGGCATTTTTGCGATCATAATGCCCCTTCTTTACGGCCAAACCCTTGCGTTGCAAACATCCCTTGGCCCAACTGCGGGGCTATGAAACATCTGTCCCAATCCCCCCGCGATCCGGCCTTTGTGCAGGATCCCTACCCGTTCTACGCCCGTGCGCGCACCGCAGGCCCGCTGATCTGGTGGGAAGACTACGCCATGCCCTGCGCCTTTGACGCGGCCACGGTGCAGGCGGTTCTGCGCGACCGCCGCTTTGGCCGCGAAATGCCCGCCGAGCTGCGCACACCGGTGCCGGACCACCTGCGCGCCTTTGACCGGGTCGAGCAACACTCGATGCTCGAGCTGGAGCCGCCCCGCCACAGCCAGCTGCGCGGGCTGGTGCTGCGCGCCTTCACCTCGCGCCGGGTGCGGGCGCTGGCCCCAGACATCACCGCGAGCACGCAAGACCTCATCGCGGCCCTGCCCCGCGACACGGCATTTGATCTGATCCCCGCCTTCTGCGCCGAGCTTCCCGTGCGCGTGATCGCGCGCCTGCTGGGCGTGCCCGAGGCGATGGCGCCAAGGCTGCTGGCGTGGTCAAACGCGATGGTCGCGATGTATCAGGCCAGTCGCACCCGCGCGACAGAAGAGGCCGCGAATACCGCCGCCGCCGAATTCCACAGCTATCTGCACGATCATATCGCTGCGCGCCGCGACACGCCCGCCGACGATCTGATCTCCCACCTCATTGCCGCGCGCGTCGACGGGGAGCGGCTGAGTACCGACGCGTTGATCGGCACCTGCGTGTTGTTGCTGAACGCGGGCCACGAGGCCACCGTGCACAGTCTGGGCAACGCGGTCGCCTGCCTGTTGCAGCACCGCACCCCGCACAGCGCCCTTGCCCCGGACACAATCGCCGCCACCTGCGAGGAACTGCTGCGCTTTGCCCCGCCGCTGCACATGTTCGACCGCATCGCCTACGAGGACATCACCCTGCACGGCCACCGCTTTACCCGGGGCGACCGCATCGGCCTGATGCTCGCGGCCGCCGGCCGCGACCCCGCCGTTTGGGAGGCCCCGGACCGCTTCGATCCCACGCGCGCGCTCACCCCGCACGCAGCTTTCGGCGGCGGCATCCACTTTTGCGTCGGCGCGCCGCTCGCCCGGCTCGAGATGCAGATCGCTTTGCCCGCGCTTTTCGCAGCCCTGCCCGGCATGGCCCTGTGCGACACCCCGACATTTGCCGACAGCTACCATTTCCACAAACTCGACCGGTTGATGGTGCGCGCGTGAGCCGCGGGCGGGTCAAGGATCGGCGCAGCCGACCGGGCGTGCCCGGCCTGTCCTTGAGGCGCGCGCGGCTTGCCCCCAAAATTGCCCAAGGTCGTTCAGGACGCACCGCGCCCTGAACACCGTCTCAGCGGATTTCATACCCTCTCAATCAGGCCCGACACCCGCGGCGGAGGGCTCACGCCGGCCCCACGCGCCCATAAAAACAATCGCGCGCACGCGCGTCCGCCGGATCACACCCCGAGCGGGAGCGCCGTGGTCGATTTGATCTCTTCCATCGACAAGAGTGCTGTCACGGTATGCACCCGCACCTCGCCGATCAGCGCCTGATAGAACCGGTCGTAGGCGCGCGCGTTCTCCACCCGCACCTTGAGGATATAGTCGATGTCGCCCGCCAGCCGGTGCGCCTCCTGCACCTCGGGACGCTCGCGCAGCGCCCGCAAAAACCGCGCCTGCCAGTCTGCCTCATGCTCGGACGTGCGGATCAGCACGAAAAAACACGCCTCGAACCCCAGTGCCTCAGCGTCGAGCTTTACGGTCTGCGCCCCGATGATCCCGGCCTCGCGCATCTTGCGGATGCGATTCCACACCGGCGTCTTCGAAGAGCCCACCGCCCCGGCGATATCATCCAAAGACTGGCTCGCGTCCTGCTGCAGCTGCGAAAGGATCTTCCGATCCATCTCATCAATCCGAACCGCCATTCTCATTCTCCCCAAAAGACAAACCAGACGTTCCGAAATTGCGGAGCGGTAGAACAATCATCCTTATCCGCGCCGGGATATGGCGTCAAATCGGAACAATGTCCTATATTGAACCCAACAAGTCACAAGGACGCCGCCATGGACCATTTCCCGATCTTTGTCGCCACCAACAGCGCCCGCATCATCGTCTCCGGCGGTGGGGACGCCGCACTGGCCAAGCTGCGGCTGCTGATGAAGACCTCCGCGCGGATCACCGTTTTTGCCGCCGATGCCGCGCCCGAAATCGCGGGCTGGGCCGCGGAGGGCAAGCTGACGCTGATCCCTCGTGCGATGGATCACGGCGATGCTGTCTGCGCGCGCCTCTTCTACGGCGCCAATGAGGACGAGGCAGAGGATGCGCGCACAGCAGAGTTGGCGCGCGCCTGTGGCGCCCTGATCAATATCGTCGACAACCTGGGCGACAGCCAGTTCATCACACCCGCCATCGTGGACCGCGACCCCGTCACCATCGCCATCGGGACCGAGGGTGCCGCCCCCGTTCTGGCCCGCGCGATCAAGGCCGACCTCGAAGAGCGTCTGCCGCAATCGCTGGGCATGCTCGCGCGCATCGGCAAGACCTTCCGCCGCGCCTCCTACGCGCTGCCCTTTGGCCGCGCGCGCCGCGATTTCTGGCGTGACTACTATTTCAACGCAGGCCCCAAGGCCGCGACCGAGGGCGAAGCCGCCGTGCGCCCCGCGCTCGACACATTGCTGGCCGACCACCTGAACCGCGAGGCGCGGGCCGGGCACGTCGCCTTTGTCGGCGGTGGGCCGGGCGATCCGGAACTGCTGACGCTCAAGGCGCGGCGCGCGCTGGATGAGGCCGATGTGGTGATCTACGACCGTCTCATCACGCCTGAGATATTGGAACTCGCCCGCCGCGAGGCCGTGATGATCGACGTGGGCAAGGAAGGCTTTGGCCCCTCCACCCCGCAGGAACGCATCAACGCGCTGCTGGTCGAGCATGGCCAATCGGGTGCGCAGGTCGTGCGCCTGAAATCCGGCGATGCCACCGTCTTTGGCCGTCTGGACGAGGAAATCGAGGCGGTTGAGGAGGCAGGCATCGGCTGGCACATCGTGCCGGGCATCACCTCCGCCTCCGCCGCCGTGGCCGCCATCGGGCAGAGCCTCACGCGCCGGGGCCGCAACGCCTCCGTGCGCTTCTTGACGGGTCATGACACCAAGGGGTTTGCCGATCACGACTGGAAGGCGCTCGCGCGCCCCGGTGAGGTTGCGGCGATCTACATGGGCAAACGCTCCGCCCGGTTTATTCAGGGCCGTCTGCTGATGCACGGCTGTGACCGCCAGACCCCGGTGACGCTGATCGAGAACGCCTCGCGCGCCGATCAGCGCGTGATCGAGACGACGCTCGACGCGCTGCCCGCCACGCTGGAGGCCGCGCAACTGGGCGGCCCCGCCCTCACCTTCCTCGGCCTCGCCCCGCGCGCCGCCGTGGCCCTTGCCCCCACCATCCCTGCGCAGGAGTTCGCCTGATGCCCAAAGCTTTCAAACCTTCCGTTGTCACCGCAAATGCGCTTCTCGAAGGCGACGTGGTCTATATGGGCGCGTCCGGCTGGGTGCGTGATCTGGCGCAGGCCGAGGTGCTCACCGATGAGGCCGACGCCGACATTCGCCTGATCGAAGCGCAGGCGCAGGCCGACACCGTCGTCGGCGTCTATCTGGCCGAGGTCGATCCCGACGGCCCCACCCCCACTCATTTCCGCGAAGCGTTCCGGGCCAAGGGCCCGTCGAACTACGCCCACGGCAAGCAGGAGACAGCCTGATGTACAGCTACACCGAATTCGACGACGCCTTTCTGGCCGAGCGCAACGCGCAGTTCCGCGCGCAGGTCGAGCGCCGCATCGACGGCAGCCTGACCGAAGATGAATTCAAGCCCCTGCGCCTGATGAACGGGCTTTATCTGCAACTGCACGCCTACATGCTGCGGGTGGCGATCCCCTACGGCACGCTCAACGGGCGCCAGATGGACCAGCTCGCCATGATCGCGGAGCGGTGGGACAAGGGATATGGCCATTTCACCACGCGCCAGAACATCCAGTACAACTGGCCCGAGCTGCGCGATGTGCCCGACATGCTCGATGCGCTGGCCGAGGTGAACATGCATGCGATCCAGACCTCTGGGAACACGATCCGCAACGTGACGGCAGACCATTTTGCCGGGGCCGCCGCCGATGAGGTCGCCGATCCGCGCCCCGTGGCAGAGCTGATCCGCCAGTGGTCCACCGACCATCCCGAATTCCAGTTCCTGCCGCGCAAGTTCAAGGTTGCCGTCTCCGGCGCGCCCCACGACCGTGCAGTGATCAAGGCGCATGACATCGGCCTGCGCATCGTTGAGCGGGACGGCGCGCTGGGGTTCGAGGTCATCGTGGGGGGCGGTCTGGGCCGCACGCCGATGATCGGCAAGGTGCTCTATGACTTCGTGCGCTCCGAAGATCTGCTGCCCACGCTGGAGGCCATCGTCAGCGTCTACAACCTGCTGGGACGACGCGACAATAAATACAAGGCGCGCATCAAGATCACCGTGCACGAGAACGGGATCGAGGATATCCGCGCCCGTGTCGACGCGCGCTACGCGCTGATCCGCGCGCAGTTCACCGGCGTCGATCAGCAGATGCTGGCGCGCATCGAGGCGGATTTTGCAGCACCCGCCTTTGTCGAGAAATCCATCGCCCCGTTTGAGGCCGCCTATACCAACGATCCGGTGTTCCGCGCCTGGGCCGATACCAACGTCGACGCGCACCGCGCGCCGGGCTACGCCATCGTGAGTATTTCGCTCAAGGCCCATGGCGCCACACCCGGTGATGCCACCGCCGATCAAATGCGCGTGATGGCCGACCTCGCCCGCCGCTACGCCCACGATGAGCTGCGCATCAGCCACGAGCAGAACGTGATCCTGCCCCATGTGCACCGCGCCGATCTGCCCGCCGTGCACGCCGCGCTGAAAGACGCCGGTCTGGGCACGGCCAACATAGGTCTGATCTCTGACATCATCGCCTGCCCCGGCATGGATTACTGCGCGCTGGCCACCGCCCGCTCGATCCCGATCGCGCAGGAAATCGCGACGCGGTTCGACGCGCTCAAGATCGAACACGACGTCGGCCCGCTCAAGATCAAGATCTCGGGCTGCATCAACGCTTGCGGGCACCACCACGTGGGCCACATCGGCATCCTTGGGCTCGACCGTGCTGGCGTGGAAAGCTACCAGATCACGCTGGGCGGCGACGGCACCGAGGACGCGGCGATTGGTGAGCGCGCAGGCCCCGGTTTCTCCGCCGATGAGATCATCCCGGCGATTGAGCGTCTGGTCATGGCCTACCTCGATCTGCGGCAGGATCCGTCAGAGACGTTTCTGGCCACTTACCGCCGTCTCGGCCTCGCCCCGTTCAAATCCGCGCTCTACCCCGAGGCAAAAGCCGATGCCGCTTGATGATGCGCTCAACACGCAGGTTGCCACGCTCAACACCGAGCTGAAGCATCACGCGGCGACGGACGTGCTGCGCCGGGCGCTGGCGGCGGTGCCGAACCTCGCGCTGGTCAGCAGCTTTGGCGCGGAATCGGTGGCGTTGTTGCATCTGGCCTCTCGGGTAAAGCCGGACGTGCAGGTGATCTTTATCGACACGATGCTGCTGTTTCCCGAAACGCTGGCCTATCAGCGCGAGGTGGCGAAAAAGCTGGGATTGCGCCGGGTTAAGGTCGTGCGTGCGGACACCGCGCAGGCCGATCCCGACGATACGCTGCACCAGCGCGACACCGACGCCTGCTGCACTCTGCGCAAAACGCGGGTGCTGGAGGAGGCGTTACGCGGCTTTGACGGCTGGATCACCGGGCGCAAACGCTATCAATCGGCCACCCGCGCCGATCTGCCCGCCTTCGAAGTCGAAGAGGCCACGGGCCGGATCAAGGTCAATCCGCTGGCCCATTGGACCCGCGACGACGTGGCGACCTATATCGAGGAAAACAATCTGCCCCGGCACCCGCTGGTGGCGCAGGGATATCCGTCCATCGGATGCGCGCCCTGCACCTCGCCGGTCGCGGCGGGCGAAGATCCCCGTGCCGGGCGCTGGCGCGGGCAGGACAAGGACGAATGCGGCATCCATTTTGTAAACGGCAAAATGGTGCGAACAGGAGCAAAGACATGAGTGTGATCGTGACCGACGCGGGCTTTGGCCCCGATGACTGGACGGATGGATACTGTGGTGCAGGCGCGGCGAATGATTGCGCGGCGCTGGATCTGGCGTCCGATGCGCAGCCCGAGGATGTGACGCTGACGCCCGCGCTGAGGATGATCCGGGTGGATTTCCCCTCCTCCGCCGACGGGCGCGGGTTCACCATTGCGCGCGCGTTGCGCCTGCGCGGCTATACCGGCCGGCTGCGCGCGCGGGGCCACGTGCTCGCCGATCAATACGCGATGGCGCGGCGATCAGGTTTTGACGAGGTGGAAATCGACGCCGCCCTCGCCGCCCGCCAGCCAGAGGATCAATGGCAGTTCCGCGCCGATTGGCGTGCGCATGACTATCAGGCGCGCCTGCGGGGTTGACCGCGATCGATATTCATTAGTACACTAACGAAATTAGAGCGCACAGGCGCCGCATTGCGCGCGCCCGTGCCCTTCAATAGACAAGGACTGCGGGCGCCGCCCGCCGATGAGACATGACCGAGCAAAAACCAGTGACCACAGATACCGCCAAGCCCGTGCCAACCCTGCCCGATGCGCAGACCGTGACCTCCGTCACCCACTGGACGGACCGCTTGTTTTCGTTCCGCGTGACGCGCCCTGCATCATTGCGCTTTCGCTCGGGCGAATTCGTGATGATCGGGCTGATGGGCGATCCGCACCCCGAGACGGGCAAGCAAAAGCCGCTGCTGCGCGCCTATTCCATCGCGTCGCCCGCCTGGGACGAAGAGCTGGAGTTCTACTCGATCAAGGTCGAGGACGGGCCACTGACGTCCAAGCTGCAGCATATTCAGCCCGGTGATGAGATCATCCTGCGCCCCAAACCCGTGGGGACACTGGTGCATGACGCGCTGCTGCCGGGCAAACGGGTGTGGTTTTTCGCGACCGGCACGGGATTTGCCCCCTTTGCCAGCCTGCTGCGCGAGCCCGAGACCTACGAGAAATTCGAGGAGGTCATCGTCACCCACACCGTGCGCGACGTGGCCGAGCTGGAATACGGCGCCAAGCTGATCGCGGATCTGCAGGCCGACGAGATGATGCAAGAGCTGATCGGCGTCGAAAACCTCGCCAAGATCCGCTATTACCCCACCACCACGCGTGAGCAGAGCCCAAAAATGGGCCGCATCACGACCCTGCTGGAGGACGGCACCGTGTTCCGCGATCTCGGCATCGACGGCATCAACGTCGAGACCGACCGCGCCATGGTCTGCGGCAGTCTGGCATTCAACAAGGACATCCTCGCGATCCTCGAGGGGTTTGGCCTTGAGGAAGGGGCGAATTCGGATCCCAAGCATTTCGTGATCGAAAAAGCGTTCGTGGGCTGACCGCCAACGCATCCGATCCCAGGGGCCTGCGCGCGGCGCGGTCCCTTTTTCGTTTTGACACCGCGCCCTGCCCGGTGCTTGATCGCGCGATGACCTACCTGCGCGGCCATTGGCAATTGTTCGTGATCCTCGGCGTGGTGTTTGCCCTGTGGCAGACGCCCGTGGTCTGGCCGCTCAAGATGCTGGTGGTCTACCTGCATGAGCTCAGCCACGCGCTGGCCACATGGGCCACAGGGGGCCGCGTGCTGGAGCTGTCGTTGTCGCCCGCGCAGGGGGGTCACGTCATCAGCCTGGGCGGCAACCGCTTCGTGATCCTCACGGCGGGCTATCTGGGGTCGCTGGTGTTGGGGATTGCGCTGCTGATCGCGGCGCTGCGCAGCACGGCGGACCGGCTGATCCTGGGGCTGTTCGGGGCTGGCATGATCGCGGTCACGGCGCTTTTTGTGCGCGACCTTTTTGCGGCGGCGTTCTGTCTGGGCACCGGGGCGGCGCTGCTGGCCATCGCGCGTTTCGCCGGGCACCGGGTAAGCGATCTGGTGCTGCGGGTGATCGGGCTCAGCTCCGTGCTCTATGTCCCCTACGACATCTTTGACGACACGATTGCCCGGCGCACGGCGCGCTCGGATGCCTATATGCTTGCCGAGGAGATCGGCGGCAGCGCGGCACTCTGGGGCGGGATCTGGCTGATCCTGAGTGTGCTGTTGCTGGTGTGGGTGCTGCGCCGTGGACTGGGCGCGCAAAGCAACCTCTGAGCTCGACCGACCCTCGCCGAACGCGCATCACGGGCAATGCCAGAACCGGGTGCACATTTTATCGGGTCAAAAGAAAAAGGCCGCGAACCCATTCGGATACCGCGGCCTTTCCAACTTGCTTGTCGCGGCGTTATTCGGCCAGACCCAACGCCTCACGTGCGCGCTCAAGCGCGGCCCGCAGCAGGTCGGGATTGTCCTGTGCCGCCCGCAGACCCTGTGTCAGCGTGGTCTTTTGCAGGGCACCGAGGTCGGACTCTTCGATCAGGGTGCTGACCCGGTCAAAGTCGAACCCGTCAACCGTCAGCAGATCTGCAAGGCCGGTGGCCTCTTCGGTGCCGGCAGTTGCGGCATCAGCGGCTTCGCTGACGGCTTCTTCGGTTGCCTCAGCCGTGGCCTCCTCGGTCGCGGTCGCGGCGTCCTCAGTGGCTTCCGTCGCAGCTTCTTCGGTCGCCGTTGGAGCCTCGGTCGCGGCTTCTTCAGTCGCCGCTGCAGCGTCAGTCGCAGCCTCTTCGGTCGCTGTTGCAGCCTCAGTCGCAGCCTCTTCAGTCGCCGTTGCAGCCTCAGTCGCGGCTTCTTCGGTCGCCGTTGCAGCCTCAGTCGCGGCTTCTTCGGTCGCCGTTGCAGCCTCAGTCGCGGCTTCTTCGGTCGCCGTTGCAGCGTCAGTCGCGGCTTCTTCGGTCGCCGTTGCAGCCCCAGTCGCGGCTTCTTCGGTCGCCGTTGCAGCTTCGGTTGCCGTCTCTTCAGTTGCCGTTGCAGCCTCGGTCGTTGCTTCTTCGGCTGCAGTCGCGGCTTCTTCAGTCGCCTCATCGGCCGCACCAGTTGCGGAATCAACGGCGTCCTGCGCGGCATCTGCCGCATCGCTTGCCGCTTCCTGCGTGGCGTCGACCGCGTCCTCGGCGACATTGACGGCGCCATCAACGGCGTCGCCCGCCGCGTCCGCGGCATCGCTGGCCAGATCGCTTACCGCGTCCGCCGCAGCTTCGGCCGCGTCCGTGGTCGCCTCGACCGCATCGCCCGCCGTCTCGGTCGCGGCATCCACGGCATCAGCGGTGGCGTCGGCGGTCGCATCGGCGGCGTCGCTTGCCGCCTCGGCGGCGGCGTCAACGGCGTCCCCGGCGGCATCCGCCGCGGCACCGGCGGCTTCTGTTGTGGCCTCGGCAGCCGTTCCGGCCGCGTCGGAGACATCCGTCGCAATGTCCTGAACGCTGCGCCCGGAGTACAGCATATACCCCCCGACAGCGATGATGGCAGCAACCACGATCCAAACGATATTCTTCATTTTCTGTACCCCTCTAGTAACATCCGACGCCGTAACCCCCGGCAATCGGACCGCTGATGAGCACATGCGCATCCCCGCGCCCGGACGCAAGGGGGAAAACGCCCATGATCCAGCCTGAAACCGGTCTTTTGCCTTGAAGGCGGCGCCCCGGAAGTCTACCTTGCAAACTCGATAACGGACACAGAAAAAGGACGACCATCATCGCTCGCAGACCCCATAACGCGCCGCCGCAACGTGACACCGGCCCGCGCGTGAACGAGAATATCCGCGCCCCCGAAATCCGCCTGATCGGCGCGGATGGCGAAAACGTCGGCGTTGTCAGCCCCTCCCGCGCCATGGACATGGCCGAGGAAGCCGGGCTTGATCTGGTTGAGATTTCTCCCAACGCCAACCCGCCCGTGTGCAAGATCATGGATTTCGGCAAATTCAAATACGAGACGCAAAAGCGGGAGGCCGAAGCCCGCAAAAAGCAGAAGATCATCGAGATCAAAGAGGTCAAGTTCCGTCCCAACACGGATACCAATGACTACGATGTGAAAATGCGCAATGTCTTCAAGTTTCTTGATAACGGCGACAAGGTCAAAGTCACCCTGCGGTTCCGGGGGCGCGAGATGGCGCACCAGAACCTGGGTCGCGAATTGCTCGAACGTGTGGCCGAGGATACGAAGGAACACGGCAAGGTCGAAAACTTTCCCAAGATGGAAGGTCGTCAGATGGTCATGCTGATCGGGCCGCTGCCAAACAAAGCCTGATCGCTAAATCCTCATGCGCAAGAATTGCCCCCGGTGGATCACTCCACCGGGGTTTTTTCGTCAACGCAGCAGGGTCGAGATATCGCGCACGACCGCGCGGCGGTTCGCAGGCTCGCTCAGTGCCGTGCGCACCTTGAGCTGGCTTTCGCCGTAGCCCTGCACGATCATGTTTTCCGGCGGCACATCGAAATACTCCGTCAGGGCCAGCGCGACCGTTTCGGCGCGGCGGTCCGACAAGGCAAGATTGTAGGACGCATCACCCACCGCATCGGTGTGCCCCTCGATCAACAGCACGGTGCGCGGATCGTCTTCAATCAAATCGCGCAAGGTGTTCCCGATACGCGCGAGGCTGCGTGCCTGCTCTGGCTCGATCGCGGCGGAGCCGGTGGCGAATGTCACCTGATCCAGCTCGATCTGCGGCACAAGGCTGCGGACCTCCTCGATATCGCGCACCTGCCGCAAGCTAAAGCCCTCCCCACGTGCAAGCGCCCGCTCCGCCTCAAGCGCCGCGCGCAGATCGCGTTCGCCCGCAACCGCGCCCTGATCGAGTGACTGCGTGGTGATCGTCGGCACGCTCGCGCGCTGCGTGTCGTCAAAAAGCTCGATCTGCTCGCCAGATGGCGTCACCCGCGTGCGTCGCAAAACGGCACCATCCGCGCCACGAATGGTGACGATGCGATTGCCATCGGGCTTGGTCACCGTCGTCCGGGTCGATCCGTCGTCAAAGGTCTCTGTCTGAAGATCATTGCCAGGCCGACGCAGCAGCGCATCATCGTCCTTGAGCACGCGCAGATCGCCGTCCCGTTCAACAACGACCCGGTCGCCGGAGCGGCTGACCACCTCATCACCGTTGTCCAGGATCTTGCCCACGGCAACGGCGCCAAGGCCAAGGATCAGCGCTTTTTCAAATTTGCTGAGCCCGCCGTCGGACTCATTGCCACGCACATCGGTGTCGAACTCCTCGTTCGACGCCCGGGTATTGTCGTCAGTCAACTGCTCCCGCTCGATCCGGCCAACGGGACGATCGCCGTCAGCTGCGGCGGCGGCCGCACGTCGTTCCGCCTGCCGCTCTGCCCGGCGCTCGGCGCGCCGCTGCTCCCGGCGCTCCTCCTCCAACAGCGCCTGGCGCTCGGCTTGCCGCTGGGCCTGCCGCTCGGCGGCGCGGCGCTCGGCTTCGCGCTCTGCCTGACGCTGCGCTTGGCGTTCGGCCTGCCGCTGCGCGCGGCGCTCGGCTTCCAGCTCCGCCTCCAACTCCGCTTCGCGCTGTGCACGACGCTCTGCTTCGCGCTGCGCTTGCTGTTCTGCACGACGCTCCGCCTCGCGCTGCGCCTGCCGTTCGGCCTGACGCTCCGCCTCGCGTTCGGCCCGGCGCTCCGCCTCACGCTGCGCACGCCGTTCGGCCTTGCGCTGTTCGCGCTCCTGATCCGCCTGTTTCTGACGCTGGCCCTGCGCGTTCTGCTTGTCCTTTTGGGCGGAGCGGGCCTGCTTCAACGCCGCCCGGCTCTCGTCAAGCTGCCGCTGCGCCGCGTCCAGCTGGCGGCGCACCTCCGCCTGATTGACCGTAACGACCCGGTCAGCCCGCTGAAGCTGCTGTTGCAACTCCCGCACGCGTTCCTGCTGCTGCTCGACGCGCTGCGCGAGCGCCTCTGCACCCGACTGCGCAAATCCCGCTGTCGGCGCCGAGAGCGCCATGACCAATCCAAGTACAACCGACGATTTACCGATCCGCGACATGTGCATTCCTTTCGTCTCAACACGCAGGCGCCAGGAAGACGCCTCAATCACCAACGTCAAACTGTCCCCGCAGTTCCGCGTTATGCAATAACACCCCCCTGAAAACGGATAACCGCGGGGGTCTCCCCCCGCGGCTAACGTGTCTGGCAGAAGATGCGTGCCGGATCAGGCCAGCGCAGCAACCGCCCGCTTTGTCATCACGCCGACCAGATGCGCCCGGTAGGCCGCACTCCCGTGCAGATCCGAGATCATCCCGTCTGCGGAGGCCGACAGCCCCGCAACCGCGTCAGCGGTAAACGATCCGTCCAGCGCGGTTTCGGCTTCGGTCCAGCGGAACACGCCGTTCTCGGAGGCACCGGTTACCGCCACGCGCACGCCATCGGCGAACTTCGCAACGAAAACCGCCACCAAAGGAAAACGTGACGCGGGCTGGATGTGCTTTTCGTAATGCGCCTTTTCGGGGATCGGGAATTTCACTTCCGTCACGATCTCCCCCTCTTCCAGCGCGGTCGCGAACATCCCCTGAAAATAGTCGTCCGCCGCGATCTCACGCGCGTTGGTGCACACCGTCGCCCCCGATGCCAGCACTGCCGCGGGATAGCAGGCCGATGGATCGTTGTTGGCAACCGAGCCACCGATGGTGCCGCGGTTGCGCACCGCCGGATCCCCGATCCGCGCCGCAAGGCCCGCAAGCCCCGGATAGTCCGCCGCAGCCTCCGCCGCGACAACCGCATGGGTGGTCGCCCCCCCGATGCACAGGCGGCCTTCGTCGTCCTTGCACACGCCCTTCATCTCGTCGATGCCGTGCAGCGACACCAACACCGACGGCGCCGCCAGCCGCGCCTTGAGCGTGGGGATCAGCGTCTGCCCGCCGCTCAGCGGCTGCGCCTCGTCGGTGCCCAATGCCTTGACCGCATCCGCAATCGTGGTGGGCCGTTCTACGTCAAAATTATACATCTTGCCTTCCTTTCGGGGTGCGCCGGTCTTTCCCTGCACCCTTTCATAAATACCTCTGCGCGACCGATGCCCCGTGGACACCGGTCGCGGGTGAGATCAGCCGTTCATCGCGTCCCAGACACGGGCGGGCGAGACGGGCATGTCGATGTGGCCCACATCCTTGCCGCCCGACCGCATCGCGTCGAGCACGGCATTGACCACCGCCGGCGGCGAGCCGATGGCGCCCGCCTCCCCGCAGCCCTTCACCCCCAGCGGGTTGTGCGTGCAGGGCGTCTGGCAGGAATGATCCACATCGAACATCGGCAGATCGCTGGCGCGCGGCATGGCGTAATCCATGTAGGACGCGCTCAGCAGTTGCCCGTTTTCGTCATAGGCACAGTTCTCAAGCAGCGCCTGCCCGATCCCCTGCGCCAGACCACCGTGCACCTGCCCGGTGACGATCATCGGGTTGACGATATTGCCGAAATCATCGGCCGCCGCAAAGCGTTCGATGGTGACATGGCCGGTTTCGGGATCCAGCTCCACCTCGCAGGCATAGGCGCCCGAGGGGTAGGTAAAGTTTGCCGGGTCGTAGAACGCGGTTTCCTCCAGGCCCGGCTCGATATCCTCGAGCGGGTAGTTGTGCGGCACGTAGGCCGCGAGCGTCACGTCACCCCAGGCCACGGATTTATCCGTGCCCGCGACGGTGAACGCCCCGTCCTTGAGCTCCACATCCCCTTCCGAGGCTTCCAGCAGGTGCGACGCGATCTTGCGCGCCTTGGCAATGATCTTTTCCGTGGCGCGCACCATGGCAGAGCCGCCGACGGCCAGCGAGCGCGAGCCGTAGGTGCCCATGCCCATCGGCACCTTGGAGGTGTCGCCGTGCACGATCTCGACCATATTCTCGTCGATGCCGATCATCTCGGCCACGACTTGAGCAAACGAAGTCTCGTGCCCCTGCCCGTGCGAGTGGCTGCCGGTCATCACGACCAGACCACCGGTGGCGTTCACCCGTACCGTGCAGCTTTCATAGAGACCCGCACGCGCGCCGAGCTGCCCCACGAGGTTCGACGGCGCGATGCCGCAGGCCTCGATGTAGCAGTTCACGCCAAACCCGCGCAGCTTGCCATTGGCTTCGCTCTCCTTGCGGCGGGCGTCGAAACCGGCGCGGTCCACCATCTCTTCGAGCTTGTCCATCGTCGCGTGATAATCCCCGGTGTCGTATTCGACCGCCACGGGCGTGGCATAGGGGAATTCGGTGATGAAGTTCTGGCGCCGCAGGGCGATGGGATCGACCTTGAGCTCATGCGCGGCCTTATCGACCAGACGCTCCAGCTGATAGGTCGCCTCGGGGCGCCCCGCACCGCGGTAGGCATCAACCGGTACCGTGTTAGTGAACACTGCCTTTACGTTCACGTAGATCAGCGGCGTCTTGTAGTTCCCGGCCATCAGCGTGCCGTGCAGCCATGTGGGCACCGATGGCGCAAACGTGGACAGATACGCGCCCATGTTGGCGTAGGTATCGGTGCGGATCGCGGTAAAGTTATTCTCCGCGTCCAGTGCCAGTTCGATCTTGGTGACGTGGTCGCGCCCGTGGGCGTCCGACATGAACGCCTCGGATCGGCTCGACGTCCATTTGATCGCGCGGTTGCACGCCTTGGCCGCGAAGGTGACGAACGCTTCTTCCTGATAGTGGAAGATCTTGGTGCCGAAACCGCCGCCCACGTCGGGGGCGACAACGCGCAGCTTGTGCTCGGGGATGCCCAGCACGAAGGCGCCCATCAACAGGCGGATCACATGCGGGTTCTGCGAGGTGGTATAGAGCGTGTGATCGCCCGTGCCGCGGGCATAGTCGCCCACCGCCACGCGCGGCTCCATCGGGTTGGCGACCAGACGGTTGTTGGTCAGCTCAAGCGTGGTGACATGCGCGGCCTTCTCGAACGCCTCGTCGACGGCGCCCTTGTTTTCCTCGACGAACCCCCAGTCATAGCACAGGTTCGACGTCAGATCGTCGTGCACCTTTGGCGCGCCGTCCTTGACGGCTTCCTTCATGTTCACGACCGCCGGCAGCTCGTCGATGTCGACGACAATCGCTTCGGCGGCGTCGCGCGCCTGTTCCAGTGTTTCGGCGACGACGGCGGCGATGGGTTCGCCCACGTGGCGCACCTTGCCCTCGGCCAGCACGGGGTGCTTGGGCTCCTGCATCGGCTCACCGTGCTTGTCGGTCACCTGCCAGCCGCAGGGAATCGATCCGACCCCTTCGAAATCGGCGGCCGTAAACACCTTGACCACACCGGGCATGCCGTCGGCGGCCGAGGTGTCGATGGAGGTGATCGTTCCGTGCGCGATGTCCGAGCGCAGAAAGAACACATGCGCCTGACCCGCTATATTGATATCATCCGTATAATTGCCGTCGCCGGTCAGAAACCGGACGTCCTCGCGCCGCTTCGAGCTGGCGCCGATACCACTATCCTTTGGCATTTGAATTCCTCCCTTGGGGGGGATGCGCGTCAAGGGCGCACCCGTTTTCTATTTGATATTCCGCGTGTTATTCCGCCGCGATGGCGCCGACGTCCTGACCGGATGCGGCCATGATCGCCTTTACGATGTTGTGATATCCGGTGCAGCGGCAGATATTGCCGTCGAGGTAGTGGCGTACCTCGGCCTCCGAAGGCTTGGGGTTTTCCTTGAGCAGGGCCGCCGCCGACATCACCATGCCCGGCGTGCAGAATCCGCACTGAAGCCCGTGATGCTCCTGAAAGGCGGCCTGAATGGTGTTGAGCGTGCCGTCTGGCGCCGCCTGCCCCTCGATCGTCGCCACCTCGGCGCCCTCGGCCTCCACGGCCAGCATCGAGCAGGATTTGACCGCCTGCCCGTTCACATGCACCACGCAGGCGCCGCATTGGCTGGTATCGCAGCCCACGTGGGTGCCGGTCAGCCCCAGCTCTTCGCGCAGGAATTGCACCAACAGCGTGCGCCCCTCGGCGCTGCCTTTGACGGCCTTTCCGTTCACGGTCATCGAAACTTCGGTCATCAATGTCCTCCCAGACGATTGTTTTTTTGAGATTGAAGTGAGTTAAGCACGCACCCCGGCAGTTGAGAACCCGAAAACTGAGGGGCTGCGGGTCACATGGGTGTCGGGACCGGGGTACTTTGGTCGTATCTCCGACCTAGGTCTCAGAGGCTTTTGGCGCGGGGCCCCGGCGGGGTTGCGGCCGCGTCGGAATTTCCTTGAGCAATCCGCCCACGCCCATCGCCGCGATATCCTCTGCACTTACCTCGATCCCACAGACCAGCCGCGACAGCACCCAATCGGCGCCATTGAGCGCCGGCGCGCGCGCGCAGCCGGGCAGGCCGATCACCGCCCGGCCCGCACGCACCCCCAGAAACAGCAGATTGCCCGGATCAACCGGCATCCCGAAGCGCGTGACCGTGCCACCCGCCGCGCGCAGCGCTTCGGGGCCCACGTCATGTGCGTCAGAGGTTGCAGAGCCGGTGAGGATCAGCGTCAGCGGTGTTTGCACGGCCGCAATCGCGCCCGCCAGTGCCGCCGTTTCGTGGGGCACGCGCACGGTTTGCGTCAGGGCCACCTCCAGCGCGTCGAGCCTTGCCGCAATCGCCTCGCGCCCCTTGTCGCCCGCGCCGCCGGGAATGTCGGTGATGACAAGCGTCGCCGCACCGATCTGCGGGCGGTGCAGCGTCAGCGCGCCACGGGCCTGCGCGATGGCGCGCTCCAGCGCGGTGCGGTCCACGGCGTAGGAGATGATCTTGATCGTGGCGACCATGCCACCGGCGCGCATTTGCTGGAAATCAGGCACGGTGGCGATGGTGATCATCGGATCGATCGCGTTGATCGCGGCAATGGCCGCCGCGTCCAGCCGCACCACCCCTGCCCCTTCGGCCAGCAAGTTCACGCGTCCGGTGAACGCCGCCGAGCGTGTCAGGCCCCGCGCGTCCGCCAGCAGCGCATCGGCCAGCAGATCGGCGGCGGCGTTCTCATGCACGTCGCGCTGCGACAAGCGCGCGACGATGACCTCCGCCACCCCTGCCGCCGTCAGATCCGCAATGTCCGCTTGCGTCAGCGTGATTCCTTTGCGCAGGCGCCGCCCATCGACGGGCACGGAGTGGGCAAGGATGGCCCCGACAGCTTCAGCGGTGGGAACGGCCCCGAATTTCACGCGCGGCGCAACCGGTCGATCATCTGCGCAAGGATCGAGACGGCGATCTCGGGCGGGCTGGCCGCGCCGATATCAAGGCCCACGGGACCGTGGATGCGCGCGATGGTGTCGGCATCGAACCCCGCCTCCTCCATCCGCGCCACCCGCGCGGCGTGGGTGCGTTTCGATCCCAGCGCACCGATGTAGAACGCGGGCGAGCGCAGCGCCAGCAGCAGCGCCGGATCGTCGAGTTTGGGGTCATGGGTCAGCAGCACCAGCGCCGTGCGCGCGTCGAGGCCCACCTCCGCCAGCGCCGCATCGGGCCAGTCGTTCAGCACCCGTGCGCCCGGAAAGCGCGCGGGCGCGCCGAAGGCCTCGCGCGGATCGACCACCACCGCGTCAAAGCCCGCGATCTGCGCCATCGGCACCAGCGCCTGCGCGATGTGCACCGCCCCCACGATCGCCAGCCGCAACGGCGGATTGTGCAGGGCGACAAAGGTATCGCCATCCGCCTCCACGCCCGAGCGGTCCTTGGCAAAGCGCTCTGCATGGCCCTCAGTCACCAGCCGCCGGGCGCTGCCATCAAGGCGCACCTCATAGGCCACGGCACGGCGCGCGGCCCGGTGGGCGACCAGCTCTTCGAGCATGTCCTGGGGCATCCCGCCCGCGCCGATGGGTTCGACCAGCACGCGGATCGTACCGCCGCAGGCGAGGCCCACGGCAAAGGCGTCGCCGTCGCTGACCCCGTATTCGAGCAGCTTGCAGGCGCCCTCCTCCAACGCCTCAAGCGCTTCGAGCACTACGGCCCCCTCGACGCAGCCGCCCGAAACCGACCCCTCCATCGCGCCATCGTCCGCGACGACCATCTGTGCGCCCGTGCGCCGGGGCGCGGAACCCCATGTTTCCACCACCGTCGCAAGCGCCGCGCGCCGCCCGGCGCGGATCCAGGCAAGCGCCTGTTCGGGGGCTCCGGTAAGAGTGTTCATGGGCGCGCTCCTTGAGTGACAGGCTCCGTTTGTCGGAGGTCGGGGCCGGATCGTCAAATAATACTTTGGTGGATGCAAGGCCCGTCGATGCGGCGGCACAGCATCTTGCACCCGCCTGCCCGCACGACTACATCTTGGCCAAGACAGCCCAAGGAGACCGCCCCATGCCCATGCAGGCCCACGAGATCGAAGAGCTTTTGCGCGCCTCGTTTCCCGACGCGCAGATCGAGGTTCAGGGCAGCGACGGGGTGCATATGGCCGCGATGGTCGTCGATGAAAGCTTTCGCGGCAAGAACCGCGTGCAGCAGCAGCGCGCCGTCTACGCCGCCCTCAAGGGCAAGATGGACGGGCCGGCGGGCGATCTGCACGCATTGGCGCTGACCACCCGCGCACCCGATTAACCGTTTCCCGCAATCAGGAGAGACCGACATGACCCTTTTCACCCTCATCGCCGTGCTCGGCGCCCTTGGCGCCGCAGCCCTGTGGCGGGCGATGCCAACACCGAATGAACGGCCCATCCCCGTGCCGGTAAGGAAAGACCAATGAGCGACGCACAGACACAGATCCAGGAAACGGTCAGCGGCAGCGATGTCGTGCTGTTCATGAAAGGCACCAAGGAAATGCCGCAGTGCGGATTTTCCAGCCGCGTGGCCGGTGTGCTGAACTACATGGGCGTGGAGTATTCCGACGTAAACGTGCTGGCCGACGAAAACATCCGCCAAGGGATCAAGGATTTCTCGGACTGGCCGACGATCCCGCAGCTCTACGTGAAAGGCGAATTCGTGGGGGGTTGCGACATCATCACCGAGATGACGCTGTCGGGCGAGCTGGATACGCTTTTTGCGGAAAACGGCGTGAGTTTCGACAAGGATGCCGCCGACAAGATCCGCGAAGCCAACGGCTGAGGCTTCTTGCCGGTTCGCTTATAGACGCGCCCGCGACAGACCCGTGGGCGCGTTTTTTATGGGGGCCACACGGCCCCGGAAGGACCACCATGATTTCCTATGTCACCGTCGGCGCCGATGACATCGCCCTCGCACGGCGCTTTTATACCGCGCTTCTGCCCGCGCTTGGCTATGGGGTGCACGAAGGGCCCGAGGGGCTCAGCTTTGTCCTGCCCGTGGCCGAGGGCGCGCGGCCCTCACTGCCGGATTTCTACGTAAAACCCACGTTCGACGGTGGGCCTGCGACCGCCGGCAACGGGGCGATGGTAGCCTTTGAGGCTTCCAGCCAGCAGCAGGTGCGCGATCTGCACGCCGCTGCCGTCGCCGCCGGTGGCGCGGATGAGGGGCGGCCGGGCTTTCGCCCCAACTACGGCGCAAACTTCTACGTGAGCTATCTGCGCGACCCGCAGGGCAACAAGATCGCGTTGTTTTCCAGCAATCCCGATGAGCCGGGCCGCGACAACTGAGCGCGCCGGTCAGTCGCCGGTTTTCTCGTCCACTTCGGCGGCCAGCGATTCCGCACGCGCGGCAATCTCGGCCAGCGTGTCGGTGACCGATTGCGGCACCACGGGCACCTCGATCCGCTCGGGCTCGATCACGACGTTGCGCAGCCCTTCCAGCTCCGCCTCGCGCTCGGCCAACTCCGCGCGGACCTCGACGATCTTGTCCTCGACGCTGGCGGTCTTGTCGGCCAGCAACAGGCCCGCCATCAGCAGCATGCGCGCCTCCGGCAGACGGCCCACCTGATCGCTGAGCACCTGCGCCTCGTCATCGAGCATCTTGGCCGCCGCGTGCAGATAGCTTTCCTCGCCTTCCTGACAGGCCACATCGAAATGGCGGCCCCCGATGGAAATCTTGACTTCGGGCATCAGCTGTCCTCCGCGGCGGGGCTGGATTGATCGATGAGCGGTTGCAGGCTGGCCAGGATCACCGACGCCTCGGCCACATCCGCCGCGCGCGCGGCGCGCAGGCCCTCAAGCTCGGCGAGCATCGCCTTGTTGATCAGATGCGGCTCGCCGACCCCTTCTGTATTGGCCTCGCGCAGCGCGGCGCAGGCATCGGCCAATTGCGCGTTGGCGCGGCGCACGCGCTGCAATTCGATATCGAGCTGCGCCATCCGCGCCTCGGCCTCGTCGAGTGCCGCGCGCAGCTGCGCCTGCTCCGCCTCGGATTTGGTGCGTAGACCGCGCACGCGCTCCTGCAACTGGGCGTTTGCGGTACGCTCGTCCTCAAGCTGTTGCAGGGTGTCGGGATCGGGTGCGGCAGGTTTGGCCGCGATGCGGTCGACGCCAAAGGCGATCTGATCCATCGCCGCCGTGATCCGGCGTTGCAGTTCTTCGATATCGCTCATGCGCGGGTCGACCCTTTCGATTTCACCCGGCCCGCTGGGCGCATCGGGCGAATCGTCTCGCCGCCCGCGCGGGGCCGATCAAGTGCGTCCTAAGGTGCATTCGCCGCCCGCCTTTGTAAACAGCCACTTGCCCCGCGACCTTAAACCGACGGGCCGGGGGTCGCTTGATCTTTCGCGGCACCCTGATATTGAGGCGCAAAATCCCCTAGCGAATGGAGCACCCCGCCCGTGGATCTCAAAGCCCTCGCCACAGCCCACCCCGATCACTGGTCAAAGGCGGGCGCCATCCGCGCGCTGACGCTCGACGCGGTGATTGCCGCCAATTCCGGTCACTCGGGCATGCCCATCGGAATGGCCGATGTGGCGACCGTTCTGTTTGAAAAACATCTGAAATTCGACGCGGCACAGCCGACCTGGCCAGACCGTGACCGGTTCATCCTGTCGGCGGGCCATGGATCGATGCTGATCTATTCACTGCTGCATCTGGTGGGCGACGCGCAGTTTCCCATCGAGGAGATCAAGAACTTTCGCCAGATGGGCGCGCGCACGGCGGGCCACCCCGAGAATTTCCTGGCCGACGCGATCGAGACCACGACAGGCCCGTTGGGTCAGGGCATCGCCAATTCCGTAGGCTTTGCCATGGCCGAAGAGATCCAGCGCGCCACCTACGGGGCCAAGGTCGTCGACCACCACACCTATGTCATCGCCGGTGACGGCTGCCTGATGGAAGGCGTGAGCCAGGAGGCGATCACCATCGCTGGCCGTCACAAGCTGAGCAAACTCATCGTGATGTGGGACAACAACAACATCACCATCGACGGCCCCGTCACCCTGTCGGACACCACCGATCAGGTCGCGCGCTTCCGTGCCGCAGGCTGGGACGTGCAGGAAATCGACGGCCACAACCCCGATGAGATCGACGCCGCCCTGACGGCCGCGAAAAAGACCGACACCCCCAGCATGATCGCCTGCAAGACGCATATCGCGCTTGGTCACGCGGCGCAGGACACCTCGAAAGGGCACGGCGCGCTGACCGACGCGGATGCCGCCGAAGCCGCCAAAAAAGCCTGGGATTGGCCGCACGCGCCGTTCCACGTGCCGGAGGATGTGAAATCACAGTGGGAAGCCATCGGCGCGCGTGGTGCCGACGCCCGCCGCGCGTGGGAAGAGCGGTTTGACAAGATGCCCCGCGCCAAACGCGAGACGTTCAACCGCGCGCTGGACCTCGATCCGCCGAAAAAGCTGAGCGCAACGATCAAGGCGTTCAAAAAACAGATGTCCGAGACGGCGCCGAAACTCGCCACCCGTGCGTCGTCGGAAAAGGTGCTTGAAGTCATCAATCCGATCATGCCGGAAACCGTTGGCGGATCCGCCGATCTGACGGGATCGAACAACACCAAGACCGCCGATCTGGGCGTGTTCGACATCGACAACCGCGCGGGCCGCTATGTCTATTGGGGGATCCGCGAGCATGGCATGGCAAGTGCGATGAACGGCATGGTGCTGCACGGCGGCGTGCGCCCCTATTCGGGCACGTTCATGTGTTTCACCGACTACGCGCGCCCCGCGATGCGCCTGTCGGCGCTGATGAAACAGCCCGTCGTCTACGTCATGACCCACGACAGCATCGGTCTGGGCGAGGACGGCCCGACCCACCAGCCGGTCGAGCATCTGGCAATCTCGCGCAGCACGCCCAACACGCTGGTCTTCCGCCCCGCCGACACGATCGAGACGGCAGAGGCGTGGGAGCTGGCATTGACGCAAAAAGAGACGCCCTCGGTGCTGTCCCTGACCCGTCAGGGGCTGCCCACGGTGCGCCTTGAGCACAAGACAAAGAACCTCAGCGCGCAGGGCGCCTATACGCTGGTAGATGCGGAGGGCAAGCGTCAGGTGATCCTGATCGCCACCGGGTCCGAGGTTTCCGTGGCGCTGGCCGCGCGTGATCTGTTGCAGGCAGACGACATCGGCACGCGCGTTGTGTCCATGCCCTGCATGGAGCTTTTTGCCCAGCAGGACGACGCCTACCGCAAGCGGGTGCTGCCCGGTGGCGCCGTGCGCGTCGGCGTCGAGGCCGGTGTGCGTCAAGGCTGGGACCAGTGGCTGCTGGGCGAGCGCGGCAAATGGGGCAAGGCCGATTTTGTCGGGATGGACAGCTTTGGCGCCTCCGCCCCCGCCGAAGAATTGTTCGTCAAATACGGCATCACCGCCGAGACCGTGGCGGAGCGGGCAAAAGCGCTGCTGTAGCGGCGCGCGCAGGACAGGAACAAAGGGCGCCCGTTGCGGCGCCCTTTTTGTTTGTCTGCCGACAACGGCGCGGTTCCCCCCAGCCCCCCTGCACGGGTGGTCCGGCGCATTCGGGTACGGACCCGCCGCAAACCCCGGAAAAACACCGGATTGTTGCCCGCGCTTCGGCTAATTCGTGCCAGTGTTGCCATATTTACGGCGATCTTCAGCCATATCCCCCGGCTAACCTATGATTGTCTTGATCGATCTTAATGCTAGGTTAACGATTAGGATGCAGGATAATTCAACACCCAAAACGGGTATGGAGGGGACGATGGCCTATCTTATGACAGCAATGATGACCGGCGGTGTCGCCGCGATTATCGCGCTCTTCTCCGGTGCCGGGATTTGGTCGATCCTGTGGAATTACGTGATCTTTGGCCATCTTGGCATGGCGACACTTGCCTTCGCAATGATCGCCTCAGCCATCGGGGCGCGCCTGACGCGCTGACGCCCGCCGCCCTGAACGCCCCTCGCCCATAGCCTTTTCCCGTACCGCCCTCAGACTGGCACCGCGCCCGTCACCTTACGCCAGATCGGTGTGATCAGCCGCTCGCCCACGGGGATGAGCGCGAGCCCCAGTGCAAGCCCCAGAATCCCGTCAATCACCGCTTTGGTCAGCCAGTCGATCAGCCCCGCGCCGGTTGTAAACGGGGCGCTCAGCGTCTTGGCGACACCGTAGATGAAATCCTCTGGCCCGTGTACGCCCATCTCGGCCAGCCCGTGCACGATGATCGAGCCACCGACCCACAGCATCGCCGCCGTGCCCACAATGGTCAGCAGTTTGAGAAAGCCCGGCATCCCCTTGACCAGGCCGCGCCCCACAGCCCGGGTAAGCGACAACCGACCTTTGGTCGCCATAGCCAGCCCCACATCGTCCATCTTGACGATCAGCGCGACCGATCCGTAGACCGCTACCGTAATCAGGATTGCCACCGTGGCCAGCGTCGCCGCCTCCATCCAGAAACCGCTTTCGGGAATTGCGGCGAGCGAGATCGTCATGATTTCAGCAGACAGGATGAAATCGGTCTTGATCGCCCCCTGCGCCTTCTGCTCTTCGAGCTTGGCGGGATCCTCGATCACCTCCTCCTTGCCGGGGTGATCCTCGTGCCCGTGGCTCCACCCCATGACATGCGCGACCTTTTCGGCCCCCTCGAAACACAGATACGCCCCACCCAGCATCAACAGCGGCGCGATGAGCCAGGGCGCAAAGGCCGACAGCGCGAGCCCCACCGGTAGAAGGATCAGCAACTTGTTGCGCAGACTGCCCTTGGTGATGCGCCAGATGATCGGCAGTTCGCGATCGGCGTCAAAGCCCTGCACGTATTTCGGCGTCACCGCCGCATCGTCGATCACCGCGCCCGCCGCCTTGGCCGATGCCTTGGTCGCCTGCCCGATCACGTCATCGACCGAAGACGCCGCCACCTTTGCAATCGCGGCGACATCATCGAACAGGGCAATCAATCCACTCATCACGCGGGCTCCTTCATCATGCTGCGTGCAACCTAGCGCGGTATCGTCCCGCGCCAACAGCCCTCGACACCGGATTTGATTGCGCTAACCACAAAATTTAACGCTAACAGCACAATCGCGCGCCCCTTTGGCACTGGCGGCGCCGGCCCGCGCGGGTCTATAGCAGGCGCAAAGACCCAAGCTCAGGAGCGTTCCCATGACCATCAAAGTCGGTATCAACGGTTTCGGCCGTATCGGCCGTTGCGTGCTGTCGCACATCGCCGCGTCGGGGCGCGAGGACATCGAAGTGGTCAAGCTGAACGCCACAGGCCCGATCGAGACGGCGGCCCACCTGCTGCGCTACGATTCGGTGCACGGACGCTTCCCCGGCGAGATCACGGTCGACGACAATTACATCAACCTCGGCCAGAACGATATCGAGGTGATGTCGACCTACAACCTCGATGAGCTGGACTGGTCGGGCTGCGATGTGGTGCTGGAGTGCACGGGCAAATTCAACGACGGCAACAAGGCCCGCGCACATATCACCCAGGGCGCGAAAAAGGTGCTGCTCTCGGCACCGGGCAAGAACGTCGACCGCACCATCGTTTTCGGCGTCAACGACGATGAGCTGCAAAAAACCGATACGATGATCTCGAACGGGTCGTGCACCACGAACTGCCTCGCCCCGCTCGCCAAGGTCATGCACGAATCCGTCGGCATCGAAAGCGGCCTGATGACCACGATCCACAGCTACACAGGCGACCAGCCGACGCTCGACCGCCGTCACAAGGATCTGTACCGCGCGCGCGCCGCCGCCATGGCGATCATCCCGACCTCCACCGGCGCGGCCAAGGCGTTGGGCGAAGTGCTCCCCGCGCTCAAGGGAAAGCTCGATGGGACCGCGATGCGCGTGCCCACGCCCAACGTCTCTGCCGTGGATCTGACATTCACCGCCGGGCGTGACGTCACGGTCGAGGAAATCAATGCCGCGGCCAAATCCGCCGCCGAAGGGCATATGCGCCGGGTGATGGCCTATGACCCCGCGCCCAAAGTCTCGATCGATTTCAACGGCACGGAGTTCAGCAGCATCTTTGCCCCCGATCAGACCATCGTCGTGGCCGACCGGACCGTGCGGGTGCTCGCGTGGTACGACAATGAATGGGCGTTCTCGGTGCGCATGGCGGATGTCGCGGTGGCGATGGGAGAGCTTGGCTAAGCTTGCGCCGCGCGCGGTGCTGTCCTATCACGGCGCCACGCCGCAAAAGGACTGCCCATGACCAACCGTATCGCCCTTGTGCTGGGTCTGCTGATCGTGGGCGCCATCGTTGTCGACTATGTCTACTACGGCACCGAACACGGTGTTTTCCTGGCAAAAAAACTGGCCGACCTGATCGAATGGCTGGCCTTCTGGCGCTAGGCCTTTTCGTCAAATCGGGCGCGCAACTCCGCATTGATGCGGGGGGTTACGAAATTGCTCACGTCGCCGCCCAGGCGCGCAATCTCCTTGACCAGCTTTGACGCGATCGCCTGGTGCTGTGCCTCGGCCATCAGGAACACCGTCTCGATCGCGTCATCGAGCTGCCGGTTCATGCCAACCATTTGATATTCATACTCAAAATCGGCCACTGCGCGCAGCCCGCGCACAATCATCTGCGCACCGACATCGCGGGCACAATCGATCAAAAGGTTCTCGAACGGGTGCACGGTGATCTCGATCCCTGTCTGCGCGGCCAATTCGGAACATTCCGCCTCGACCAGCGCCACCCGCTCTTCGAGCGAGAAAAGCGGCCCCTTGTCGCGATTGATCGCAACACCGATCACCAGCTTGTCGACCAATGTGGCGGCGCGGCGGATGATGTCGAGATGTCCCAGTGTGATCGGGTCAAAGGTTCCGGGATACAGACCGACGCGCATACGCTCATTCCTTCGCTGAGGTCGTGACAACGGAGCCCAGGCAATCACGCAGCCCCAAAAGATGCAAGAGCGCGCTTAATGCCCGCGGATCATCCCCTCAAGCGCGTCATTCTCCATCGCAAGCTCCATCAGCCGGGCCTTGACCACGTCGCCAAGGCTGATCAGCCCCACCAGCGTGCCCGCGTCATCCAGGACGGGCATGTGACGGAACCGTCCGTCGGTCATCTTTTGCAGCACCTGATCGGCGCGCATCTCGCGCGTGCAGGTGACCAGTTTGCGCGTCATCACGGTCTCGACAGGCTCGCTCAGACAGGCCGCGCCGCGCTTGCCGATCTGGCGCACGATGTCGCGCTCCGACAGGATGCCGTCGGCGGTGGCCCCATCGCGCGAGATCAGCAGCGTGCCGATCCCCGCCTCGCCAAGGCGCGCTGCGGCCTCCGACAATGTGATCGACGGCAGCGCGGTCACCAGCGTATCGCTCGTCTTGCCGCTCAGGATTTGAGATACCAGCATTCAATATCCTCCCAGGATCAAAATGGTATCCCCCCATGCTCCGCTGCAAAGGGCGCTTGTGTCAAGCGTCCAGCACCTGAAGCCGCGCCACCTCTGCGCGCAAGCCGGCCACCAGCGCATCGGCAAACCGGCTGAGCCGCGGCGTGCGCGCGTCGTCGGCGTGCCGTATGAGGTAGAACGCGCGGCGCAGGCTGACGGTGTCGCGCAGGATCCGCCGCACCCCGGGTGCGAAGGGCAGGCAAAAGTCATGCACGACCCCCACGCCGCCGCCCTGCCGGATCATGTTCATCTGCACCGCCACCGAATTCGACGCCAGCCGCACCCGTCCCGCCCCCAGATCGGCCAGGTAATCCAACTCCCGGTCAAAGATCATGTCGGGAATATAGCCCACCATCGGATGATCGCGCAGATCCGCGACGGAGGCGATGCCGCCCGCCTGCGCAAGATACCGCTCACTCGCCGCCAGGTGCAGTGTATAATCGGTGATCTGGCGCACCACCAACCGCCCCGCCGTGGGCGCGCTGACCCCGATCGCCATATCCGCCTCGCGCCGCGACAGGTTGAACACCCGCGGCAGGGCCACGATCTGAATGTCGAGCGCTGGATTCTCCCGCGCCAGCGCGGCGCAGACCTGTGGCAGCACAAAATTCGCACATCCATCGGGCGCCCCGATCCTGATCTGGCCACTCAACCCTTCCGCCGTCCCCGACGCCGGGCGGCGTACGGCCAGCATCGCGCGCTCCGCCGCCGCCGCCCGCTCCAGCATATCTGTCCCCTCGGCGGTCAAGGCGTAGCCCTGCGGCGATTTCACAAAAAGCGCCTTGCCCAGATCCGCCTCCAGCCGCGCCATGCGCCGACCCAGTGTCGCGGGGTCCAGCCGCAACACCTTTCCTGCACCTGACAGGCTTTCTTCGCGCGCCACCGCCAGAAAAAGCCGAAGATCATCCCAGTTCTGCATCCGCCTCCCCGTAGGACGCAGGGCACACCCGCCCCCTGCACCCTTTTCCAAATACCTATTTTACGCCCTTCGCTATTAAGACAGACACGCGCGTTCATCCCTGGCGTCTTGCAAATTCGCAAAATTGTTTTGCCTATCTCCCCCTTTTACCCGCGTTTTTGCAAGACTACAGTGACGCAACTCTCAACAAGGAGACCGCAATGCAAGAGCTCACCCACTACATCAACGGCGCCCACGTCAAAGGCACATCAGGCCGCTTCGCCGACGTCATGAATCCCGCCACCGGCGAAGTTCAGGCCAAATGCCCGCTCGCCAGCAAGGAAGAGCTGCAACAGGCCGTCGCCCATGCCCAAGCCGCCCAACCCGCCTGGGCCGCGACCAATCCCCAGCGCCGCGCGCGGGTGTTGATGAAATTCGTGGATCTTCTCAACCGCGACATGGACAAGCTCGCCGAGGCGCTCAGCCGCGAGCACGGCAAGACCCTGCCCGATGCGGCGGGCGATGTTCAGCGCGGGCTTGAGGTCGTCGAATACTGCATCGGCGCGCCGCAGCTGCTGAAAGGGGAATACACCGACAGCGCGGGTCCGGGCATCGACATGTATTCGATGCGTCAGGCGCTCGGCGTCACGGCCGGCATCACGCCTTTCAACTTCCCGGCGATGATCCCGATGTGGATGTGCGCCCCGGCGATCGCCTGCGGCAACGCCTTTATCCTGAAACCCAGCGAGCGTGACCCCTCCGTGCCGCTGATGCTGGCCGAACTGCTGGAAGAAGCGGGTCTGCCCAAGGGCATCATGCAGGTGGTCAACGGCGACAAGGAAGCGGTCGACGCGATCCTGCACGATGAGGTGATCCAGTCGGTGGGCTTTGTCGGCTCCACCCCGATTGCGGAATACATCTACGCCACTGGCTGTGCGAACGGCAAACGCGTGCAGTGTTTCGGCGGCGCCAAGAACCACATGATCATCATGCCCGACGCGGATATGGATCAGGCGGCGGACGCGCTGGTGGGTGCCGGCTACGGTGCGGCGGGCGAGCGTTGCATGGCGATTTCCGTGGCCGTGCCCGTGGGCGATGAGACCGCGGACCGGTTGATCGAAAAACTGGTGCCACGCATCGAGGCGCTCAAGGTCGGGCCCTATACGTCGGGTAATGATGTGGATTACGGCCCCGTCGTTACGGCGGCGGCCAAGGCCAACATCGAACGGCTGGTGCAGACCGGCATCGACCAGGGGGCTGAGCTTGTGGTCGACGGGCGCGATTTCAAATTGCAGGGCTATGAGGACGGCTTTTTCGTCGGCCCCCACCTGTTTGACCGCGCGACCAAGGAGATGGACATCTACCAGCAGGAGATCTTTGGCCCCGTGCTGACCTGTGTGCGTGCGCAGAGCTACGAGGAAGCGCTGGGTCTGGCGATGGATCATGAATACGGCAACGGCACCGCGATCTTTACCCGCGACGGCGATGCGGCACGGGATTTTGCCAACCGGATCAACATCGGCATGGTGGGCATCAACGTGCCGATCCCCGTGCCGCTGGCCTATCACACCTTTGGCGGCTGGAAGAAATCCGTCTTTGGCGATCTCAACCAGCATGGCCCCGATGCGTTCAAATTCTATACGCGCACCAAGACCGTCACGGCGCGCTGGCCGTCCGGGATCAAGGAAGGCGGCGAATTCTCCATCCCCGTGATGGAGTAAGCCACCCTACCCCGACCGGTCGTGCGTGGCGGGCGGCGGCATTTAGGTATTTTTGAAAGGGTGCAGGGGGCGGTGGCGTCCCCTTGCCACGGCTTTACGGGGTTGCAAAACTTGCGCAAGGATTGGAATTTAACGTGTGTTCAATAACACCTGCGGAGGACCCCGATGGATTTTGCACTGAGTGAAGAGCAGACGGCGATTTTTGACATGGCGCATGCCTTTGGTCAGGAGCACATCGCGCCCCATGCGCAGACGTGGGAGCGGGACGGCACGATCCCCAAGGAGCTGTGGCCGCGGATCGCCGAGCTGGGGTTCGGCGGGCTGTATGTCTCTGAGGACGGCGGTGGGGCGGGTCTGTCGCGATTGGATGCGACGCTGGTGTTCGAGGCGCTGTCGATGGCCTGCCCGTCGGTTGCGGCGTTTTTGTCGATCCACAACATGTGCGCCAAGATGATCGATACCTTTGGCTCGGACGAGATGAAGAACCGGGTCATGGGCGATGTGCTGAGCATGAAGACGGTGCTGAGTTATTGTCTGACCGAGCCGGGATCGGGATCGGATGCGGCAGCGCTGAAGACCCGCGCGGAGCGCACCAATGACGGCTATACGGTGACGGGGACCAAGGCGTTCATCTCGGGCGGCGGCTATTCGGATGCCTATGTGTGTATGGTGCGCACCGGCGACGACGGTGCGGGCGGCGTGTCGACGCTGTACGTCGAGGACGGGGCCGAGGGGCTGTCGTTTGGCGGGCTCGAGGATAAGATGGGCTGGCGCAGCCAACCGACCGCGCAGGTCCAGTTCGACGGCTGCAAGGTGCCTGCGGCAAATCTGGTGGGCGAAGAGGGTCAGGGTTTCAAATACGCGATGGCGGGGCTGGATGGCGGGCGGCTCAACATTGCGGCCTGTTCGCTGGGGGCCGCACAGACCGCGCTGAGCGCGACGCTGGACTATATGGGGGAGCGTAAGGCATTTGGTCAGTCGATCGACCAGTTCCAGGGCTTGCAGTGGCGGCTTGCGGATATGGAAATCGAGCTACAGGCGGCGCGGACGTTCCTGCGGCAGGCGGCGTGGAAGCTCGATACCGGCGCGCCGGATGCCACGAAGTTCTGCGCCATGGCGAAGAAATTCGTGACCGAGGCCGGATCGCGTGTTGTCGACCAGTGTTTGCAGTTGCACGGCGGCTATGGCTACCTTGCCGACTACGGGATCGAGAAGCTGGTGCGCGATCTGCGGGTGCACCAGATCCTTGAGGGTACCAATGAGATCATGCGGGTGATTGTCGCCCGTGACATGCTCAAGAACCGCTGAGGAGCCGCGATGAGCGACATCGACATTCGTGTGACGGGCCGTGCCGGGCGGATCACACTGAACCGCCCCGACGCGCTGAACGCGGCAACCTGGGCGATGATCACCGCCGTCGAGGAGGCGCTGGACCGCTGGCGCGACGATGACGCTGTTGCATTGGTCGTGATCGACGCGGCGGGCGATCGTGCCTTTTGCGCTGGCGGCGATATTGCGGACCTCTACGAGACCGGCCGCGCGGGCGATTTTGCCTACGGGCAGCGGTTCTGGGCCGATGAGTACCGTCTCAACAACAAGATTTTCAGCTATCCCAAGCCGGTCGTGTCCTTCCTGCAAGGGTTTACCATGGGCGGCGGCGTTGGGCTGGGCTGTCACGGCTCGCACCGGGTGGTGGGCGAAAGCAGCCGCATTGCAATGCCCGAATGTGGCATTGGACTTGTTCCGGACGTGGGCGGCACGCTGATGCTGGCGCTGGCGCCCGGGCGGCTGGGCGAATATCTTGGCCTGACGGCGGCGCGGATGGCGGCGGCAGATGCGATTTACGCCGGGTTTGCGGATGTGTTCGTGCCGCAGGAACGCTGGCCCGAACTGATTGCGGCGCTTGAGCGTGACGGCGATGTTGCGGCGGTGGAAACGGCTGCCACGGGCGTCGCGCCGGGCGCGCTGCAAGGGTTGCAAGAGCAGATCGACGCCTGTTTCGCGGGCGAGGCGCTTGGCGATATCCTGACCGATTTGCGCGGCACCGATAGCGATTTCGCGCGCGATACGCTCAAGGCGATGGGGCGCAACAGCCCGCTGTCGATGGCCTGCACGGTCGAGATGCTGCACCGGTTGCGCGGCCCCTCGCTGAGCATGGAGCGGGCGCTGGAGCTGGAGTACCGGTTTACCGCCCGCGCGATGGAGCACGGGGATTTCCTTGAGGGGATCCGCGCGGCGATCATCGACAAGGACCGTGCGCCGAAATGGCAGTACGCCGACGCTGACGTGCCGTTGACGGCGGTGGCCAAGATGCTGCAACCCTTGAAAACGCAATTGACGCTGGAGGGAAAGAGGATGGCACGGATCGGATTTATCGGACTGGGGAACATGGGTGCGCCGATGGCGCAGAACCTTGCCGCCGCAGGCCACACCGTCGTCGGGTTTGACGTGGCGGGTACGACCGCAAAGGGTGCCGAGATGGCCGAGAGCGCGCAGGCTGCCGTGACGGGCGCGGATATCGTCATTACCATGCTGCCGAACGGGCAGATCCTGCGGGACGTCGCCGCCGACATCCTGCCAAAGATGGCGGCGGGCGCGACCTTGATCGATTGCTCGACCGTGGATGTGGACAGCGCACGCAGCGTGGCGGCGGATGCGACCGCGCGCGGCATCGGATTTGTCGACGCGCCGGTGTCGGGCGGGATCGGTGGCGCGGCGGGCGGCACGCTGACCTTTATGGCCGGCGGCACCGCAAAAGATTTCGCCACCGCCTCCCCGCTGTTCGAGATCATGGGGCAGAAGGCCGTGCATTGCGGCGAGGCGGGCGCCGGTCAGGCGGCCAAGATCTGCAACAACATGATCCTGGGTGCGACGATGATCGCCACCTGTGAAGCCTTCGCTTTGGCGGACAAGCTGGGGCTGGACCGACAAAAGATGTTTGACGTGGCCAGCACTTCGTCAGGCTACAGCTGGTCGATGAACGCCTACTGCCCTGCCCCCGGCGTTGGCCCGCAAAGTCCCGCTGACAACGACTACACGCCCGGTTTCGCCGCCGAGCTGATGCTCAAGGATCTGGGGCTGAGCCAGCAGGCAGCCGAGGCCGTGGATGCCGACACCCCGATGGGCGCCCGCGCGCTGGAGCTTTACCGCCAGTTCGTCGAGGATGAAGACGGCAAGGGCCGGGATTTCAGCGCGATGTTGCCGAGGTTCGTCGCGCGGGGGCGCGGCTGATCATTCAGCCGCAACCTTCCGCTTGGGTGCCAGCATCGGCTTGAGGTAGCGCCCGGTATAGCTGCCCTCAACCTCGGCGACTTCCTCCGGCGTGCCGGTGGCGACGATCGTGCCGCCGCCGTCGCCGCCTTCGGGGCCCACATCAATGATGTGATCGGCGGTTTTCACCACGTCGAGGTTATGCTCGATCACCACCACCGAATTGCCCTGATCGACCAATTCGTGCAGCACTTCCAACAGTTTGCGCACGTCCTCGAAATGCAGCCCCGTTGTCGGCTCATCTAGGATGTAGAGCGTGCGACCGGTCGAGCGTTTGCTCAGCTCTTTGGAGAGCTTCACGCGCTGCGCCTCACCGCCAGAGAGCGTCGTCGCCTGCTGGCCCACCTTGATGTAGCCGAGCCCCACGCGCATCAGCGCATCCATCTTCTCCCGGATCGACGGCACGGCGGCAAAGAACTCCTGCGCGTCCTCAACGGTCATGTCGAGCACGTCAGCGATGCTCTTGCCCTTGAACTTGATCTCCAGCGTCTCGCGGTTATAGCGCTGGCCTTTGCAGGTCTCACATTCCACGTAGACGTCGGGCAAAAAGTGCATCTCGATCTTGATGACGCCGTCGCCCTGGCACGCTTCGCACCGCCCGCCCTTCACGTTGAACGAAAAGCGCCCGGGTTTGTAGCCGCGCGCCTTGGACTCCGGCAGCCCGGCAAACCAGTCGCGGATCGGGGTAAAGGCGCCGGTATAGGTGGCGGGGTTCGAACGCGGCGTGCGCCCGATGGGGCGTTGATCAATGTCGATCACCTTGTCGAGGTGCTCCAGACCCTTGATGGTCTCGCAGGGCGCGGGCGTCTGGCGCGCGCCGTTGAGGTTCATGCTCGCGGTCTTGAACAGCGTCTCGATGGTCAGCGTCGATTTTCCGCCGCCCGACACACCCGTGACGCAGACAAACTTGCCCAGCGGGAATTCGGCAGTGACGTTTTGCAGATTATTGCCGGTAGCTTTCACGACCTTGACCGATTTCTTCTTACCCTTGCGGCGCTTAACGGGCACTGCGATCTCGCGCGCGCCGGTCAGGTACTGGCCGGTGACACTGTCGGGATTGGCAGCGATTTCGGCGGGCGTTCCGTGGGCGACCACCTGCCCGCCGTGCACGCCTGCCCCCGGCCCGATGTCGAACACATAGTCGGCCTCGCGGATCGCTTCCTCATCGTGTTCCACCACGATCACGGTGTTCCCCTGATCGCGCAGGTTCTTGAGCGTCAGCAGCAGGCGGTCATTGTCGCGCTGGTGCAGGCCGATCGACGGCTCGTCGAGCACATAGAGCACGCCGGTGAGGCCCGAGCCGATCTGGGAGGCCAGCCGGATACGCTGGCTTTCCCCGCCACTTAATGTACCACTTGAACGTGACAGCGTAAGGTATTCAAGTCCAACGTTATTCAGAAAACCGAGCCGCTCGCGGATCTCTTTCAAGATCGCGCGCGCGATCTCGTTTTTCTGCACGCTCAACGCCTCCGGCACGGTCTCGCACCAGTCAAAGGCTTCCCGGATCGACATCTCGACGATCTGGCCGACGTGGCGCAGATCGTCGGGTTTGCCGATCTTCACCGCGCGCGCTTCCTCGCGCAGGCGGTAGCCATCGCAGGTGCCGCAAGGGCGGTTGTTCTGATAGCGCTCGAATTCCTCGCGGATCCAGTTGCTGTCCGTCTCGCGGTAGCGGCGCTCCATGTTGGGGATCACCCCCTCGAACACGCGGCTGACCTCATAGACGCGCCCGCCCTCGTCGTAGCGAAATTTGATCTCTTCCTTGCCGGACCCGTAGAGGAACACCTGCTGGATCTTGGCATCCAGATCCTTCCACTTTGTGTTCTGGTTGAAGCCATAGTGCTTGGCGATGGCCTCGATCGTCTGTTTGAAATAAGGGCTCTTGCCCTTGCGCCAGGGTGCCAGCGCGCCGTCGTAGATCTTCAGATTCTGATCCGGCACCACGAGGCGTTCGTCAAAAAACAGCTCCTTGCCCAGACCGTCGCAGGCCGGGCACGCACCGAAGGGCGCGTTGAAGGAAAACAGCCGCGGCTCGATCTCGGAAATGGTGAAGCCCGACTCAGGGCAGGCGAATTTTTCCGAGAAGGTGAACCGTTCGGGCTCCTCCGTCGCCGTCTCAAGGATCGCGATCCCGTCGGCAAGGTCCAAAGCGGTGCGCAGGCTGTCGGCCAGCCGCGTCTCCATCCCCTCGCGCACGACCAGCCGGTCGACGACCACGTCGATGTCGTGGCGGAACTTCTTGTCCAGCGTGGGCGGCTCGTCGAGCTCGTAGAACTCGCCGTCGACCTTCACCCGCTGAAACCCCTGCTTGCGCAGCTCAAGGAACTCCTTGCGGAACTCGATCTTGCGGTCGCGGATGATGGGGGCCAGCAGATAGGCGCGCGTCCCCTCGGGCATCTTCATGATCCGGTCGACCATGTCTTGCACCTGCTGCGCCTCGATGGGCTTGCCGGTAGCGGGCGAATAGGGCGTGCCGACCCGCGCGAACAGCAGACGCATGTAGTCGTAGATTTCGGTCACCGTGCCCACGGTGGAGCGCGGGTTTTTCGAGGTCGTCTTTTGCTCGATCGAGATAGCGGGCGACAAACCAGAGATGTGATCCACATCCGGTTTCTGCATCATATCAAGGAATTGGCGGGCGTAGGCGCTCAGGCTCTCGACATAGCGGCGCTGCCCTTCGGCATAGATCGTATCAAAGGCGAGCGAGGATTTGCCGGAGCCCGACAACCCGGTGATAACCACCAGCTGATCGCGCGGAATATCCACGTCGATCCCCTTGAGGTTATGCTCGCGCGCGCCGCGGACTTCGATGTTCTTGAGCTCGGCCATTGGTCACCCCTTTTCCACCCTGCGGGATATAGGCCGCGCGGGCGGATTCTCCAATGGCAAAACAAGAACGTTAACGGAACATTACGATTTTTGACGCAGCGCCGCCAAACCCGCGTGCACCGCCAGCCCGGCCACAAACGCACCCCCCGCGATCAGCGGCAGGCTGGCATAGCCCGCCCCCGCCAGCGCCAGCGCCATCACCGGGGTGCCAAGCGTGTTGCCCAGATTGCCCGCCTGCGCCATGGCGCCATTGGCCTGCGCCTGCGCCTGCGGCGCCGCGTTCAGCTGCGGCACGGCGGCAAATGTCGCCCCCTGGATCAGTCCCATCGCGCCCGCCAGCGCCAGACAGGCCACCGGCCCCGCGGGCACCAGCGCCAGCCAGACCATCGCCAGCGCCGACAGCGCAAACCCCAGCATCACCACCTGCACCGCGCTCATCACGCGCAAGAGTGCTACGCCCAGGGTCATCGACACGGCGATGCTGACCAGCGGCATCGCCCCCATCACCGGCGCCCGCACCGACGGGTCGAGGAACGGCGGCAACACCGTCAGGATCGACACAAAACAGAACGTATAAAACAGCCAGCCCGCCGCAGGCGCCGCGATACGCGGTGAGCGGTAGATGGCCAGATGCGTGGCGACAACCTTCATCGAGGGCGCATCGGCCTCAAGCACCCCGCGCAAGGGGCGTGCGAGCGCCAGCGCAAAAAGCGCCAGATAGGCGCCGTGGACCGCAAAGAGGGCAGGAAGACCCGCCGCAAGCGCCAGCGGGCGCCCGCCCCAGGCCATCACCGCAAACGCCACGCCAAAGAATGTACCCCAAAGCGTCAGCGCCAGCCCGCGATCGCGATCTGTGGCCACCTGCGCAATCAGTGTTGGCGCGGCCACCACAAGGCCCAGATGCGACACGCCCTCGATCCCGCGCAACACCAGCATCACCGGCAGGCTTGGCATCAGGGCTTGCGCGAAGGACACCCCAGCGCCCAGCCAGAGCGCCCCCAGCAGCGCGCGGCGAAAGCCCACGCGCCCGACCAGCATCGCGGCCACCACGCCCAGCACGATGCCCACCCCGCCGACGATGGATACAAGCCACCCCACGGCGGCGCCGCTGCCATATTCCGCCTGCAACAGATCGTAGATCACCGAGAACTTCGCGTATTGCGCAGCCGCCCCCAGCCCCGCGCCCCACAGCGCGAGGATCATCGGCCAGGATCGCCCCATCAGCTGCGCTCGGCCATGGCCCAGGCACAGATGGGCATCTCGGGGTCGTTTTCGATATCGTCGGTGGCTTCGTCGTATTCAGGCGGCCAGGTATCTTCGAGGTTACGGCGCGCCACGTGGCGGTTGCCCCATTGGTGCGCCTCGATCAGATGCTCCTCGAACCCGCATTCGATCAGGAAATTCTTGAGCCCGCGCGCCGACCAGCGCGAATTATCCATGGGGGCCGCGTGGAACGGAATGAAAAACGGCACCGCCACCCAGAACTTCCCGCCCTTTTTCAGCATACGCCGCACGTTCTTGGTCGCCTGATAGGGGCGGTCCAGATGCTCCCACACCTGATTGGCAAGGATCAGATCGAACTTGCGCGGCTTGCCCGTCTCGGGGTCCAGATACGGCCCCGCGCAGATGTCATATTCGGGATAACGGAATTTCTCGTAGGATTTGAAATCGAATTGCTCCCCGTACCAGCCGGAAATCTCGGCCACCTGAAGCCGTTGCGGTTTCAGGGCCTGGATCATCCGGCGCGAGGCCGGTCCCATGACGACACGATTGAGGCTTACCATGCGGTGATTATGCCAGCGCATATAGCGGGGCGCAACGCCCGTCGGGGCCGGGTCAAGGATCGGCGCAGCCGACGGGGCGCATGCCCCGCATGTCCTTGACGCGGTCCCGGCGGGCAGACACTCGAGCAAGGTCGTTCAGGACGCACCGCGCCCTGAACACCGTCTCAGCAAATTTTCAGTCCTCACGGCACACTCAAACCATGCCATGAGGGGCTCACGCCTGCCCCGCGCGCCGATAAAGATAATCGCGCGTCAGCGCGTCCGCTGGATCACATGTGGATGACACGCCCGTAGGCGTCGAGCACCGCCTCATGCATCATTTCCGACAGCGTGGGATGCGGGAAGACGGTGTGCATCAGGTCTTCCTCGGTCGTCTCCAACTGGCGCCCCACCACGTATCCCTGGATCAGCTCGGTCACTTCCGCGCCCACCATATGCGCGCCCAAAAGCTCGCCGGTCTTGGCGTCAAAGATCGTCTTGATCATGCCGTTCTCTTCACCCAACGCGATCGCCTTGCCGTTGCCGATAAAGGGAAAGCGCCCGACCTTAATGTCGTAGCCCAGCTCTTTCGCCTTCGCTTCGGTATAGCCGACGGAGGCGACCTGCGGATGGCAATAGGTACAGCCCGCAATCGTCTCGGCCTTCACCGGATGCACGTGTTTGCCCGCCATATGCTCGACCACCATCGTGCCCTCGTGGCTGGCCTTATGCGCAAGCCATGGCGCGCCCGCGATGTCGCCAATGGCATACAGCCCGTCGACGCCCGTGCGGCAATATTCATCGGTGACCACATGGGTGCGGTCGATCTTCACGCCCAGCTCTTCGAGGCCCAGCCCCTCGACATTGCCCACGATCCCCACGGCCGAGATTACCGTGTCAAACTCCTGCTTTTCCAGCTTGCCGCCCACTTCGATGTGCGCGGTCACCTTGTCCTTGGCGCGGTCGAGCTTCTTGACGATGCTCTTTTGCATGATCTTCATGCCCTGCTTTTCAAAGGATTTCTTGGCAAAGGCGCTGATTTCGGCGTCCTCGACGGGCAGCACGCGGTCCATCACCTCGACCACGGTCGTGTCGGCCCCCAGCGTGTTGTAAAAGCTCGCGAATTCGATGCCGATGGCGCCCGATCCGATGACCAGCAGCTTTTTCGGCATGCGCTTGGGTTGCAGCGCGTGTTTGTAGGTCCACACGCGGTCGCCGTCAGCCTCCAGCCCCGGCAGCTCGCGCGCGCGCGCGCCGGTGGCCAGCACGATGTTCTTGGCGCTCAGGCTCTCGGTGCCCTTGTCCGTCTTGACGCTCACCTTGCCCTTGGCGGGGATCGTCGCCTCACCCATCACCACGGTGACCTTGTTTTTCTTCATCAGATGGCCGATGCCGCCCGACAGCTGCCCGGCCACCTTGCGTGAGCGTTTGACCACCGCGTCGAGGTCATAGCCGATGCCCTCGGCCTTCAGGCCGAATTCCTTGGCCCGGTGCATCAGGTGGAACACCTCGGACGAGCGCAGCATCGCCTTTGTCGGGATGCAGCCCCAGTTCAGGCAGATGCCGCCCAGATGCTCGCGCTCGACAATGCAGACCTTCATCCCCAGCTGCGCGCCGCGGATCGCGGCCACATAGCCACCCGGCCCGGCGCCAATCACGATCAGATCATAGGAAGTCTCGGCCATGGGGCACCTCGCGCAGTTAAGCCAGAATATGGTTTACCATTAAACCATCTCCGGTCGACCATCAATGGCAAGCCGTGCAAGGCCGACATGCAAAACCCGCGCCAAACGGACGCGGGTTTCCGGGACGCCATAGTGGACCGGTTCAGGCGGCCTGCGCCTGCTGCAATGTGCGGAGCGTGTGACCGTAGCCCCCGGCGGCAGCATAGGCCTGCTCTCCCTGCGTCTGCGTGCGCGAGAGGGCTTCATTGCGGTACGGAAAGCGACCGAACTGGCGGATCACCTCACGGTGTGCGCGGGCGTGCAGCATGTTGTCGTCACTCTCCGGCATCCGCTCGCACATCAGCCGCACGCACCGGTCCTGATCGCTGAGGTTTTCGGAATGCATCAGGGGCAGGTAAAAGAACTGCCGCGCGGGCGCGTCGATCTTCTTGTCCCACCCCTTGCAGATCGCCTGTTTCGCCACCGCAAGCGCCAGCGGGTCGAGCGTGAATGCCTCTGCCGTGCCGCGATAGATGTTGCGGGTGAACTGATCGGTCAGGATCAGATAGGCGAGCGCGCCGGAGGGATAGGTCAGCCAAAGCCCGAGGCTGCCGCTGCGGGCTGCCTCGATCGTCGGGCCAAAGCGCGCGGCGATCTTCGCGTCAAGCGCTGCGTCGGTGGCGTACCACCCCGACGGCCCAACCTCATCAAGCCAGAATGACAGGACGTCCTGCGGATCAACCATTTTCCCACTCCCATGTGTCAGCCTTGGTCAATAGGAGACGGTAGACAGAGGCCCCGCACGATTGACAGACACAAATTGCAACGAGGCTGCAATAATTGCGCTAACACCGCGCGGATGCCTAAAAATGTTTCCTTTAGGTCACTTTTGGTCCGTTTCGGGGTCCCCGGCGCTGTCTTCCAGCTCACTTTCGATGGCGTATTCCTGCGCGATTTCCATCGCCACCGCCGTGGCCGAGGGTGTCATGGCCACGTATTGACCGGTCTCGTCCACGGGCACCGTATCGCGCACGGTCGCGCGGTAGCCCGCATAGACTACCATCGCCACGAACAGGATCGCGGTAAACAAATAGAACCCCGCAGGGCCCAGCGACGTGCCCATGATCCAACCGGTGATGACCGGCCCCAGGATCGCGCCCAGCCCGTTTATGAACAGCAGACCGCCTGAGGCGGCGGCCATGTCCTCATGCTCCAGAAAGTCGTTGGTGTGGGCGATCAACAGCGAATAAAGCGGATTTGCCA
Source organism: Sulfitobacter albidus (assembly GCF_018200035.1). Taxonomy (NCBI): domain Bacteria; kingdom Pseudomonadati; phylum Pseudomonadota; class Alphaproteobacteria; order Rhodobacterales; family Roseobacteraceae; genus Sulfitobacter; species Sulfitobacter albidus. The sequence continues at coordinate 1,140,746 of NZ_CP073581.1, read as the reverse complement.
TGCCGCCGATCACGAAGGCCGACACCAGCAACAAGGCAAACACATGGCCCAGCATCATCCCCATGATCGATCCCACCAGCCCGATGACCGAGACGCCGATGATCAGCACCCGTCGGTCCATGCGGTCCGACAGCCAGCCAACGGGATATTGCAGCACCACCGCGCCGACAAAGAACGTCGCCACAAAGGTCGAGATCTGCGCGACGCTCAGCCCCGCCTGCGCGCCATAAACCGACGACATGCCGAATTGCGCCGAAAAGATCCCGCCGAGGATGAACATACCCACCGCCCCAACGGGGAGAAATTGACCAGCTGGCGCAGGCTCATCGGTTTGGTGGTGTCAAACGCGGGCGTGGGGCTGATCGACAGAAGGATCGGCGTGATCGCAAGGCTCACGAGGATCGAGGGGATCACGAACAGCATGAAGCCACCGGGATCCGCCGTCAGCAGCAGCGCCTGCGCCGCCACGATGCCCAGCGTCTGCACGATCATATACAGCGACAGCGCCTGCCCGCGATTGGAATTGTTCGCGGCATTGTTCAGCCAGCTTTCCGCCGTGACGTAAACGGCGGAAAAGCAGAACCCGATCAGCACACGACCGAAAGTCCACACGATGATGCTGGGATAGCTGGGATATAGGATCATCACTGCTGAGATCATCGAGGCAAGTGCCGCAAAAACGCGCACGTGTCCCACCCGCTGGATCATGCGGGGCGCCAGACGCGAGCCGCCGAGGAAGCCGGCAAAATAGGCCGACATCACGATCGACATCGCAAAGGTGTCGAACCCTTCCAGCCCCCGCGAATACCCAGAAGCGTCCCCTGCATCCCGTTGCCGAGCATCAGAAGGAACATCCCGAACAAAAGCGCCCATGCGCTGGAGAGTACCTGTAGCATTGCCGCGTCTCCTTACCAGTCAGCCCCGCCTAACAGCCCCGCAAACGCCGCGTCGGGCCTGTCTGCGACTCATTGAGGGTCGTTTCAGCGCGGCGGTATCAGCAGCGACGCATCTCCGTAAGAGAAGAATCGATAATTTTTTGTGACAGCGTGGGCGTAGATTTCCCGCACCCGGTCCACCCCCATCAGCGCCGAGACGAGCATCATCAGCGTCGAGCGTGGCAGGTGGAAATTCGTGATCAGCGCGTCGGCGACGTTGAAGCTGAAACCGGGCGTGATGAAGATATCGGTATCGCCCTCCCAGGGGGTGATCTGCCCACCGCGTCCGGCGGTCTCGATCAGGCGCAGCGCGGTGGTGCCTACCGGGATCACGCGACCGCCGGCGGCTTTGGTCGCGGCGATCTCGGCGGCGGCGGAGGTGCTCACCTGTCCCCATTCGCTGTGCATCTTGTGATCCGCGATGTCGTCGACCTTCACCGGCAGGAAGGTGCCCGCGCCCACGTGCAGCGTGACGTAGCTGAACTGCACCCCCCGCGTCTCAAGCGCCGCCAGGAGCGCTGCATCAAAATGCAGCGAGGCCGTGGGCGCTGCGACTGCCCCCTTGTGACGCGCCCAGACAGTCTGATAATCGGTGCGGTCCTGCGCATCCGCCGCGCGCTTGGCGGCGATATAGGGGGGCAACGGCATCGCCCCGGCCGCGTTGAGGGCCGTATCGAAATCCTCGCCCGTCAGGTTGAAGGCCAGCATCCCCTGCCCGTCCTGTACGCCCACCAGCGTCGCACTCAGGTCGTCCGAGAACACGACCTCCTCCCCGATCTGTAGCTTTCTGAGCGGCTTGATCAGCGCCGACCAGACGCCCGCCTCCGCCTGAGGCTCCAGCAGCGTGGCCTCGATCCGCGCTGTGACGGGCCCCTGCGCGCTGTCGCGGTGGCGCAGCCCCGACAGGCGCGCGGGGATCACGCGGGTATCGTTGAGCACCAGCCGGTCGCCGGGGCGCAGCCAATCGGGCAGATCGCCCACCGTTTGGTCGTGGGTCTGCGCCCCATCCGCGATCAACAGCTTGGCGGAGCTGCGCGGGACGGCGGGCCGCACGGCGATGCGGTCCTCGGGAAGGTCGAAATCAAAATCACTCAGTTTCATGCGCGCGGGCCTAGCGGTCTCCGGCATTGGGTGCAATGGGTCTGCGCGCGGGCGGCTCCGGCGCCGCGTCGGGTGCGGGCGTGGCCCCCTCGATCTGCGGCAGCTCGGTCTTGGGCGCGCGGAACGCATCGCGCAGCCCCCCCGGCGCCAGCGCCGACAGCGGATTGATCGAGACTTCGGGATCCTTGGCCTTGCCGCCCAGCGAATAATTGAACCCAATCAGCCCCTCGCCCTTGCGCGTCAGCACCGATCCGATCCCGTTGAGCAGATAGACAGGCGTGATCACCCCCTGCATCGCGATGTCACCGGTATCGGTGGCAAACACCCCGTCCATCGAAATCCCCAGCGAGGCGCCCACGGCAGATCCCTCGGAGAGCGTCACACGCCCCGGCGTCAGGCGGAACCGCGCGGCAACCTCGTCAAAATAGATGCCGTCGCCGTTCATCTCGTTGACCAGGCCGACGACGGAAACCGCATTGACCAGCGCGGCCATCGACGGCGCGTCCTTGATCGACACACCCTTGACGGTCATGCGCCCGTCGAATGCACCGCCCGCCCCCAATGGCGTCAGCGTCAGATCCAGCGCGCCGCCCACTGCCTGACGCAGCACGCCCGCAGAGCGCAGCACGCCGCCCGCGTCGGGCGTCGTCACCCGCAGCGCGGTGCGGCCGTTTTGCGGCACGACCCGCCCGGTGATCGCAGTACCGCCATTGACGAGACCCTGAAACGGGCCATCCAGCCCGGCGGCGGTTTTGAACTCGCCGCGCAGGTTGGCCAGATGAATGGTGTCCGTGAGCTGCAGCCGGTCCAGCCGTACTTGCATCGGTGCCTGCGCCTCGGGTGCGCCGCGCCCGGCATCCCCCGACGCGCGGCCTTGCCGCGTGCCGCCGAAGGGCGCGCTGCGCAGATCGAGCCTCCCGCCGCGCACGACCACCTGCGGCGCGCGCCCCGCGCCCTGCCCCAGCAGATCCACCGGCGCATCAAGCCAGCTGCCCACCCGCAAACGGTCGAGCCGCAATCGCTCCAATCCGCCCGCCGGGGCCAGCGTCACGCTGCCCGCCGCCTCCAGCCCCGCGCCCGCGAGGCTCAGCCGCGGCACCGAAGGGCGCGCGCCCAGCACGGCGTCGACCCGCAGCTGCCCCGCGGTGTTTGCGGATTTGCGCCAGCCGATCTGCGGCACGGCCACCGACATGCCCCGCAGGTCCGACCGTGCGGTGAGCGTTGGCGGCGTGCCGCGCGCGAGATCCACCGTCACCTGCGCCTGTGTCGCCCCCGACAGCGTGCCCGGCGGCAGGGCCACACCGAATTGCGCAAGCGCCTCCGGCGTGATGCGCACCGAACCTTCCCAGCTGCTCCGGGCACTTCCCGGTCCGATGGGCTGGCGCCATTGCCCGTCAAAGGCTGTCCCGTCGAGCGTGCCGCTCCCGCCGATTTCGACCCCTGTGTTGGTCGCGCGCAGCGACAGCGACGGCGCCTCCAGGCGGCGGCCCTTGATGAGCGCGTCGCTTTCAAGCTCCAGCAAGGTGCCGCCAACGTCAAAGAGCACGTCCGCCGGGCTGCCGCCACGTCGCAGCGGGAATTTCAACGTGCCCGACAGCTGCGCCCGCCCCGCGCCCAGATCGGTGCCCAGCCCCACGCGCTGCAACACCCGCATGGGCGGCTGATCCAGCGTCCAGAGCGCTGCCGTCAGGCTGGAACTTGTGTTGAGTGTCACTTCGGCGGGCGTATTGGGGCGCACGCGGGTGTCGGGGATGACGAATGCTGAATCGCGGAGGTTCAGGACCCCGCCCTGCGCCGCCTGCATCTCGCCCTCGGCCACCGCGATGACAAACCGTGCGGCCTCAAGGCTCGCGTGTCCGCGCGCGCGGCTGATCGGCGGCAGTCCGCGCAGCACCCGCACCCGCGCCTCGTCGAAATCGAACGACAGAAAGCTGCGCGGCGCGGCGTCGGGGGCCAGCCGCAGCGCAAAATCGGCGTTGCTGATGTTGGCCTCCAGCAAATTGTCGGCCAGCCAGCCCCGCGTCTTGGCCTTGAGCGTGGGCGGCCAGAATGCCAGCACCCGCGCCGGCGTGATCCGGGGCGCCCGCGCATCGAGCGACAGCTGCCAGCCATCGGGCCGCGCGGCCAGCGTCCCCCAGGCCCGCGCGGTCATCGGGCCATCGCGGATGACCAACTCCCCCAGCCGCAGCTCGAACGGCTCGGGCGTCAGCGCGAAATCAACGTGGGCGCTTTCCAGTTGCACGCCGCCCTCGAAAAGCGCCATGGGGTTGGCCCGGATCGCGCGCACCTCGATCTGCCCGGTCAGATTTTGCAGCGCGCCGCTGCGCAGCCCGGTCAACTGCGCATTGCCCGAGGCGGTGGCGCTGATCCACTCGCTCTGTACCGACAGTTCGGTGAATTCCAGAACCCCCGCCGCCGCGTCGTAGGTGAAGTAGCTGCGCGCACTGTCGAAAGGCACGGGGGCCGTGCCGTCGTTGGGCTGAACCGCCCCCGCCCCGATGCGCAGCGCCGCCGTCAGCGGCGCCAGCGTGCCATCATCCCGCACGCCCGTGCGCAGATTACCCGAGATCGGCGCGCGCAGCGCGCCCAGAAATCCGAACGCCGGGCTAAGGGTCGCAAAATCGGCGCTGCGCGCGCCGGTCAGGCTCAGCCCCATCTCTGCCTCGGTCTGCCCGATGGGGCTGGCAAAATTTGCGGCCAGCGTGGTCACGCCGCCCCCGTCCCCCGCCAGAAGCGCCAGATCCGCGGTGATCGTGAGCCGCCCGTCGGTGCGTCGCGCCAGCACACGGCCCCCGTCGAGGGTATAGGCCTGCTCGGCCCGCTGGTCGATGAATTGCAACGTCAGCCCGCGCAGCTCAGCGGCCTCAAGCGCGGCAAGGCCGGGTTGCGCCAGCACCGCGTCGATACCCTCAACCGCCGCGCCGGGGGTCAGCCCTACCAGACCGTCCCCGCCTTCAAGCGCCAGATCGCGGCGCAGCGACAGCGCCCCCGAGGGCGCACGGATGAGCGTTGCCACAACGCCGTTGAGCCGGATCGCCTCCGGCTGTACCTCCCCGTCCAGCAGCGCCGCCATCGACACCTCTGCCGTGGCTTCGGCGAATTGTACCAGTTCGCGCCCCTCTGGCGTGCGGACCCGGATGTCGCGCAGACGCACGCGCGGGCGCCAGCCCTCTTCGATCAGCACGCGCAGCTCGCCGAAGGTGATGCGCACCGTCGGGAATTCCTGCGCCAGTCGCGTCTCGATCCGCGCCTCGACCCAATCGGGCGCCGTCAGCGGACGGTCGTAGAACAGATAGAGCCCCAGCACCGCCAGCACGCCCCCCAGAAGGACAAGCGACCACACCGCCTGCGCCATACCGCGCAACAGCCACAGGCGCCTGCCTTTCGGCGGCGCTGCGAGAACGTCGGGCGCGGTCTTGTCAGACATCTGCTGATATTTCCCTTACGGCTTGCGGTGGACTTTCCCGCAGTCACGCTACTATGACAGAGGCCCGCGCGCGCCGGAAGGCCCGCGCCTATGACGGAGGAACACATGCCCGAGATTTCCCAACCCGCCCCGGATTTCACCCTGCCCGTCACCGGCGGCGGTGAGGTGACGCTGAGCGCGCTGCAAGGCGCGCCCGTTGTCCTGTTTTTCTACCCGCGCGACGACACGCCGGGCTGTACCAAGGAAAGCGTCGGCTTTTCCGAACATCTGGATGCGTTCGAGGCGGCGGGCGCAAAGGTCTTTGGCATTTCGCGCGACAGCATGGCGAAACACGACAAATTCGCCGCAAAGCATGATCTGACCGTACCGCTTCTTTCGGACAGCGAAGGCAGCGTCACCGAAGATTACGGCGTCTGGGTCGAGAAAAACATGTACGGCAAGAAATCCATGGGGATCGAACGTGCAACCTATCTGATTGCCGCCGATGGCACGATCGCGCAAATCTGGCGCAAGGTGAAGGTGCCCGGCCACGTCGAAGAGGTCCTCGACGCCGTGCGCGCGCTTTGAAACCGCTCGCCGAGATGGCCGATGCCGTGCTGCGCACCGCAGATGGGCGCGAAAAGACGGCCCTGTCGCGCGGTTTTGCCGCCCAATGGCGCGCCGCCCGGGCCGAGGGGGCAGAGCCCCGGATCGGCCGGGCCGATCCCCCCCTGCACCCCGCGCGCCCCGCCACGCCCGAGCTTCTGAGCCCGCGTGACGTGCCACGCCGCCGCCCCGGCACGCCCGAGGGCCGCATCGCCCTGCTGCACGCCGTCGCCCACATCGAGCTCAACGCCGTTGATCTGCACTGGGACATCATCGCCCGCTTTGCCCATGTGAAAATGCCCATCGGATACTACGATGACTGGGTGAAGGCCGCGGATGAGGAATCCAAGCATTTCAACCTAATGTGCGACTGTCTTGAAGCGGCAGGCAGCCATTACGGCGCCCTGCCTGCGCACGCCGGCATGTGGCGCGCCGCCGAGGATACGGTGGATGATTTCATGGGTCGGCTTGCCGTCGTCCCCATGGTGCTGGAGGCGCGCGGCCTCGACGTCACTCCCGGCATGATCGAGATTTTCAAGCGCGCCAAGGACACCGGCGCGGTCGACGCGCTCGAGACGATCTACGCCGAGGAGGTGCACCACGTCGCGTACGGCTCAAAATGGTTTCACTTCCTGTGCGGTCGCCACGATCTGGATCCGACGGTGCAATTCCACAGCCTTGTGCGCCAATATTTCCATGGCGCGCTGAAGCCCCCCTTCAACGAAGAGAAGCGTGCCGAAGCTGGAATACCGCCGGATTTCTACTGGCCACTCGCCCAGAACGGGTAAGTTCCCGCCTCCAACCTGCTGCATTCGGCGGATTTCTGCCAGTTTACCCTCAAATTGTGCCGGTCTTGCCCCGCTTTGGTCGCAAGGGTTGCCCCATCTATCCGCGCTGGATATTGCAATACCGTTAACAGCTGCGCGCGGGACACGCGCAGCCGTAGAACAATAAGGGGACGGTAAAACGTGCGAACAAAGCTCGCGATTAAAACTCATGCCTTTCTGGAACGGTATTTCCCGGAACGGCGCGTCTTTCTGAAATCCGACAGCGACACGCGGTTTATCCGTCTGCGTCCGGGCACCCAGCTTCTGGCGGTCGCAGGATCGGCCCTGTTGGTCAGCTGGGCCATCGTCGCCGCCGCAATCATTCTGATGGACAGCATCGGGTCGGGCAACTTCCGCGATCAGGCCAAACGCGATCAGCGCACCTACCAGGCGCGGCTCAACGATCTGTCCGCGCAGCGCGACGCCCGCGCCGAAGAAGCGCTGGCGGCGCAGGAACGCTTCAACGCGGCCCTCGCCCAGATTTCCGTGATGCAGTCCGAACTTCTGAATTCGGAAACGCGCCGCCGCGAGCTCGAAACCGGCATCGACGTGATCCAAAGCACCCTGCGCGACACCATGAAAGACCGCGAAGCGGCCCGCACGCAGCTTGCCAGCCTGACCGAAGAGGGCGGCGCGGAGTTGCAGGTTGCCGCCAATACCGCACCGATGGATTTCCTTGCCGACGCGCTGGCCCGCACCGCGGCGGAGCGCGACAAGATCGAGGCCGACGCGCAGGACGCCCTGCTGGCCGCCGACGAGCTGACCCAGAAGATCGCGCTCATGCAGGAGCAGAACGACACCATCTTCCGCCAGCTCGAAGAGGCGATGACCGTCTCTGTCGCGCCACTGGACCGGATGTTCCGAAACGCGGGCATGCCGACCGACCAGATCCTGCGCACCGTGCGCCGTGGCTATTCCGGTCAGGGCGGCCCGCTGACACCGCTCAGCTTCACCACCCGCGGCGATGAACCCACCGTGGACACGCTGCGCGCAAACCGTCTGCTCAACCAGATGGACAAGCTTAACCTCTACCGCATCGCCGCGTCCAAGGCGCCCTTTGCCAATCCGGTGAAGGATTCGTTCCGCTTCACCTCCAAATTCGGCTTCCGCCGAGATCCCAAAACCGGCGGTCGCCGCATGCACCAGGGCGTCGATTTTGCCGCAGGCCTCGGCACGCCGCTCTATGCCACGGCGGACGGTGTTGTGACCCACGCGGGCTGGGGCTCAGGATATGGTCGTCTGGTCAAGATCCAGCATGAGTTTGGCATCGAAACCCGCTACGCGCACCTGTCGAAAATGCGCGTCAAGGTTGGACAAAGAGTGTCGCGCGGCCAGCGGATCGGTGATATGGGTGCTTCAGGACGGGTCACCGGCGTGCATCTCCATTACGAGGTCCGCGTCGGCGGTAAGGCCGTCAACCCAATGATCTATATCAAGGCAGCAAACGATGTTTTCTAAAAGCAAAATCAACGATCCCGCGCCGGGTGGCGCTGACGGAGCCAAGCCTTCCACGCCGCCCTCCGCTGCACAGGCCTCCCCGTCCCCCGCGCCCAAGCAGTCGGAATTCAAGGCCTCGGCGCCCAAGGCAAAGCCTCCAGCCTCGGTGCTGTCCGCCGATTTGCACGTGACCGGCAACATGAAAACCACCGGTGATATCCAGGTCGAAGGCACGGTCGAAGGCGACATCCGCGCGCATCTGCTGACCATCGGCGAGACCGCGACAATCAAGGGTGAGGTCATCGCGGACGACGTGGTCATCAATGGCCGCATCGTGGGCCGCGTGCGCGGTCTCAAGGTGCGCCTGACCTCCACTGCGCGGGTCGAGGGCGACATCATCCACAAGACCATCGCGATCGAGAGCGGCGCCCATTTCGAAGGCTCCGTGCAGCGTCAGGACGATCCGTTGAACCCCGGCGCCAAATCCGCGCCCGCGCAGAAAGCCAACCCCGCTTCCTGAGCCAGCTTGTTACGACACGATTCAAAACGCCGCCGCGCATCCGCCGGCGGCGTTTTTGCGTGTCCCCTGCCTGCACCCTTTTCCAAATACCTCAATCCCGACCCTGCCGCCCGAACTGCGGCTGCAAAAAAGGCGCCACCGGTCTCCCGGCAGCGCCCCAAACACCACGGCGGAATTCCCCGTCAGTCGATGACGGTCACCTCGCGCATCACGTCCGGTGCGCCGACAACGGCCCCATTCCCGCCGGTGCCGCGCTTGATCGCATCCACCACATCCTGCCCGTCGGTCACGCGGCCGACGACCGTATACTGACCGTTCAGGAACGGCGCCGCGTCGAACATGATGAAGAACTGGCTGTTGGCCGAATCAGGGTTCTGCGCGCGGGCCATGCCCACCACGCCGGTCTCGAAAGGCAGATCCGAGAATTCGGCGCCCAGATCCGGCATATCCGACCCGCCGGTGCCCGCGCGGCGCAGATCGCCGCCCTGGCGCCCGTGCTCGACATCGCCGGTCTGTGCCATGAAGCCGTCGATCACCCGGTGAAACACGACCCCGTCGTATTTCCCGTCGGCGGCCAGCGCGGTGATGCGCGCGACGTGATTTGGCGCGACCTCTTCCAGAAGATCCACCGTGACGGTGCCATTGGCCTCCCCCGCGATCTCGATCTGCAATCCCGTCGCCATCGCAGGCCCCGCGAAGAGCGCCGCAAGAAAGCCGCCAGCTACAAGATCACGCATCTGCGGCCACCTTCACGCTGATCATGCGGTCGGGATTGGCGGGTGGCTCGCCCTTGGCGATGGCGTCCACATGTTCCATCCCCGACACGACCTGACCGTAGACGGTGTATTGCCCGTTCAGGAAATCATTGTCCTTGAAGTTAATGAAGAACTGGCTGTTGGCCGAATTGGGATTGGCCGAGCGCGCGGCCCCCAGGCTGCCGCGCGCGTGCGGCACTTTCGAGAATTCCGCCGGCAGATCGGGCATTTCCGATCCACCCGTGCCCGCCATGCGCGGGTTATAGTCCTTTTCCATGTTCGCGTGCTGCACGTCGCCGGTCTGCGCCATGAAGCCGTCGATCACCCGGTGAAAGGCCACATTGTCATACGCACCCGCCCGGGCGAGCTCTTTCATCCGCGCGCAATGCTCTGGCGCCACATCCGGCAGTAGCTCGATGGTGACAGTCCCGTCCTTGAGCTCCATCAGGATCGTGTTTTCGGGGTCTTTGATATCGGCCATGCCGCACTCCTTTGACTTTCGTTGGCAGATACCTAAGCCGCACGGGCAAGATTGCCAAGCCGGTGCATTGACCTGCCCGGGGATACCGGCAAAACAACGCCCCATAGATACCGTGGACCGGAAGGAACGACAGATGGCTTGGAAATCGCTCGATGAGATGGATCTGGCGGGGCAGCGGGTGCTGTGCCGGGTGGATATCAACGTACCTGTCGAGGACGGGCGCGTTACCGACACGACGCGCATCGACCGGATCGTGCCCACCGTGCAGGATATCCTCGCCAAGGGCGGCAAGCCGATCCTGATCGCCCATTTCGGGCGGCCCAAGGGGCGCGTGGTGCCCGACATGAGCCTGCGTCAGGTTCTGCCCGCGCTTGAGGCGGCCCTCGGTCGCGATGTGCGCCTGATCGAGACGCTGGAGGCCGCCGAGGCCCCAACGGATAAGCACCGCGCCGCCGAGATCCTGCTGCTGGAAAACATCCGCTTTTATCCGGGTGAGGAAGCCAACGACCCCGCCTTTGCCAAACGGCTTGCGGGTCTGGGCGATGTCTATTGCAACGATGCCTTCTCCGCCGCGCACCGCGCGCATGCCTCCACCGAAGGAGTGGCGCATCACCTGCCCGCCTGCGCGGGTCGGTTGATGCAGGCAGAGCTTTCGGCGCTCGAAGCCGCGCTGTCGACGCCGGAGCGCCCTGTCGGCGCGGTGGTGGGCGGTGCCAAGGTCTCGACCAAGATCGCGCTTTTGGAAAACCTCGTCGGCCGCATCGACACGTTGGTGATCGGCGGCGGCATGGCGAATACGTTTCTTGCGGCACAGGGCGCGCAGCTGGGCGCGTCGCTGATGGAGCCTGACTATTTCGACACGGCCCGCGCCATCATGGCCGAAGCCGAGCGCACGGGCTGCACGGTCATCCTGCCTCGCGACGGGCTCGTTGCGCGCGAATTTGCCAAAGGGGCCGCGCATGAGACTGTCGCCCTCACGTCCGACACGATTCTGGACGCGGATCAGATGGTGCTGGATGCGGGTCCGGCGAGTGTGGAGGCGGTGGCCGACGCCTTCGCCGATCTGAAAACACTGATCTGGAACGGCCCCATGGGCGCATTCGAAATCCCGCCCTTCGACACCGCCACCGTCGCCGCCGCGCGCGATGCGGCCAGGCGCACGGGCGCGGGCACGCTCATTTCGGTCGCGGGCGGCGGCGATACGGTCGCAGCGCTCAATCAGGCGGGCGTGGCGGAGGACTTCACCTATATCTCCACCGCCGGCGGCGCCTTTCTGGAGTGGATGGAAGGGAAAACCTTGCCCGGGGTCGCTGCACTGGTAGGCTGAGGTTTTTAACCCCCGGAGATTTTCATGCACCGATTTGCCCTGCCGCTCGCCCTGTCCCTCGCCACGCCTCTGGGCGCACAGCAGGCGGTCGATCCGCCGGGGTTCTGGGATTTCTTCACCGTCGAGCGGTTGGGGCAAGCCGTCGCCAGCCAATTGGTGCTGACCGGGCGCGCCTTTGCCGATCTGCGCTACGACGGGCTGAGCGTCGATCCGATAAGCGGGCAGATCGCCATCACCGGGCTGGATGTGGCGCCCACCCTGCCCGGTCTCGCCCCCGGTGCCTGCACGATCCGCGCGGACCGCGTAAGCGTACGTGGCGCGCCGTTTGACCGGGTCGATGAGCTGCGCGTGTCGGTCACGCTGGCCGGGGCGGTGGTGGATTTCGACTGCCTCCCGCCCGAGGCGCGCCCTGTCGTGGGGATGATGGGCCTGACGGATATTGCCGTGGACCGGCTGGATCTGAGCCTGCTCTACGATCTGCCCTCGGGTGCCATGGACATGCAGATCGAGGCCAGCGTCGACGGGCTGGTCCGTCTGAGTGCGGATGCGCAAGCCGACTACGTCAGCTACCGGATGAATTTGCAGACCGAGGAGCCGGAGCCGTCGGTGCTTTTGCGCCGCGCGCGTGTCCAGATCGAGGATCGCGGGCTTGCTGACAGGGCCCGTCAGATCCTGCCCCCGCAGATGCTGGAGCCGCAGGCCGCCGTGGGCACGGTACAGCAGGCGCTGACGCAAGCCTTTGGACCCGGCCCGCTGAACCCGGCCCAATCGCAGCTGGTCGAGGACGCGGGCGCGGTTGTCGTCGATCTGCTGGAGGGCGGGCGCAGCGTAACGCTGGAGGCCACAATTGATCCCGCGCCCCTGCGGCTTGACGCCGCCGCGCTGGAGGATCCCGGCACATTGATCACCGCCCTTGCCCCGCGGCTGACGGACGTGAGCGCGCGCCTGCGCAGCAGCCTGCCGCGCGATCTGCTGATCGCCGCCGCTGAGGAGCGCCTGGACGACGCCGACCGTCTGCGCGTGGGCCGTGCGCTGATCACCGGGGACGGTGCGCCGCGCAACCTGTCATTGGCGGCAACCACCCTGCTGCCGCTGGCGCAACGCCGCGATCCCGAGGCCGCGCATCTGCTGGCCGAAGGGTTCGCCGATATCGCCCCCGTCCCCGCCTACCGCGACGCGATCACCGCCGTGGCCGCGGGCCGCACGCAGGCGCTGGGTCTATTGGAGCGGCTGGAGGCCGGGCTGCCGCTGGAACAGGTGCTTGAGATCCAATCCGACGCGGCCCCAGCGGCCAGCCGTGATCCGATGCGCTTTTCCACGCTTGCGGACATGCGCACGGCGGCCTTCGCCCACGCCAGCGGGATCGGCGCGCCGCGCAGCTTTGCCAGCGCGTACTTCTGGGCCGCAATGGCGGCGGCGGCGGGCGACAGCGCGGGCGAGGCCCTGCGCGACGAGCTGGACACGCGGATGCGTCTGCGCGGGCTGGGCGACGTCTGGGCCGAGATGACGCAGACCCTCGACGCCGATGTCCTGCGCGGCTGGATCGAGACGGACGTGCCCGCCCGCCTGCAAGCGAACTAGGCAAAAATACCGCACCTGTGCCACGGGGGATTCCCTTTGCGAATCACCTGTGGCATAGTGTTCGCACGGCCCACCAAGAGGCCGTGTTATTGAGCAATCGCAGGCCCCCTTCCATGAGCAAACTCGCCTTTGGTCCGTTGATCTTTTTCGCCATCGCCTTTGCGCTGAGCCTGTATTTCACCTTTGCCGCCGTGCAGGGTGATTTCGGCCTGTTCCGGCGCGCGGAGATTCTCGCCGAGGCCGCCGATCTGCGCGCACAGCTTGAGGCGGCGCGCACGGAAGTGGCGCAGATGGAAAATCTCACCCGCCGCCTGTCCGACAACTACCTGGATCTGGATCTGCTGGACGAGCGTGCGCGCCACGTTCTGGGCATGGTGCGGGCCGACGAAATCGTCATCCGCTGACACTTTTGCCGCGCGATCAATCTGCACGTGTAAGCCTCTCGCCATTCCTTTTCGAATCCTGTATCGTGTAGTTTAACGTTAAACTACTTTGCGCTGCAGCAGGATGCGGCGCCATTCGGGAGGACCTTCATGGCCGCACGCAAGAGCACCGCAAAAAAGCCCAACGTCTCCGCTGAGGAATTAACTGCCTACTACCGCGACATGCTGTTAATCCGGCGGTTCGAGGAGAAGGCGGGCCAGCTTTACGGCATGGGATTGATCGGGGGCTTTTGCCACCTCTACATCGGGCAGGAAGCGGTCGTTGTCGGGCTTGAAGCAACGGCCAAGGAAGGCGACAGCCGCATCACAACCTACCGCGATCACGGGCACATGCTGGCCTGCGGGATGGATCCCAAGGGCGTGATGGCAGAGCTGACGGGCCGCGAGGGGGGATACTCCAAGGGCAAGGGCGGCTCGATGCACATGTTCTCGAAGGAGAAGAAGTTTTACGGCGGCCACGGCATCGTGGGCGCCAACGTGCCGCTGGGGGCGGGGCTTGCCTTTGCCGATAAATACAAGGGCAATGATAACGTCACCTTTACCTACTTTGGCGACGGCGCGGCCAACCAGGGCCAGGTGTACGAGACGTTCAACATGGCCGCCCTTTGGGAGCTGCCGTGCATCTTCGTGATCGAGAACAACCAATACGCCATGGGCACGGCGCAACAACGCTCGACCTCCAGCGCCGAGATCTGGGAGCGCGGCAAGGCGTTCGGCATCCCCGGTGAGGCTGTCGACGGTATGGACGTGCTGGCGGTGAAGGCCGCGGGCGAGACGGCGGTGAAACACTGCCGCGCGGGCAAGGGACCCTACATTCTCGAGATCAAGACCTACCGTTACCGCGGCCATTCGATGTCGGACCCGGCCAAATACCGCACCCGCGAGGAGGTGCAGAAAATGCGCGACGAGCGGGACTGTATCGAGAGCGTGCGCAAGATGCTGCTGACGGGCGATCACGCCACCGAAGAGGATCTGAAGGCCATCGACAAGGAGATCAAGGGCATCGTCAACGAAAGCGCCGAGTTCGCCAAGGAAAGCCCTGAACCCGCGCTCGACGAGCTTTGGACAGATATTTACGCAGACGAAATTCCGCAGGAGGCCGTGTAATGGCGACCGAAATTCTCATGCCCGCCCTCTCGCCCACGATGGAAGAAGGCACGCTGGCCAAATGGCTGGTCAAGGAAGGCGATACCGTCAACTCCGGCGACATCATGGCCGAGATCGAGACCGACAAGGCGACGATGGAATTCGAGGCCGTCGATGAAGGCACGATCGGCAAGATCCTGATCGCGGAAGGCACCGAAGGGGTAAAGGTCAATACGCCCATCGCCGTGCTGCTGGAAGAAGGCGAGAGCGCCGACGACATCGAAAGCGCGAAAGAGGCGCCCGCCTCTGCCCCCGTGCCCGCCGACAAGGAACAATCGTCGGAAACCGCCCCGGCAGCGGCAATGGCGCACCCCGAGCCCGACACCTCCCCCGACTGGCCCGAGGGCACCAAGGTCAAGCAGCAGACCGTGCGCGAGGCGTTGCGCGACGGCATGGCCGAAGAGATGCGCCGCGACGAGGACGTGTTTATCATGGGTGAGGAGGTGGCCGAGTATCAGGGCGCCTATAAGATCACCCAAGGGATGCTGGACGAATTCGGCGCCAAGCGGGTGATCGACACCCCGATCACCGAACACGGCTTTGCCGGCATCGGTGTCGGTGCGGCCTTTGGCGGTCTGAAACCGATCATCGAGTTCATGACCTTCAACTTCGCCATGCAGGCGATTGACCAGATCATCAACTCGGCGGCCAAGACGCTGTATATGTCCGGTGGCCAGATGGGCGCGCCCATGGTGTTCCGTGGCCCCAATGGTGCTGCGGCCCGCGTGGCGGCCCAGCACAGCCAGGATTACGCCGTGTGGTACATGCAGATCCCCGGCCTGAAGGTCGTGATGCCCTATTCGGCGTCCGACTATAAGGGCCTGATGAAAACCGCCATCCGCGACCCCAACCCGGTGGTATTTCTTGAGAACGAGATCCTCTATGGCCGCTCTTTCGACGTGCCGGAGCTGGATGACTATACGGTCCCGTTTGGGAAGGCCCGCATCTGGCGTGAGGGCGAGGATGTGACCATCGTAAGCTTTGGCATCGGGATGACCTACGCGCTGGAGGCGGCGGAAAAGCTGGCCGAGGATGGCATCTCGGCTGAGGTGATCGATCTGCGCACCCTGCGACCCATGGACACAGCGTCGATCATCAAATCGGTGAAGAAAACCAACCGTCTCGTCACGGTCGAGGAAGGCTGGCCCCAGCCTTCCGTTGGCAGCTATATCGGCGCCACGATCATGCAGGAGGCGTTTGATTACCTCGACGCGCCGGTCATCAACTGCACCGGCAAGGACGTGCCGATGCCCTACGCCGCGAACCTCGAAAAACACGCGCTGGTCACCACCGATGAGGTGATCGAGGCCGTGCGCAAAGTCACCTACCGGTAAGGAGCGGATACGATGCCCATAGAAATCCTCATGCCCGCGCTGTCTCCGACGATGGAGGAAGGCACCCTTGCCAAATGGCTGGTCAAGGAAGGCGATACCGTCTCCTCCGGCGATGTGATGTGCGAGATTGAAACCGACAAGGCCACGATGGAGTTCGAGGCCGTCGACGAAGGCACGATTGGCAAGATCCTCGTGGCCGAGGGCTCCGAAGGGGTGAAGGTCAACGCGCCGATTGCCGTGCTGCTGGAAGACGGCGAGTCTACGGACGACATCGGCGACGTATCGTCAGAGCCGAAGGCGGAGGCGTCCTCAAACGCCGCGCCCGCAGAGGCGTCAGCGCAGACCGCCCCCGCGCAGGGCCACGGCCGTGGTGAGGGGCCATCCCCCTCTGACACAGGATCCGCGCCGAAATCGGGCGATGGGGAGCGAATCTTTGCCTCCCCCCTCGCCCGGCGCATCGCCGCTGACAAAGGGCTCGATCTGAGCGCCATCAAGGGCTCCGGCCCGCGCGGGCGGATCGTGAAGGCGGATGTCGAAAACCTCGACAAGACCGACGCGCCGGCTCCCAAGGCCGAAGCCGCCGCCACAGCCCCGGCCGCCGCAGCCGCCCCCAGCGGCCCGTCCGCCGACGCAATCGCCAAGATGTACGAGGGGCGCGATTACGAGGAGGTCAAGCTCGACGGGATGCGCAAAACCATTGCCACGCGTCTCACCGAGGCCAAGCAGACCGTGCCGCATTTCTACCTGCGCCGCGACATCCACCTCGACGCGCTGCTGGCATTCCGGGCGGATCTGAACAAACAGCTTGAGCCGCGTGGCGTGAAGCTGTCGGTCAATGATTTCATCATCAAGGCCTGCGCGCTGGCGCTGCAACAGGTGCCCGACGCCAATGCCGTCTGGGCCGGTGACAAGGTGCTGAAACTCACCCCGTCCGACGTGGCCGTCGCGGTCGCCATCGAGGGCGGCCTGTTCACCCCCGTGCTGCAGGACGCCGACACGAAGTCGCTCTCTACACTCAGCGCGCAGATGAAAGACCTCGCCACCCGCGCCCGCGACCGCAAGCTGGCACCGCACGAATATCAGGGCGGCAGCTTTGCCATCTCGAATCTCGGGATGTTCGGGATCGATAATTTCGACGCGGTCATCAATCCGCCGCACGGCGCGATCCTTGCCGTGGGTGCGGGGGTCAAGAAACCCGTTGTCGGCAAGGACGGGGAACTGGCCGTCGCCACCGTGATGTCCGTGACACTATCGGTGGACCACCGGGTCATCGACGGTGCACTTGGTGCAGAGCTGCTCGGCGCGATCAAGGACAACTTGGAAGCGCCCATGACGATGCTGGCATAGCGGATGTTTGATACCTTCGCGATCCCGTTTGTCATCCTCGCTGCGGTCCTGCTGGTTGCCGTGCTTGCGACCTGTATCGTGATTACACGCCAGCAGCACGTCCGCTTCATCGAGACGTTCGGCCGTTTTTCCTCGACCCGGCAGGCTGGGCTATCGCTCAAGCTGCCCTGGCCTATCCAGATCGCGACGTCAAATTTTTCGATGAAGATACAGGAGCTTGCAGAAGATATCACCGTCAAGTCGAGTGATAACGCCTTTGTGGTCGTCCCGATCAGGGTACAATACGCCGTGACACCCGAACGCGCGAATGCCGCCTTCTACCGGCTTGAGAACGCCGAGCGGCAGGTCGCCTCCTACGTCGTCAATCAGGTACGTTCAACCGCGGCTGAGATGAGTTTTGAAGAGTTGTTCCGCGCCAAGAGCCGGTTTGAAGAGGATGTGGCCGAAACCCTGACCGAACGGCTCAGCGATTACGGTTATGTTATCGAGAACGTCTTGGTCGACGATCCGCAGCCTTCAGCCGACCTGAAAACCGCCTTCGACCGGGTTCTCGCCTCCAAGCGTCTGCGCGAAGCCGCGCAGAACGAGGGTGAGGCAGTGCGGATCAAGGCGGTGCTGGAGGCGGAAGCCTCGAAGGAGGCGATGATCCTCAAGGCAGAAGGGTACGCGCGTTTTCGGGAGATCATCGCGGAAGGAAATGCCAAAGCCCTGTCGGATTTTGTGGGCAATACAGGCATCGCGCCACAAGCGGTTTTGGATTTCTTTGCTCAGACCAACACGATGGAAGCGTTGCGGGATGCCGCAGACAGCGGCGGCAAAACCGTTCTTGTCACAGGCGACACACCACAGTCACTGCATGGCCTCTTCGCCAAGGACGCAGAGCACGGCAGCTGATCACTCTTCCCAGGGGCCCAGCATGTGGTTCATGGAAATCGACGGCTGATCGCAACCCGCTTCACCGACGATTCGGGCAGGGATCCCCGCGACGGTTTTGCAGGCGGGCACAGCTTCCAACACGACCGAGCCGGCGGCGATGCGGCTGCAATGACCGATGGTGATGTTGCCCAGCACCTTGGCCCCTGCCCCGATCAACACGCCATCGCCGATCTTGGGGTGGCGATCTTCCTCCTCCTTACCGGTCCCGCCAAGCGTCACCGAATGCAGCATCGAGACATTGTCGCCCACCACGGCCGTCTCGCCGATCACGATGGAATGGGCATGGTCGATCATGATCCCCTTGCCCAGCTTGGCTGCCGGATGAATATCCACACCAAAGATCTCGGACACCCGCATCTGAAAGAAATAGGCCAGATCGCGTTTGCCCTGCATCCACAGGTGATGGCCGACGCGGTACGCCTGCACCGCCTGAAACCCTTTGAAATACAGAATCGGCTGGAGGAGCCGGTGGCAGGCGGGATCACGCTCGAATATCGCGACCAGATCGGCGCGGGCGGCCTCCACAAGGCCAGGGTCTTCCAGATAGGCCTGTTCGACCACCTCACGCACCACCATCATCGACATCTCGTTTGACGACAGTTTCGCCGCAACGCGGTAGGACAGCGCCTTTTCGATGGTCGGGTGATGCAGGATCGTGGCGTGCACAAAGCCGCCAATCAGCGGCTCATCCGTGACCGCCTGCTGCGCGTCGCGCTTGATCTGGTCCCAGACCGGGTCAACGCTGGCAAGTTTGCTGTGGGGGTGTGCCATGGGCGGCTCCTGTACCGTGTGTCCGCATCATTTAACATCTCAGCTGCGAAGGCAAACCCCTGCCCTCTTCCTGCGCGGGAATGTGATGTGATCGCGCCGTAGCAGACACGCCACAACCGTTCGGTATCCCGCCAGTAGCGCCGCGCCGCGTGGCGGCACGGCGGGGGCCTGTGCCAATGCCGCCGACCGCAGACTGCCATCCCCCCATACCGGGTGACGCTTACGCAGACGCTTGACGTATTTGTCGGCCACATGCGCCCGCCAGCACAGCTGTGCCGCTACGGTGGGCGCACCGGTGCCCACCGCACAAGCCGCGTGATACAGATCCATCACCCCAACCCGTCGCATCACGCCCCCACGGTGATCCGTGCGGCCATGCCTGGCCCGTAGGTCGACGAAATCTGCGCCACCTCGATGTCGAAAGGCGCGACTGCCCCGTCGCCCGCCTGCGCCGAGGCGCTGTAGGAAAAGGCAGGGGCGCTCAGGATTTCCTCGCGCAGGACAGCACCGTCCTTTCGCACCCGCATCAGGTAGCTCTCGCTTTCCTCCCCCAGGGGCACCTCGGGCGCTTCCCATGGATCGCCATCCACCCGCGTGCGCCGGATCCAGCTTATATCAAGATCATCGGCTCCGCTGGCGCGCAGATGCGCTGGGGCGTAGGGTCTCAGCCCGTTCCCGTCAAAGGCGCGCACAAGCTCGCGGAACGAGTTGTCCTCGATCGGGCGCCGGGCCGGGCCGATACGGTAAGTCTGCGCGACGCCGCGCAAGTTACGCTCAAGCGCGATCTGCTGGGGAACCCCGTTCAGCAGAACAAATTTGCTCCCCTCGGGCCAGACATCCGGCATCAAACCGTCGCTCCCCGCCTGACCCCGCAGACGCGTGCGCAGCAGATAGGTGTTCTGCGCGATCAACTCCACGTCCTGAAACTGAATCAACTCCCAATTTCCCGGCGATCCATCCCCCACGGCAGCCAGATTGGCACCGCTGAGCAACGCCGGGCGGCTGACCGATTCGAGCCGCCCGCTCACAAGCTTGACCTCAAGCGCCGCGCCCCGGTCGATCCGCCCCGGATGCGCCCGCAAAAGCGCCGTGCGCGTGGTACCGACAGTCGCGCGGATCGGAAGCAGGGTATCGAGAGCAAAATTCGCGCCCGTCGGACTGGAATAAAGTGCGACGCTCCCCGGCCATGGATTGGCGCTGGCCGCAATATAGGGCGCATAGGGGATCTCATCGCCCCGGATAAGCGGCAGATCCATGAACAGCGAGGACACCGGAACGGGCGCCACGAACGCCTGTATCGACGCGGCCTCTTCCGAAAGCGGCGCAGGATCGTAGAGCTCTGGGTCGATCCGCACGGCCTCGATCTGCTGGAATTCAGCCTGATCCACCCGGTCCACCCGATAAAGCGCGGCGCCCTCGGCCTGATCGCCGGGGAGCGAGACCACATCCCCCGCCCGCACCGCCATCCGCGACGGCGGCAACGCAAATTGCACTGTCTCCCGCGCAATCCGCGCCTCGTTCAGGAATCGCTCCGCCACTTGCCGTCCTTCGGCGCGCGTCAGTGTCATCGAAAATTCGGTCGATGACACTGCATGCGTGCGCGCGTCGTTCAGCACCGCCTCCTCGCTGATGACCTCAAAATTGCCGTCCGCCTGGATGAAGCGTACGCGCACCCGACCGGACAGCTCTGCCTCCGCCTCGCGCCCCTGAACAAGCGTGCCGTCCAGCGCGCGGCTGACGGCAAATCCGGTCGGATCCAGGTCCGTCGCCCGCAGCCCATCGCGCATGCGGAAACACAGAACCCCGTCGCGCTCGATCGCGTCAAAACCAAAGCGGATCATCAGTGGCTGCAATGCGCTACGCGCCTCGCTGACCGCGCTGATACCGTAGCCGCGCACGATCCCGTAAAGACCGCTGGTATCAAAGGCCAACACACCCGACCGGCGGCAAATCTCGCCCACGACGGAAGCAAGGCTGCGATTGGACGTACGCCCGTTGAGCCAATGACCCCGCGCGTAGTTTGCCCCGTCGCTCCACAGATCGCGGTTGCCGGGAAAAAACGGATAGGGCCGCACATCCCACGCCCAGACAAAGGCGCGGCGCATGTCGATCATGGGCCCGTCGTATTCGATCCCTTGGGGGTTATTCTCGGGCTGGGCCCAATAATCGATCATCGCCCGCAGGTACTGCATCTGAATGAGATCATCGCGCGCGCCATCCGAATAGCGCGGCAGGCTGCTTTCTGAAGACTTTGGATCGAGGAACTTGTTGGGCTGGTTGGTGCCCTTGTCGATCGCCGCACAGCCGTATTCGGTGAACCAGAACGGCTTGAGCCCCGGCAACCAGCCTGTGGGGTCGTTCACCTTCACCCCGTCAATGCGGTTGAAATGCAGGTTTTCCCACCAGCCGCGGAAATCCTTGTAGCGGAACGTCCAGGGCTCATCGTACGCGCCATCGGTGATCGGCGTGCGGCGCTGAAAATCACGCTCCTCCTGCGAGCCGTAGAACCAGTCATAGCCCTCGCCACCCTCGATATTGGATTGCAGATAGGCCATGTCATAGATCGTCTCGAAGGACTGCGCGTCGAGGTGATCGATCCCTTCGCGCCAGTCCGACAACGGCATGTAATTATCCACACCGATGAAGTCGATCTGCGGATCGGCCCAGAGCGGATCGAGGTGAAAGAACACATCCCCCGTCCCGTCCTGCGGGGTATAGCCAAAATACTCCGACCAATCGGCGGCATAGCTGATCTTGGTCTGTGCGCCCAGAAGGCTGCGCGCCTCCGCTGCCAGCGCCCTCAGGGCATCGACCGCGGGAAAGCTGTCGCGGCTTGACCGCACCTGCGTCAGCCCGCGCATCTCTGAGCTGATGCAGAACGCCTCGACCCCACCCGCCGCGGCGCAGAGGGCGGCATAGTGAAGGATGAATCGCGTCAGGCTCCATTCGTCGGGGCCTGTGTAAGAGACCTCGCCGTCCAAGACGGTGAAATCCGCTGCCGTGACGGTGCCAAAGAACGCACCGACCTGCGCCGTTGCGGCAACCGTCCCGTCAGAGCTCCCTTCCTGCCCCGGTGCCGCATCCAGCGTGATCCGCCCGCGCCACGGCAACGCCGGTTGGCCGGTCTGACCGGTGTAAGGGTTTGGCAATTCGTTGCTTTCATCCTGATCCATGAGGATGAAGGGATAAAACATGACCTCTTTGCCCGCGGTGCGCATGGCCCGAATGGCCTCGATCACGGCCTGGTCAGCCGGTGTGCCCCCATAAATCGGGCGATCATCAGCTCCCTTCGCGATCACCTGCGCCTCATCGCGCCGCAGGCCCGAGACAATCCACGGCATCTCTTCGCCATCGATGTCCGGGTCCTCCACCTTGGGTCGCAGATCACAGTGCTCCATGCGCAGATCAGAGCCAAACCACGACACCACCAGCGATGCTGACCGAAGGGCCGGCACTTCGTCGGTCAGCGCCTCGAAAGATGTCGTGAAATCGGGCTTGCCGGAGGGGCTGTTGATATTGGCGCTCCAGCGCGCCTCATCCGGCCCTTCGTAGCTGACCGGCGTGGTGGCCAGCGAATACTCCCCCGTGCCCGGGATCAGCGCGACGCCTTGCACGCCGTAGGGCAAGGCGTGGCTTGCGCCCGGCGCGCCGGACTGCTCCGGGCGCACAACCTCGAACGAGAATTGCGGCACGCGATTGCCAAAGGCCTGCAGGCCCAGCGCCTCGATCACCACATAGGCCGTGCCGCGATAGGCCGGCACCTGCCCGGGCCCCTCGATCGCCTCCATCAACGGGTCGGGCTGCTGATGGGCAGACCCGGTATACACCGTGAGGTTCAAATCATCGGGCGCAATCTCCTCCCCGTCGGCCCAGATACGGCCCACGCGCGAGATCTCCCCCGTGCCCAGCGCGATAGCCAGATTGACGCTATAGCTGTACTCTGTCGTCTTGGGCCGCGATGGCCGCCCCTTGCCGCCGCCGCTCACGCTGGCGGTCTCCTCAAAATCCGAGGCCCAGATCACTTGACCGCCCACACGCATGCGCCCGAACAGCTGCGGGATCGGATCGCCCTCTCCTGCACTGCTGAGGCGGAAACGGTCGACCTTGCCGGTCTCGACTGCCTGCGCACCGGTCCCGAGGATCTTCTGGTCCACCACCCGGCCCAGCGTCGCCCCAACTGCACGCCCGATTGCCACCGACGACAATCCCGCCAGCGTGCCCCCGACGGAGCCACCAATCGCGGCGCCCGCCGCGGAGAATAGTATCGTTGCCATCGGTCAGTCTCCTTCAGGGAAAGTCAAATGTCGCCACGATCCGGCGGCGCCAGGGGGCACTCAGCGGGCTTTCAACCACGCCGTGGCCCGAATAGGCGTGCACGAAGGCAGGCGCATCGCCCTCCGCGGTCATCACGCCAAGATGTTTGGCCACCGATCCCGCGCGCATCCGAAACAGCAGCACGCAGCCCGGTGCGGGTGTCGCGACAGGCGCCAGATGGCGCAGCGCGGCGCGCCACAACCGTTCTTCGCCCTCGGGCTCAGACCAATCCATCGAATAGGCAGGCACGGCCTCGGGTTCATGGCCGTAGACCTCGCGCCAGATCCCGCGCACGACACCCAGACAGTCGCTGCCCGCCCCGCGCGTCGCCGCCTGGTGCACATAAGGTGTGCCGATCCAGCCGCGGGCCGCCGCCACAATGGCCGCCCGGCTCATCTGAGCGACCCGCCCGTGTTGGCCTTTGACGAGGTCGGCACCGCCAGCAGCCAATCCTCACCCGGCAGATCCGGAAAGCCCTGAAAGTTGTCGAAGTTGTTGAACTTCAACCGGCAGCTCTCCTTGCGCTTGTCACAGCCCGCGACCAGACGCACCTGCGTGCCCGGCGTGATCCCCCCGCGCATCGGCTCCCACAGCTCGATCACCCGCGCGCCATCCTCAATGGTGTCGGTCTTGATCTCCCCCCAAAGCCCGGCGGCGGAGCCTTCCATTACCTCCAGCCTGCCGCGCAGGAACCACTCGAAATCGAACGAGGGGAAATCCTTCCAGACAAACCGCCGGGCATCGCGCACCTCGGCCACGGGCAGATCGGTGAAATATCCCTCACGGCTCAGATCGAAACGGCAATCACCATCGCCCAGCACCGCCGTGCAGGGTTTTTGATAGCTGCGGCCCAGCGGGCGGTTCAACTCTTCGGTCAGGCCCCGCAACTCGGCGCGAAAGCCCCCCTGCGCGCGCGTCAGCTCCCCGATCGTGCCACGAAAGTTCAGCCAGTGTTGCGCGGGGTCCGCCCAGTTGACCAGCCAGCCGAGCACCTCGGCACGGTCAAACCGCCCCTGCTCGATCTCGTCCTCGCGCAGGCTTGCGTCCGACAGCGCGCCCAGCGCCTCGGTGTTGTCCACCGACAGGCCCGTGGTCTGCTGCAACGCCAGCGCGCTCATGCCGGTATCGGCGCGAAAGGTGATGCCCGCAAATATCAGTTCACGGTCGTGATCGGTAAAGGCAAAGACCTGCCCGTCGGTGCGCGTGATCGCCCAGGCATGACAAACGGTCGTCACCCCGCGCGCAAGATGCGCCTCAAAGGCGGGATCAAAGGGCGCGCTCATACCCGCACCTCGCGGACCGGAATATCCGGCACTTGCCCCGCCTGAAAGCTCGCGATGTTGGTCAGCAGGCTGTCGCTGTCAAACCGCACGGGTACATCGAATTCATACCCGGCATAGACTCGGGTATCGGGATCGGGTGCGTGCACAAACGTCAGTACACCGGTGGTCGCGTCGACCTCATAGTCGATGCTCTCGCGCAGCTCGTCCTGTTCAACCGCGACAACGACCGACCCCGCAACCGGCTTGGTGATCGGCCTCGCATAGCTGTGATCGCCCGAGCGGTAGGTCTTGATCAGCTGAAACGCCACCTGCACGCCGTCGCCCGTCGCGATCTGCTGATCCTCATAGGTGATCCCGGCCGACGGCACGCCGGATTTGTAATCCGACCAATCCTTCCACCGAAACCCGAACATCTGCCCGTAACGCGCCTCGTAGAACGCAATCACTCGTTCGATATCGTCGAGCGAGCGCATTCCCAGCCCCGCGTCATACATCCTGCGCGAATGGGCCCAGGGCGTGTTGCGCTCCTCATAGCCGTTGGCCAGCGTCACGACGTCCACCCGCCGCTGGGGCCCGCCCACCGCGCCAAAGCTCAGGTCGGCAGGAAACTGCACCTCGTGGAAATTTGTCTCGGAAATATTCATGCGCCCGGCTCCCTATCTGATCTTTTGCGCAGCGCCCAAGGCGCGCGTCATCTGTGCCGCGATCTGCCCGCGCGAGCGTTGGAAGGACGCGGCATCGGGCGTCGTGATGTTCATCACGACCGTCGGCGCGCCACCGCCCCCGCCCTGAGCGCGCACGCCCAGCTTGCCGTCGGGGCCACGCGACAGCGGCATGATCGCCTCCGGTCCCGCCTCGCCCATCACGCCAAGGCCCCCGCGCATCCCGAAATGCGTCGCCTGATCCACCACGCCGCCGCTGGCAAAGGGCATCACCTTGCCCTGGCTGAAGGGCGCACCGTTGGCAAAGGGCAGGATGCCACTCACGAGCCCGTTCACCCCCTGCGAGATCAGCCCGCCAAAGTGATCCGTCACCGGCTTGATCGCCGCGTTGTAGGCCGTGCGCGACAGGGTCTGCGCCACGGTGCTCAGCGCATCCGACAGCTTCATCCCGTCAAAGACGACGCCATCGAACGCCTTGCGCAGCCCACGGCTCAGCCCTTTCTCCAGCGTCGCGACATCCTTGCCCGTCGCCGCCAGCGAGGTCCGCATGCGCCGCAGCTCACTGTCAAAACCGGAGACCAGAACACTGGTCTGGCCAAGGGTCTGGTTCAGGGCCTGCGTGTCGTCGTGCAGATCGTCAAAACTGTCATCGTCTCGCATCTTCATCCTCCTTCAGAGTGTCGGGATAGGCAGCCATCAACGCCTCAAGCCCGTCGCGCAGCAGCGGCTTGGCCCCCGCTGTCGCCCCCAGCATCATTTGCAGCTCCGCGGGCGTAAGGCTCCAGAACGCCTCCGGGCTCAACCGCAGACCGTGCAGCCCCGCCCGCATCAAGGCGGGCCAGTCGAACCGCGCGCTCACGGGGCGGTCACAAACGCCCGCGCCAGCAATTCGGCGGCGGCACGGGCGGCTGCCATCGGACCGCCCGCCACCTCGGCCTGCGCCAACGTCTCTGGGTCCATCATCGTCCCCCCGCCACGCAGACCCGCGTGCAGCAGCGCCAGCACGTCGCGCGCGCTAAACGCATGGCCCTCAAACCGCTCCACCAGCGCCATTAGCGACCCTTCGCCCAGCTCGTCCTCAAGCTCGGCCAGCGCACCCAGCGTCAGGCGCATCCGGTACGCCTGACCGTCGAGCGTGATCGCCACCTCTCCCCTCCACCGATTGGTCATGCTCAGATGACCGGATCAACGTCTGCGATGAATTGCAGCTCACCGGCCGAGGCGAGGCTGATCTCATAGGTCGCCTCCCCGTTCAGCTGGCCTGCGTATTCCAGCGCCGTCACCTGAAACGGCCCCTCGACCACGCCAAAACCGGGGATCACCACCTGAAAATCCGGTGTCAGCCCGTCGAACAGCAGCTGGCGCGCCCGCTCATCGGTCGCGGCATCGCGAAACACCCCCGACCCGCTGATCGCGGCGGAGCGTACACCGGCGCCGCCCAGCAGCTCACGCCACCCGCCCGAGCTGTCCAGCGCGGTGACATCCACCGCCTCCGCGTTAAAGCTGATGCGCGTCGCGCGCAGCCCCGCCAGTGTTTCGAAATTCCCGTCGGTGGTCATGTCCACCTTGACCAAAAGGTCTTTACCTGCCTGAACAGCCATGTGCCGTACTCCTTGGATGTGCCTTGCGGCCAGTGAAAATCAGTCGTCCGAGATCCGCGCGCGAAAGCGCAGATCAATTTGCCGCGCCGAGGCGCCATCGATGCGCCGCGCCGTCGCCCGCTCGAACCGCAGCGAGACAAGCCGCCCGGCATCAAGGGTCAGATCGGCCTCGTGCAGCGCGTCACTCACCGCCCCCGCCGCGCGTTTCGCACTGGCAAAGCCGGGGGCCGTCGTGATGACGGAAACGGTCACCTGATGCGCAGATCCCGCGCCACTCGCGTCTGAGGCGTCCCGCACGCTCTCCGATCCCAGCCGAACGTAGATGTCGGGCAATGTGCCCGAAGGCACCGCGTCATAGATCGCGTCGCCGACCTCCTGCGACAGCGCCGCATCCGCGCTCAACGCACCAAAGATCGCGGTCTGTAAGGCCGCCGAATACGCATAGCTCATACCACCTGCTCCTCTTGGGCAAAGCAGGTCAGATAGCGCCCCTCGCTGTCGCGCTCCGTCACTGCTTCGATGGTGAAAATCCGACCGTCTTCGCGAAACCGCTGCTGTGCCGCAGGCCGTTCCGGGCTGCCGACGGGGGCGCCGCGTACCGTGATGCGGTAGCGCATCCGGCTGATCGGCGCGCCGCCCTGCGCGGTCTCGCTGCCCGTGCTCGGACGCACCTCCGCCCAGAGCGCGCCCAACGGCGCCCACCCCTCGACAAAGCCGCCCGCCCCGTCGCCCAGACGCGTCGGTGCCTCCAGCACAAGGCGGCGGTTGAGACGCGGCGCGCTCACGTGCGCGCCCCGCTCAGGCCGATCCGCAGATTGCGGAACCGCTCGATCAGCGAGGACACGCCAAAGGGCATGCAGCCATCGCTCAGCGCCGTGTCGTGGCGGTATTCATAGTAATGCGCGGCCAGCATCAGCACCGCCTGACGCAAATCGGCGGGCAGATCGTCGAACTCCGCACCAAAGCCCGCCAGAAACCGTACCCGCAACGCGCCGCCCCGCTCGGGCCCTGGCAAACAGGCCGCCGCCGCGCGCAGCTTGGGCGTGTGCCCGTCGCGTTCCAGCCAGTAGATATCCGGCGACACCGTCTGCTCCGCGCCATCGCGGCTGACCAGCGTCACCGATGCGATCACCGTCACCGGTGCCACGGCAAGGTTCAGCGCTTCCGCACCACGCAGTTCGCCGACGCTCTGCGTGAATTCCCGCGCCATCAGCGCCTTGCCCGTGCGCGCCTCCACCGCCGCCAACGCCGCACGCAAGAACCCTGCGAGCACACCGTCCTGCACCGTATCCTGGCCAAACCCGCTCCCGAGACGCAAATGCGCCTTCAACGCGTCTACCGGCAGGGCCGCATCGGGCACATTTGTCTCTTCGATCAACATCGCAAAGCCTTTCTCAAACCTTGTCATTCCGCGGCCCGCTGGCCGTCTCCTCCCCCTCCATCCCGGACACACACCCCGCCTTCGCATCGCTCGGTCGGAGGGGAGCAGCTAGACAACACGAAGGGATCAAAGGGGCATGTGCCCGGACCGGGGCGACGCAAAACGCCGCCCCGGCATCCGTCACGCCGGGTTAGGACGTGCCGAATTTCAGCAGCTTGATCGCGGCAAAATCGCTCACGTCCCCGCCCACGCGCTTGGTCGCATAGAACAGCACATGCGGCTTGGCGCTGAAGGGATCGCGCAGGATGCGCAGATCGGGGCGCTCTGCGATGGTGTAGCCGGCGGCAAAATCGCCAAACGCAATCGACAGCGAGCCATCGGCGGCATCCGGCATGTCCTCGGCGATCAGCACCGGATAGCCCATCAACCGCGCGGGCTCGCCCGCCGCCAGACCGTCCGACCACAGGAAACGCCCGTCCATGTCCTTGAGCTTGCGCACCGTGCCCGCAACCTTGGAGTTCATCACGAATGTGCCGTTGGCGCGGTACTGCGCGCCCAGCGCATAGACCAGATCGACAATCGCATCGCCCGTCACATCACCGGCCACGGTCGACGGCACATAGCCCAGATTGCCCCAGGCCCAGACATCATTGTCGACGGATGCATGGGTGAGGAAGCCGCGCGGCTTGTCCACACCATCGCCGTTGATGAACGCACCGGCCTCGGCACGGGCGAACTTGTCGGCGATGCGCCCCGCCAGCCACCCCTCGATGTCAAACGCGGCATCGTCCAGCAGACGCTGTGACGCCTTGGGCAGCGCGCTCAGCTCGTGCAGCTGCACGGTGATGCGGTCGATCTGCGGCGTATCCGTCTCCCCTACAGAGGCGGATTCCGTCGCCCAGCCGGCGCCCACATCCGAGTGATCGACCAGCACGTCATACGACGTCGCCTCGACCGTGACGACCTGCGCGATGGCGCGGATCGAGGCGGTGTTGTGCAGCACGGATTTCACGATGTCCGACGTCTGCGGATCCACCAGATATCCGCCGTCCGAGTTCACGGCCGTCGACAGCGCCTTACCCTCCAACTCCAGCCCGCGCAGACCGTCATCGTCGCCGTTGCGCAGGTAGGCATTGAATGCCTTTTGATGGGGCGCACCCGCATCCACGGCACCGCCCAATGGCGGACGCGCCGCCGTGATTGTCTTTCGATCCAGCATGTTCACTCGCTCTTCCGTTTGTTGAAGTTTGGTCTCAATCTCGGCCTGAAAGCCTTTGAAGTCGCTTACGAAACCGCTCACGGCTCGCCGCACCTCCTCCGCCGGGGACTGCGCGACCCCGGTCGTCTCTTCGGTCCTGCTCATCCGCATTCCCCTTTGCTTGGTTGCACTCGCGGGGCGTTCAAATCGGCCCGCGCCGCCTCGAACATCTCCGCCATGTCGCGCAGCACGTCGCCAAAGGCGCGAAATCCCTCCGCCTTTGCGCCGACCCGCGCACTGGGCAGCATCGGAAAGGTCACCAGCGACACCTCCCAAAGCTCCAGTTCCTGCAAGAGCCGCTGGCCCTTGGTATTCTTGCTGGCCTTCACCGTGCGGTAACCGATCGACAGCCCGTCAATCGCACCCGCCTCGATCAGCGCGATCGCCTCACGTCCCTTCGCCACGCTCTTGAGAATCCGGCCCTTGACGAACAGCCCCCGCGCATCCTCGCGCACCACATCCCACACGCCGATCGGCTGCGCCGGATCGTGCTGCCACAGCATCTTGACGCCGCGCTTGGCCGCGCCCAGCACCGCAAGGCTCCGGGCATAGGCGCCCTGCAACACGA
This sequence comes from Sulfitobacter albidus, assembly GCF_018200035.1. Classification (NCBI taxonomy): domain Bacteria; kingdom Pseudomonadati; phylum Pseudomonadota; class Alphaproteobacteria; order Rhodobacterales; family Roseobacteraceae; genus Sulfitobacter; species Sulfitobacter albidus. The sequence goes on along the minus strand of NZ_CP073581.1, from coordinate 1,110,726 downwards.
CGTCATTGCCCTGATCGACGTCCCCAAAGAACGAGGCATAGCCGCTGATCTCGACCCCGTCGGCGACGGGCGCCGCGCTGTCGAACTTAACGAACTTGCGCTCCAGACCGGGCAATCCTTCCCCGGTTTCCGGCGCGAGGCCGAAGTCATTCCCACTCATATCCATCTGAAGTCTCCCGAATTTTCGCCCGCCTAGGGCGCCACCACCAGGAACGATTGCACGCCCTGCGCCAAAATCACCGCCACCACACCGTAGACCGTCAGCCACAGCCGCTTCTCAAGCCTCTCCATCATCACCTCGATCCGGTCGAGCCGCGCCGTCAGATTGTCGAAATGAATGGCACTCACCCGCTCATGCGCCTGCAGCCGCATCCCCGGCGCGCATTGAAATCGCTCCACCGGCAGATCACTCATCGATGGCCACCGCAGGCAGTCCCAGCAGGCTGCGCTTTTCTGCATCCGTCAGGAAATCCGCGCCCGCGATCCGGCTCCATTGCGCGTCGCGCTCGGGGGCGAGGGCCGGCACCTGGTCCAGATCGGGCCGCAGCTCGACCGCCTCTCCGGTGAAGCCCGACAGCCAATGGCTCAGCACCGCCGTGACCCGCGTGGCAAGCGGCACCACCGTCAGCCGGAAAAATGCCCGGTGCGCCTCCTGGTAGTTGGCATAGGTCGCATCCCCCGCGACCCCCAGCAGCATCGGCGGCACTCCGAACGCCAGGGCGATCTCGCGCGCCGCCGCCTCCTTGGTCTTCTGAAATTCCATGTCCGAGGGCGAAAACCCCATCGGCTTCCAGTCCAGCCCGCCCTCCAGCAGCATGGGCCGTCCCGCATTGCGCGCGCCCTGATGGTGGCTCTCCATCTCGCTGACCAGCCGCTCGTACTGGTCGTTGCTCATGCTGCCCTGCCCCTCGGCCCCCTTGTAGATGATCGCCCCCGAAGGCCGCGCGGCATTGTCCAACAGCGCCTTTGACCAGCGCGAGGCCGCGTTATGCACATCCACCGCCGTCGCCGCCGCCTGCATAGGGCTGAACCCATAATGATCGTCCTGCGGATGAAAATTTCGCACGTGGCAGATCGGAGAAATCTCGCCCACGTCAAAGCGGTGCTTGCGCCCGCCCACCGCGTATTCATAGGCCACCGGCCAGCCGTCCCCGCCCGGCACCACCGACATCCGGTCCGAGCGCAGCACATGCAGCTCCACCGGCGCGCCGACCTCGCCCGCCACCGCCTCCACATATCCGTCCCCCGACAGCAGCAGCTGCGCATAAAGCGCTTCAAGCAGCTCCGCACGCCCCTGCGCCCCGTTGGGCCGCGCCATCAGCGCCAACACCGGGTGCTGCTCATAGCGACGCTCGGCGTCCTGCAACACCACAGGCAAGGCCGCCGCGGCTTCCGCGATCAGCTTCACACAGCGAAAGCCGACGGGATTGGCGGCAAATCCGGTCTTGGTCAGCGATACCGTGTCACGCGGGCTCCAGGCCACGCGGCCCGATGAATGCATCGCCACCACCCGCCCCGTCGCCGACGCCTTTACCTCGGCCACCTCCACCGTGCCCCGTCGCAGAAAATCAAACATGCCGCCGCCCTCTCGCAAATCTCCCCAAGGCCCCGGTCACGGGCCTCTTCAGGTCGTTGAACACAAACTGCCACCCAAATCCTAAAGCGCCCCAACCTGACCGTACGCACCCGGACGCAACGCAAAAAAGGAGGGCCAAAGCCCCCCTTTCCCGCACAGGTCGCGCCCCTGCACCCGTTGAAAAATACCGAAATACCCACCCATCACCCCAATCACGCCGGTCGAAAATGCATCCCAACGCCCCCCTGCACCCTTTCCCAAATACCTAAATCCCACCGCCTGCCCCAAACGCGGCCGCTTGCGATTACAGCGACCGCACCCCCGGCTGCCGCCATTTTGCCGCCGGCGCAATCATCAACTCATGCAGCGCCCAGACCAGCGCATCGACCCGGTCAGGTGATCCCGTTCCCTCATATCCCCGCGCGGTCATCTTGGTCATCTGATCCTCCAGCGCCTCCAGCCCTTCCAGATGCCCCACACGCCCCTGCTCATAAAGGGCCGCCACAGGCTCCGCCCGCGCGACCTTCCCGCGCGATGCATGCACTCCCTTGTAGGGCACCATCGGATCGACCTGCCGGATCACCTCCTGCACCAGCTGACCGCCCTGGTTCACCTCCGCCACCAGCCGGTCGGCGCCAAACTCCGTCATCGCGTCGATTGCCGCGCGCGCCCATCCGGTGGGGCCCAGGCCCTGCACCGTGCGGTCGGCTAGCACCACCGCGCGCCAGTCCTGCGGCGGGCCCTGCATGCGCACGCCCGCCACCACGATCCCGCAGGCATCCGATGCCGCCCCGCTGCTTACCGCCGGATCGACCGCCACCACGATCCGGTCCAGATCGCCCGGGCGCGCCGTGCCGCATTTCTCGATCAGCGCCGAGGGCCACAGCGCCCCTTCGGCATCGGCCAGCAACACCCCGTCCAGCTCCTGCCGGCCCAGCCGCGTGCCGCGGTAGCGCGCGCGCACCTCTTCGAGAAACGAGGCCGCCAGATTGGCCCGGTTCGCCTCCGTCGGCGCCTGTGTCAGCACGGTCGAGGGCGCGGCGAGCAGCGCCTTGAGCACCCCCACATTGCGCGGTGTCGTCGTCACACAGACCTGCGGCGCGTCCCCCAGCCGCAGCGCGAACTGCAGCATGTCCCAAGTCTCCTGTCCGCGCTTCCACTTGGCCAGCTCGTCGACCCATGCCGCATCGAATTGCGGCCCGCGCAGCCCTTCGGGATCATGCGCTGTGTGGATCGTCGCCACCGCCCCGTTGGGCCAGACCAGACGCTTGCGCGAGGCCTCCCAATCGGGCCGCCGGTCGGGGGGCGAGCACGCAAGGATCCCGCTATCGCCAAAAATCATCACCTCGCGCACCTGCTCGATCGTCTCGCCCACCAGCGCCACGCGGCGGCACCGCCCCGGATCGAGCGGCCGCGATCCTTCGACGACCGACCGCACCCATTCGGCCCCCGCCCGCGTCTTGCCAGCCCCGCGGCCACCCATGATCACCCAGGCGCGCCAATCGCCCTCGGGCGGCAGCTGATGCGGCATCGCCCAGAAGTCGAATAAAAAAGGGAGAGCGCGAAGCTCTCCCTCATCCAGCTCATTCAGGAAACTCTCCTGAACCGATGGAGCAGCGGAGCCGATCCAGTTTGCACCCGATGTCAGCCCGCGCCCGGTCAAGGTCAAAGGCGTGATCTCCTCGGGCAATGCCCGCTTGCTTGCTTCGGCAGTCATGTACAATCAACTCCGCTTTCTGGCAGCGGCCGATGGTCTCCCCGATCTGGGTCAATACCTTCGCCGCAGCCGTTGCACTCGTTTCCTCCCCGGCTGAGATCTGTTCGTGCAGATCTTCAAGTTCTCCTCGCAAACCCGTCAGACGACGGCGCAGCGACGCATAAAGCGCCTCTGCCTCCGCCAGCTCCTCGGGGGGTGGGCCGGGGTGATATAAGTCATCCGTTTCGGTCCTCTCAGTTGGATGTCTCCAACCGAAAGACAAAGGAAAAAGGCCCGCGCCGGTGGCGGGGCCTTTGTCCCTGATCTCCTAGCCTGTACAGGTTTAGCGGCGCGGGATTAATCCCGCGCTACACCACCGTTCGCTGCCTATTCGCTTGCCGCCTCGCCCGCCGCCGCACGCTCGGCCTCGATCTCGCGCCAGCGCGCCACGTTGCGGTTATGCTCATCCAGCGTCTCGGCAAAGGCATGCCCGCCGGTGCCATCGGCCACGAAAAAGATATACGGGCTCTCGTCCGGCTGTGCTGCCGCCATCAGGCTGGCGCGTCCGGGGTTCGCGATCGGCGTGGGTGGCAGCGCCGGGATCACATACGTGTTGTAAGGCGTCTCGGCGCGCAGCTCGCTGCGGCGCAGACCGCGCCCTAGGATACCCTCACCCCGCGTGATGCCGTAGATCACCGTCGGGTCGGTCTGCAATCGCATCCCCTGGTTCAGACGGTTCACAAAAACGCTCGCCACCTGCGGGCGCTCGTCGGCCACCGCGGTCTCCTTTTCGATGATCGACGCCAGCGTCAACAGCTCTTCGGGGCTGTCGATGGGCAGATCCGCGTCCCGTGCCTCCCAGGCGGCGGCGATATTCGCCTCCTGCGCCGCCGTCATCCGCGCAATCAGCGCCGCCCGATCATCCCCGCGCCGCACTTCATAGCTGTCGGGCGCCAGCGATCCTTCGGGCGGTGTCTCTGAAATTTCACCCTCCAGAATATCCAGCGTGTTCAGCGCATTGGCCACCTGCCAGCTGGTCACCCCTTCGGCCATGGCGATGCGCAACCGGGTGTCGGCTTCGGCAATTGTCTCGCTGTATTCCGGCGGGGTTTCATCCACCCCCGGCTCGAACGACGCAAGCTCGGCAAAGCGGTTGGTCGCGGGATCCAGCTCACGCACCTGAACGCTCACCCGGTTCACCCCGATGCGGTAGACCACCTCGGTCCCGCAAGTGGACGCCCCGCCGCGCGTGATCGTATCGACGATTTCCTGCATCGACGCCTCAGGCTCCACCAGAAAACTCCCGGCCTTCAGCTGCCCGGTCTTTTCCTCGTAATCTGCGCCGATGCGGAAAATCGCGGCAGAGGTCACGGCCCCCTGTTCGGCCAGGTCATTGCTGACCCGCCGCATCGAGCTGCCGCGATCGACCTGCACGCAGACCGCCTCGCTCAGCGGTCCGGGGGCGTCATATTGCGCGCGCCCCCACAGGATCAGACCGCCCAGCAGGAACAGCCCGACCATCAGGAAGGTCAGTGCATTAGCCGCAACGTGGCGCCACATCTCAGTCGACCTTTCCGAACAGAACGCTCGCGTTAGTTCCGCCAAAGCCAAAGCTGTTGCTCAGCGCCACCTTGATCTCGCGCTTGACCGCCTTGTTGGGGGCAAGGTCCACCTTTGTCTCAACCGCCGGGTTGTCCAGATTGATCGTCGGTGGCGCGATTTGATCGCGGATCGCGAGGATGGAAAAGATCCCCTCGATCGCACCGGCCGCGCCCAGCAGATGCCCGGTTGCCGATTTCGTCGACGACATCGTCACCTTGCCCGCCGCGTCGCCCATCATGCGCTCCACGGCGCCCAGCTCGATCGTGTCGGCCATGGTCGAGGTGCCATGCGCGTTGATATAGTCGATATCCGCAGGCTCCAGCCCGGCATTGCGCAGCGCCGCGCGCATCGAGCGCTCGCCGCCCTCGCCGTCCTCCGACGGTGCCGTGATGTGATAGGCATCGCCCGACAGACCGTAGCCGATCACCTCGGCGTAAATCTTCGCGCCGCGCGCCTTTGCGTGCTCGTATTCCTCCAGCACCACAATGCCCGCACCCTCGCCCATCACGAATCCGTCGCGGTCCGCGTCATAGGGGCGGGACGCCTTTTGCGGCTCATCCCCGCGCTTGGTGCTCAGCGCCTTGCAGGCGTTGAACCCGGCAATCCCGATTTCACAAATCGCGGCCTCCGCGCCGCCGGCGATCATCACATCCGCATCGCCGTGCTGAATGAGGCGGCTCGCATCACCGATGGCGTGCGCGCCGGTGGAGCAGGCCGTCACAACTGAATGGTTCGGCCCCCGGAACCCGTATTTGATGCTCACCTGACCCGAGATCAGGTTGATCAGCGCCCCCGGAACAAAGAAGGGCGAAACCCGCTTGGGCCCCTTCTCCGCCATCATCACGGCCGTGTTCGCGATCGAGTTCAGCCCCCCGATGCCGGATCCGATCAGCACCCCGGTGCGCTCAAGACTTTCGCGATCCTCCGGCATCCATCCGGCATCCTCGACCGCCTGCTGTGCCGCCGCCATGCCGAACAGGATGAACGTGTCGACCTTGCGCTGATCCTTTGGCGCCATGTAGGCATCCGGGTTGAACGTGCCGTCAGAGCCATCGCCGCGCGGCACTTCGCAGGCGTATTGCGTCACAACACGGCTGGCATCGAACTGCGTGATCGGTCCGGCGCCCGATTGTCCGTCAAGGATGCGTTTCCAGCTTTCCTCGACACCATCCGCCAGCGGCGTCACCAAACCCAATCCCGTTACGACCACTCTGCGCATAGCTTTGCCCTTGTAGGAAATCCCATCGTCCCGGCTATACCGCGCTGGTGCGGGATTGTTCAAGTCTCGGCAACGATCCCGCCGCCGCGCCCCGCTAGACGGGCGGCCCTTTGCGCGTCATCAACTGCACAGGGTCGCCGTCCACTTCGGTCTCGCGCAGCGGGACATATCCCAGCGTGGTGGCGATCCGCAGGGAGCTTTCGTTGTCCGGCGTGATCATGCACACCGTCCGCCCGGCCACGACCCTGTCAAACCAATCATGCGCCGCGCGCGCCGCCTCAAGCCCCAGACCCTGCCCCTGTGCGCCCGGATCCAGCACCCAACCCGCCTCGGGAAAAGGGTCAAAATCCTCACCCAACCCTCTGGATCCAAAAAAGAAACCGGTTTGTCCGGCCATCTGGGATTGACGGTGTACCTGCACTGCCCATTGCCCGAATCCCACGATCTGCCAATGGCCCGCGTTGCGCAAAAACGCATCCCAACTGCGCGACTTGGGCCAGGGTTTACCGCTGATATGCACGACAACCGAAGGTTTCGCCCAGATCTCGGCAAAGCGCTGGAAATCTTCGGCGCGCATGGCCCGCAGGCTCAGGCGTTGGGTGTTGATGGTTGGAATACTGCGCGACATGGGGGTGAATGGCTTTCACTCTTGGGAGGTCGAGCGCCCAGAATTGCCGCGCTGCGGCGCAGCAATCAACCCCTGATCCGCGCCCCATACAAAAAACGGCGCCGATCCGCGAAGGACCAGCGCCGTTTGAGAACTTTATTGCCGAAACCCCGGCAAAGGGGAGGTCAGATCAGGAAGCTTCCTTGATGAACTTGACCGCGTCGCCGAATGTCTGGATATTTTCGGCCGCGTCGTCAGGGATTTCGATCCCGAACTCTTCTTCGAACGCCATGACCAGCTCGACGGTGTCGAGGCTGTCTGCGCCCAGATCGTCGATGAAAGAGGCGTTCTCGACCACTTTGTCTTCTTCCACGCCGAGGTGCTCGACCACGATCTTCTTCACGCGTTCTGCGACGTCGCTCATACTATCTTCCTCACTCGTTGGGCCTTGGCCCCTTTGGGATGCCAGCGGTGCCAGATTCGGGACCGGATGGCGTCTGCCCCAAAAGGGCGGCTCGTTTCGCCCTTTATATAAAGGGCTTTGGCGCCTGTGAACAGGCCCCTTGGGTTGAATCTGCGCCCCCTTTAGCACAGCGCGCGCACGGTGCAAACGGTTTCGCTGACCCGCCTACAACATGGCCATACCGCCGTTCACATGCAAGGTCGCCCCGGTGACATAGGCGGCCTCCGGGCTTGCCAGATAGACAACGGCGCTGGCGATCTCGTTCGGGGTGCCCATGCGGCCCGCCGGGATCTGGCCCATGATGCCGGCCTTTTGATCGTCGGTCAGCTTGTCGGTCATCGCCGTCTCGATAAAGCCGGGCGCGACCGCGTTCACGGTGATCCCGCGGCTCGCGACCTCATAGGCAAGGCTCTTGCCCATGGCGATCATTCCCGCCTTTGAGGCCGCGTAATTCGCCTGCCCCGGATTGCCGGTGGCCCCCACGATGGAGCTTACGTTGACGATCCGGCCCCAGCGCGCCTTCATCATGCCGCGCATCACACCCTTGCACAGCACCCGCGTCGCCGTGAGGTTCACGTCGATCACCGACTGCCATTCATCATCCGACATGCGCATGAAAAGATTGTCCCGCGTGATCCCGGCGTTGTTGACCAGAATGTCCACGGCTCCCATCGCCTCCGCCGCCTGTTTCGGAAGGGCCGCCACAGCCTCCATATCACTCAGGTTGCACGGCAGCACATGCGCGCGCTCCCCCAACTCACCGGCCAGCGCCTCCAGCGGATCGGTGCGCGTGCCCGACAGGCCCACGCGTGCGCCCTGCGCGTGCAGCGCGCGCGCGATGTCTGCGCCAATACCCCCCGACGCGCCGGTGACCAGCGCGCATTTCCCTGTCAGATCAAACATGTCTCTTCCCTCTCAGTTCAGCTCTTGCACGGGCTCGGTCAGCAAACCCAAGCGCGTGATGTCCTCGATGCTCATCCCCTGTATCCCGCCAGCGGCCGGGTTCCGCAAGGTGAAGCGGTAGAAATCATCGCTGCCCAGCATCGCGCGCAGATACGCCCGCCGCGCCGGATCCGCGCGGCTGGAGGGGTCAATCACCGCGCCCGCCACCATGCGCCGTGCAACGCCCGCGACGAACAGATCGACGCCACCACCCCGGACGACGCTGTCACTGCGCAGCGCTGTTGTCAGGCCCGACGACCGTATCAATGTCCCCAGCCGCAGCACATCCTCCAGATGCCGCCCACCCTCGACACGCTGGAACACCAGCGTCGCAATCTGCGGGTTCTGCGCCAGAACGCCCTCGAACCCGCGCGCGCTGCGCCGGGTAATCACACCGTCCAGCAGCAGCCGGTCGTTGACCACGGTAAAGCGCAGCGGCTGGCGCACCCGCTCCACCCGCGCGCATCCCCCCAGCGCCAGCGCACCGAGGATCAGCGCACGGCGCGTAGGCTCAGCCGCCAAGGGCCGCCGTCACGTCCGCCGCCGCACCGACGTTGCGCAGTGTGGCGTCACGGTGGATGCGTTTGATCATGCCCGACAGCGCCTTGCCGGCACCGATCTCCCAGAACTCGGTCACGCCCTGCCCGACCATCCACTCCACCGACGAGCGCCAGCGCACCCGGCCCGTCACCTGCTCCACCAGCAGCGCCTTGATCCGCTCGGGGTCGCTCACGGCCTCGGCGGTCACGTTGGCGACCAGAGGCACGGAGGGCGCGGTAAACTTCACCTGCGCCAGCGCTTCCTGCATCGCCTCCGCCGCCGGGCCCATCAGGGCGCAGTGGAACGGTGCAGAGACCGGCAGCGGCAACGCCCGCTTGGCGCCCGCCTCCTTGGCCAGCACGATGGCGCGCTCGACGGCGGCCTTGCTGCCGGAAATCACGTTTTGCGACGGGTCATTCTCATTGGCGAGCTGGCACACGTCGCCTTCGGCCGCCGCAGCCGCCACCGCCTCGACCGCGCCCGCGTCCAGGCCCAGCACCGCCGCCATCGCGCCCTCGCCCACGGGCACCGCTGATTGCATCGCTAGTCCCCGCGTGCGCAGCAGGCGCGCCGCATCGGCGACCGAAAAAACCCCCACCGCACAAAGCGCGGAATACTCGCCCAGACTGTGTCCAGCCACAAACGACGCGCGCCCCGCCTCCAGCCCCTCGGCCTCAAGCGCGCGCATCGCCGCCATGGACGTCGCCATCAGCGCGGGCTGTGCGTTCTGCGTCAGCGTCAGCGTCTCGATGTCCCCGTCCCAAATGAGTGTGCTCAGCTTTTCCCCCAGCGCGTCGTCGACCTCATCAAAAACCGCACGTGCCGCCGGATAGCTGTCGGCCAGATCGCGGCCCATGCCGATGGTTTGCGCGCCCTGACCGGGAAAAACGAATGCTGTGCTCATGGAAAATGCCTTTCTGTTTGCGGGTGCCAAAGGGTGTAGCGGCCCCGCCTCCCCCTCACAAGACCGTGCGCACATCCCTTCTGCGCCGCTGCGCATTGCAGGCGCGCCCCTTTCCGCTATCTGTTGACCAGCCCTATTCATAGACCGGAGCGCGGCCATGCCCCTTTCAAATACCGCCACAACCTACGGCAGCGTCACCCGCGCCTTTCACTGGCTGACAGCCCTGCTGGTGATCACCCTGATCCCTGTCGCCGTCGTCGCCAATCGCCTGCCCTACGAGACGTCCGAGCAACTGGCGACAAAGGCGTGGCTGTTCTCATTGCACAAGACGCTGGGCGTCGCCGTCTTTGCCGTGGCGCTGCTGCGCATCCTGTGGGCCATCTCGCAGCCCAAGCCAAGCCCGCTGCACCACGAAAAGCGGATGCAGACGTTTCTGGCGGAAACCGCGCATTGGCTGCTTTACGGCTCGTTGGTGCTGGCGCCATTGTCGGGATGGGTCCACCATGCCGCCACCGAAGGGTTCGCCCCGATCTGGTGGCCCTTCGGGCAAAATCTGCCGCTGATCCCCAAATCCGAAAGCGTGGCGGCGATCACCTACGGGCTGCATTGGGTGTTCGGCAAGGTCATGGCCGCTACCATCGCGCTGCACATCCTCGGCGCGCTGAAACACCAGTTGATCGACCGCGACGCAACGCTCGCACGCATGACCCGCGGGGCCACCGCGGGCAGCCCCCTGTCGCATACCGGCGCCGCCAAACCCGCCGCTGCCGCCGTTGCTATCTGGGCCGCCGTCCTCGCCGGTGCGGGCGCCTTCGGCCTCTACCAGCCCCACGCCAGCACGGTTCAGGCCGCCACGCTTGATGAGGTTGCCTCAGACTGGGCCGTGCAGGAGGGTGAGATCGCGATTACCGTCAACCAGTTCAACTCCGACGTCACCGGGCGCTTTGCCGATTGGACCGCCGCCATCCAGTTCGACGAAACCGCCGACGCGGGCACCGCAGGCAACGTCGAGACACAGATCGCCATCGGCTCGCTCACGCTGGGATCGGTCACGGATCAGGCAATGGGGGCGGATTACTTCAACGCCGCCGACTTCCCGACGGCCACGTTCACCGCAGATCTGATCCGGCAGACCGACGGCTATGTCGCCGATGGGACACTCACGATCAAGGATCAAAGCGTGCCGCTCACCCTGCCCTTCACGCTGGATCTTGACGGCGACACCGCGCGCATGCAGGCCCAAACGACCCTCGACCGGCGCGACTTTGGCATCGGGGACAACATGACCGACGAGAGCTCGCTCAAATTCGGCGTGACGGTCGACATCAACCTGACCGCCACACGCGCCGCGCCCGAGTAAAGAAAAAGCCGCCAGGGATCTCTCCCCGGCGGCCCATATCTTCAGTGGCAGCGCTTATTCGGCGGCGCCGGCCTCAAGCGAGATCTGCACCTCAACTTCGTCGCTCACGTTCGGTGCAAATTTGCCCACGTTGAAGTCAGAGCGCAGCAGCGTCGTCGTCGCGTCGAATCCGAGCCATGGTTTGCCCGCCATCGGATTGTCACCCGCCTGGTTCAGTGTGGCATCCAAAACTACGGATTTGGTCACGTCGTTCATCGTCAGATCGCCGGTGATCTTTGCGGTGTTGTCACCGGTGACTTCGATGCCGGTGGAGGTGAAGGTAATCACGTCCTCATCGGTCGCGCCGAAGAAATCATCGGACATGAAATGCGCCTCGCGCTGTTCCCAGCCGGTGAACATTGATTTCGTAGGCATCGACACACTTACCGACGACGCTTCGGGGTTTTCGGCGTCAAACATGATCTCCCCTTCAAACCCGGAAAACATGCCGTATGTCGTCGAGAAGCCAAGGTGGTTGTAGGAGAAAACCACCTGGCTGTGGCTGGAATCCAGCGTGTATTTATCAGCGGCAAGCGCCATGCCAGCGGTGGCGGACAGAAGGGCGCCGAGAAGAAGGGATTTCATAAGGGTTGCTCCATGTTGAGTGTGACTGCGGTTTAATGTGGTGCACTCGACCTGTTTCTCAATCCCGCAGCGATCAACATCTCGTGCGCGAAAACGAACACTCAGGTCAGCGCCCCCGCCTCGCGCAGGCTGCGCTCAAGCGCGGCGCGCGCGGCGGGGTCAGAGACGGCTACTTCGGCCAGTAGCCCGCCATCGGGGCGCCAGAAGGTGAAATAAGCCGCGTTGCATTCCGCCCAGCCGAGAGCGTCAAACCGGAAATGCGCCAGAACCTGCGGTTGGCGTCCCCTGCCCAGCAGTCGGATCTCGGCAAGGGCCGCGTCGATCTCGATTGTCGGCGGCTCTGGTTTGCCGCTCGACTGCATCAGGCCCGCAGCGACACCGGCCAGCAGGATCGACAGGACAAGCGTCGCGAGCCCCGTTTGCGGATCGGTGATGCTTCCCGGCCGCAGCCAGACAAGCGCCGCGCCCAGCAGCAACGCGATGGCCACCAGCCGCAGCACACAGCACATCAGCACGCGCCCCCCGTCGACGCTGCGCGCGATGCAGGCAATCGGCTCACGTGGGGGCTCAAGCTCGGGGAAAGCGGATGCGGTGGCGTGCTGTGTCATGTGCTCAAGGATGCCAGTCGATTTGGGCAGCGCAATGGCGGATCGGCGTCAGTGCCGCGGCAATCGCCCTGCGCGCTTGCGCGCCCGCGCAAACCGTGTATACGGGCGCTCTCTTGCACAGCATATGAACCGCGCAGTCTCTCGTGGTGGGGCCGCAAGAGATCCTTGCCCCGCCTTTGAAATGCGCCTTGATAGTAAATGGAGCACACATGCCACTCTACGAGCATGTCATGATCGCGCGTCAGGATTTGTCCAACACGCAGGCCGAAGGGCTGATCGAACACTTCTCGACCGTCCTCGGCGATGCCGGCGGCAAGATGGTCGATCACGAATACTGGGGCGTCAAGACGATGGCCTACAAGATCAACAAGAACCGCAAGGGCCACTACGCCTACATGCGCTCGGACGCCCCCGCGCCCGCCGTCATGGAGATGGAGCGCCTGATGCGCCTGCACGACGACGTCATGCGCGTTCTGACCATCAAGGTCGATGAGCACAAAGAGCTGCCATCGGTCCAGATGCAGAAGCGTGACGAACGTGAAGGCCGCCGCGAGCGCCGTTGATCCACAGCCTGAAGAAAAGGACATAACCCATGGCCGCAAAACCATTTTTCCGCCGTCGTAAAGTCTGCCCCTTCTCGGGCGACAACGCACCGGCGATCGATTACAAAGACACCCGTTTGCTGCAGCGCTACATCTCAGAGCGTGGCAAGATCGTTCCCTCCCGCATCACCGCAGTCTCGGCGAAAAAGCAGCGTGAACTGGCCCGTGCCATCAAACGCGCCCGCTTCCTCGCCCTGCTGCCCTACGCCGTCAAGTAAGGAGAAAGCACATGCAAGTTATCCTTCTTCAGCGCGTGGCAAAGCTGGGCCAGATGGGCGACGTCGTCGACGTGAAACCCGGCTACGCCCGCAATTACCTGCTGCCCCAACAAAAGGCCCTGTCCGCTTCCAAGGCGAACGTCGAAGCCTTCGAGGCGCAGAAAGCCCAGCTTGAGGCACAAAACCTCGAGAGCAAGAAAGAGGCCGACGCCATGGCCGCGCGCATCGATGGGCAGCAGTTCATCGTGATTCGCTCCGCCTCCGACGCAGGCGCGCTCTACGGCTCCGTCACCACCCGTGACGCCGCCGATGCCGCGACCGAGAATGGCTTTACCGTCGACCGCAAGCAGGTCGTTCTGGGCGCGCCGATCAAATACCTCGGCGTACACGACGTGCAAATCATCCTGCACCCCGAAGTCGAGGCCCGCATCGAGCTGAACGTCGCGCGTTCGCCCGAAGAAGCCGAGCTTCAGGCCTCCGGCAAATCGATCCAGGAACTCGCAGCGGAAGAAGAAGCCGCCGCGGAATTCGAGATCGCCGAACTCTTCGACGATATCGGCTCCGCCGCCTCCGAGGACGAGGAACTGGCCGAGGCCGTCGAGGCGCAGGACGACGAGCCTGCCTCTGGCGATCAGGAAGACACTGCGGGCAACTAAGCGCCCCGCAAATGAAGACGGCAGAAAGCCGGGCAGCCTCCCTGCCCGGCTTTTTCGTGGCCTCCGGCGCGCCGGACAGACTTTCGCAGAAAGTCTGCACCCAAATCCTCGTCCGAGGATTTGCCCCCGCCCCCTGCGCAGAACACCGCCCATGCGCTGACGCCCGGCTTGAACCGCCCCAACATTCGCGCCATTCCGGCTCTGTCGCTATCGGAGCCTGCCATGTTTTCTCGCCGCACTTTCCTTCTGGCCACCTGCGCCGGTCTCAGCGCCTGCGCGCGTCGCGAAACACCCCCCGTCGCATCGCCGTCAGAGCCGCCACTCTTTCCCAATGAAACACCGCAATTGCGCGCGTCCATCAACCGCTGGGCCGATCACTACGAGGTGCCGCGCAGCCTTGTTCACCGCCTTGCCATCCGCGAAAGCACCCACCGTCCCGGCGCGCGCAACGGTCCGTACTGGGGCCTGTTGCAGATCCTGCCGCAAACCGCCCGCACCATGGGATTTCGCGGCAAGCCCTCCGATCTTTTGGACGCGGACACAAACCTCGAATTTGCGGTGAAATACCTGCGCGGGGCGTGGCTGCTGTCAGATGGCGATCAGGCCACCGCGATCAACTGGTACGCGCGGGGCTACTACTACGAGGCAAAGCGGCGCGGCATGCTCGTCGAAACCGGTCTGCGCCCGGCCTGAGCGGCGCAGGCCGAGCAAAAATAAGGGCCGCCTGTTTCCAGACGGCCCCTATAACTCAAAGCGGTGCAGCTTACTCGTCTTCGAGCGCCTCAACGGCTTTCTGAAGCTCTTCCTTCGAGACTTCTTTCTCGCTCACGGTCGCCTGTTCGAACACGTGGTCGACGACCTTGTCCTCGAAGATCGGCGCGCGCATCTGCTGTTGCATCTGCTGGTTTTGCTGAACGAATTCAAAGAACTGGCGTTCCTGACCGGGGTACTGACGCGCCTGGTTCATGATCGCCTGCGTCATCTCGGCGTCGGACACCTCGACCTCGGCCTTCTGGCCCAGCTCGGCGAGCAGCAGGCCCAGACGGACGCGGCGCGCGGCCAACGCCTTGTGCTCGTCGGTCGGGGTGATCTCGGGATGATCGTGGCCCTCGACCTCTGGGTTTTCCTCGTGCCACAGCTGATGCGCGATCTGGCCCGCTTCGGCATCGAGAAGCGAGGGCGGCAGATCAAAGCTCACGAGCTTGTCCAACTCGTCGAGCAGCGCGCGCTTCATGATCGCGCGGGAGGCGCCGCCGTATTCGGCTTCCAGACGCTCACCGATCTGTACCTTCAGGGCTGCCAGATCCTCGGCGCCGAATTTTGTGGCCAGCTCGTCGTTGATCTCGGCGGCGACGGGCTCTTTCACTTCCTTGATCGTGCAGGAGAACACGGCTTCCTTACCGGCCAGATGCGCGGCCTGATAGTCGTCGGGGAAGTTGACGGTGACGTCTTTTTCTTCCTCGGCCTTCACGCCGACCAGTTGCTCTTCGAAACCGGGGATGAAGGAGTTGGACCCCAGCACCAGCGGGTAGTCCTCGGCAGAGCCGCCTTCAAACGCCTCCCCGTCGACCTTGCCGACAAAATCCATGACAACCTGATCGCCGTCCTTGGCTTTTGAGCCTTTCTTGCGGGCCTTGAAATCCTGCGCCGTCTCGGCGAGCGATGCGAGCGCTTCGTCGATCGCGGCGTCATCGGCCTTCACAACCATTTTTTCCAGCTTGATTCCGGACAGGTCGACCTCGGGGATCTCGGGCAGCGCCTCGTAGGACATCTCGACCTCGACATCGTCACCCTCTTTCCAGTCCTCGTTGGTCATCTTGACCTCGGGCTGCATCGCGGGGCGGTCGCCGGATTTCTCGAAATGCTCGTTCATGGCGCCGTCGATGCTTTCCTGCATCGCCTCGCCCATGACGCGCTGGCCGAACTGCTTTTTCAGCAGCGCCATGGGCACCTTGCCCTTGCGAAAACCCTTCATCTCGACGTCGGGCTGCGCCTCGGCCAGCTTTTCGTTGACCTTGGCATCCAGCTCGGCCGCCGTCAGGGTGATGGCATAGCCGCGTTTCAGACCGTCGTTCAGCGTCTCTTTGACCTGCATGTGTGCTCCATAGCGTAGGGCCGCGCGGGGCGCGCGGGGCATCAAATTTGCGCTCTTCTATTGGCCACGTGACCGGCGTGCAAGGGCGTTTCGCCCCGCAAGCGGGCGATCACATGCCCAGCGCTTCCTTATACATCTCCATAACCGCCTCTTCTTCGGCGATATCGTCGGGCTCACGCTTGCGCAGCGCGATCACCTTGCGCAAAACCTTGGTGTCATAGCCGCGCGATTTGGCTTCGGCCATCACTTCCTTTTGCTGCTCGGCGAGGTCTTTCTTTTCGGCGTCCAGCCGTTCGATCCGCTCGACGAACTGGCGCAATTCGTTGGCGGTCACGCGGTAGTTGGCATCGCCCGCGGTTTCGGTTGGGCTGGGGTCGGTGTTGAAATCGCTCATGTCAGGCTCCTGTCGCGCGGCGGGTTGAGCGCTGTGACTACCGCGCGCGCCCGGCGGCGGCAAGCCTTGTCAGAGAGGGCGAATTCAACTAATCGGGCGGCATGGAAACCGCAGCCGCCCCCACCCTCGACACGATCATCTGGATCGGGACCGCCATCTCCCTTTTGGGGTTGTTGGGGCTGATCTATTGCATTGTCCGCGTCAGCCGGGCCAAGCGCGGCGGCATGGCCGACGAAGAACTGCGCGCGGAGCTGCGCCGCGTGGTGCCGCTGAACCTGGGCGCGCTGTTCTTGTCCGTGATCGGGTTGATGGTGGTGATCGTGGGCATCTTCCTGACCTGACGACTTCCTGACCTGACGACGCGCATGCGCTGGACAGCATATGGCCCCGGCGCTACACCCATGGTCATGGACATCAGACAGCTCACCCCGACCTATTTCGTGGCGCCGCAAATCGCGCCTGACATGCTGCCCGCGCTCAAGGAGGCGGGGATCACCCGCATCCTGTGCAACCGCCCCGACGCCGAAGTGCCGCCCGCCCTGAGCGCCGAGGCGATCGCCGGCGCCTGTGCGGCGGCGGAGCTTGAATTTGCCGTGCAGCCCCTCACCCATCAAACGATGACCCCCGACGTTATCGCGCAGAACCACGCGCTGGGGGCACAGCGGGACGGGGTGACGCTGGCCTATTGCGCCTCGGGCACGCGCTCCTGCATCGCCTGGGCGCTTGGCGAGGCGGGCACGCGCCCAGCGGAGGAGATCATCACCGCAGGCCGTCAGGCCGGCTACGATCTGGAGCAGTTGCGCGGCTATCTTTCGCAGGCGGACGCCGGATAATCAGCAAACGCGGCACGAGCCCTATGCGCGCCGCCGATCTGCCGGCTCGGCGGCCCCAGTCGCAGTCTGCGTCGCGAAATCTGCGTCCAGATCGATGTCGAGATCCAGATCGGACATGTCCGGCATCTCCTCGCCGCCGTCGAACACATCAATCTTTGTCGTCGGCGCAGGCGTCGCGGCGTTTACATCCGGCAGATCCAGATCGGCCCGGTCCGAGGCGCGGCGCATCGGATGGGCCATGCCGCGTCTGCGCTGTTCCACCTGCACGGCACGCTGGCCGTCGACCTGCCCCAGCGTGCCCCGCGCCACCGTGCGGCCCTGCGTGTCGAGCACCATCGCACCGGTAAGCCGCGTGATGGAGAGCGGGACGACATCGCCGGGCCGAAAACCGTTCACATCGCCCAGCGGCAGCGTCAGCGCGTCGATCACGATGGCAAGCTCTGCCTGCACGTCGAGGACCGCATCGCCCAGCGTGACCGGCGGCAGTGGCACGGGCGGCTCGGCGGTCTCCTCCTCGGGCGCGGGGATGTTCCCCCGCACCGGCGGCAGCACCAGCATCAGCCGCCCCGCCCCGCCCCCGCCGCGAGATCGAGCGACAGCGTCAGCACGTCGTAGTCAGGCATATCAAGCGCGAGGCAGGCGGTGCGCAGCCCGTCGGCCCGCACGCCGAACCGCCAGCCCGCCAGCAATGCACCTTCGCGCGCGTCGTCGGGCAGCGGCGCGCCATTGGTCAGAAGATCCTCCACCAACGGCGCGCAGAGCGCGGCATCGGTTGCCGTGAAGGGGCGGTTCATCTCCGCTGGCTTGATCCGGCCGGTCGTCTGCGCCTGCACAAGGCCCATGGCCAGATCGGCGTCCAGCGCGGCAAGACCGACGCGCCCTGCCCCGCCTTCGAGTAACAAAAGCAACAGATCATCGCCCAGCGCCGCGGCCACATCAACGCCGCGCACCGTGCTGCGGGTCTGACCGATCACGCTCACCGACAGGGCCATCCGCCGCTCGGCCGTGCGGGCCAACGTCAGGCGCAGCGCCCGCGCCAGCGTCATCGCGCGGGCATCATAGCTTTCGCGCCCGCTGCGTGCCTTGCGCTGCACCAATGAGGAAACCTGCCCGACGCTCATCTGTCCAATGCCCCTCGCCCCTGTTCACCGGCCCCGTGACCAGGGGCGATTGCCCGCTGTCTAGCAGCACAATGGTTACCAGCGCCTTTATGCGGGCATCTCCTGCGCCGCGCTTTGCACGCTGCGGGCCAGCGTCACCTCGAAACAGGCGCCCTGGTCCGTGGGGACATGGGTGATTGCGCCGCCCAGCCGGTCCATGATCTCGCGACAGATGGCGAGGCCAAGGCCCGCACCGTCCCCCGCGCCGCTGCCTTGTGCCAGGCGCGCGAATTTCTCGAACACCAGCGCGCGCGCGTCCTCCGGGATGCCGCTGCCGTTGTCGGTAAAGCGTACGGTGACGTCGTGCGGTCCGGGCTCCACGCTGATGCGCAGGGACGGTGCACGCGCGTCACAGTATTTCGCAGCGTTGCTGATCAGATTGATGAATACCTGCGCCAGACGGTCGGTATCGGTGACCACATCGACACGCTCCTGCGCGGGGCTGCGGAGCACGTCGATCGACTGGCGCGCGCCCCCCGTCGCCGTCATCACCGCCCTGTCGAGAACGTCGTGCAGATCCGCGCGCTGCAGCGTGAGAGAGACCTGACCGTTCTCGAGCACGGACAGATCCAGCAGATCATCCAGCAACCGCGTCAGCCGGATCGTTTCGGTATGGATGATGCTGGCGTAGTGGTGCTGCTCTTCGTCGCTCAGATCCGAGGTGTCGCGCAAAATCTCCGAAAACGCGCGGATCGAGGTCATCGGCGTGCGCAGCTCGTGGCTGATCTGGCTCAGAAAGCCATCCTTTTGCTGACTGAGTTTCAGCAGCTTCTGGTTCGCCTCGCCCAGCTCGTCGGCAGTTTCCGTCAGCTGGCGCGACTGCGCCTCCAGCCGGTTGGAATATTCAAGGATTTGCGCGGATTCGTCGGCCACCGCCAGCAGATCCTCGACCGAGACGATCTGCGCGCCGCCGATCTGGCCGATCATCGCATGCGCCGTCGCCGCGCCCACCGCCCCCGCCAGCTCCCGCTCCAGCGATTGCACGAAGTCGATCGTCGGATCGGGCAGTTTGCCCGGCCGCCCCTGCGCCGTGGCCGCCTGCGCAAAGAACCGCTGCGCCTCCAGCGCGCCGAGGATCCGCTGCGACATGATCATCAGATCCTCCGCCTGACCGGCGGCGGCGCGCGGCAAGCCGCGCGTGCCGGGCTGCGCCTCCATCACGTTGACAAACTGCGCACCCTGCAACCGCTCCAGCGGATGCGGAAAGGTAAAGGCAGAGACGGTCAGAAACATCAGCGTGTTGAGTGCGAGGCTCCACCACACCGCGTGCACCACCGGATCAAGCCCCTCGATCCCGAACATCGCCTGCGGGCGCAGCCAGCCCAGCCCCCAGAGCCCCGCATCGAAGACCCCCTGCGACAGAACCGCCCCGGGGCCAAAGCTGGGCAGCAGCATCGTGAAGACCCACAACCCGAAACCCGTCAGCAGCCCGGCCAGCGCGCCCCAGCGCGTCGCCCCCCGCCAGAAGATCCCGCCCAGGAGCGCGGGCAGGAACTGCGCCACCCCGCCAAAGGAGATCAGGCCAATCGCCGCCAGCGCCTCGGACCCGCCGGAGACCCGGTAATAGACATAGCCCAGCCCGATAATCAGCAGGATCGACAGGCGCCGCGCGCGGATCACCGCCTCGCGCACGTCGCCCGATTGCTGCGCCCCGCCCTGCCGCAGCGCCAGCCACACCGGCATTACCACGTGGTTCGACATCATCGTGGCCAACGCCAGTGTCGCCACGATCACCATCGACGTGGCAGAGGAAAATCCTCCCAGAAACGCCAGCGTCGCCAGCCCGTTCTGCCCCTCGTTCAGCGGCACGCTCAGCACATAGAGGTCGGGGTTGGCATCCGCGGGCAGCGTGCCCAGCCCGACAACGGCGATGGGTACGACAAACAGGCTCATCGCCATCAGATAAAGCGGGAAGGCCCAGCTGGCAGATTGCAGATGCCGCTCGTCGTCATTCTCGACCACCATGACCTGAAACATGCGGGGCAGGCAGACGAAGGCCGCGGCCGACAGCACGATCAGCGCCGACCAGCGGCTGCCCGAGGTCTGCCAGCTGCCGATGGGCGAGGCATCGATACGCGCGAGCGTCTCGCTCACGCCGCCCGCCACGCCCCAGACCACAAAGGCGCCCACGGCCAGCAATGCCACAAGCTTGACCACCGCTTCGACTGCGACGGCGATGACGATGCCGTGGTGACGCTCGTTGACGTTGAGGTTGCGGGTGCCGAAAAGAACGGTAAACAGCGCCAGCCCCGCCGCGATCCACAGCGCCGCCTGCGCGCTGTCGGGCGCGGTGCCGGGATCGCCTGCGGCAAATATCGACAGCGACAGCGTCACCGACTGCAATTGCAACGCGATATAGGGGGTCACGCCGATCACCGCCATCAGCGTAATCAGCACCGCCAGCGCGTTCGATTTACCATAGCGGGCCGAGATCAGATCGGCCACCGACGTCACCCGCTGCATCCGCCCGATCCGCACCAACCGGCGCAAGAGCCACCACCAACCGATCATCACAAGGCTGGGGCCCAGATAGATCGTGACGTATTCCAACCCCGAGCGCGCGGCGTAGCCGACCGCGCCGTAAAAGGTCCAGCCAGTGCAATAGATCGACAGCGACAGCGTGTAGACCAGCGGCGAGCGCAAGAGCCATTGACCGCGCCCGCGCAACGCCGCGCGTTCGGCCAGAAACGCCACGGCAAACAGCACGACAACGTAGCCCAGACAAACCGCAACCAGCTGGTTGAGCGTGACCATCAGCCCCGCGGCCCCGTCCGTTCCCGCGTGCGGCGCCACAGCGCAAAGCACGCGGTGATCGCCAGCAGCCAGATCGCAAACACGTAGCGCAGCGCTGACGACAGCGTCGTGCCCGCCCCCTCGACCGGCCACATCAGCGGCACAATGATCCAGAGCACCGCGCAGACAAAGGGCACAACCCGCACCACATCCATCAATCGCCGCGTGCGGTAGCGCTTGCGCTCCAGAAACAGCGGCTGCTCTCCCATCAGCCGACGGCTCCGGGGACGAGGCTGCGCACGGCGTCGAGCATTTCCTGATTGGAGAACGGTTTGGTCATGAACCGGCTGACCCCCGCCGCCTCTGCCATGTCACGGTCACGGGTCTGGCCGCGCGCGGTCAGCATCAGCACCGGCAGATCGGCCATGCTTTCCTCGGCGCGCAGCTCGGCCAGGATTTCAAAGCCGGTCTTGCCCGGCAACATCACGTCCAGCATCACCAGATCCGGGCGCGCGTCGCGGATGACATGCGCGGCGTTGGTGCCATTGGCCAGCACCTCCACGCGCCATCCCTCCCGGCCCAGCAGAAAACGGATCGCCTCCGCGATGTTGGTCTCGTCTTCAACCAACACGACGTGTCTGGTCATGCCAGCGTTCCTCCCTATCGCCCCGCGCGCGGATCATGCCGTCTTGTGCTGTCGGAGCCTTGGCAGGATGCACCCGTTCCGCCGCGCTGTCAAAGCCCCTCGGCGGCGAGAATGGAGGGCACCCGCCGCGCGCCGCAGGTGGCATCGGGGCAGATCCGGCAGGTTGCGCCCACCGTGCGCAGGGGCATCGTTGTGTCCCCGACCACGGCAGGCACCAGCAACAGAATTCCGCGCGCGAGCGGCGGCGCGTTATAGGCGGGTGCCACCTGCGGCTCTGCAGTGGCGTAGGCGTCAAACGCCGCCTGCCCACGCCCCAGCTGGCCGATGCGTTCGTGCAGCACCGTGCCGGGGGCGGCCAGCGCACCAAAGAGCGGCCAGAGCGGGCAACAGCTGTCGAATTGCGGCACCGAGAAGCCGTCGACGGATTTGCGAAAGATCACCGTGCCGGAGCGGTCGCAGACCACCAGCCCCACGCCCAGCGTCTCGACCGAGGCAAGGCGGCGCAGCACCACGCCCACCGGCGCGCCCAACCTGCGCGCCAGCGCCACCGGATCGGGGCGCGTCTGCGTCAATGCTTCTTGCAGGCGCGCCATGGGCAGCGCCGCCGCGTCGCTGGCCATCTGGGTCAGCACGCCGCGCAGAATGAAGGCCGCCGTCACACTCAGCGGTGGATCGGCGGCCTCCAGCAGCGCGTCGATGTCGCCCGCACCATCCTCAAGCGCCGGCAGATGATAGGCGCGCTGCGCCAGATAGGCCTCCACCTCGGCCTGCGGCGTGCCTGCCTCGGGGGCGGCCTTGACCCGGTCATCCTCCAGATAGCCGACCAGCGACTGCACGCTTTCGGCCAACCGAGCGCTGTCGGTATCGAGGTTCGTGTGGAACCGTTTTTGCCATTCGCGCTCCAGCGCTTCCTCCCCCGCGAGGATCTCGGCAGTGGAGCGCACGGCGGCGGCTGTGGTGAGCAACTCGTGCATCTGCCCGGCGAGATGCGGATCGTGGGCCATGCGGTCGCTCAACGTCTCGACCGTGCGCTCCAGATCGGCAATGCGGCGGCCTTGCGCGGCCAGCGCCTCCGCCCAGCCGGGAAAGCGCCCGGCAAAGACCTCGACACGGTCCATCTCCTCCGGCGCGATGCCCACGGCCAGCGCCGCCTCGTGCAGCGCCCCCAGCAGCGCGGCCTCGGCTCCGTCGGTAAGGGCGTGCGGCTCAACCTCAAGCGCGCGGGCGATGTCCAGCAGCAGCTTGCCGCCGATTCTGCGCTTGTTGTGCTCGATCAGGTTGAGATAGCTGGGTGAAATGCCGATGCGCTGCGCTAGCTCGGCCTGTTTGAGCGATTGCATCACCCGCCGCTCGCGGATGCGGCTGCCGGTCTGCGCCTCAGCGGACATGCACAACCCTGAGGGTAAAGCGCCGCCAATTCAGGGGCTTTCTGCACTGCAACAACATGAAATTTACAAACCTCACAATTTGACTGTACATATATTTACAAACAAATCGTTTTAATCAAGCCACTTATTGCCCGATGCCCCCGCGCTGCCAATACTGCGACCACACGCAAAGTGTATGCGTCAACGGACAAAAGAATGCCGTGGCGCCGATTTAACCTTTTGGGAGGACATCCATGTCAGTTTTCAATCCGACCCGTCGCGGCCTGATCCAGACCGGCGCCATCGCGGGCGCGGGCCTTGCGCTGCCGACCTATCTGCGCGCCGACGGTCACGCCGGTTTCACCAACGCGCCGCAGGGCGACACCGTCACGCTCGGTTTCAACGTACCGCAGTCCGGCCCCTACGCCGACGAGGGCGCGGACGAGCTGCGCGCCTATGAGCTTGCAGTCGAGCACCTGAACGGCGGCGGCGACGGCGGCATGATGGCCACCTTCTCCTCCAAGGCGCTGGAAGGCACCGGCATCCTCGGCAAGAAGGTCGAGTATGTGACAGGCGACACGCAGACCAAATCGGACGCCGCGCGCGCCTCGGCCCGGTCGATGATCGAAAAAGACGGCGCGGTGATGATCACCGGTGGCTCCTCCTCCGGTGTGGCCGTGGCCGTGCAGGCGCTCTGCCAGGAGGCCGGCGTGATCTTCATGGCGGGTCTGACCCACTCCAACGACACCACCGGCAAGGACAAGAAGGCCAACGGCTTCCGCCACTTCTTCAACTCCTACATGTCCGGTGCGGCCCTCGCGCCGATCCTCGCCGCCAACTACGGCAAGGACCGCAAGGCCTATCACCTGACCGCCGACTACAACTGGGGCTACACCACCGAGGAAGCCGTGCGCACCTCCACCGAAGCCATGGGCTGGGAAACCGTCAACGCGGTGAAAACACCGCTGACACAGACCGACTTCTCGGCCTATATCGCGCCAGTGCTTCAGTCGGATGCGGACGTTCTGGTTCTCAACCACTACGGCGGCAACATGGTGAACTCGCTGACCAACGCGGTTCAGTTCGGTCTACGCGACAAGATCGTCAACGGCAAGCAGTTCGAAATCGTCGTGCCACTCTACTCGCGCCTGATGGCCAAGGGTGCGGGCGCCAACGTGAAGGGCATCTTTGGCTCGACAAACTGGCACTGGTCGCTGACCGACGAAGGCTCCAAGGCATTCGTTCAGTCCTTCGGCACCAAATACGGCTTCCCCCCCAGCCAGGCGGCGCACACCTGCTACGTGCAGACGCTGCTCTATGCGGATGCGGTCCAGCGTGCGGGCTCGTTCAACCCATGTGCGGTTGGCGAAGCGCTCGAGGATTTCGAATTCGACGGCATGGGCAACGGCCCGACCCTGTACCGCGGTGCAGACCACCAGTGCTTCAAGGACGTGCTGGTCGTGAAAGGGAAAGAGAACCCCGAATCCGAGTTCGACCTTCTGGAGATCGTCGAAGTCACCCCGGCCGAGCAGGTCACCTACGATCCCGCCATCTTTGGTGGCGATCTGGGCACGTGCAACCCCGGCGCATAAGCCTCTGACACAATCGGAGGGCGGCACTTGCCGCCCTCCATCCCCACCACCCGCAGCCAGCGGGGTGACCCCGGCGTTGGAAAGGGTAAATCCATGGACGCAATTATCCTGCAAATTCTCAACGGGTTGGACAAGGGATCGGCCTATGCGCTGATCGCTCTCGGCCTGACGTTGATCTTTGGCACGCTGGGTGTGGTGAACTTCGCCCACGGCGCGCTCTTCATGATCGGGGCGTTCTGCGCCGTGACGTTCAGTAAGCTGCTGAGCCTGTCGCACACCGTCATCGACGAAAGCCGCACCGATTTCCTGGGCAACCCGGCCAAGGTCGAGGTGCCCTATCTGCACGACTGGTTCGGTGCGCAGACCGGCGATGCCATCATCGACTGGGCCGTGCCGCTGTCGATCCTCTTTACCATCCCCGTCATGATCGCCATCGGCTTCATCATGGAGCGCGGGCTGATCAAACACTTCTACAAGCGCCCCCACGCCGACCAGATCCTCGTGACCTTTGGTCTGGCGATCGTGCTTCAGGAAATCATCAAATATTACTACGGCGCCAATCCGATCCCGACGCCGGCGCCCGCCGCCTTTGCCGGATCGTTCGATTTTGGTGCCGCGATGGGGTTTGACCCCAACACCATCATCTATCCCTACTGGCGGCTTGTGTATTTCGCCTTTGCCGCGCTGATCATCGGTCTGGTGTTCGCTTTCCTGCAATTCACCACCTTCGGGATGGTCGTGCGTGCCGGCATGGCCGACCGCGAAACCGTGGGCCTCCTGGGCATCAACATCGACAAACGCTTTACCATCATGTTCGGGATCGCCGCCGCTGTCGCGGGGCTGGCCGGGGTGATGTACGCGCCCATCAACTCCCCCAACTATCACATGGGTATGGATTTTCTGGTGCTGAGCTTTGTCGTGGTCGTCGTCGGCGGCATGGGCAGCCTGCCCGGTGCCGTCCTGGCGGGTTTCCTGCTGGGTATCCTCGAGAGCTTTGCCTCGATGGCCGTCGTGCTTGAGACGCTGCCCGGCATCAACCAGATCATCATCTACCTTGTCGCAATCATCATCTTGCTGACCCGGCCCCGTGGCCTGATGGGCCGCAAGGGCGTGATGGAGGAATAATCAATGTTCGGACTGAACTCACGAGACGCGGGCCTTCTGGTCATCGTCGCCATCCTGTGCCTCGCGGCACCCTTCATCCTCAACCCCTTCCCCGAAGGGTCCGGCATGGCGCAATTCAACGCGGGCTACCCGGATCTGATGCAGCGGCTGGTGATCTTTGGCATCTTTGCCATCGGTTTCAACATCCTGTTCGGCCTCACCGGCTATCTCAGCTTTGGTCACGCGGCCTTTCTGGGTGTGGGATCCTACGCCGCGATCTGGATGATGAAGCTGCTGACGATGAACGTCATCCCGGCGATCATCATTTCGGTCATCATCGCGGGTCTGTTCTCCCTTCTGGTGGGCTGGATTTCGCTGCGCCGCTCGGGGATCTACTTTTCGATCCTGACACTGGCCTTCGCACAAATGTCCTACGCGCTGGCCTATTCGGTGCTGACGCCGATCACCGGCGGTGAAACGGGCCTTCAGCCCACCCCCTCCGATCCGCGCATCCTTGACGGGGCGCTGGCCGAGGGCGAGACCGCGCGCGCCAACCTCTTTGGCCTTGAGATGCACCAGAGTTTCGAGCTGTCCATGGGCGGATGGATCTTTACCTTCAACGCGGGCTACTACATCGCGGCGGTGGTGATGATCCTTGCCTTCTACCTGTCGATCCGCATCTTCCGCTCGCCTTTCGGCATGATGCTGCGGGCGGTGAAATCGAACCAGCAGCGCATGAACTACACCGGTCTGAATACCCGTCCCTACACGCTGGCGGCTTTTGTGATCTCGGGCATGTACGCCGGGCTTGCCGGTGGTCTGCTGGTCGCGATGGACACGCAGGTGGGTGCGGAGCGGATGTTCTGGACCGCCTCTGGCGAGGTCGTGCTGATGACCATCCTCGGCGGGGCTGGCACGCTGATCGGGCCGGTTCTGGGCGCGGGCTTCATCAAGTACATGGAAAACATCGTCTCCAAGATCAACAAGGGCATTCTTGAACAATGGTTCGCCTTCCTGCCCGACGGGATCGAGGATCTGCTGATCACGCTGGTCTACCCCTTCGTGGGCAAGGGCTGGCACCTGACGCTGGGCCTGTTGTTCATGCTGGTGGTGATCTTCCTGCCCGGTGGCCTTGTTGAAGGTGGCCAGCGCATCGGCCGCGTCTTCCGCCGCCGTGACAAGAACGCAGGCAGCGTCGAAGCCGACGCCGCCGAGCAACGCAGCACGCCCCCGGCGGAATAAGGAGAGACGACATGAGCATTCTTGAAGTCAAAAACGTCGGTAAACGCTTCGGTGGCCTTCAAGCGCTGGGGAATGTGAACCTGAGCGTGGCCGAAGGATCGGTGCACGCCATCATCGGCCCAAACGGGGCGGGCAAATCCACCCTGCTCAATTGTCTGGTGGGCAAGCTGATCCCGGATACCGGATCGGTCATGTTCGACGGGCAATCGGTGCTGGGGCGCAAACCCTATGAGATCAACCAGATGGGCATCTCCCGCGTATTCCAGACACCCGAGATCTTTGGCGATCTGTCGGTGATGGAAAACATGATGATCCCCTGCTTTGCTAAACGCGACGGCGCATTCGCCATGAACGCCATCGGCAGCGTAACGGGCCAGCGCGACATCCACGAGCAGGCCGAGCATATGCTGGAAGAGATGAACATGGCCGACAAGCGGCACATGATCGCCTCATCCCTGTCACGCGGCGACAAGCGGCGGCTCGAAATCGGGATGTGCCTGAGCCAGCAGCCCCGCCTTCTGCTGCTGGATGAGCCGACCGCCGGCATGGCGCGCGCGGACACCAACAACACCATCGACCTGCTCAAACAGATCAGCGACGAGCGTGACATCACCATCGCCATCATCGAGCACGACATGCACGTCGTGTTCTCCCTCGCCCAGCGGATCACCGTGCTGGCGCAGGGCACCCCGCTGGTCGAGGATACACCCGACAACATCAAGGGCCACCCCAAGGTCAAGGAAGCCTATCTGGGCGAAACACAGGCCGCGTGAGGAGAGACCCATGAGCACTGCCACCAAACCATCGAGCGCCAATCACGCCTCCTCCGCCCCCGCCTTTCTGTCGGTGTGGGACATCCACGCCTACTACGGCGAAAGCTATATCGTGCAGGGCGTCAGCTTTAACGTGCACGAGGGCGAGATCCTGGCCCTTCTGGGCCGCAACGGCGCGGGCAAGACGTCGACCCTGCGCACAATCGCGCAGATCGGCAGCCCGGAGTTGAAAAAGGGCGAGGTCTGGCTGGATCATCAGCCCTTGCACAAGATGAAAAGCCACGAGGCCGCCGCCGCGGGTCTGGCACTGGTGCCCGAAGATCGGCGCATCATCGCGGGCCTGACGGTCGAGGAGAACCTCAAGCTTGCGCAAATCGCCCCGCCCATTGGCTGGTCGCTGGAGCGGGTGTACGAATTGTTCCCCCGTCTGGGGGAGCGCAAGAAACAGGAAGGCACGACGCTGTCGGGCGGCGAGCAGCAGATGCTGGCCATCGCCCGCGCGCTGTGCCGCGACATCAAGGTGCTGCTGCTGGATGAGCCTTACGAAGGGCTCGCCCCCGTGATCGTAGATGAGATCGAAAAGACGCTTGAGATCATCAAGGCGCAGGGCATCACGACCATTCTGGTCGAGCAGAACGCCGTGCGCGCGCTCAAGCTGGCGGACCGCGCCGTGATCCTCGACACGGGCGGTGTGGTCTACGACGGCTCGGCGCAGGACGTGCTTGAGAACGAAGCGCTGCGGGCCGAATACCTCGCGATCTGATTCGCGCCTTCCCGCCACTGAATCCCAAAGCCCCGCCCGGCCCGGCGGGGCTTTTTTGCGTCTGTGACGTCCCAGTGTGTCCCCTGCCCCGGCACTGTCTCCGCTGTGGAAACCGAAATCGAATTTGCTAGGCGTCGGTTGAATTGGGGCAGTACTGTGGCGCAAGTTTCAAAGGGACCGCAAAAATGCCATTTTTCTTCAACTCCACAACGAACCAGCACGAAGGCGCCGTCGCCATCGGCGAGACCGTCGGCGCCTATGATTTCGACGTCTTTGGCGGGCTGATCACCAACGAGGGCACCGTCGCGGGGCCGATCACGGCCCTGACCGACGCCAACATCACCCTGACCAGCACCGAAGGCGCGCTGATCAGCAAGGCGCCGGGCAGCAAATACGCGCTGGATCTGCAGGGCAACGGCGCGCGGTTTGTCATCAACGACGGCGAAATCTTTGGCGAGGTCCGATTTGGCAATGGCTGGGATACGCTGTCGAACACCGGCACGATGACCGGCAGGGTCGATCTGGGCGGCGGCAATGATCTGGTCTTGAACCAATCGATCCCGGGCTCTGACGGGGTGCAGAGCGCGGGGTTGATCAACGGTGGCCTGTTCACCGGCGCCGGCAACGACACGGTGCTGAATTCCGGAACCCTGCGCGATGTATTTCTGGGCGACGGGGCCGACACCTACTCGGCGAGTTTCGGCGGGATTACCGGCAAAGGCATCGCGGCATCGGTGCGCGGCGGCACGGGCAACGATACCATGACGGGCGGCAACGACGCCGACCAGCTCTTTGGCAACGACGGGGACGACCGGATCAACGGCGGCGGCGGCAACGACAAGATCGGCGGTGGCACGGGCAATGACCTGATCTGGGGCGGTGCACGCAATGACCGGATCGGCGCGGGCGCCGGCGATGACACCATCGACGGCGGCACCGGCAACGACCAGATCTGGGGCGCCGGCGGGGCAGACCTGATCGACGGCGGGCGCGGCAACGACAGGCTGGAGGGCGGATCGGGCGCGGATACCTTCGTCTTTGGTCTGCGCAGCGGGCGCGACACGATCACCGATTTTGGTCTGGGCGACCGGATCGAAATCGTGCAGCAGGTGGCAGATGCCGCGACGTTCGCCGACATTCTGGCCCACGCGACCGAAATCAACGAATCGACCACCATCGATCTCGGCGGCCTGTTCAACGACCTGGGCTTTGCCAGCCTCAACACCGGCACCAGCCGCATCACCTTGCAAGGGGTCGAAATCAGCGAGCTGGACAGCTTCATGTTCAACATCGATGACGTCTTTGCCGTCGGATAATGCGCCGTCCCCGCCCGTCTAATCGGGCGGGGCGTTCGCACTGCGCAGCGCGGTTTTCAGCACCTTGCCATAGTTATTCTTGGGCAGCTCGGGCAAAAAGACAAATGCCTTGGGGATCTTGAACCGCGCGATCTGGGTGGCGCAATGCGCGCGCAGGGCCGCCTCATCCGCGTCGCCGACCACGCAGGCCACGACCTCCTCTCCCCAATCGGGATGGGTGCGCCCGATCACCGACGCCTCGCGCACACCCGGATGGGTCAGCAGCACTTCTTCGACCTCGCGCGGGTAGATGTTTGAGCCGCCCGAGATGATCACATCCTTCGAGCGGTCCAGCAGCGTGAGGTATCCGGTTGCGTCCAGCCGCCCGATATCGCCGGTGCGCAGCCAACCATCGCGCAGCGTGTCGGCAGTGGCTGCGTCGTTTTTCCAGTACCCCGGCATCACGGGCGCGCCGCGCACCAGCACTTCGCCCACATCACCGCCATCGATCGCCACCTCCACCAGCGATTGCGCCCGCCCGACAGAGCCCAGACGCGCGCGCCAGTCGGGATGACTGCGGTCGGCCACATCCGCGCGCGGCAGCGCCGTGATCGCCATCGGGCACTCACCCTGCCCGTAGATCTGCACGAACTTCGGTCCGAAATGATCCACGGCAGCGAGGATGTCGGCGGTATACATCGGCCCGCCCGCGTAGACGACCGTGCGGAGCCCGTCGCCGCGCGCGCCATGGTGCACCGCGTGGTCGGTCAACCGCCTGACCATCGTGGGCGCGGCAAAGAGATGCGCGCGACCAAAGTGTTCGGCCAGCGCCAACAGCTCAGCCGGATCAAAGCCGCCCGACGGCGGGCATACGTGCCGCGCCCCCGCCTGCACATGCATGAAATTATAGAGCCCTGCCCCGTGGCTCATCGGGGCGGCATAGATCGTGGCATCGCGCCCATCGACGCGATCCACATCCGCGAGATAGCTGAGCGCCATGGCCGCGATCATCCCGTGGGTGATGCGCACCCCCTTGGGCCGTCCGGTGGTGCCGGAGGTATAGAACAGCCACGCCAGATCCTCCCCCGCGCGGGCCACGGGGCCGGTTTCCGGGCGGTCCTCCTCGATATCCGCAGGCGCGTCCAGCGCGCAGGACACCCCCGCTGCACGCAGGCTGTCGCCGTGCACCGCATCGACGAAACACAACACCGCGCCGCTGTCGTACAGGATGAAGTCAGCCTCACGCCCGTGTAGTTTGGCGTTGATCGGCACCGCGGCGGCCCCGGCATAGAGAATGCCGTAGAAGCCTATCAGCCAGTCGGGCGCATTGCCCATGAAGATCGCCACGCGGTCGCCCGGCGCAATACCCCGCGCGCGCAGCCCCGCGGCCACACCGCGCGCCCGCGCGTCGAACGCCGCATAGTCCGCCACGCAGGACCTGCCGTGAAAAAGCGCTTGCGATCCGGGCGATACCCGCGCGCGACGCGCCAGCCACTCAGCGATATTCATCCGATCCTCCGCGCATTCCCCTCGACGCAGGGTAAAGTCGCGCCTTTCATTGCCCCTGTCCATGCCATATAAGCCCGGATCAAAGCAGCAAGCGCCCCAAAGGCGCCCCCCGCAACGTTCGAGGACCCGTATGACAAAGAATACCCACGATGCCGATGTCGCCTTCATCCGCGCACTGGCCGAGTTGCTGAACGAAAACGATCTCACTGAATTGCAGGTCAAACGGGACTATGCCGAAGACGACAGCCTGAACGTGCGCGTCTCGCGCAAACCGCCGCAGCAGATCATGGCCGCAGCCCCGGCACAGGCGGCCCCGGCCCCGATGGCATCGCCCGCGCCTGCCCCGATGGCGGCCCCCGACGCGGCCGCCAGCGATCCCTCGTCCGATCCCGGCGCCGTGACCTCGCCCATGGTCGGCACCGTCTATCTGCAGCCTGAACCGGGATCGCCTGCGTTCGTGTCCGTCGGTGCACAGGTCAAGGAAGGCGATACGCTGCTGATCGTCGAGGCGATGAAAACGATGAACCACATCCCCGCCCCAAGGCCGGCACGGTCAAACGAATTCTGGTCGACGACGGCGCCGCCGTCGAATTTGGCTCCCCGCTCGTCATCCTCGAATAAGGAGGGGGCACCATGTTCAAGAAAATTCTTGTCGCCAACCGGGGCGAAATCGCCCTGCGCGTGATCCGTGCAGCGCGTGAGATGGGTATCGGCACCGTCGCTGTGCATTCCACCGCCGACAGCGACGCAATGCACGTGCGCATGGCCGATGAAAGCGTGTGCATCGGGCCTGCGTCCTCGACGCAGAGCTATCTGTCGATCCCCTCGATCATCGCCGCCTGCGAGGTTACCGGCGCCGAAGCGATTCACCCCGGCTACGGCTTTCTGAGCGAGAACGCAGGGTTCGTGCAGGTGGTCGAGGATCACGGCCTCACCTTCATCGGCCCCACGGCCGAGCATATCCGCGTGATGGGCGACAAGATCACCGCAAAGGACACGATGAAGGCGCTCGGCGTGCCCTGCGTGCCTGGATCGGACGGCGGCGTTGCCAGCCTTGAGGATGCGCAGCGCATCGGTGAGGACATCGGCTATCCCGTCATCATCAAGGCCACGGCCGGCGGTGGCGGCAAGGGCATGAAGGTCGCGCAGAACGCAGGCGAAATGGAGCGCGCCTATCAGACCGCGCGGGCCGAGGGGAAATCGAACTTTGGCAACGACGAAGTCTATATCGAGAAGTATCTGACCACCCCCCGCCACATCGAAATTCAGGTCTTCGGCGACGGCAAGGGCCGCGCGGTGCATCTGGGGGAGCGCGATTGCTCGCTGCAACGCCGCCACCAAAAGGTGTTCGAGGAAGCCCCCGGCCCCTCGATCACCCCAGAAGAGCGCGCGCGCATCGGCAAGATCTGCGCCGACGCCGTGGCCAACATCAACTACATCGGTGCGGGCACGATCGAATTCCTCTACGAAAACGGGGAGTTCTATTTCATCGAGATGAACACCCGCCTTCAGGTCGAACACCCCGTGACCGAAGGGATCTTTGGCGTCGATCTGGTGCGCGAGCAGATCCGCGTGGCCGCGGGCCTGCCGATGGAGTTCGAACAGGACACGCTACAGATCAACGGCCACGCCATCGAAGTGCGCCTCAACGCGGAAAAACTGCCGAACTTCCGCCCCTCGCCGGGCCGCGTCACCCAGTACCACGCGCCGGGGGGCTGGGCGTGCGCATGGACAGCGCGCTTTACGCCGGCTACTCGATCCCGCCCTACTACGACAGCCTGATCGGCAAGCTGATCGTGCAGGGCCGCGACCGGCCGGAGGCGCTTGCCCGTCTGCACCGCGCATTGGGAGAGCTGATCGTCGACGGGATCGACACTACCGTGCCGCTGTTTCACGCCCTGCTGGACGAACGCGACATCCAGACCGGCGACTACAACATCCACTGGCTGGAGCACTGGCTGGAAACCAACCTCGCAGAGGGGTGATCCATGGGTGAGGTGACGCCGGAGCTTTTGCTGCACGGCTACAGCGTCGGCATCTTTCCCATGGCCGAAAGCCGCGACGACCCGGAGATGTTCTGGGTCGATCCGCGCCTCCGGGGCATCCTGCCGCTGGATGGCTTCCACCTCTCACGCAGCCTGCGGCGCGCGATGCGCCGCTGTCCGTGGGAGATCCGCATCAATACCGATTTTGCGGGCGTTGTGCAGGGATGCGCCGACCGCGACGATACCTGGATCAATGCCGAGATCTTTGACCTCTACACGGCGCTGCACCGCGAAGGCCGTGCCCATTCGCTGGAGGTCTGGGAGGGTGAGACGCTGGTGGGCGGCGTCTACGGTGTGGTACTGGGGGCCGCGTTCTTTGGTGAGAGCATGTTTTCACGCCGAACGAACGCGTCCAAGGTCGCGCTGGCCTGTCTGGTAGACCGGCTGCGGACGGGGGGATTTACCCTGTTCGATACGCAATTCCTGACGCCGCATCTGGCCTCATTGGGCGGGGTTGAGATCACCCGTGCCGAGTATCACGCAAAGCTGGCGCACGCCAAAACCCGCAACGCGCGCTTTACCGCACCACCGCCCGCCACCCCTCAGGAGGTGGTGCAGCGCATGACCCAGATATCGTAGCGGGGATGCTCCATCGCGTTGAGCGCAGGTGCAGAGGCGATCATCCAACCCGAAAAGACAGTGCCCTGCTGGCCGGTCTGCGACACTTCAAGGGACGCGTAGGCATCGCCCGAAGGGTTCCCCGCCGGATAGCGACACTCGTTCAGCACCACCTGCAAGCGGCCCAGCCGCGCCCCCTGCCCGGCGGGCACAGAGATATCGACCGTCTCGCCCGACGTCTTGTCGAGCGCGCGCAGCACCGCGCCGGAGGCAGTACTGGTCTGCTGTGCCTGCACGGCACCCGCGCACAGGGCCAGACCGAGGATCAGCGCACGCACGGTGGTCACTCCGGTGTCCACGCCTCGTAATCGCCGCGATCGGCCGGATTTTCGCGGCGGATCGATCCCGCCGGCGCGTAGGCCAGCATGGTGCCGGTCAGGTTTTCCTGATGCGGCTTTTCCCAGGTCTTGTGCGTCAGCGGCTTGTCGGTGGGCGGCTCGTCCCAAGTACGGTGCAGCCATCCATGCCAATCGGGCGACACGCGCGTCGCCTCCGCCTCACCGTTGAAAATGACCCAGCGTTTGCTGTCATCGGCGTTGCGGTAATAGATATTGCCCTGATCATCTTCGCCGACTTTCTCGCCTTTGCGCCAGGTGAACAGCTGCGTGTTGAGCGTCTGGCCGTTCCACCATGTCACGGCGCGGGCGAGCGAGTTGAAAAGTCCCATGGAAGTCTCCGATTGGCTATAGGCGGGGTATGCCGTATTGTGCGGCACAGGTCTAGGCCTGCGCCGACGCCGGCTTGAAAATTGCGCGGCTTTACGCTATGTAAAGGTTCAAGATCTATTAGGGTCTGGGTGCCGAGTGACCTTAGAAGTCGGCTTGCGCCCGCGCCCGGCGGATGCAATTGTATCCGCAAGCATTGAGGACGTGCAGAATGAAAAGCTCTAAACAGCGTGCGACGGTTCGCGACGGATTTGGCAACGGTGGCCGTTTGCTGACGTGACAAACGCGGAATGCGCTTGATCGCATCCGTATTCCTTGCGGCGTGTTTGTGCGCCGTTTTCCTGATATTTCTGGCGATGTTAGCACCAATCGCGGTGGACGCATTCGGTGCAGCCTACGCGCGCTTTCCGCAGAACCCAGACCCCCGCTACACCGCCTTTCTGGCCGCGACAGGCACATTCGTGGCCCTCGTCTCGGTCGCTGCGGCGTTGTGTACCTTTGGCTACAACGCCTACGCCGCCCGGCGCGCGCAACGCAAACAGCAGACGATGACGCTCCTGCTCGAATCGCGGCTCAGCTCTGAATTTCGCGGTATTCTCGAAAAACGCCGCCATCTTTTCCCCGAATACACCGATGTATCCTTTGACGCGTGGAATGCCGCGCGCACGGCCGCGCCCGAAGACGCAACCGACCCCGACCAGATCGCCGCTGCGGAGCGCAGCCGCGAAAGCGCGCTGGCGGTGACGCAGTTGCTCAACTACTATGAGTTTCTGGCCGTCGGCATCAAACAGGGCGATCTTGACAAGGATCTGCTGCGCAAGACGCTCCGTTCCATCATGTGCAACCTTGTCGACGATTGCCGCGATCTGATCGCGGAGATGCGGCGGCGCAAACCAAGCACCTACGAGCATCTGTGCGCGCTTTACGACGATTGGCGCGCGATGGATGCAAAGGACATCAACGGAAATCCGAACGAACGCCCGATCCCAAAGCTGCCGCCGATCTAAAGGGCGGCAGTGACCTCGATCTCGATGCGGTATTTGGGGTCGATCAGCCCACATTCGATCATCGTCGCAGCGGGAGGATGCGCGCCGAAGGTCTCCGCCAGCAGCGGCCAGCACAGCTCGAATTCCGTGCGGTCGGGCAGCATGTAGGTGACGCGCAGCACACGGGAGAAATCCGTGCCGGCCTCGCGCAGGGCGTCCCCGATGATCTCCAGGGCGGAGCGGCACTGGCTCAGCACATCGTCGCCCTGCCCCACCGTACCGGCAACATGCACCAGATCGCCCGCCACCACCGCGCGGCAATAGCCGACCTTGGCCTCAAATGCCCCTCCCGATGAAATCCGCCGGATCATGTGCCACTCCCCTTCCCGTCAAAATCAAAAAAGGCAGACCGAGGTCTGCCTTTCCATGCTTTCACCAACCGAATGTCCGATCAACTCGCCGATGCGGGCTCTTTCTCCGCTTCGGCGTGGATCATCAGCGGCTTGGCGTCCGATGTGACCGCTTCCTCGTTGACGACAACCTCATTGACGCTGTCCAGACCCGGCAGTTCGAACATCGTGTCGAGCAGGATGTCCTCAAGGATCGAGCGCAGGCCCCGCGCACCGGTCTTGCGTTCGATCGCACGTTTGGCGATGGCGCTGAGTGCGTCCTCTGTAAAGGTCAGCGC
Source organism: Sulfitobacter albidus (assembly GCF_018200035.1). Lineage (NCBI taxonomy): Bacteria > Pseudomonadati > Pseudomonadota > Alphaproteobacteria > Rhodobacterales > Roseobacteraceae > Sulfitobacter > Sulfitobacter albidus. The sequence goes on along the minus strand of NZ_CP073581.1, from coordinate 1,074,601 downwards.
CGTATCCTCAAGCTCGAACAGACGCTGGTACTGCTTGACCAGCGCGTTCTTGGGCTGCGTCAGGATCGTGATCAGCGCGTCCTCGTCAAGGTCTTCGAGCGTGGCGAGCACGGGCAGACGGCCAACAAATTCCGGGATCAGACCGAATTTCAGCAGATCTTCTGGCTCCAGCTCTTGGAATGTCTCGCCGATGCCCTGTTCGCTGTCGTCGCGCACATCGGCACCAAAGCCCATGGCAGACCCCTTGCCCCGCTGCTTGATGATCCGGTCAAGGCCCGCAAAGGCACCGCCGCAGATGAACAGGATGTTGGTCGTGTCCACCTGCAGGAATTCCTGCTGCGGATGCTTGCGCCCGCCCTGCGGCGGCACGGAGGCGACCGTGCCTTCCATCAACTTCAACAGCGCCTGCTGCACCCCCTCGCCCGACACGTCGCGGGTGATCGATGGATTCTCAGATTTGCGAGTGATCTTGTCGACCTCGTCGATGTAGACAATGCCGCGCTGCGCGCGCTCGACGTTGTACTCGGACGCCTGCAACAGCTTGAGAATGATATTCTCGACATCCTCGCCAACGTAGCCCGCTTCGGTCAACGTGGTGGCATCCGCCATGGTAAACGGCACGTCCAGAATCCGCGCCAGCGTCTGGGCCAGCAACGTCTTGCCGCAGCCGGTAGGGCCGATCAGCAGGATGTTGGATTTCGCCAGTTCGATGTCGCCGCCCTTTTGCGCGTGGTTGAGGCGTTTGTAATGGTTATGCACCGCGACCGAGAGCACCCGTTTGGCCATCGCCTGCCCGATCACGTAGTCATCGAGCACGTCGCAGATGTCCTTCGGCGTCGGCACGCCGTCGGTGGCTTTCAGGCCGGATGCCTTTGTTTCCTCGCGGATAATATCCATGCACAGCTCGACACATTCGTCGCAGATGAACACCGTGGGGCCCGCGATCAGCTTGCGCACTTCATGCTGGCTCTTGCCGCAGAAGGAGCAGTAGAGCGTATTTTTGCTGTCGCCGCCGGATGAATTGGCCATGGGAGCCCTTTCAAATCAAATGTTGGGACAGACGCGCAGCGCCTGCCAAACGGAATTGGAACAAGCCTAAGTCACCGCCCCCGGTCCTGCAATCGTCAAAACCGGGGATCATGGATCTGTGACTTACTTGCCTTTCTTGTCGTCGTCCTCGCTCTTGCCGCGGCTTTCGACGATCTCGTCGATGTGGCCCCATTCCTTGGCTTCTTCGGGGGTCATCCACAGATCGCGGTCCAGCGCCTTTTGCACGGTCTCGTAATCCTGGCCGGAGTGCTTGACATAAAGCTGATACATCCGCTCGCGCGTCCGCTCGATGTGGCGGGCAGAGATCAGGATATCCTCGGCCACGCCCTGGCTGCCGCCCGATGGCTGGTGGATCATCACCTCGGCGTTGGGCAGCGCAAAACGCATCCCCTTTTCACCGCCGATCGCGATGACCGACCCCATCGAGGCGGCCATGCCGCAGACCAGCGTGCTGACCTTGGGGCGGATGTACTGCATGGTGTCATAGATCGACAGGCCCGCCGTCACCTCCCCCCCGGGGGAGTTGATGTACATGCTGATTTCCTTGGAGGGATTTTCTGCCTCAAGGTGCAGCAGCTGCGCCACGACGAGGTGGCTCATCCCTGAGTGGATCGGCCCGTTGATGAAGATGATCCGCTCTTTGAGAAGACGCGAGAAGATATCGTAGGCGCGCTCGCCCCGGCTGGTCTGCTCGACCACCATGGGGACGAGGTTTGCGTAGGTTTCGATGGGATTGTTCATTGCTCACGCCTTTTCATTGCAGCCGCAGGGAAATACCCGCGAAAGGTTGCTTTCAGATTAGTCGCCGTGTCTGGGAGCTTCAAGGGGGCGCGGACAGTTGAACCTATCTCACCCCGGCCTAACTGCGGGTCATGACCGATGCACTCCACAGTTTCCCGCCCACGCTTGACGCCGCCACCGAGCGGCTCGCCGCCTTTGCTCCGCGCGCGGGCAGCGAGTATGCACGCAAGCGCAACTTTGATCTGGGGCCCGGCGCGCATAGCCATGTCTCGACCCTGTCGCCCTATCTGCGGATGAAAGTGCTCGACGAGGCGGATGTCTCGCGCGCGGTTCTGTCGCGGATGAACGCGGAGGACGCCGAGAAATTCCTGATGGAGGTCTGGTGGCGCACCTACTGGAAAGGCTGGATGGAGCAGCGCCCGGCGGTGTGGGCCAGCTACCTCGACGATCTGGGGCGGCTGCACAATGAGGTGCAGACGCAATCCGGCATGCGCCAGCGCTGGGAGGCCGCCTGCCTCGGCGATACCGGCATCGCGCCGTTTGACGCCTGGGCGCGGGAGCTGGCCACGACCGGCTATCTGCACAATCACGCCCGGATGTGGTTCGCCTCGATCTGGATCTTCACGCTGGGGCTGCCGTGGCAATTGGGCGCGGATTTCTTCCTGCGCCACCTGCTCGACGGGGATGCGGCGGTCAACACACTCAGCTGGCGCTGGGTGGCGGGCATCCAGACGCAGGGCAAGACGTATCTCGCGCGTCCCGACAACATCGCAAAATTCACCGACGGCCGGTTTGTCGGCGTGCAAGGATTGGCGACAGAGGCGCCGCCGGTACAGGCGCCGAAGCCGCCCGAGCGGCAGCCGATCCCCGAAATCGCCGCCTACGCGGGTGCGCCGGGCGACCGTGTGGGCCTGCTGCTGCACAGCGACGATCTGGGCGCGCCGTTTCTGGGCCCGCTGGGCATTGACCCGGTGAGCGTGGGCTACATCGACACCACAGATGCACAAAGCCCGTGGGACGTGGCGCCCTTTGTGCCGGAGTTTCGCACGCGGCTCGCACAGGAAGCCTCACCCGGGGCCGTCATCCTGTCAGATGCGCAGGCGGTCGCGGATTGGGCATCCGAGCATAGGCTCGATCACGTCGTCACCCCGCACGCCCCCGTGGGATCCACACGTGCGCTCTTGCGCAAACTGCGCAAGGGGGATGCCGTCCCGCCGCTGAGCGAGGTCCGCCGTGAGATCGACACGGTCGCCTGGCCCCACGCCAAAGCCGGTTTCTTCAAGTTCAAGGCGCATATCCCCGATCTCATCGATCAATTCGCGCGCTGATCAAATCCTCGAAAGAGGATTTGTGCCCAAACTTTCATCCGAAAGTTTGCTCCGACCACACGTTGCTTGCGGTGCGCGCATATTTGGCGTGTTCTGCGCCCATGACGTTCACCATCGGCCCCGCCAACCCGACCGACCCCGCGATCCGTGCCCTGATCGCCGCGCATATCGCCCATGGTGACGCGCATTATCCCAGCGAGAGCAATCACCACCTCGACGTCGACGACTACGCCGATGGCAAGACGACGCTTTACGCGGCGTGGGACGGGGAAACAGCGCTTGGAATGTTGGGGATCAAACCCCTTTCCGGCACCACGGCGGAAGTAAAATCTATGCATGTGCTCGCGGCCGGTCGCGGGCGCGGCGTCGGGACCGCCCTGCTGGCGCATCTGCTCACGGCGGCGCGCAAGGCCGGCACCACGCAGCTCTTCCTCGAGACCGGCAGCGCCGAGGCGTCCGCCGCCGCGCGCAGGCTCTACGAGCGCCACGGTTTTGCGTACTGCCCACCGTTCGAGGGCTACAGCCCCGATCCTAATTCCGTCTTCATGACGCGCACGCTCTGATCTTGCGTCATGGGGTGCGGTGAACTACCCTGAGGGCGTCCCCGGATGACCGGGCGCACCGGAGTTTTGATGTCCACGATTGCCACCCTCCGCTGACCCCGCGCCCACGCGCGGCCTGGATCAGACAGATATCGCCCCTTGAGCGCGTCCGACATTCATGCGCCTTGCGCACATCAATCGAAAGACCAAACCATTGAAAATCAACGACACTCACGTGCGGGACACTCCCGCATTGCAAACCGTGCTCGACCTGACAGCGCTATTCCCCAGTGATCTCCTGCCCGCCATGATCGACGGCTCGGACGCCCTGTGGCTGACCTGTCATGCCGCGGAGCCTGTCGGCTTTTGTTTTGCCGAACCGGAGCCGATGACGGAAGGCACCTGGAACATGCGCGCCATCGCCGTGCTTCCGGCGCATCAGAACAGCGGCGCGGGAACTGCACTGACCCACGCGCTTGAGACGCGGCTGCGCGCGCTCGGTGCCCGGCTGCTGATTGCCGACACCTCGGGCCTGCCGGAGTTCGCCGCGACCCGCGCCTTCTACCGCGCGCGTGGCTATGCCGAGCAATCGCGCATCCGCGGCTTTTGGGCGCCGGGGGACGACAAGGTGACTCTGACCAAGAGCCTTGATCTCGCGTAGGCGGATCGGCGCCCTCGTCACGGGGGCGCCGAATTTCCCGCACAGCGGGAAATCAACCCATGTCATAAATCTGTAGTGGAATCGCCCCAAAAGGCGATCAGCAGCCAGCAAGGAGCCCGCTATGAATCGCAATGACATCGTCAACGACCCCGCCCACGGCAACAAGGCCGAAGCGTTTGAGGCCTTCGACGACATCCCCACAAACCCCAACCTGCAACGCACCATCGGTGAAGTGATCGCCGCGCGCTATTCCCGCCGTGACATGTTCCGCGGCGCGCTCGCCGTGACCGCGACCACCGCGATGTTCGGCACCTCCGCCATGGTCGCGCCACGTCAGACGGCAGCGCAGGGCACCTCGCGCTACAACTTCACCGAACTGGCCTGGGGCAACGACACGATGCACCACGTCGCCGAAGGCTACGACGCCGAAATCCTGCTGCGCTGGGGCGATCCGATCACCGCCGACGCGCCCGAATTTGACGTCATGAACCAGACCGCCGCCGCGCAGCTTCAGCAGTTCGGCTACAACAACGATTACGTGGGCTTTACCGCGCTGAACGAGGCGGGCACGCGCGGCCTGCTTTGCGTGAACCACGAATACACCAACGAGGAGGTCATGTTCCCCGGTCTGGGCCGCCAGGACCGCGCCGGTTTCGAGGGCATGACCAAGGAGCTCGTGGACATCGAGATGGCCGCCCACGGTGGCACCGTCGTCGAAATCGAGAAAGAGACCACCGGCCAGTGGCGCGTTGAGCGCAACGGCCAGTACAACCGCCGGATCACCCCCTGAACACCGAAATGACCGTTTCCGGACCCGCCGCCGGTCACGACCGTATGAAAACCACCGCCGATCCCGAGGGCATGGCGATCATCGGCACGCTCAACAACTGCGCGGGCGGCATGACCCCCTGGGGCACCTACCTGCTGGCCGAAGAGAACTTCCACGGCTATTTCTGGACCGACAAGGTCGATGCCGAGGGCAAGCCCGACCTGAGCGCCATGGACCCCGCAGAGGCCAAACGCGCCGAGCGTTACGGCGTGCCGGGTGGCTGGTACGCCTGGGGCAAATACTACGACCGGTTCAACATCGACAAAGAGCCGAATGAGCCAAACCGCTTTGGCTGGGTTGTTGAAGTCGATCCGCGCAACCCGGATGCGATGCCGATCAAGCATACCGCCCTTGGCCGCTTCCGCCACGAGGGCTGTGAGACGACCGTCGCAACCGATGGCCGTCTGGTGGTCTATTCGGGCGACGACAACCGCTTTGACTACCAGTACAAATACGTCTCCAACGGAACGGTCAGCGACGACGCGGCCGCCAACAGCACGCTGCTGAGCGATGGCATCCTCTATGTCGCGCGCTTTGATGAAGACGGCACCGTGGCCTGGCTGCCGCTGGTACACGGTGAGGGGCCGCTGACGGCGGAAAACGGGTTCAACGATCAGGGCGACGTGGTCATCGATACGCGCATCGCCGCCGATCTGGTGGGTGCGACGCCCATGGACCGCCCCGAGGACGCGCAGCCGCGCGGTGACGGCTCGGTCTATCTGATGCTCACCAACAACTCCAAGCGGAAACCCGATCAGGTGAACGCGGCCAACCCGCGCCCCGAAAGCGCGTTCGGCCACATCATCGAGATCAAGGAAGAGGGCGGCAACCACGCGGCCACCACAGGCACATGGTCGATCCTGGTGCAGTGTGGCGACCCGTCCGTGGCCGAAGTGGGCGCCGTCTGGAACCCCGAGACTTCGGACAACGGCTGGTTCGGATCGCCCGACAACGCCGCCATCGACGCCGATGGCCGTCTGTGGGTATCGACCGATCAGGGCGGCAACTGGGGCAAGACCGGCAAATCCGATGGCCTCTACGCGGTGGAAACCGAAGGCGAGGCGCGCGGCACGTCCAAGCTGTTCTTCCGCTGCCCGGTGGGTGGTGAGATGTGCGGGCCTTACTTCACCGACGACGCCGAGACGCTGTTCGTCGCCGTGCAGCACCCCGGCACTGACGGTGTGAAAGACCTTGAAGGCTTCGAGCGTGACAGCACCTTCGAGGATCCGGCGACCCGCTGGCCCGACTTCGACCCGGCCATGCCGCCGCGCCCCTCGGTCGTGGTGATCACCAAACAGGGCGGTGGTAAGATCGCCGTCTGATTTCCCCCGCAAAGGCCTTTTCAACCGCTCTGCCCCGTCGCCCTTTTCGGTCGGCGGGGCAATTTCTTTGCGCGGGCGCTGTGATGGGCTATCCTCACCCCATGGAAACCCGACCCGACATTCACGAAGTCACCACCGGAGCGGAGCTGCGCCGCTGGTACTGGCTACGTGCGGAGCTGGCCGATGCCCTGCGCGACCGGGGACTGCCGGTAAGCGGCAACAAGCACGTGCTGCTCGACCGGCTGGCGACCTTTCTGGATACCGGCGACGTGTTGCGACCCAAACCGCGCGCGCAGCGGTCGGATTTCGACTGGCACAGCGCGCCGCTGGACCCCACGACCGTCATCACCGACAGCTACCGCAACACCCAGAACGTGCGGCGGTTCTTTCGCGACCACGCAGGCGCGGGGTTCAAATTCAACATCGCCTTCATGACATGGATGCGCGAGAACACGGGCCGCACGCTGGCCGACGCGGTTGAAGCGTACCACGCCATCAGGGCCGACGGCGCCAGGACCCGCAGCACCATCGCGCCGGACAACCAGTTCAACAAATACACCCGCGATTTTCTGGACGACAATCCGACGCTGGGCATGGCGGAGGTGCGCAAATACTGGGCCCTGAAACGCGCGCGCCCGTCCGAGGACGGGCGCCACACCTACGATCCGTCGGATCTGGATCTCGGCTAGTTTTTGCCGGTCAGGCAGTCGGCCATGGATGTGGCCAGTGTGCGGATCAGCCCCGCATAGTCGCTGCCGTCGCCCAGCGGATCGAGTGTGGCAATGCGCACGTCCTGCCCCTCGACCGCCGTCTCGATCAGCGATGTGTTCATCTGTGGTTCGGCAAAGGCGCAGGTGATCTGCGTCTCGCTCAGCGTGGCGCGCAGGGCCGACAAGCGCCGTGCGCCGGGGCTGGATCCTTCGCCGTCGATGACCGACCCCGTTGCCTCGATCTCGAAGGCGTCCTCGAAGTAGTGGAAGGCATCGTGCAGCACGATGAAATCCTGCCCGCGCGCGGGCGCGAGGATTTCGGTCACCTCCACCTCAAGCGCGGTCATCTCACCGGCAAAGGCGCTGGCGTTCGCGGCATAGAGCTCGGCGTTCGCGGGGTCGCGGCTGCCCAGCAGCTCTGCAAGTGCGGCGGCCGCCTGAACGGCATTGGCCGGGTCGAGCCAGAGATGCGGATCGACCGCCCCCGCGTGATCGTGGCCCGCGTGATCGTCGTGGCCCTCTTCGCCGGCGTGGTCATGATCGTCATGACCCTCTTCCTTGGCGTGGTCATGATCGTGATGACCCTCTTCCTTAGCATGGTCGTGATCGTCGTGGCCCTCTTCCTTGTCGTGATCGTCATGGTCGGCGTGGTCTTGGTCATGATCATGGTCGTCGAACGACACCCCTTCACGATAGGGCAGCAGGGCGAGCGGCGCGTCCATCAGCTCCAGCACGGCGGCGTCTTCGGAAAGCGCCTCGATCGGGTCTTCGAGAAAGCCGGTCAGCCCGTGGCCGACCCAGACGACCACATCCGCCGCTGCCAACGCGCGTGCCTCCGAGGGGCGCAGCGCATAGTCGTGGGGCGACGCGCCGGGCGGGACCAGCACCGTGGGCTCCCCCGCCCCCTGCATCACCCGCTTGGCAATCGCGCCGACGGGTGGGATATCTGTCACGACGCGCGGCACTTCGGCAAAGGCAAATCCGGGAACGACAGTGAGCGACAGCAAAAGAGTACGGCGCATGGGAGACCTCATGGATTGATTCCCTCTCTTGCTAACAGTGATGTTATAACATATCAACCACCACCAATACCGGAGGCCCCATGACAGATCCCATCGGATTCGCCCGCCACGACCATAGCGCCTGTATCGACAGCACGCTTGCGCGCGCCGACGCCGACTGCGCGTCCCGTGGCCTGCGCCTGACCCCCGTGCGCCGCCGCGCGCTCGAGATCCTGCTGCGCGAGCACCGCGCGCTTGGCGCCTACGATCTGCTGGCGCATCTGAAGGCCGACGGCATGGGCAGCCAGCCGCCCGTCGCCTACCGGGCGCTGGATTTTCTGGTCAAGGCGGGGTTCGCCCACAAGATCGAAGCGCTCAACGCCTATATCGCCTGTGCGCATCCCGGGGCCGATCACGCGCCTGCGTTTCTGATCTGCCGCGCCTGCAACACCGTGGCCGAGGCCGACACCGCCCCCGCCGCGGGCCGGTTGGGCGATGCCGCTGCCGCCGCGGGCTTTGCCATCGAGCGCACGGTGGTCGAGGCCGAGGGCCTCTGCCCCGCCTGTCAGGACGCCCCCGCATGAGCCGCTTGATCACCACCGACGCGCTCACCCTCGCCTACGGCGCCACGCCGGTGCTGCGCGACGTGGACATGCACATCGACCGGGGTGAGATCGTGACCATCGTGGGGCCGAACGGATCGGGAAAAAGTTCGCTTTTGCGCGGCCTGATCGGCGCGCTGCCTGCATTCTCGGGCACCGTCACCCGCGCGCCCGCGCTGCGCGTGGGCTACGTGCCGCAAAGCCTTGCGGTGGATGCCACCCTGCCCCTGACGGTCGCGCGGTTTCTCAACCTGCCCAGCCGTGTGGCCCGCGCCGATTGGCAGGCCGCGCTGGTGGACGTGGGCGCCGAGGCGCTGGCGGATCGGCAGATCCGCGGCCTCTCGGGCGGACAATTGCAGCGGGTGCTGCTGGCGCGCGCGCTGTTGGGCGCGCCGGATCTGCTGATGCTCGACGAGCCGACGCAGGGGCTGGATCAACCGGGGGCCGCGCAATTCTACCGCCTGATCGAAGAGGTCCGGCGCACGCGGGGGTGTGCCGTGCTGATGGTGAGCCACGATCTGCACGTCGTCATGGCCGCCTCCGATCGGGTGCTGTGCCTCAACGGGCATCTGTGCTGTCAGGGCACGCCCAAGGTTGTGGCCGACGCGCCGGAATACCGCGCGCTTTTTGGTTCCGGCACGCGGGGCGCGCTGGCGCTCTACCAGCATGACCACGATCACGACCACCACCCCCACGACTGTTCCGAGCACGCCTGATGATCGACGCTTTCCTCATTCGTGCGGCCCTTGCGGGCCTTGGCGTGGCGCTGGCCGCGGCGCCGCTGGGCTGTTTCGTCGTGTGGCGGCGCATGGCCTATTTTGGCGATGCCACCAGCCATGCGGCGATCCTTGGGGTGGCGCTGGCGCTGGCCGTGGATCTGCCGGTCATGGGCGGCGTGCTGGCGGTGGCGCTCGCGATGGCGCTGATCCTGACGCGGCTCTCGTCACGGGGCATCGGCGCGGATGCGCTGCTGGGCGTTCTGGCCCATTCCGCGCTGGCGCTGGGGCTGATGGCCGTGGCGCTCATCGACGGGGTGCGCGTGGACATCGAAAGCTATCTCTTTGGAGAGATCCTTGCCGTGACGGCGCAGGATCTGGCGTTGATCTGGACCGGGGCGGCGCTGGTGCTCGCGCTTTTGGGCTGGCGCTGGCAGGCGCTGCTGACGGCGACGCTGTCGCCGGATCTGGCGCAGGCGAGCGGTCTGTCGCCCCGGCGCGAGCAGTTGATCCTGACGGTGGCGCTGGCTGTCGTGGTGGCCGTGGCGCTCAAGGTGGTGGGCGCACTGCTGATCGCCGCGATGCTCATCATCCCCGCCGCCGCCGCGCGACCGCTTGCGCGCACGCCCGAAGGCATGGCGATCACGGCGGCGCTGCTGGGCGCGCTATCGGTTCTGGGTGGGTTGACGGCCGCATTCGTGATCGACACGCCCGCCGGACCCAGCATTGTGAGCGTGGCCGCCGTGCTGTTTGCGATCACACAGATGGTGCGCCGCGAAACTTAAGGCAGAGCCTTAAGGTCGCAGCGCATCCGGCTGGCATTACGTAACTTTTGATCTGACCTTGTACTTGTCCTGATCCCAAAGATCGTCGTTCATCACCTCCGCGATGATCTTGACCGCCGCAGTCACATCGCCGCTATCGAGATACATCGGCGTGAAGCCAAAGCGCATGATGTCGGGCGCCCGGAAGTCTCCGATCACCCCGCGATCAATCACCGCCTGCATCGCGGCGTAGCCTTCGGCAAAGCGGAACGAGACCTGACTGCCGCGCACCGCGGCGTCGCGGGGCGAGGCAAGCGTCAGCTGTGGCACGTCGCGCTCGATCTCTTCGATGAACTGTTCTTGCAGCGCGACGGAGGCTGTGCGCAGCTCCTGCATATCGACATCGTCCCAAAGCGCCATGGCAACTTCCAAAGCGGTGAGTTGCAATACCGGCGGGGTGCCCACGCGCATCCGCTCGATCCCCTGCCCGGGGGTGTAGCCCAGATCGAAATCAAAGGGCTTGCGGTGACCGAGCCACCCGCTCAGCGCGGGCTCGACCCGGTCCGCCAGATCGGGGCGCACGTAGATGAACGCAGGCGCGCCCGGACCGCCATTGAGGTATTTGTAGGTGCAGCCAATCGCCATCTCGCAGCCCGAGCCCGCCAGATCCACCGGCAGCGCGCCGGCCGAATGGGCCAGATCCCAGACCATCACGGCCCCTGCGTCCTGTGCGGCGCGGGTGACTGCGTTCATGTCGTGCTTGCGCCCGGTGCGGTAATCCACTTCCGTGAGCATCACCACGGCGACGCTGTCATCAGTGGCACCCAGCACCTCCTCGGGGGCGACGGTGCGCAAGGCGTAGCCCTGTCCCAGCAGCCCCACCAGCCCCTCGGCCATGTAGAGATCGGAGGGGAAATTGCCGGTATCCGACAGGATCACCCGCCGCTCCGGCACCAGCTTGATGCCTGCCGCCAGCGCCTGAAACACCTTGATCGACAGGGTATCGCCCATCACGACCGACCCGGGTGCCGCGCCGATGATCCGCGCCACGCTGTCGCCCACGCGGCTGGGCTGATCCATCCAACCCGCCCCGTTCCAGCCGCGGATCAACATTTCGCCCCATTCGTCGCTGAGCATGTCCTGCATGCGCGCGCCCACGCCGCGCGGCAGTGGCCCCAGCGAGTTGCCGTCGAGGTAGATCACCCCCTCGGGGATATCGAACGCCTCTTTCCTCAAAATACCAGCCACCTACAACGCTCCTCTGACGTGCCACAGCTCGGGGAACAGCTCCACCTCAAGCATCTTTCGCAGATAGGACACGCCCGCCGTGCCGCCAGTGCCGCGTTTGAAACCGATGATGCGTTCGACCGTCGTGACGTGGTTGAACCGCCAGCGGCGGAAGTAATCCTCAAGATCGACAAGCTTTTCAGCCAGCTCGTAAAGCTCCCAATTGGTGCCACGGTCCTCGTAGACGCGCTGCCACAGATCCTGCACGCGGGTGTCGGCCTGCCAGGCCTGCGGCCCCGGCGCGCCCGCCAGATCCTCGACCTCCAGCCGTGCGCACAGGACGGTCAGCGCCACCTGATAGAGGCTTGGCTGCGTCAACTCATCGGCCAGCCGCGCGTGCGCCTCCGGGCGGTGCGCGTGCACCTTCATCAGCGCGCCAATGCGGTTGCCAAGGATGTATTCGACCAGTCGGTACTGGTGCGACTGAAAGCCCGAGGATTTGCCCAGGCTGGGGCGAAATTCAGTGTATTCCGAGGGGGTCATCGTGCGCAGCACGTCCCAGGCGTTATTCAGCTGCTCGAAAATGCGCGTGACACGCGACAGCATCTTGAACGCGGGCCGCAGGGAGCCGCGCTGAAGCGCCGTGCGCGCCGCCTCCAGCTCGTGGATCGCCAACCGCATCCACAGCTCCGACGTCTGGTGCTGCACAATGAACAACATTTCATCGTGGGCGTCGGATAGCGGGTGTTGTGCTGTCAGGATCGCGTCGAGGCCAAGGTAGTCCCCGTAGGACATATCGGCCGAGAAATCCATTTGCGCGCCATCGGAGGCTTTGTCAAAATCGCTCATGGCATGAGCAATCGCACGCCGGGGATGGCCGCGATGGCCTCCATATCAGCGTCGTAGATCTCGGTCAGCTCGTCGACCAGTTCGTCGGTCCAGCCAGGCATGTCGAGCTCTTCCTCCACCGCCTCCTCCACCGCGTATTTGTCGAGAAACGCGGCGATGGCGCGGCGTTTCTGGTGCTCCGTCATGACCGGATGATCCTTGAGATAGGCGCGAAAGCGTTTCATGCCCTCATCGCTCATGATCGAATTGAGCAGATCAAACCCGCCGATGATCTTGCGATCGTCGGGCAGCCCGGCCATTTGCCGAATGATATGCGCCCAGATCAGCGGCGTATCCTCGTTGCACCAAACGGTGATCGGCGCCTGGGGTACGGAGGAGCGCATCAGCCCGATCACTTCCGACCAGCGGATGTCCGTCGGCACCCGCCCGGCCCAGAAGTCCTCCGGCTCAGGCTTGGTCGCCTTGCGGTGCAGAATGGGCAGCAACGTCGCCGGATTGCGGATACCGATGAAAATCTCGACATCATCGACGGCAAAAAGCTGCACCAGCCGCATCATCCTCACCGGCGCGGAGGGATACAGCATTCCCTGCTGCACCGCCGTCTTTGGCGTGCGAAAGAAGTTCGGATCCGACAAGATGACCCGGCTGGCGTCCCCTTCGTCGAGGATTGCATCCATCAACACGTCCCGCGCCCCATCCGCCGCGGGCGCGCGCACCATTGCATTGAGGGTCTCGCGCAGGATACCGCGGTATTTGCTGGGTCCGGGCACGGCAACACCGATCTTCGAGAAGTCCTCTGCATTGCGCAAAAGACACTTCATCAGTCGGTCTTCTTCGGTAAAATGTACCCCTGCGTGCAGGACAAGTTTCATCTCGGACGCCCCTGTGGCTGTTGCCAGCGGTATACTCCGAAGCCCGCCCCGGACGAAACCCGCAATCTTGGTGAAAATCACACTTGCACGATGGTCCAACAGGCATTAAACGCCCCCGCAGTGCCCCTATAGCTCAGCTGGTAGAGCAACTGATTTGTAATCAGTAGGTCCGCGGTTCGAGTCCGTGTGGGGGCACCATTTTCACATAAAAATCAGTGAGTTACGACGCTTGTGACTTTTGCGGCAATCGGCGGAAATATCCGGAAGCTTATCGGAAGCCGTCGTTCGGTGCCTTAGGGCCGTGCTGCTGGAATCACGCTTTGAATAAATTGAATGAATCCCGTTGACCTTCGGTCCCTTCGCTTTGCAGTTCACATTGAGGATGTAAACAAAACAGCCCATTGCTGCCGTTCAACTAAGCTCTCGACACTTCATCGCGGCGCACCCAAAGCAGACGTTGATCAACCTTGCAGCATCCAGAAGCGTTTGATGGCAGCTATGCGGACTTTGCCGCCATTCGGTTTTCGAGCTTCGCTGACGCAGCATCCTCTCGCGTCTGCGGCATGTCATTTGTTGCAGCGCAGCGCATGTCGTCATTGCGGTCATTCTCAGGGGTCGATTTGGCCCGAACCGACACCACACTTTCGCTGCTGCTATGTCCGACCATCCAAACGCGGGACTTTACTGCCGTTGAAGAAATCTAACTGAAAGTCTGCTCGGCTATGAATCAGCTACCCTTCGCTATGATGAGATTATGCCTGTACTCGATTTGCTTTGGCCGCCAAAACGGGATCAAGATCAAACCGGTTGTGGTGTCATTGACCCAAGTGTCACCTTGCCAAGCCTGAACAGTCCAACTGCATTCCATCGCGCCACGTTTTGTCACCTTGAGGCGACACTCTTGTGAAAGGCCAAACGTGAAGCAGTTTAGGGCTTCTTCCTCGTTCTCAAAGTGTTCGTGCCAACCGTCGAAGCTAACCTGAAATTCGCTGCCAAAAGCTTGAAACGATATGTCAAAGCTCTCGGCGTTATTGCAGGAAACGATGATGTGATCATCGTTGAAGTCGATATCAAACCCGCTGTACCCATCGAGCTTTGAGAGGATTGCTTCGTGCCACTTTGTCATGGGAAGACTGTGCCTGCCCTAACATAAGAAGTGGAGCGAAATATCTCCTAAAATAGCGATGGTCGCTTCTTAGCGGACCTTCGAGTAGGTCGCAGCATCGGTAACTTCGGGTTCCCACCCCGATTTTGCCGCCATCTTCACGAACGCCAGCTCACCAATCTCCAATGATGGCTGCCGCCAGAGCCTCCCGCAACATCATGGGCTTGCAAGAAACTGCGGATGGCGGGTCCTGGTCGGCCTGCCGCATCGGCATTGCTGCGCCAGCATGGACCCGTTCAGAGCCCATACTTCCCGACTTTCTGCAATGCCGCCAATGTCTGCTATTCATCGCAGGGCCAAAATTCGAGTGTCATTCGACGCCTCATGTCTTATGTATATGGTCCCACGCATCGAAAGCCTAAACACCGGCCCTTTGCGTCCGGAATTCGCCCCCGTCTGTAAGATGATCTGGAAAGGTCTGTTGGGCTTACCCAACTCCCGCCACGCTCGCTCCGTATTCCAGTGCAAGAGGGCGCGCCGCCTCTAGCGTATGCCGACGGATCGAACCAATCTGCGCACCATTGCCAGACATTCCCAGCCATCTGGAGACCGCCAAATGGCGAGACACCCAACTTGGCATTCACAGGTTCAAGGGGAAGATCAGCTACATCTTTATACGCGGCGTGGCGCTGATGCTTACCTGCGTTGATGGCATCGCTTTCTAGATCGTCATCTCCCCATGGCCATCGTTTCGATGTCGGTCCGCGCGCCGCATACTCCCATTGCGCCTCCGAAGGCAGAAACGTGCTGTTTTCAGCGTGCCAGTCATGGCCATTCGCCCAAAGCGAGTAGGCAACCGCGCCATACCATGTGACCAAAATCATCGGCCATTCCTCAGTCCCGGATTTTGGCGACCAACCCGCACTGTTGCTTTCGATTAGCTGGTGATCGAAGCGGCGTTCTCCTGGCCGGATTAGAAACCATTTGCACAAAACCTCATCATCAATTGCGCCGATGCTGTTCAAAAAGCGGCAGAAAGCTGTCGTAGAAACTGTCTCTCGATCTATGAGAAATGGCTCAATATCAACAGTATGGAGCGGCTTTTCATCTGGATGGGCATCTGCACACTTGCTGCCAATCTCCACACTGCCACCCTTAAGCAGCATACAGACCATGCCGTCTGTCATCCGCCTAAACTGCTCAACACCCAGATCGGATTTACCAAGTGAGCGATAAAGCTCGGATGGCTGAGATTCCAGTGCGCCGCCAAGCTGCGAAAATGCTGCCTTTTCGTGGTATTGGTGCGTTGCTTTTCCAAATCCTGTTTGCTCAGTGTGACCACTGCCCGATCGCAGGTGAACTAACTCCGCCATATCTTTGAAGGTTAGGTACCTGCGCGTGAAAACCTCTTTGTATGCCGGATCGCCAACCTCTTTTGCATCGGGAAGCGAAACGTCAAATGCCTCTTCAACGGCCATCATCCATTCGATGAGGTCTAAGCTATCAATGCCTAGGTCTTGAACAGGTCGGGTGTTGAGCGAAATCTTGGCTGATCTGATGCCGAATTGCTCAGCGCTCAAGGCAAGAATATTAGCCTCAATTTCTTCTAATGCCTGTCGCGCCATGTTTGCCTGCCTCGGTCACCACTAATCACTGACTTTCGAAGGTTATCACGACTTAGTCGGCAATTGGAACGTAGAGGTCGGTGTCAGGATGGGCCTTTCGCTCGACAATGACGGGCGTTGGATAGCTCCAAGAAAATCGGACCGTTTGTTAAGGGGCTCGCCAAACCCGCCATTGGCGCAGCCGCAGAGAAGTTACACTTGGTCCCGCGTCTTGTGAATTGCCATCGAAGTTGTTGCCGCGCGGCGAACGAATGGCAGCGATCTCTGCCGCCGCGCGGCGTATTGGACCGAGCATCTGCGGCGATTTCCGTGCTGCAAGCGCACGCAGCATAAAAGTTCGATGACCGCCTTGGGCTCACTGCCGCCATTAGATCGACCGCAGCATTCGCGACTGAAAGGTCCTTTGCGAATGATAGGAACGGCCCAAAGCGGACTTTGACCGGCAACCGCTCTCGCGGTAGTACTGCATCGATAAGCAGCTGTCCTCCAGCAAAAGAAGTAGAACCAAAGCGGCACACTTATCTTGGCAATACCAGATATTCCGTAAAATTATTGGGGCCGTAACCCCAATGATGATCGGCAGGAAGAGGTAATTTTCGATATAGGAGAAAGAAGGCCAAAGCTTCTACCGCCTGAGTACACCTCACATAGTCTCCAAATTCATCGTTGCTTGTATGGTCAAATTTGGAATGAGCAAATCTTCCACGAATGTTGAACGCTTTATGGATATCTTTGAGAAACCGTTCCTTTAGCAGAGGATCATCTTTTTGAACGGTCAAATCGATTAACCTTTTGAGGAGATCGTTTCGACTTTCGGTTCTAAGTTGGCTGATGGCCCCCAAAATCCTGTCAGACAAATCAAGACCAAGATCGCACGCTTTCTCAATCGCAGCCTCTGAAATTTTTTTCAGCTCATATTTATTGTCCAGTTTCAGCTGTTTGGCATCGGGAGTGGACTCAAGCCATTTGCAAGCATTCAGAATTCGACTAGTATCAAAAATGTTACCTTCGCGTGTTGCTAACAAAAGACCGGAGAAAGCAGGGTTCCATGTCGCCCAGTTCTCCATCCAAAACGTCAAACAGCTAGACGTTGATTTCCGATCTACTTCTTCGAAGCACCGCAAGACGCTTGTTGGTTGGTGATCCCGGTTTTCCTCTGCTGCTTCTGCCTGTCCAGTAGGCCAAATTAGCTGAAACGATGCGGGGGCTGTTCCACCACCCACCAGAGGTTGTTCTTGATCTCTATCTGGAACGAGCCAGTAGTCTCCAGTACGCACTTCAATAGCAGCGGCCATGGTGAAAAAGGTTCGCAGAACCGCAACAAATTTGCTGACTTCTGCGACCGACTTGGGTTTTGCAAACTCCACGCTGCCATGCGCGTCAGAGACGCTGAAGTTGTCGTCGCGCCAATCGAACGAATAACTATAAGATATCGTAACTGTTGCATCGCCTGACCGAGCTTCAATTATTGTAGCATCCGGTAGGTCCCCTAATTTTGATACCGTGATTCTGCGTCTAATGTCCGGCGCGTCCAACAATCCATTTGTGTTCGATAATTTGAAATGGAATTCTTTGACACGATCATCTTCTTCCCAAGGCCGAAATCCGAGAATTACTTGCCGCGCATCGAACGTAAGATAGTGGCATGTGTGACGCGCTGTGGACGCGGAGCCCGGTGATGTCGAGATCGGCGTAACGGTGCAGTATTGGTTGTCCTCAAGTCTAAGTGCTATGCTTGCATCGTGCTTGAAGTAAACGAAGTCTTCAAATCCAACCAGTTTGACGTCGATCCGCTCAGGTGAAAACGAAATTCGTCCGGGAATTGATTTGCCTTCATAATTCGCTCTGCAAAGTAACGTTTTCCCGTAGTAAGTTTTGTCCAAATGTCCGCCGCCTTAAATGAATTCGAATAATGTGTGAAATGCTGACGCACGTGAATACTACACTATGTATAAGAGCACTTGTTTGATAGCCTATTACATTCCCACAAGCTCCGGCCAAAGTTGACTTTCACGATGCCGCCTTTAAAGGTTCGCGTCCATAGCGAATGACCGCTTCCCGCCCTTCGTCTTGTGTCGCATGACACGCGGAACCGCCCTGCTTGCTGCAAGGCGGTTTCGGCTGTCTAGTTTGTTAAGCCTTACGCAGATTTAGGCCCCCGCAAGGAACACATACCGCTCTTGCGCCTCCCTGAGCTGCTTTTCAGTCCTTCGCGGGTTTGCCTGTATCTGTCCCTTCATGTCTTCCGCAATCTGATCAATGGCGGCTGGCAGCCCGTCAAATTCAATCCCGCGCAAGGCCGCTATCGTGACGCTACATCCCAGCACGTTGCGAAAGACCATCCCGATATGTTGTTCGCGGTGAACCTCTTTCATCGGGTTGGGATCCGCGCCGCTCCGCATCTCGGTCAGGTCATCATTCATCTCCGCACAGACAATTTCCCAAAGCGGATGGTTGGGCCAGCGTGCACGGTTGGTGTCGGTCTGATCTGGATCAGTATAGCGCACCGCCTCGCCTGACTGGCGGCACAGATCACCGAAGCGGTCGAAGAACTGCTCCCACGTGCGAATGCCCCACGTATCCTTAAGCAAGTCCTTCCCCGCGCGAAACTCTACTCGCCAAACACGGTTGGCCCGTGCTTGGTCCGGATCGGGGGTCAGGATCGGGGGCGGGTCGTCTGCCTTATGTAGCGTACCGTTACGTAGGCCCCCCTCAGTGAAACTACGTAACGTATGGTTCCAGATATTCCACCAGTAAGATTTGCTATGGGCAATTACCTCGGCGCGTTTGTCATAGACAATCACCTGCCGGTTGCGCGATGCGCCAACGGTAACAGACGTTGTGCGCCCCGATTTCCCGTTCACCGACATTTCTGTGTCGGTCACAAAGTCCCGCCGCCCCGCCGCGCTGTGCATCACAAAATGTTCGGGTGTGAGGGCAAAATCAGGCGCATGTACGTCTACGCAAAAATCTGCCCGCGATATGCTGATATCCTCAGGACCGAAGCGCACGCCAAGCCGTTGCAAGGTATCATCCACATGAGCCTTGGCACGACCTAGCCCATTCATCGCCATGAAGTATGACCCGAACGAAAGCCGGATACCCCATTCATCCTTGGCATTGGGTTTCTTGAAGAACCAAGTCGCGCCATCGGGGCCACCGCTGGCGATGAACCTGTACCCGTTGCCACCATGCGCCTTGAGATGCAATTTGACGCCGTTGTAGTCGATCAGAATTTCGCGGCCTTCTTCATCGGCGCGCTCTTTCTCTGCCTCAAGATAGTCAAACAACCCATTAGGAATGTTTGCCTTTACCGCCAGCGCCAATGTGTCAAAACCACGGTGCAAAACAGTCATGCCGTGCGGGTCGGTATTTCCAGAGGGGGGTGCTACAACCACCCCCCTTTGACCGGAATTGCGCACTGCCTCCGGATGCAGCTGGTTCCTGCCTGTGCCTCCGGCGGGGTAGCTTTTGTTTTGGGGCCGTTTTGCGCGTGACGCATTTTGATCAGGTGTTTGCATTGGTCTGCTTCGCAATCCAGATTTCTGCGCGTTCTGCGCATTTCGCTAGGTTCAAAAGATCGGCATGGGCAAAGCTGGTTGTGTTTTGCCATGTGCCATTGGCGTCTTTGTAAGAACGAGACATATCAACGCTATAGAAGCCGTTGTTGTCCCAGATTGTCGCCGTGGTCAGGCCAAGCCGGATCTTGTGGCTGGGTGTTTTCGTCATTGGTTTTCCTCTCTGACGGGTAAGCGGTAGACAAAGAAAGGGCGCACGCTGCCGTTTGAACGTGCGCCCTGTTTGAAAGCCATCCGGCCCCAAAATCCCTTGGCGTGCTACCAACCCGCCAAGGGCAAACTGATTATGGTGTGGTGTTTTGTGAGGTGTTGGATACCGTGCGGTCGGCAATCCACTTTTCCAGATCAGCGCGGCGATAGCGCACGGATCGGGCGGATACCTTCACGAAGTCAGGGCCACCGCCACGGTGCCGCCAATTCTGCAAAGCACGCACTGAATAGCAAAGGATGGACGCGGCTTCGCGTTCGTTGACGAGAGACGAAGAGTTGATGACGTTGTGCGGCATTATATGACCTCATGTGAGTTTAGGTGTTCTTAGTGAGGTCAAAGGTAGTTTGGCGCTGATCTTGCGAATAGACGACACAAATCATGGCATTGGAAAAAAATCGAAGCACCCTCAAGTTACTGACTTTAAAAAGTAAAATATCTAAAATTCTAGGCGCAATGATTGTGCTATGATTAGCTTCTGGTTTTCGGGCCTGCAACCTTCCAGCTATCTGGGGCAAAACTGTCCCAATGCCTCGCAGCCTCTCGCTGCGACATAGGGGAAAATTTGTCTCTCAACTCGGTTGTGAAGGCAAGCTTCTTGGGTGGCGCGGAATGAGACTTCGTGGCTGCAGCGAAATATGACTTTATCCTATCCTCTTTTGATCGCTTGATTCCGTCGGAAGAAAAGTCGGATTGAGTCGCATACCAAATATCAAATTTATCTTTTCTGACGTGCGCTGTATTCTTCCTACGTCCGGATTTAGATCGCGGTGCATAGATTAAAGAAAACACAAAACTGATGTAAAAGTCTTTTTCTTGAGACCAATTCTTCCAAATTACATCACAACTTGCACCACAAATTAATGTAAGCTCATTTCTGGCGAAAGCGGTGCACAGTCGATTTTCCACGGCCAAGCGCCTTTGCCATGTTGCGTCATCGATGTATTTACTCTCATAACGTCCTCGAATCCTGTGCAAATTATTTCGAGCCTCTAACGCTTTGTTGGCTAGGTTCTCTTGCTGCGCCATATGTTTTTCGAACTCTGCATGATCTAAGCCAGAGCTATCGAGCAGGGCAAGAGCACGCGCTTGCCGCGTATATCTTTGATACTCATCTTCCAATGCCACTTTACGGGCTTTGATAGCTTCGATATCGCTTACCGGTGCAGCAAACTGCTCCAGTCCAGACCATGTGTCCGGATACATCGCCAAACCTACACGAAAAAATGCCTCGCTTAGGATGTAATGTGTAGTCAGATCAAACTGTATCGGTGCTGTTCTTGGACTCATTTTTTCACCTGAGTTCGTGTGTCGATTGTCTGTTATTCAGATTACGCCATACTCCCCAAGGTAGCCGCAAGTCGATTTGCAATCTGTCCTGCTGCCTTCTGAACCGCATCATCGGAGAGATGTGCATACCGTAACGTTGTCGACAGGTTTTTGTGGCCAAGGATCTCTTTCAACATGAACGGATCAACACCATTCATGACAGCAACAGAGGCGTATGTGTGACGCAGATCATGGACGCGAACGTCCTCAAGCCCTGCCCTCGCCCTGATTTTTCGCCAAGGCTTTTGCATATCATTGTAGTGACCAGTGCCATGGTCACCCAAAATCACGTAGGGATTGCCCTCGCGTCGCTCCAGCGTGTCGATAAGAGCGCGTGCTTCACGGGGCAAAGGGATACGTCTACGGCCCGTCTTGCTATCGGGCAACTCTAGGTGAGTTTTGGTCACAAAGTCCCATTTCAGTTTTTGAATTTCACTGAGGCGGCAACCAGTGAGCAAAAGCAAATAGAACGCGACAAAAACGTAACGTGAGATTTGTCCGGATTTGAACATTTCTGCAAGCACTTCGCCAAGCCGTTCCTGTTCAGTTTCGTCCAGATATCGCTTTTTCTCTTCCTCTGGATAGCGTTTGATACGGCGCGTCGGGTTGGTGTTCATAGCGCGCAAGCCCCAATCCTCGGCAAGGTTCAGCATCTTGGATAGGACCATGACGCCACGGTTGGCTTGGTAAGGGGTGTCACGCCGCTTGAGGTGGAAAGCCTGAATGTCGCTAAAGGTGATTTCCGATACCTTGATACCGCCCAAAACAGGGTTCACGACGCCGCGCAGCAGATTGCGGTAGTCGTAAAGCGTCGTCGGTTTGCAATGCAGAGAAACGTGCTCTTTCAAAAAGCGTTCGCCCAGCTGTTTGATCGTAGGGCTGCGCAGACGGGCCTTGCGTTCGGCAGATGGATCCATGCCCCGCGCAACATCTGCCTGCACCAGCTTGGCGCCTTTGCGCGCCTCGTCGGCAGTCACGACGCCATGCCGTCCCAGCGTCTTGCGCCGCGTGCGCCCGTGCAGTTTGTACTGGACGATGTACACCTTCCGCCCACTTGGGTAGCTACGCAGCCCAAAGCCCGCAAGCTCGTCATCCCAGCTGATGCTTTCCTTATCGCCAGCCGCAAGGCTATCGACATACCTTGTCGTCAGTTTTGCCATCTCTACCCACCAAAACCGGAAGCCTATCGGAAGACTCGTGCAGCGTTTCGTGGCGTTGGTGGTGACAGACAAGCGCAGCGCGCGTCAAATAAAAACATGCGTTATCAGTTATTTATGTGCGATTGGCGCGACTTGGCGAAATCGAGCGAAATCCCATTTTGGCCGTTTGTAATCAGTAGGTCCGCGGTTCGAGTCCGTGTGGGGGCACCATTTTTCCGAATGGAACAATGAATTACTCGATCTATGTGCAGGTCGGAGATCTGACTCGCAGATATGGAGCGTGTTGGAAGGCGTTGCTGCGCTGGAGCGTGGGAATCAGACATCGCTGTGTGCAGTGAAGCATGGTTGACCGTTGATCCGATGCGCGGCGTGGTGACATGCTTGCTTCTGCGTCCGCTCATTCAGATCAGTTTTGTTCAGGTTTTGGTGTCTTCCGCGGTCGGTTTCCCCATTCAAGGGAGCTATGCCGCGCGAGGCCAGGAGCGATGCCGGTTTTGGACCTCCAGACGCCTTTGCCCCCCTGAGTTGCGGGGATGGCGCAGGCTTTTGTACGGATGCTCACGAAAGGTTCCGGTCTTCTGCCTGCGTTGACGCTTTTGACAAGACCGCTCCGCGTGAGCCACCCAATGTCACCGTACGCGGCCGGGCAGAGAGATGCGATACCGTGTGAAAGCACCTCACCCGACCGGAAGTGGAACAAAAGAACCCCTGCCCCGCAAACATGCGTTTTGCAGGACAGGGGTCGGTTGGCGGATCAGCCGCAGGATCAAAGGATGAAATCGGCCGCCGTCATTGAGGTCACACCGAGCAACAGGATATTGAGGTCGGTCGCGCCATCCCCGTCCACATCGCCCAGAACAAAACCATTTGTCCCGTTGGTAACAAAACGCAGATCGCCCGCACCTCCGAACCCAGCCGCCCCGATGAAGGTGAAGGCCTGGTTCCCGCCCGTATTGGCGTTTGCATCGATGACAGAAAGATCAACCCGGTCTGCACCGCCGACGCCGAAATCGACAATCGTGTCGCGCTCGGAAAAGAAGGAATGGCTGACGTCGTTGAACACGAACGTGTCCGATCCATTACCCCCGTTCAGGCTATCCGCCCCCCGGCCACCGGCAAGCGTGTCGTTCCCCTGCATCCCGATCAGGTTGTCATCACCGCCGAAGCCGAAGACACGGTCATTGCCGCCAAAGCCCAGAACGATGTTGTCATTGTCATCCCCCACGAGCACGTCACCGCCGACGTTCGAGCCGTAGATATTTTCAAACCCTTCGAACGTGTCCACGCCCGAGGAGCCGCCGACGGCCTGCGCTGTGCCTTGCAAACGCAGGTTTACCGTTACCCCGCCCCCGGAATTGAAGTAGCTGATGATATCGGCGTCACCGGCGCCGCCATCCATGCTGTCATTGCCGCCGGAGCCTTCGATCAGGTCGTTGCCGCTCCCGCCCCGCAAGACGTCGCCAGCGCCGATGCCGTAGATCTGATCATTGCCTGCGCCACCGTCGATCACATTGCCCGCCGCGTTGCCGACCAAAAGGTCATTTCCGGAGCCGCCAAGGATCCCCTCGATGGAGACAAAACGGTCCGTGCCCATCTGGGCGGAAACGGTCTGATCCCCCGCGAAGTTGATATTGACAACAAGGCTCTGCGTGGCATCGGAATAATCAGCCGTGTCGAAATTTCCGCCGCCGTTCAGTTCGTCGTTGCCGCTGCCGCCATTCAGCATGTCATTGCCAGAGCCGCCGAAGAGCCTGTCATCGCCCTCCCCGCCGAACAGACTGTCGTTGCCAGCCTCCCCGCCGACGATGTCGTTGCCCGCATCGCCGTACACCTCGTCAAAGCCGCCATTGCCCGAAAGGGTGTCATTGCCCCCATCGCCGTAAACCGTATCCGCCCCACCGGCGCCGGACACAGCGTCATTGCCCTGACCGCCTTCGAAAAGCTCGCTCTGCCCCGCACCGATGAAGGTGTCATTTCCCTGCGTGCCCCGGAACCATTCAAATCCCGAGATCGCATCCGTGAAGGAACCGCCGGATCCGAGCACCCCTGTCGCAACGCCGGTCGCGGCGTTGATGTCTACCGATTGGATCGGCCCGTCGTACCGCAAGCGGTCAAAACCTGTCCCGCCGTCCAGCATGTCGTTTCCGCCGTTCGAGCGGAAGGACTCGGCGTTGCTCGACCCGACAAAAACATCATCGCCGGCGGTGCCGCGCACCTCCCAGACCGGGCCGGTGCCGCCGATGGTCTCGGCGTTGCCAAATCCGTCATCTGCAATCGTGCGGGTCGCGAGATTGACATTGATCCCGTTGCCATCGCGCATGTCGATGCGCACCGCCCCGACGGGATCATCGACGTCGACACGTGTCGTGCTGTTTGCGTTGATGATGATCGTATCCACCCCGTCACCGGGCCGGATAATCATCCATTGTTCACCCTCTGGCGAGACGTCAAACGTATCGTTGCCCGTCGTGCCCCGGATTTCGAGCCCGCCCGTTGTCCAGCCGGACAGCAGCGGGTTTTCGACATCCACGAGGGTATCGGTGCCTGCCGCGCCCTTGCCGATGGTGCCAGTATTGGCGCCGCCGTCGATCGCGACCGCGATGGCGTTGCCAGTGCCGTTGAGAAAGCTGTAATCCAGTTCGACAAAGCCGTTGACGATATCGCCCATATCCACGGTATCGTTGCCAGAGCCGGTCTGGATGAAGTCAAAGCCGCTGTCTCCGCCCGCATTCTCTCCGGGATTGATGTAGTCACTGCCACCGCCGCCCCAGATATCGTCGTTGCCGGCAAGGCCAAGAAACGTCTCGCCCGCGGCGGAGCCAAAGAACCTGTTGTCGCCCTCGGTGCCTTGGAACAGATTTGTCGCTGCGGGGTCAATGAATTGCACGTCGGCGTCTGACAAATCCGCAAGCGTCCTGCCCGCGAAAAGCACCGATGACCCGCCGCCGAAATTCACCAGAACGCCATTGGGGCCCTCGGATACGTTGTTATCGAGCGCAAAGTCGAATCCGGCCTGGGTCAACCCGGCCACACGCACCTGAAGCGTTTCGGTCGAGGCATCGAAATCGCCAATCGTATCCGCCCCGCCGGTATGGACAAAGATATCCGAACCCCTGCGGCCTTGCAGCAGGTTCCCGACACCCGCTTCCGAGACGATCCGGTCATCCGAATTTGAGCCGCGCAGGTGTTCAAACCCCGAGATCGTGTCGGTGAAAATCTGACCGTGCTGTGACAGTGGATTAAAGCGCAGCCCGCTGACGACACCGGCCTCGGCATCGATGTTTACGCCAAAGGTGCGGCCCGAATCGTAGCGCAGCCTGTCAAAGCCCGCTCCCCCATCGAGGTCATTGTTGCCGCCGAAGTCGCGAAAGGATTCGTCATTGCTCGATCCGACAAACGTGTCGTTCTGAGACGAGCCCCGCACCTCCCAGACCGCGCCCGCGCCGCCAATCGTCTCGGCGTTGCCAAACCCATCGTTCGCGATCGTACCGGTGCCAAGATTGACGTCGATGCCCTGCGATGCATCCCTGAAATCAAGCCGGACAAGGCCCGTGCCGTTGATCGTATAGCTGTCGGCACCGTCGCCGCCGCGCACCGACATCCATTGCTCCCCTTCGGGTGCCAGAATGAACGTGTCGCCCGACGCCGTCCCGACAACCCCAAGGCCGCCGTTTTCAAAGCCGGCGTTGAGCGGCTGCACAACACCGAGCAGCGTATCGGTGCCGCTGCCCTTGACCACGCTGCCGGTATTCGCATCCCCATCGATGTTGACGGTCACAGGACCGGCCAGCCCGCTGTAATCGAGGGAAATGAACCCGTTCACGCCGTCGTTGCCGAACATGTCGATGGTATCATTGCCGGCCGAGCCTACGACCTGATCGCCATCCGAGGTCGCATTGCCCGTTGCGATGTAGTCGTTCCCGGCAGTCCCGGACAGGAAATCGTCCCCCGGGGTCCCCGTTATGGTGGGGTTCGGATCGACCGTGGTGTTTGCAAAGCTGTTGAAGTCAATCGACACACCGGGCGCGAATGCGCCTGTCGCCGTTCCAAAATTACCGATGAAATCGATCGAGGATTCCAGGGCTTCGAATTCCGGCAATGACGTCGGTATCGTCAGCGCGGCGCCGCCGATCTGGAAAATCAGATCAATCCGGCTGCCGTCCTCCTGCGGCAATTCGATGTTCAGCAGAATATGGACCCCCTCGGAGGATTCCACGAAACCCAGGAAATCGATAGTATCTTCCGGCAGGCTTGCCGTGCCCCCGGGGATGCCGGGGCCCGTTCCCGTGACCGAGATATCGCTCGACGTGATGTCGACCCGCGGGATGCCGTCCGGCAAAGTCTCTACCACACTGTAGGTGAGGAACTCCTGACCATCGGGCACCACGACGTTCAGGTCGACGGGATTGATTGCGATCGCATCGGCGTCGCCCGTTACCGGATCTGGGACGTCACGATTAACCTGAAAACCCGAAAGCGTGAAAGTTGGCATTGGAAAATTCCTCCTCAAAAAAGCCTTGCGCATCAATAAGCCGCAACTTCGAATCCCAGAATATCAAAGGTCGAAGTTCTGGATCAAGACTTCGCCCCCCTCCACCAGCCGCAGTGTGCTGCGATTGGGTGTCGGCGTTCGCCATCGACCGTCACGCGGCACGATGTCATCCGAGGCCCTTTTGAAGGCGCGAAAGACAGACGAACGCGGCCCGCTGCGCGCCGCTCGCAGGGCCAGCCCTGAGAAGTATTGACACAGGCAATTAAGTACGTACTAATAATTCCATGCTGAGGTTTTCCATCGACATCGGCGGGACCTTTACGGATGTCGTTGCCGAGACCGAGGCAGGGCTTTCCTCCGTCAAGGTGCTCACCACACCGGCAGCCCCCGATGAGGGCGCGCTCGACGGAATGGCACGGCTGCTGAAGGATCTGGGCAAGACACATGCCGATATCTCTGCCGTCATCCACGGGACGACGCTGGCGACCAACGCGCTGATCGAACGGCGCGGCGCCCGGACCGCTTTTGTCACCACGGCGGGATTTCGCGATGTGCTCGACATGCGGTACGAAAAGCGGTTCGCGCAGTATGATCTGAACATCGAAATGCCCAGCTCGCTCGTCGACCGCCCGCTGCGGTTTGGATTGGATGAACGTATCCTGGCCGATGGCGCGATCCTCAAGGCGCCGACGGATGCGGAGATTGACGCATTGGCCGACGAGATGGAACACGCGCAGGTCGAGGCTGTGGCGATCGGTTTTCTGCATTCCTACCGAAACCCTGCCCATGAAATCCACGTCGCCGACCGGTTGCGCGAGCGGCTGAGCCCGGATGTCACGATCTGCCGCAGCGCGGATGTCGCCTGCGAAATCCGCGAGTACGAGCGGTTCTCGACGGTCTGCGCCAATGCCTACGTACGTCCGCTGATGTCGCGGTATCTTGGCGCGCTCAAGGCCGCGCTGAACGATCTGGGATTTGAGGGATCGTTCCTGATGATGCTGTCCGGTGGCGGCCTTACAACGCTCGACCAGGCGATGCGGTTTCCCATCCGGCTTGTCGAAAGCGGACCCGCCGGCGGTGTTGCCCTCGCGGCGCATGTCGCCCGCGAAGTCGGGTCGAGAAAGACCCTGTCCCTCGACATCGGGGGCACCACGGCAAAGATCTGTTTTATCCGCGACGGCGATCCGCAAACGACACGGCGATTTGAGGTGGCCCGCGCATGGCGCGACGTGAAGGGCAGCGGGCTGCCGGTGCGCGTGCCCACGGTCGAACTGGTCGAGATCGGCGCGGGCGGCGGCTCTATCGCCGAGGTCGATACGCTCGGGCGGCTCAAGGTCGGTCCGCGCAGTGCGGGATCCGACCCGGGTCCGGCGGGCTACGGGCGCGGTGGGACGGATGCGACGATCACGGATGCGCACCTGAGCGTCGGCAACATTTCCGCCGAAGGGTTTGCGGGGGGATGATCTCGCTCACCCCTGAAAACGCCCCTGCCGCGATATGCGCGCATGTGCAGACCCCGATGGGCATCGACGATGTGCAGACGGCTGCGGCGGGTATCGTTGAACTGGCCGATGAGACCATGGCCAATGCCGCGCGCGTGCATGGCATCGAACTGGGCCACGATATTTCATCCTTTGATCTGTTGGTCACCGGCGGTGGCGGCGCCCTGCATGCCGCGCGGATCGCCGAAAAGCTCGACATCGCGCGCATCATCGTGCCGCAGAATGCAGGCGTCGGCTCTGCCGTCGGATTTCTGCGCTCGCCGGTCGCGTTCGAAGCCGCCATTTCCTTGATGGAGCCGCTGGCAGACATCGACGCCACGGCCCTGTCGGACCGCGTGACCACGCAGATTGCCCACGTCCGCGCAATCGTCGAAGAGGCCGTTCCCGCAGACCGCATTCTCACCACCGCCAAGATTGAGATGCGCTATCAGGGTCAGGGTCTGGAAATCGTGCTGGAACAGGCCGCAGACGCGGATTTTGCGATTGATCCTGCGCAGCTGGAGGCCGAATTCATCACCCGCTACAGATCGCTTGTCGGTTTTACGCTCAAGGATATCCCGCTTGATCTCGTCTCTGTCAGCGTAACCGCGCGCGAAAACCGCAGCCTGGGCACGCCTCCCGTCACGCCCGGCGCACAGCCGGGCGCGCCCGCCCTTCGGCAGGTCTTTGATCTGGGTGAAAAAGAGCACATCGCCTACCGCGTTCTGGACCGGGCCTGCGTCGGGCGCGACGTCACGCAAGGCCCCGCAATCGTCACCGAAGACCAGACCACGACCTTGGTGCGTCCCGGTTGGTCAGTGCATGCCTCGGACGCCGGGCACCTTGTTCTGGAGCGTCATGCGCCATGACCGACACCCTCGACATCGTGACGCGCAACGTCCTGTGGAACCGGTTGATTTCCGTCTGCGAAGAGCAGGCCAATGCCCTGATGCGCGCAGCGTTCGGGGCGATCGTACGCGAAGCGGGCGATCTGTCGGCAGGTGTATTTGACGCAAACGGCGACATGCTGGCGCAGGCCGTGACCGGTACGCCGGGGCACGTGAACACAATGGCGGCCTCCGTGCGCGCCATGCTTGCCCATGTGCCGGCCGACACGCTTGGACCCGGTGACGCCCTGGTGACCAACGATCCGTGGCTGGGGGCCGGGCATGTGTTCGACTTCGTGGTCGTCACGCCCGCTTTTCTGGAGGGTGAGATTATCGGCTACCTTGCCTCGACCAGCCACATCGTCGACATCGGCGGGCGCGGCTGGTCGGCTGAGGCGGCATCTGTCTACGAGGAGGGGGTCACCTTCCCCGTGCTCCACCTGCGCCGTGGCACAGCCCTGAACGAAGACCTGCTGGCGATAGTTACCGCGAATTCGCGCGTCCCGCATGAGGCGCGCGGCGATATCCTGTCGCTTTTGTCGTGCAATGACACGGGCGTCGCGCGCCTTCTGGATCTGCTGGAGGAATATCATCTGGCGGATCTCGTCTCCATCGCCGACTTCATTTTCGAGCGGTCCGCTACCGGCACCAAGGCCGCTCTGGCGCGCGCGCCCGAGGGCATTTACGAAAACAAGATGCATCTGGATGGCTATGACGCGCCGATCACGCTCAAGGCCCGGATGACCATCGGGAATGGGACCATCGCCGTAGACTTGTCGGGATCCTCTGCGGCGGTCGCGCGCGGCATCAACTGCCCGTTGAACTATAGCGCCGCCTACGCCTCTTTCGGGATCCGCGCCCTGCTGACGCCCGAAATTCCCAATAATCAGGCGTCGCTTGACGCGATCACCATCACGGCCGATCCCGGCCTTGTCGTCAGCGCCCAGAGGCCAAGCCCGGTTTCGGCGCGCCACGTCATCGGACAGGCCTTGCCCGATCTCATGCTGGGCTGCCTTGAGCAGGCCTTGCCCGGTGAGGTGCTTGCGGAAAGTGCGGGCGCCTTGTGGACGCTTTCGCTGTCGGGGGCGGGCAAGACGGCATTCTCGTCGCTGAACGTCGCCTTGGGTGGCATGGGCGCACGGCCCGGCGCTGACGGTCTGTCGACCACGGCGTTTCCGTCCGGTGTCGGCTCTGTTCCCGTCGAAGCAGCCGAAGTCGCAGCACCCGTCATCTACCACGCCAAGGAATTCATCCGCGACAGCGGCGGTGCCGGACAGTTCCGCGGAGGATTGGCCCAGCGCATCGAAATCAGTGCGCGTCTTGGCGAGGACATGTTCATGTCTGCCGCCGCTTTCGAGCGTCTCACCAGCGGCCCGGAAGGACGGCAGGGCGGCCAGCGGGGCGCCAGCGGCAGGGTCACCATCAGCGATGGGACAGAAATTTCAGACAAGGGCATGTATACGATCCCCGCAGGCGAGCGGGTGATCCTGCAGACGCCGGGCGGCGGTGGATACGGGGATCCGGCAAAGCGCGACCGCGCGGCGGTGCAGCGGGATCTGACCGACGGGCTGATATCCGACGACGCCGCGCGAACAGACTACAAATTTGACGCAGAATAACATTCGAAACCAACGGGAGCGTAAAACAATGACCAAGATGACAACGATACTGGGGATTTCCACGGCCCTGTCGCTGACGGCGGCAGGCGCGTTTGCAGAAACGAAATGGGATCTGTCGACCGCCTGGGGGGCCAGCAACTTTCATGCGCAAAGTGCGATCGCCTTTGCCGACGCCGTGCGCGAGGCGACCGATGGATCGGTCGACATCACCGTACATCTCTCGGGCGAAACCGGCGTGAAGATCACCGAAAAGCTCGCGGCGGTCGAAACCGGCATCGTGCAGATGGCCGACATGCTGCTGTTTCTGCAAGCGGGCGAGGAGCCGTTTCTGGGCGTCGACACCCTGCCCTATCTGATCCAGGGACAGGATGAAATGGCACAGTGGCTTGAAGTGGCAGGCCCGACCTACGACGCGATATTCGAGCGTCGCAACCAAAAGGTGCTCTATTACGTGCCGTGGCCCTCGCCGGGCGTGTATACCAAAAACCCGGTCGTCAGCGCCGATGACATGGCAGGCCAGCGCATCCGTGCGTTCAACGCCACCTCCTTCACCTTCCTCGAAAAGATGGGCGCCGCTCCGGTCGAATTGCCGTTTGAGGAATTGGCCACCGCCGTTGCCGCCGGAACCGTGGACGGCGCTGCCACATCGACCTCGACCGGTGCCAACTCGAAACTCTATCAGTTCACCGAGCACTTCAACCCGCTGAACTGGTCCATGTCGCCCGACGCCGTGACCGTGAACCTCGATGCCTGGAACGCGCTGAGCGATGAAGAGCGCACCGCAATCGAGGGCCTCGCGGACAGCATGGAAGCGGAGTTCTGGGCCGCCTCAGCCGCAGAGGATGAGGCCCAGACCGCGGTACTTGTGGAAAACGGCATGACAATCTCCGCCGCCGATGACACACTGACCGCAAAGATGGCCGAAGCGGGAAAGGCAATGTGGGCGGACTTCTTTTCAACCGTGCCCGAAGCGCAGAGCGTCGTCGAAGCCTACGCCGAAAAAGCCGGGAAATAGGCATCGTGGGGGAGAGGTGGCATCCGGTCACCTTTCCCGCCGCCCAGCCCCGGTATGACCCGTTTTCTCACACTCATTGACCGCCTGTCGCGCCTCGCGGAAACTGCCGCCGTCGCGCTCATAATCGGCTATTGCCTGTTGATGCTCACCGAGGTCGTGGCCCGCGCGCGGGCGCAAAGCTTTTCGTTCACGTGGGAATTTTCCACCTACGCCATGGCGGCGGTCTTTGCGCTTGCTGCGGGGCCCGCGATCCGCACGGCCGTGCATGTGCGGATTACCCTCGTCACCGAATTGCTCTCGTCTCGGGTGACAAAATGGCTGGACGTCGGCGCGAATTTTGTGGCCCTCGTGATCGTGGCCGCCGTCGTCTGGGCGATATACGTCAAGACGGCCGGATCGTTTGATCGCAACATTCTGGCAACCTCCGTCTCGAAAACCCCGCTTTGGATCCCGCAGGCCCTTGTGCTGTGGGGGTTTGCGCAGCTCTGGCTCGATCTGCTGGCACGGCTGATCCGGCGGGCCAGCGACCGACCGTTCGAATGGCGCGGCGCGGACAAGGAACCATCCGATGTTTGAAATCGCCCTCGTTGCCAGCCTGCTCTTTGTGGCGCTGCTTGCCGGGTCTGTTTGGATCGGTTTGTCGCTCTTTGCGACGGGCTATGTCCTGCTGTCGGTGTTCAAACCCAACATCCCGATGGATGTATTCAGCGGGGGCGTCATCTGGGGGAGCATGATCCCCACGCCGCTTCTGTCCCTGCCGCTGTTCATTCTGATGAGCGAAATCCTCGTCAGTGCCGGGCTGGGCCGGTCCCTGTTTTCGGGATTGGCACCCTGGGTCGGGCGGCTTCCAGGCGGTCTGCTGCATGTCAACGTCGTAGGCTCGACGCTTTTTGCCGCCGTCTCAGGCTCCTCGGCCGCGACCACAGCGATCGTGGGCAATGTCACCCTGCCCGAACTCAAGGCGCGCGGGTACGACCGACAGCTTGCCATGGGCTCGCTCGCCGGGGCGGGCACGCTGGGCTTTCTGATTCCGCCGTCGATCATCATGATCATCTACGGCGTCGTGGCAGAGCAGTCCATTCTGGAGCTTTTCATCGCCGGTGTCATTCCGGGCCTGACACTGGCCGGGATCTACATGGCCTATATCGCAGCCCACCAAAGCCTGACGGGAACCCAGCCGGCAGTCGACCGCGCGACCGCGGCGGATCTGTGGCGCGGCGCGCGCGACATCGGACCGATCGCAGCGCTCATCGGCACCATCATGGCCGCCCTCTATCTGGGCTTTGCCAGCGTCAGCGAACTGGCCGCCCTGGGCGTCTTGGGCGCGGTGCTGATCGCGCTGTCTATGGGGCGGTGCAGTGTTGCGGGCATGCTTGCGGCGGGCCGCCGCGCGGTGCGCACCTCAGCGATGATCGGTCTGATCATCATCGGGGCGGCCCTTTTGAACGCCGCCTTCGGGTTCCTCGGCATTCCAAAGGCAATCGCCGGGCAGATCGCCAGCTTTGGTCTGTCACCGATGGCACTGATTGCGGTCCTGCTGGTGTTCTACGCGCTGTTGGGCATGTTCCTTGATGGCACGTCGATCATCGTGATGACCCTGCCGATCACCCTGCCCCTGATCACGGCGGCGGGGTTTGATCCCATCTGGTTCGGCATCTTTGTCGTCGTTGCCGTCGAGATCAGCCAGATCACACCGCCCATCGGCTTCAACCTGTTTGTCATTCAATCCCAAACCGGTGAGAGCATGGGGCGCATCGCGCGCGCCGCGCTGCCGTTCTTTTTCATCCTGCTGGGATTTGCGATGCTGCTGGCACTTTTTCCCGATCTGGCCCTGTGGCTCCCCCGGACGCTGCAATGACAACGCTGCATCAGGAACTCGCCTCGACGCTGCTGGACCGGATCGAGACGCGCGAATTGCGGGTGGGCGACAAACTCCCCCCCGAGGCGCAATACGCCGCCGAACTGGGGGTCAGCCGCTCAACCCTGCGGTTGGCCTATTCCGAGCTGGAGCGCCTGGGCGTCCTGCAACGGCGCAAACGTGCCGGCACCACGATCATTGCTGATAAACCCAAGGCGCAATTCAACATGAGCACCGCCGGGCTGCACGAATTGCTTAGCCTGGGACGCGATACCAATCTTGCGCTGTCGGGGACACGAACAGTGCCAACCGCCGAAATCGAACACCTGCAAGGGTTCATCAGCGAGGCGGATCACTGGCTGGAAATCAGCGGCACCCGCACCCTGTCCGAAGAAGACGTGCCATTCAACACCACGCAGATCTACGTGCCCGCGCGCTTTGCGGGGATCGCGCATAGTCTCAGCGACACGGAGCCATCCATCTTTCGCAAGATCGAAGAACATTTTGATCTGGTCGTGGGGCGCGTCAGCCAGACGGCGCAGGCGATCCGCTGTCCGTCCGGGATCGCAAAGGTTCTGGGTCTGGAGCCAGATGCCCCAGCCCTGCGGATCGTCGCACAGCTTTACGACCGCGACGGGATCTTGATCGAGGTCTCAATCGCCACCTTCGATCCCGACCGGTTCCAGCTCAGGACGGATGTGCGCATAGACTGATCCGCGCGCGCAGGCGGCAGCGCTGCATCGGGAACGCTAGGCCGGTGCTTGCAATGGTTGACGCACAGGCCCATCGGGCCAGCGGTTTTCGGGAATCGTATTTCCCTAAGGCATCCAATCAGCAAACTGCCGAAAGGCGCGGTCCGTTCGGCCCGTGCAGGAGAGCACCGTAAACCCCCTCGGGAATGATCGGCTGCAGGGGTTCCCCGTCG
Organism: Sulfitobacter albidus; assembly: GCF_018200035.1. NCBI lineage: Bacteria > Pseudomonadati > Pseudomonadota > Alphaproteobacteria > Rhodobacterales > Roseobacteraceae > Sulfitobacter > Sulfitobacter albidus. The sequence goes on along the minus strand of NZ_CP073581.1, from coordinate 1,040,105 downwards.
CAAACCGGCGGAGCCGGTAGTCCGCAATCCGTTTGGGGGTAGCCCTGAATATCCTGTGCACCTTTTGCCCGGATCAACCCAGCCCTTCATTCAGCCGCCGCGATCGCGCCCTGCGCATCGCGGCAATACCCGATTGTCGGTTGACGCCGCTTCCTCTACGTTCGCGGCACGCACGGGGGCACCTGAACTGACACGGGAGCCGCCCCGATGCACACCCCGCCTACAGGAGATCCGGCCCATGAAATCGCGCACCAAGGTTGTGGTCATCGGCGGCGGCATTGCCGGCTGCTCCACGCTCTATCACCTGACGCAGGAAGGGTGGAGCGACGTTGTTCTGATCGAGCGGGATGAGCTGACCTCGGGCACGACATGGCATTCGGCAGCACAGGTCACGAATTTCGGAATGAACCAGACGATGGTGGGCCTGAAATCCCATTCCATCGCGCTCTATAAAAAGCTGCGCGACGACCCCGATTACCCGGTGGGCTATCACCACGGCGATGGCGGCATCCGGCTGGCCAATACCGAAGGGCACATGCAGGGCTATCGCCACTTTGCCTCGATGGCGCGGGGCATGGGCGTCGAATACGAGGTGATCGACGCGCAGGAATGCGCACGCCGTCATCCGCTGATCTCGACAGAGAACCTCATCGGCGGCCTGTGGGACGGCGAGGATGGCGATATCGACCCCGCGCAGCTTTGTCAGGCGCTGGCGTTCCACGCGCGCCGCGCGGGCGCCGAAGTCTATCGCCAGACCGCCGTTACCGGCCTCTCGCAGCACCGCGACGATACCTGGACGGTCGAGACCGACAAGGGCCCCATCGACGCCGATATCGTCGTGAACGCCTGCGGTTACCGCGTCAACGAGGTGGGTGCCATGATGGGCGTGCACCACCCCGTCGCCTCGATGGAGCATCAGTATTTCATCACCGAAGACATCCCCGCCATCGCCGCCGCCGGTCACCGGATGCCGCTGCTGCGCTGCCCGATTTCGGACTACTATTCGCGGCAGGAGAAAGGCGGCCTGCTCGTCGGATTTTACGAACAGGACTGCAAGACTTGGGGGATGGACGGGATCTCACCTGATTTCAGCAATGATCTGTGCCCCGACGATCTGGAGCGGGTGATGGACGTGCTCGAAGGCGCGTTCGAGCGGATGCCGGTCCTGCAGGAGGTCGGCATCAAGCGGGTCGTCAACGGCCCCATCACCTATACCATCGACGGCGCGCCGCTGGTCGGTCCGATCCCCGGCAAGCGCAACGCCTATTGCATCATCGGCCTGCGCGCGGGGCTGGGCGAAGGGGGCGGGCACGGCTGGCTGCTGGCCCAGCAGATCGTGCACGGCGAGGCGCAGTATGACACATGGGTCATCGATCCGCGCCGGTTTACCGGGCACACCAATGTCGAGCTGACGGCGCTGAAGGCCATCGAAGATTATCAAAACGAATTCCGCTTTCACTTCCCCCACGAACACCGTCCCGCAGGGCGCGGCGCCAAGACAACCCCGCTGACCCCGATCCTGGCCGCCGAGGGCGCCGAATTCACGGTCGTCAACGGGTGGGAGCGTGTCGACTACATCAAGCCCACGCCGGATTTTCACCCCAGCCTGACCTTCGATTTCGACGAAACCTTTGACGTGGTCGCAGCCGAGGTGCGCAACCTGCGCGACAACGTCGGCCTGTGCGAGGTCAACGGCTTCAACCGGTTCGAGATCACCGGCGCGGACAGGCACCGTTTCCTCGACCGGATGATGTGCGGCACCGTGACGAAAAAGGACGGGCGCGTGGGACTGGGCTATTTGCTCAACGCGCATGGCATGATCAAGGCCGAGGCGACGATCGCCAATCTGCCCGCGTCCCATACCGGGCCCGCGCGCGTCTGGTACGGATCCGCCGCGGCGGCAGAAGCCCATGATATGGACTGGCTGACGCAGCATCTCGATCCCGACGAAGACGTCACAATCCGCAGCCTGACAAACGATCAGACCATCCTTGTGCTGGCCGGCCCCAAGGCGCGCGATGTGCTGGCAGCCTGCGCGCGCGGGGATTGGTCGCGCGCGGCATTCCCGTGGCTGTCGGTGCGCGAGTGTTTCATCGGTTTCGCGCCTGCCACCGTTCTGGGCGTCAGTTTCTCCGGCGAGCTGGCCTATGAAATTCACGTGCCAAACGCGTCGCTCTTTGCGGCCTACACGGCCCTGCGACAGGCGGGAGAGGCCCATGGCCTGCAGCTTTTTGGTGCGCGCGCGGTCGATGCGATGCGGATGGAGAAAGGGTTTTTGCACTGGAAAGCGGATCTGCTGACCGAATTCGACCCTTTCGAGACCGGGCTTGATCGTTTTGTGCGTCTGGAAAAGGGGCCGTTTGTGGGCCGCGACGCGCTGCGTGAGCGCCGGGCCGACGGGCCGCGCCGCAAGCTCGTGACGCTCAGGATCGACAGCACCACCGCGCCCGCCCATCCCGGCGGCTCGCTGATGGCGGGCACGGAGGTGATTGGCACGATCACCTCGGGCGGTTGGGGGCACCGCACGGGGCTGAACCTCGCCTACGCCTTCGTGATGCCCGACAAGGCCGCCCTTGGCACGCGGATGCAGCTCGATCTATGCGGCGATCTTGTGGACGCGGAGGTGATCGCCCCCTCCCCCTTCGATCCCGATCACGAATGGATGCGCGGCTAGGCCCGGCAGTGGCGGGCGGTGCGCCGTGCTGCACCCCCCTGCCCGACCGCTATCCCGCGATCAGCACCTGACCGTATTCCTCGCGCAGCTTGTTCTTTTGCACCTTGCCCGTCGATCCGATGGGCAGCTCATCGACAAAGATCACGCGGTCGGGGATCTGCCAGCTTTCCACCTCGCCCTTGAAGGAGGCGAGCAGTTCTTCCTCGGTGACGTCACCGGCCTTGATCACCACCAGCACCGGGCGTTCGTCCCATTTGGGATGGGCGGCGGCGATGGCGGCGGCGTTGGCGACACCCGGATGCGCGATGGCGATGTTTTCCAGCGTCACGGTCGAAATCCACTCGCCCCCCGATTTGATGATGTCCTTCGAGCGGTCGCGGATGATCATGAACCCCTCGGCATCGATGGTCGCCACGTCGCCCGTGTCGAACCAACCGTCGTCGGTGAGCGCCGGCGTGTCCTTGCCGAAATACGTATCCACGATCCAGAGACCGCGAATTTGCAGATCACCCTGCGCCGCGCCGTCGTGGGGCAGCGGCGCGCCCGCCTCGTCCACGATGCGCAGATCGACGCCGTAGGGCGGGCGCCCCTGCCCCAGCCGCAGCGCCGCCTGCGCCTCGGGCGTAAGGCTGCGGTGGCTGGCGAGCAGTTGGTTCATCGTGCCCAGCGGTGAGGTTTCCGTCATCCCCCAGGCGTGGATCAACTCCACCCCGTATTCGGCAAATTTCGGGATCATCGAGGGCGGCAGCGCCGAGCCACCGACCACCGTGCGCGTCATCGAGGGGATCTTTGATCCCGTCTCTTTCAACGCCCCCAGCAGGCCCATCCAGATCGTCGGCACCCCCAGCGCCAGCGTCACCTCCGCCGCGTCGATGAGGTTCACAAGGCTTTTGCCATCGAGGTTCGGGCCGGGCAGCACCAGCTTGCAGCCCGTACCGGCCGCAATATAGGGAACGCCCCAGGCGTTGACGTGGAACATCGGCACCACCGGCAGCACCGTATCCATGGCCGAGATGTTGATCCCGTCAGGCTGGTTGCCCGCAATCGAGTGCAGCACGGTCGAGCGGTGCGAATAGAGCACCCCCTTTGGATCGCCCGTGGTGCCGGAGGTGTAGCACAGGCTCGACGCGGCGTTCTCATCCAGATCGGGCCACGGCTCCGACGCGTCGCCCTCGGCCAGCAGCTCATCGTAGAACAGGATACCCGGCACGGCCTCGGCGGCGGCCTCATCGCGCGGGCCCATCAGCACGATGTGCTTGCAATGCTTGAGCGCCGGCGCAAGCTTGCCCGCTGCGGGCACGAATGTTGCGTCGATGAACAGCACCTGATCTTCGGCGTGATTGATGACATAGACCATCTGTTCGGGGCCCATGCGCGGATTGATCGTGTGGCAGACAAAACCGCCCCCCGCGACGCCGAAATAGATCTCAAGATGGCGGCGGTTGTTCCACGCAATCGTGCCGCAGCGCGCGCCGGGCTCAAGCCCCCGCTTGCGCAGCGCCGAGGCCAGCGCGCGGGCGTTGGCGCCCACCTGCCCCCAGGTGGTCCGCTCTGTTCCGCCGGTCGTTTCGACCGAGATGATCTCGCCCTGCGCGTGCCAGCGCGCGGCATGGTCGATCAGGCTGCCGATGGTCAGCGATTGGGTCATCATTTGTCCGAGCATGGCGGCACTCCTTGTCTGTTGTGTCCTATGGGCGCGCGCGCACGGCCCGTGGCCTCGCAGTAAGGCGCAAGCCTGCGGCGCTGTCCACAAAAACCACCGCGCCCGAACGCAGCGTCGCAGAGCCGGGACACATTCAACCTTTATTGAGAGCTTGGCGCTAGGCTCACGATGAGACCGGTTCAGGAATTTTGTTATGTCCTCTCTTTTCCAGCGATTGTGCTGTTTCACCTTTGTGCTGGCGTGCATACTGGCGCCGCAGGTTGCCCATGCGCAGGACCGTACACTGCGCATGGCCTACGAGGAATTTGACCCGTATTCCTTCACCGACGAAAACGGCCAGGCCCGCGGCCTGTCGGTCGATCTGTTTCGCCATATTGCGGAGGCTGCGGGCTATTCCGCCGATTTCGTCAAAGCCGAAAACCCCGGCGACGCGCTAGACATGCTCAACGCGGGCGCGGCAGAGCTTACCTCGCTGCTGGCGTTGACCCCCGCGCGGCTTGACCGCGGGCTGGCGACCGATCCGCTTGGCGCCTTTGAATCGCGGGCCTTCGCGCTCAGGCGCAGCGGGCGGCGCACCGTCGAGGATCTGGCTGGCGCGCGTGTGGGCGTGGTACGCGGCAGCTACGCACTGGCCACGGCGGGCGCCATTCCGTTTGTGCAACTGGTGGAGTTTGCGCAGACCGACGATATGGTGGTACCCCTGTTGAGCGGAGAGATCGACGCCGTCGTCTCCGCCGGTGACAGCTTTCGCGCGCGCCTGCGGGCCATGGAGGTGTCGGACGCGGTGCACAGCGTCACCCCTGCCCTTGCCGTCAGCCCCTACGGATTTGTCATCGCACCCGAGCGCGCGGATGTGCAGGCCGCCTTCAACGCGGCCATTGCCGCCGATCTGTCGCAGGCCCAGCTTGCCACGCTGCGGCGCCTGTGGTTCGGCAGTGACCGCCGCCTGACCGAAACGCCGCTGTTCTGGGCGATCCTCGGGGGGCGGTCAGCGTCCTGACACTCCTGCTGTGGAGCGCGGTTCAAATTCTGCGCAACAAACGTCGCGCGGATGATCTGATCGTGGAAAACCGTGAGAATGCCCTGCTGATCGCCGCCCTCGATCAGGTGGCGGGTGCGATCATGATCTACGACAGCGACATGCGCGCGCTGCATTGGAACAAAGGGTTCGAGGCAACATTCCCTTTCCTGATCGAGCCGTGCAAAGGCGGCGCTACCATGCGCGAACTGATGCAACTGGCCCGCGCCCACGGAAACCTGCCCGAAGGCGTGACGCCGCAAGGCGCGCAGGCCTTCACCGATCAGCGCATCGCACAGATCCGGGCCGGACGGGCAGAGCCGATGACGATCCACTGCCCCGATGGCAGCGTGATCGAGGCGCGCGATTTTCAGCTTGGTCCGGAAAATTTCGCGTCGATCCGGGTGGATGTGACGCGGCTCCAGCAACAGCGCGACCTGATCGCGCGGCAGGCGGACAAGCTGTCGACTACCAACCAGCAACTGGGTGAATTTGCTGCGATTGCCGCACATGACCTGCGCGCCCCCCTGTCGCGGCAAAGCATGATGCTGGAACTCATCGCAGAAATCCTTGCCGAGGACGGGCGCGACCTGCCTGCGGAAGCGCAAAAATACTGGAGCCTCGTCGAGGAAGGCAGCACCCGGATGAAACAACTTGTCGAGGATCTGCTGGAATACGCTCAGATCGAGACCGACGCGTCCGCGCTCGAGACCTTTTGCGCCGCAACCGCGATGCAGGAATGTCTGGCGCTCTTGACCATCCCCGACGGATTTGACGTGCGCCTGCCGCCAGAGGCCCCGATGCTGCGGGGCAGCGCCACGGCCTTCAAGGCAGTGCTACGCAACCTGATTTCCAACGCGATCAAACATCATGATGCGCCCATCGGCAGGATCGACGTGACCTGCACCGTTACCGCCCGGACCGCCTGTATCCGGGTGCAGGATGACGGCCCCGGCGTGCCCGATCGTTTCAAGAAAAAGATATTCGAGCCATTCCAGCGCCTGTCGAAAAATACCAGCGGTAGCGGTCTTGGCCTCGCGTATATTCGCAAGACGGTCGAAAATTGGGGCGGCACCGCACGGATCGACGATGCCGAGGGGCACGGCAGCGTATTTTCGATCACTGCCCCGCTGGCCACGGCCAATGTAATCCCTTTGGCCGAAGCACGCGCTGCCGCGCCTCAGCCTCCTGTGCCTGCCCACGCGCGGCGGCGCTAGGCCCGACTGCGCCAGGGCGCCTCCGGCAAGACAAACAGATTTTGGCGGAAGCTTAGGTACAGGCGCGCCCGCAGCCTCGCACGTCCCTGTCGAAAGGCAAGGTTCCAGACCGTTCGGGACCTAAACCCGTTTGTCGGCGTGCGTAGTGGCATGGGCACGAAAAGCTGTCATCTCCCCCCGTGCCCGGCTGGTGCGGGCCGTAGGAGCAAAGCCGGTCCGGACCCGCCTTAGCCCGGCAACGGTTCCGCCGGGAAAATTGCGCGATTTCCCGCGCGCCCGAACCGGATGAAATGGATGAACGCAAACATGCCTGCCTCCAAGACGTCCGGATTGGCCTCGTAATAGCGTAGCGTGTCAAAATCCGGCCCCGGATTGCGGCACTCAAACGCGCCGACATGCAGGTAGTGCAAGGCCGGATCGGCCCCGCTTTCGGCCACATCCGGGTAAGTGGTCTGGTACCACGCAGGATCGAATTCGGGCGCGTCCTTGATCGCGGCGATCAGGATTGCGGAGGTTTTGGGTAAACCCTTGGCGTTCTTGTCGAAGGTGCCTCGCACGCCGTGCGTATCCTTTTCGAGCAAGCGTGCGCGCGATTTATCCAGCAGCTCACGCCGTGTCATGGACGGGCTGTCGTCCTTGACCGGTTGGACGGTGCTCTCGGCGCTGACGACCGGCAGCGTCAGGCGGTCGATTTGCGCCTGTGAGCGATTGAGGGGGCTAGGGTGCGCGATCGACAGGCCCGCGTCCCTCGCCAGTTTGGCCGTTCCCAGAACATGGTGCAGATAGCGTGTCGTACGCTCGATCTCTTTAGCGATGCTTGAAAGCCGCGCGTGCAGCTCAGGCATCCGGTCATTGACCGCAAGCGCGCGCAGAACGTCATAGGTTTCCTTCACGACGTCGGGGACTTGCGCGGCATGCATCACGTCAGCTTCCGAGTGCGCAAATGCGGCAACGGAGCCTTGAAGCGCGGCATTGATATCGTCACCGTCGGCCCGGTGCGCACGCGGCCACTGTGGCTTGATCGCGCGCAGGAATCTATCTGCAGCGGCTTCCCAGTCACTGGTCATGTCCGCAATCTCAACGATGTGGCGCGGCAGATCACGGCTCTCGCGCTCCATACGGATTATACGTCGCGCCCACAGGAGCGCCCCAACCTCGACGGGGATACCCATTTGCTGTTGGATCCTTTTTGCGGCGGTCAGCGGGTTATCCAGAACCAGTGCCACGTGAAGGCCGAGATAGTTCGCCTTTGCCACATCGCGCCACAGCGGCAACAGCGCGTCCAGGGTTGGGTCGCACAAGACCGCAAAATCAAGATCGGCGTGCTGGGCCAAGAGCAATTCCATCACCGTCACATGCCATGATTTGGCCGATGTCCCCTTGAACCATTCCGGCGGCGGATCCCGGAAATCCAACGCGGCGCGCTCCATCTCGGACAGGATCGCGCGGTGCGCATCCAAAAGCAGATCAGAAGGCCCCGCATCGGGGCGCCCGCCGGGGGCGCCCAGCTTTTGCAGAAAGTCCGCGACTGTGTTTGCCGCATTCTCTTCGGCGCCCATGACCAGCACCAGATCTCCGACGGTGTTGTCCTGAAGCAAAGGGACCGGCGGCGCGGCTTCGGGCGATACTGTGTCGGCGGTCGGCTGCGGCATGATCCGGTCGAGCAGTTGCAGGATCACGGGCTCCTCGACCAGATATCCATTTGCCAGATCCCGCATGACCCGCTTGCGGTCAGGCAGGGCGTCACAGAAAGCAGGCCAGATCGAATTGGCACGTTCGGCCATGTATTGCCAGCGCCGGTATTTCCACGATGTCTGGATGGCCACGCCGGGCGTGCGCGCGACCGCACTTTCGATGCGCTGCACAGAGCGTTGCAGCTCGACGCGCGACCGGATCGGAAAATGAAAGATTTCCACTTCGCAAGCCGCAGGATTTGGCAATGTGCGATCGTAGTGCCCGGTATGTGCACCGCGCACGACATATTGCAGCCCCTGCGCAGGGAAAATCATTTTTCCATGTAGCTGATAGTAGAAGAGCGGGTGGTCGAGCTCCAGTTCGGCGATGCCGACCAGATCATTCGGAATTTCGGGAAAGGTCGGCGGCGTTGCCGGCCGGTAGGTCAGTGCCTGCCGCCAATCGGTGTGGTCAAGCGCATCGCGCGGGCCGATCATCTGATGACGCACGCAGGTCAGCATCGTCTCGTGACCATCTAGGGGTGGCAGGGCGTCCTTGAGATTGCCGGTCGGCGACCACCAGAATTCATCCGCGTCGTTGCAGATGATCCACTCCGCGCCGAAAGTCTCGCGGGCCATGACGGCCATCCGGGTCATCCAGACGTCCTGAAGGTAGTCTTGCGACGGCTCGTCGAGGATCGTGATTTTCCGGTCTGCGGCAAAAGGTTCAAGCACGGCGCGCGTGCCATCGACAGAGCCGTTGTCCATCACGATGATATGGTCGACCCCCTGATCGAGGTGAAAGGCGATATTCTGCCCGATGATATCGGCCTCGTCACGCACCAGGATTGTCATCACCAGCGGGTATTTCTGCGTGCGCTGGCTCATGTGTCTGTCCGTTCGAGAAGATACAACTGGCGCCCGCCGTCCTGCAAAGAGGTCACGACAATGCGTCGGCCATCCCTCGACGGAACCGGGTGCAAGTCGCAGCGGAAGGGCCCGTGATGCGGGACGTGGCCGGTGAACCGGGCCAACCTGTTGGTCTGCCCCGTCGTCTGGTCGATCTGGATAATATCGATTTCCTCGGCGTAGGGGGTATCGTAAATGGCCTGATCGGGGTCGTCGGGAATGTGCCGAAAGTGGACATTCGCGGTGATGGTGTCAGGAAACGGTGTCGTTTTTTCACGCCCCCGAGGTACCGCATCGCGGATCATGGCAAAGCATTTTTCGGCCTGATGCCAGAAATAGAGCCGCTCATCATCCAGCCACATCACGTGGCTTGTCCCCCGTTCGAGCAGCGCAAGCTCCGTACCATCCATATTGCACGTAACGCTGACGCCCATAAGGCCGCTCCAGCCGCCTTTCAGATCCGCATCGCGCCACCGCAGCTTGGCCGTAAAGCGACGGCCGTCGGGCGAAATCTTCACGTGGTTGAACCAATGCACGTATGCGCCTGACAGATGTACCGCACGCTCTTCCTCCGGCAGCTGTTCGGCCAGGAACGCAACCGCCCGCGCCAGCGGCAAGATCAGCTGCGGCGCCCCGTCCCGTATCCTCAGATCAAGCCGCCACATGCCGTCATCCTGCGGCGCGCCGACGTCCAGCCCGGCACCGGCCCCGCCGGTATACCCGTATCCCGGTCGGGCCGCGTCGAGCCGGGCCATATTGACCGAAAGCGCGCTGTGCCCGTCCGGTGACAGCGCATAGATGGGACGCGCAATCGTTCGCGTGCGTCCGCTTTCCAGATCGAAGATACGCGCAACGAACCTGTCCCCGTCATTACCATCGCCCTGGGTGGCGGGAATGCGGTCGTTCCAGACCATGCGCTGACCACCCGGCAGCCACTGCGCCATCGGACCCTGCTGCCAACTCCAGGCGCGGCTGATCCCGATGGGCACAAACCCGCCCTGCGCCACATCGACGATACCGATCTGCACGGCATCCTCGGAGGTCATCCAGCGCCCTTCAAAATTCATCCGGTAGGCGGCGATGCGCGTTGCGTCATCGTTCAGGATCGGGATGTCGTAATAGCTGTGGGCGTGATACTGCCCGGCGCCGCTGCCAAAGGTCAGCTGTCTGACCGTCCAGCCGTCGGCCGTGGTTGCATCCCACGCCCCGCGCGTCACCCGGTAACGGTTTGCGCGGTCGGAGCGGCTGCGCAGCAGCGCCGCGGCCTGCGACAGCTGCGCGATGCGGGCCTGCCAGCTTTCCGCGATACCGGGGCGCCTGAGCGGCACGCGCGTCAGATCATCCAGCGCGATCCGGCCCCCGTTTTTTTCGAGATACGCAAGGATCCTGCCGCCGTAGCGTGATCCTGCGGGGCTGGCACCGGGTGCTGCGCGCCGCCGCTCGAGCGAGCCCGCAAGCCCGTCTGTCCATTTGTAGTGCCACACACGGAACGGCAGATGCGCCCGAAATGCCGATGCCTTGATCCGCGGAAATTCGGTGAGCGGCATGCCGTAGAGATGGTGCCGGGGCGCAAGATCCTTAGGGTGATGCCCGCCAAGGGTGGGCAGCACATCGCCTCGGTGCAACATCAGCTTGATGGTCCCCGTCGCGTCCCCTGCCCCCGGTGTCTTTCCCAAGGCGATGCCGACATCTGCCGCCACGGGAAACTGCTGGCCCAGATCCGTGTCCGCCGCGACCGCGCGCAGCGACCCATCGGCGCTGATCCGGTCGATCATCGGGCCCTGCACGCAGCGGATCTGGTGGATTGCGCAGTAGGTCGTCAGTTCCTTCAGGGTGCACGGATAGTCATGAAACTCGTCCACATCTGCATTCAGGATCCAATCCTCTGCCGAGGCCGTCCTGATCTGCAAATCGGATCGGCGCTTCCACATCTCCGCGCTGGTATACTCGCCGATCCAAACCTCCGGCTCGGCTGTGCCCGCCTCGTCCAGAAACGCGCGCGCCTCGGCAAGTGACGCGCTCTCCGCCGTGCGCGCGTTGAGTATGAAATGCATACGCGCGGGCGCCACGCCAAGGCTTTGGTAGTGGCGCACGAAATGTGGCAGCAACCGCAGATCACTGTTGGCATCGCTGACACCGTCGACGCCGACGCAGGACAAAAGACGCGGCGTATCCAGTGCGGCCTTTGCAACGCCCGCGCCATCGCCCAACGAGGCCAGATGCTGGGCGTGCCTTGCCTCGATCTCCGCCTTGTCGCGGAGCCATTCGGGGGCTTCCCGAAAGGCAGCAAGCCGGGCCGTGACGTCTGCCGATGTCAGTGCCGTGACGGGGAGAGGAGCTTTCTCGGTCAAGCCGATCCGGGTGAGAAACGCGCCGATGTCATCGGGGAATTCCCGCCGGTCGATCCGCACATTCCGTGCGCCTTCCGCGCGCGGCAAGCGGAGCTGAGCGATGTCTTCGGGCCGCTCCAACGCGTGCAGCGCGACCTTGAGATCAGGCTGACGGGCCGCCTCGCGGTCCCAGTACGCCCGCGCGTATTCCATGAATCGGGCGTGTTTGCGCGAATGCACCACGACCTTGCGGAAGATATCGACAAAGCTTTGCTCGGCATCGTGCAACCCGACCGGCAGATCGCAGTCGATCCAGGGGGAGCCCGCATTTTTCATCTGCCGCTTGATGTAGGATTCGGGACGCCTTTGCGCCGGGTCGAAATCGCAGGTGTCGAGGATCTGGTGCAAGAGCGACGTCCGGTACAGGTGTTGACCTGCAACGCGCCACTGGCCCAGCAGCGGGTCCGCGACCTGACCGCTGATCCCCAGGATATTCGCGTCCTGACGGTTTGCCTGCGCCACCAGATCGGCGATGGCGCCGGGGCGCAACAGCACGTCGGCGTCCAGAAACAGCGTCCATTTGGCGCCCGCCAGCGTGCCACGCTCGCAGGCCTTGCGGATTGCGGTCGCAAAGGGGACTTCACGCAGCAGCGCGACCTTGGCCGCGCCCACCTGCTCGGCGGCGAGGTGTTGTGCAAGCGCCTGCGTCCGCTCCCCCGCCGCGCGCACGACGACAAAGACGTCACCGCCGGACGCGGCAGGATTGGCAATCGCGGATGCCTCGGCCCGCATGATCCGCATCTGTTTGCGCCATCCCCCTGCGGGCGCCCCTGCTCCGTCTTTCAGGGCGACGTTCTCCAGCGGCATCCTGCCGTGTTCGCCGAGATATTCGAGGATCTTGCCGCCGTATTCCTCGCCCGCCGGGCTGACACCGTCGGTCGCGATGCGCTTGCGCACGGACGGTATCCGGCTCGCCGTCCATTTGAAATGCGCGCTGGTGAAGGGAAAGGCAAAGCGATAGGCCGGATCGGCAATCGCCGCGATCTGGTGCAGCGGGCGTCCGGCCAGAAACCGCGGCACGACGCCCCGTTTGCCTTCGGCGGCATCTGCGATGATGCCTTCGGGATTGTGGCCACCGCGACGCGGGAATACCTGCGCGCTGTGCAGCATCAGTTTGGTGGTGGCCGAGATTCCGTGATGTTTGCCCGTGCCAAAGATATGAAACGACGCCTCGCCCTCGATCGGGAACTGCGCAGCCTGGGACGGTGACTCCCGAACCGCAGCCAGAACGCCATTCGGCGCAAAGCGATCAATCTGGAGCCCTTGCACACAGTTCACACCAATCTGCAGGCAATGGGCCACGACGTCGGCGAGCGGTGCCGGAAAGTGATAATGCTCATCGATGTCGGAATTGACGATCCAGTCAGCGGGGCCTGCGACCTCCTCTTGCAACGCCCGCCGCTGCGCCCACATCGCATCGCTTGTGTAGTCGCCGATCCAGCGTTTGGGGGGTGCGGCGCCAAAAGACCGCAAGACAGTCGCGGCGCGCAGAATGTCGTCGCCATCCTCGGACGTGCCCTGAAGGATGATGTGCATATTCTCGGGCGCGATCCCGATCGACGCGTAATGCGCAAGGAAATGCGGCAGCATATCCAGATCAAGCGCCGCCCCCAGGCAGGAGACCAGCCGGATCACTACACCGCCGCCGACTGGTCGATCATCCCCCATACCGGGCCCCGCAGCGTTCGGTCGTGCTCAAATTTCGACGCGGGGCGTACCCGCGTATGGCATTCGTATCGGGTGCCGGGTCGTCTGCCCTGCAAAGGGGGGTCAACTGCTGCATGCGCGTGTCCAGTCAAAGAGTGTCGTAAATTGGCGTGCGATCCTTGGTCACCTTCTTGAACCGCAAAAGGAATTTTGTAGCCACCAATGAGGGCTGCGCCGGTGTCATAAAATGCACTTTCCGGGTAATTTTCGTTCGGCGTCCCGCAACCAGCGCGGGTGTGGCATATTTGAAGCGATTTGCAACGTGCTGCAAGCCGCTCTTGCACACGCCCGCTTCAAAACGCGCAAAACCCGTCGCGCGCCCGTCATGATTGCCATGACCTTCAGGATACGCCCCCTTAAACGACCACACGTCTAGTAAACCCTCACAACAGCAGCGCCAACGGCGACGAAAGACGCAGGCAACCGCCCTTGACCACGCGCGACCCATTTGATCGACCCGGCACTGCGGCAAGGTCTACCGGAGGCTGGGACGCGATTTTCCATCACAAGGACCGCTTTCCGGCCCAGTCCTTCCCACGCCCCGAACGCGGCAGCCTTCGCAAACAGCCACAGGCCCACACGCGGCGACGCTGTCCGGACCCGAGGGCTTTGCTGCTCAAGAAGAACGCGGTGCCGGGCACATCGGGGCGACGGCCCCCTTTGGCAGAGCAATCGCCGCCATTGCGGGCTGACCCGGAAAACTCCGCCGATAATTTAAGCATCCGTCGGCTTCCGCGTGTCCGAGCCATACTTATTCTTGTTTTTTCACAAAGGCAGTGAAACCCGAAAGGAATGAAGAACGATCTTTCCATTGTGATTGTCGAACAGGATGCCGAAAGGGCCGAGCAGATCGTCAATGCGCTCGCCTCTGCGTCTTTGGGAAAGGTCGAGGTCTTGACAGAGCGCGGCACACTCGCCGCACGGATAAAGACGATCAACCCGGATGTCGTGCTGATCGATGTCAGCGATCCGTCGCGTGACACGCTGGAGGAATTGACGCTCGCCGCCGATCCGATGACGCGGCCGGTCGCGATGTTTGTGGAGCATGACAACGCCGGTCTTGCGCAATCGGCGATCGAGGCGGGCGTTTCAGCCTATGTTGTGGACGGGCTCAGCGCCAAGCGTTTGCGCCCCATCCTCGAAGCGGCGATCACGCGGTTCAATATGTTCGGCCGTTTGCGCAAGGAGTTGGAACAATCCAAGCGCGCCCTTGAGGAGCGCAAGGTGATCGACCGCGCCAAGGGCATCTTGATGAAAGCACGCGGTGTGGACGAGGAGGAAGCCTATGCGTTGCTGCGCCGTACCGCCATGGATCAGGGCCGCAAGGTTGCCGATGTGGCGCAAGGATTGGTGACGGCGGCGGGGCTTTTGTCATGACCACCGTCTCGATCGGATATGTGCCCTTGCTTGATGCCGCCCCCCTCATCATCGCACAGGAAATGGGATTTGCGCGCGAAGAAGGGCTCGATCTGAACCTTCGGCCTGCGCCGTCATGGTCCTCGGTGCGCGACATGCTCAGCTTTGGCGCGGTGGATGCGGCACATATGCTGGCGCCCTTGCCGATCGCCTCGGCCCTTGGTCTGGGGGCTGGCACCGCGCCAATGTGTGCCGTCTCCGTGCTGTCGATGAACGGCTCGGTCATCGGAGTGTCAAAGGCGCTGGCGGACAAATTGCGCGCAGCCGGGCATGATTTCGGGTTCACCGATGCCCGCCCGGCGGGCACGGCGCTGATTGCGGCGACCCGCGCACCGCTGCGCATCGGCGTGCCCTTTCCGTTTTCCATGCACGCCGAATTGCTGATTTACTGGCTCTCGGCCCTTGGCCTGCCCGCGCCGCAAAACGTCGACATCCGCACGGTGCCACCCTCGTCCATGGCCGATGCGTTGGCCGCGGACGAGATTGATGCCTTTTG
This sequence comes from Sulfitobacter albidus, assembly GCF_018200035.1. Lineage (NCBI taxonomy): Bacteria > Pseudomonadati > Pseudomonadota > Alphaproteobacteria > Rhodobacterales > Roseobacteraceae > Sulfitobacter > Sulfitobacter albidus. Next base: position 1,024,942 of record NZ_CP073581.1, on the reverse strand, counting down.
CGTGGGCGAACCCTGGGGCTCGCTGGTGGTGGAACAGGATGTGGGTCAGCTGCTGCTGCCGTGCAGTACGATCTGGCGCAGCTTTCCCGAAAAAGTCTTGGCGATGCGCACGACCTGGGCCGAGGAAAATCCCGTGCTTTGCGGCAAGCTCGTGCGCGCATTGGTCAAGGCGGCCGCATGGTTGGCCAATCCCACGTCCCCCGCGCTCACCGCCGAGATGCTCGCGCGGCCGGACTATCTGAACCTGCCGTGGGATATACTTGAGCGCGCGCTAACGGGGCATCTGGTGATTTCAGCGCGGGGCGAGCGGCGCCATGTGCCGAATTTTGTCACCTTCCACCACGGGGCCGCGACGTTCCCGTGGCGCTCGCAGGCGGAGTGGATCGGGCTGCAACTGGCGCGCCGCACGGGCCTGGACCGGACGCAGTCGATGGCGGCGGCAAGCGCTGTCTTTCGTCCCGACATCCACCGCGCCGCGCTGGAGGGATCGGGCATGGATGTGCCCGGCGCATCCAGCCGTGTTGAGGGTGCGCTGGCCCATCCGACGGCAGTCGCGTCCGCCCTGGGGCAGATCACCCTGATGCCCGATCAATTCTTCGATGGCCGCGTTTTTGACCCGCGCGCGCCTGAATGACCAAAAAACGGGCGCGCGGCACGGCAACGGGCGCCGCAATGCAGAAAAATCGGCGGCGCTAAATTTCTGCGCTTGCAAACACCCCCGACTCACCGCTTACTTGAAGCGTGGCAGGCAACGATGTCTGCCCTGGAATACCCCCAAAGTCTGGGCTCCGTGAGCAATGCCGCTCGACCCTGTGCATCCTCCCTGCACTGGATCGAAGCGGCTTTTTTCGTTTTTCAGCCCCATGGCTGAACGCCTTTCAAAAGGAATGCACCATGCAAAGATTCCTCCTCCCCCTTGCCGCCACAACCGCGCTTTGCGCGCCTGCCTGGGCGCAAGACCTCGAAGTTGACGAGCTGACCTTCGGCTTTATCAAACTGACCGACATGGCCCCGCTGGCCGTCGCCTACGAGCAAGGCTATTTCGACGACGAGGGTCTGTTCGTGACCCTTGAGGCACAGGCGAACTGGAAGGTCCTGCTCGACGGTGTGATCGACGGCACGCTGGAAGGCGCGCACATGCTGGCAGGCCAGCCTATTGCTGCCACCATCGGGTATGGCACGCAGGCCAACATCATCACGCCCTTTTCGATGGATTTGAACGGCAACGGTATCACCGTATCCAACGAGGTATGGGACATGATGCGCCCCCATATCTCCAGCATGGAGGATGGCCGCCCGCAGCACCCGATCAGCGCCGAGGCGTTGAAGCCGGTGGTGGAGGAATTCGCCGCGCGCGGTGAGCCATTCAACATGGGCATGGTCTTTCCGGTGTCCACCCACAATTACGAGTTGCGCTATTGGCTCGCCTCTGGCGGTCTGCACCCCGGTTTTTACAGCCCCGAAAACGTCACCGGCCAGATTGGCGCCGATGTGTTCCTTTCCGTGACCCCTCCACCACAAATGCCCGCCACGCTGGAGGCCGGTACGATCCACGGCTATTGCGTGGGCGAGCCCTGGAACCAACAAGCGGTGGCCAAAGGCATCGGGGTGCCGGTCATCACCGACTACGAGATCTGGAAAAACAACCCCGAGAAAGTCTTTGGCATCACCGAAGAATTCGCCGAAGCCAACCCCAATACCACAAAGGCGATTGTGCGTGCGCTGATCCGCGCGGGTATGTGGCTCGACGAGAATGACAACGCCAACCGCATGGAAGCGGTCGAGTTGCTGAGCCAGCCTGAGTATGTTGGGGCCGATGCAGATGTGATCGCAGCCTCGATGACCGGTACGTTCGAGTATGAGAAGGGTGACGTGCGCGACATCCCCGATTTCAACGTCTTCTTCCGCTACAATGCGACCTATCCCTACTACTCCGATGCGGTCTGGTATCTGACCCAGATGCGCCGCTGGGGCCAGATCGCCGAGACCCAGACAGACGCGTGGTATGACGAGGTGGCCAAATCGGTGTACCGCCCCGACATCTATCTGGCCGCCGCGCGCAGCCTCGTGGATGAGGGTCTGGCGAATGAGGCAGACTTCCCCTGGGACACAAACGGCTACCGCCCGGCGACCCCCGAAGGCGATATCATCGACGGTGTGGTCTATGACGGCACAACACCGAACGCCTACATCGACAGCCTGACCATTGGCCTGAAATCAGGTGAAACGGTCAAGGATGGCGAAGTCGTCAACTGACCCGACAGGCCGCGCAGGGCATGACTTTGCGCGGCCACCTCCCCTCCCATTCGCAACACGCCAGCCGGAGCATCCCCGATGACAACCGTTGACCCGAGTTTTGAAACCGAGGCCGCCAAGGCCGCCCGCAAGGCGCGGCTTTTCTCGCGCATCACCACCGCCGACAAATGGTTCAGCGTCATTGGCCTGACATGGGTCACGCCCCTGCTGCGGGCCGCTGCCGGTGACAACCCCAAGGGGCAAATCAAGGAGATCTGGCGTTTGCTGGTCGTGCCGCTTCTGGCCATCGTGATTTTTCTGGCGCTCTGGGCCACGCTGGCACCCCGCGTGGTCACGTCGCTCGGTGCCATTCCCGGCCCCGCTGCCGTCTGGACCGAAGCGGTCAACCTGCACGAGGACGCGCAGCGCAAGGCCGACAAAGAAGCCGCATTCATGGAGCGCGTGGACGCCCGCAACCAGCGCCTGATCGACGCGGGGCGCGCGGATGAGGTCAAGCAGATCGCCTTTACCGGGCCGCCGTCCTATTACGACCAGATCTGGACGTCGATCGGCACGGTGTTCTTTGGTTTTCTGATCGCCTCCGCCGTTGCGATCCCGTTGGGCATTGCGGCGGGCCTGTCGCCGACGGCCAACGCGGCGCTCAACCCGCTCATTCAGATTTTCAAGCCCGTCTCGCCGCTGGCATGGCTGCCGATTGTGACGATGGTCGTCTCGGCGGTTTATGTGACCAACGATGGATTGTTTGCGAAATCCTTCCTCGTCTCGGCGATCACCGTGACGCTGTGCTCGCTTTGGCCCACGCTGATCAACACCGCCCTCGGCGTGGCCAGCATCGACAAGGATCTCGTCAGCGTCAGCCGTGTGCTGAAAATGAACACCTACACCAAGATCACCAAACTGGTGCTGCCCTCGGCGCTGCCGCTGATCTTTACCGGTCTGCGTCTGAGCCTCGGCGTCGGCTGGATGGTTCTGATCGCGGCGGAAATGCTCGCGCAGAACCCCGGCCTTGGCAAATTCGTCTGGGATGAATTCCAGAACGGATCGTCCCAATCGCTGGCCAAGATCATCGTCGCCGTGCTGACCATCGGCATCATCGGGTTCCTCTTGGATCGAGTGATGTACGCACTGCAATCCCTGTTCACATTCTCGAATAACCGGTGAGCGATATGGCAATCCTATCTTTCGACAACCTGTGTCGCGGCTTTGGCCAGGGGACCGACCGCGCTGAAATCCTGCGCAATATCTCCCTGGACGTCGAGGAGGGCGAGTTCATCGCCATCCTCGGGTTCTCGGGCACGGGCAAGACCACGCTGATCAACATGGTGGCGGGGCTGGACACCCCCGATACGGGATCGGTGACCTTCAAGGGTCAGCCCATCACAGGCCCCGGCCCCGAGCGCGGATTGGTATTTCAATCCTATTCGCTGATGCCGTGGCTGACGGTGAAGGGCAACGTCCTGCTCGCGGTCGAGGCGGTCTTTCCCAAGCTGTCCAAGGCGGAAAAATCCGCAAAGGCCGACCACTACATCGACATGGTGGGACTGGGCCACGCATCCGCGCGCCGTCCGGCAGAGCTGTCGGGGGCATGCGTCAGCGGGTTTCCGTGGCGCGGGCGCTCGCGATGGACCCCGAGTTGTTGCTGCTGGATGAGCCATTGTCCGCGCTGGATGCGCTGACGCGGGCAAATCTGGCCGATGAAATCCTCGAGATCTGGGAGCAGGACAAAAAGACCTGCCTGCTGATCACCAATGACGTGGATGAGGCAATCCTGATGGCCGACCGCGTGATCGTACTGAACCCGGATGGCACGCTGGCCGACCCGTTTCCCGTCACGCTGGCCCGCCCGCGCGACCGATCTGCGATGAACACGGATGACGCGTTCAAGGCCCTGCGCGCCGAGATCACCAAGTACCTGATGGATGTGGGTATCGAGGCAAAGGTCGAGGAAACCCGCACCCTGCCGAATGTCACGCCGATCCACGCCGTCCCCGCGGCTGTGAAAGCCGCGCAAGCCAGCCCGCTGGAGGAGCGCTATCTCACCTTCTCGAAGCTCGACAAGGTCTACCCCACGCCTAAAGGTCCGCTGACGGTGGTGGAAGACTTCGACCTCAAGGTGAACAAGGGCGAGTTCATCTCGCTGATCGGGCACTCGGGCTGCGGCAAATCCACGGTTCTGACAATGGCCGCGGGCCTGAACCCCATCTCCAGCGGTGCGATACGCCTGGATGGCTGGCACGTGGAGGGGGCCGACCCCGAGCGCGCCGTGGTGTTCCAGTCGCCCAACCTCTTTCCATGGCTGACGGCCAAGGAAAACGTCTCGATCGGGGTGGATAAAGTGTATCCGAATGCGTCGCGTGCCGAGCGTCAGGATGTGGTGGAATACTACCTCGAGCGCGTGGGCCTTGCCGACAGCATGGACAAGGGCGCGGCGGATCTGTCGAACGGCATGAAACAGCGGGTGGGCATCGCGCGGGCCTTTGCGCTGTCGCCCAAGCTGCTGCTCTTGGACGAACCCTTTGGCATGCTCGACAGCCTCACCCGGTGGGAACTGCAGGAAGTCCTGATGGAGGTCTGGTCGCGCACCAAGGTCACCGCCATTTGCGTCACCCACGATGTGGACGAGGCGATCTTGCTGGCTGACCGCGTGGTGATGATGACCAACGGTCCGCAAGCGACCATCGGCAAGATCACGGATGTAAAACTGCCCCGCCCGCGCACCCGCAAAGCGCTGCTGGAGCACCCCGACTACTATACCTACCGTCAGGAAGTGCTCGATTTCCTTGAGGAATACGAGCACGGCGCGAAGCCCAAGACGCCCACCTCCGGCGGGACACCTAAATCCAAACCAGCCATTGCGGCGGAGTAGATCATGACACAGAAACTGATCGTTATCGGGGCCGGCATGGCCACGGGGCGGATGCTGGAGACGCTTGTCGAACAGCACGCGGACTTCGACATCACGCTCTTCAACGCCGAGCCGCGCGGCAATTACAACCGCATCATGCTCTCACCCGTTCTGTCGGGCGAGAAGACCTATGCCGAGATCGTCACACATGATGACGATTGGTATACGGCATCGGGCATCACTTGCCGCTTTGGCGAGCGGATCGCGGGTATCAACACCGCCGCAAAGACCGTTACGGCAGAGAACGGCGATGTGCTGGAATATGACAAGTTGGTCTTTGGCACCGGCTCCAACCCCTTCATGATCCCGCTCCCCGGGCACGATCTGGAGGGCGTCATCGCCTACCGCGATCTGGAAGACACCCAGCGGATGATGGACCTGGGGGAGGGCAACAAGGTCGTCGTCATAGGCGGCGGCTTGCTGGGGCTTGAGGCGGCGGCAGGCATGGCTGCACGGGGCGTCGATGTCACCGTCGTGCATATCATGGACCACCTGATGGAGCGGCAGCTGGACGAGGCCGCGGGCTACCTGCTGCGCCGCGCGCTGGTTGATAAGGGCATCACCGTCAAATGCGCCGCCAACTCCAAGGAGATCCTCGGCGAGAAGGGCAAGGTGCGCGCCCTGCTGCTGGATGACGGAACCGAGCTTCCCTGCGACCTGCTGGTGATGGCCGTGGGCATCCGCCCGAACATCAAACTGGCAACGGAGGCCGGCCTTGCCGTCGGCAAAGGCATTCATGTGGATGACCAGATGGTCACCTCTGACGCCGATATCCTCGCCGTGGGCGAATGTGTGGAGCATCAAGGCGCGATCTTTGGCCTTGTCGCCCCGCTTTACGATCAGGCGAAGGTCGCGGCGCAGACGCTGATGGGGCAAGAGGCCGCCTTCGTGCAGAAGGAACTGTCCACCAAGCTCAAGGTCACCGGCTGTGACCTGTTCAGTGCGGGTGATTTCGCCGAAGGTGAGACGCGCGAGGACATCGTGTTCCGCGATCCGGCACGCGGTGTCTACAAACGGCTGGTGTTGGAAAACAATGTTGTCGTCGGGGCCGTGTTCTATGGCGACACCACCGACAGCAACTGGTTCTTTGGCCTGATCCGCGACAAGACCGATATCAGCGATATGCGCGAAACGCTGATCTTTGGCCCCAACATGCAAGGCGGTGAAGTGGACCCGTTGCAGGCCGTTGCAGCCTTACCGGCTGACGCAGAAATCTGCGGCTGCAACGGCATTTGCAAAGGTCAGATCGTAGAAGCCATCGAAGGCGGCGCCACCACGCTCGCCGACATCAAGGCAGGCACCAAGGCCAGCGGGTCCTGCGGGACGTGCACAGGATTGGTGGAGCAGGTTCTTGCCGTCACCCTGGGCGATGACTTTGTCGTTCCAGCGGCGGCATCGGTCTGCGGCTGTACGGAGCTTACCCACGAGGACGTGCGCCGCCTGATCAAGAGCCAGGGGCTGAAATCCCAGGACGCCGTCTGGCAGCAGCTGGCCTGGAGCACGCCCAACGGCTGTCATGTCTGCCGCCCCGCCATCAACTATTACCTGATCGCCGATTGGCCGCTGGAGTATCAAGACGACCCGCAATCGCGCTTTGTCAACGAACGCAACCACGCCAACATCCAGAAGGACGGCACCTATTCGGTGGTGCCGCGCATGTGGGGGGGCATCACCACGCCGGACGAGCTGCGCGCGATTGCGGATGCGGCGGACAAATACAACGTGCCCACGGTCAAGGTGACCGGCGGTCAGCGCATCGACCTGCTGGGCGTGCGAAAAGAGGACCTGCCCGCCATGTGGTACGATCTGAACAAGGCGGGAATGGTGTCGGGCCATGCCTATTCCAAAGGGCTGCGCACGGTGAAAACCTGTGTCGGTACGGACCATTGCCGCTTTGGCACGCAGGACAGCACGGGCCTTGGCATCAAGCTTGAGAAACTGCTTTGGGGGTCGTGGACACCGCACAAGGTCAAGCTCGGCGTTTCGGGCTGTCCGCGCAATTGCGCGGAGGCGACGTGCAAGGATGTGGGCATCATCTGCGTGGACAGCGGCTATGAAGTCTCCGTCGCGGGGGCCGCGGGCATGGACGTGCGCGAGACGGAGCTGCTCGCCAAGGTCCCGACCGAGGAAGAAGCCATCGCCGTGACCACCGCCTACATCCAGATCTACCGCGAGAACGCCAAATACCTTGATCGTGGCTACAAATGGGTCGCCAAAGTGGGCCTGGATTGGGTCAAGGAACAGGTGGTCGATGACCTTGAAAACCGCGCCGCACTGGTCGCCCGGTTCGAGCTGTCGCAATCCATCTATCGCAACGATCCATGGGCCGAACACGCGGCGAAGGCGGATGCCTATCAGCCGCTCGCAGATCTTACATTGGAGGCCGCAGAATGAGCTGGATTGACGTGGGCCATATCGACGACATCCCCCTGCGCGGGGCGCGTCTGGTCAAAACACCCGCGGGGTGCGTGGCGCTCTTTCGCACCAGCGAGGCCGAGGTCTTTGCCGCCTCCGACACCTGCCCTCACAAGGGCGGGCCGTTGTCCGAGGGGATCGTGCATGGCCGCTCTGTCACCTGTCCGCTGCACAACTGGGTGTTCTCGCTCGAGACGGGCGCGGCGCAGGGGGCGGATGAGGGGCAAATCCCCACCTATGAAGTGAAGCTCGAGGAGGGGCGCATCCTGCTCGACACGGCGGCACTCTCCGCGCGGGCTGCGGCATGACCACGCGCTCGACATGCCCCTATTGCGGGGTTGGCTGCGGCGTCTTGCTGACGGCTACGGACGCGGGCCTTGAGGTCAAGGGCGATCCAGATCACCTCGCCAATTTCGGGCGGCTGTGCTCGAAGGGGCTGGCGCTTGGCGAGACTGTCGGTCACGAAGGACGGCTCAACGCGCCAATGGTACAGGGTAAAGAAGTCGCATGGGACAACGCGCTGCAACTGGTGGCCGACAGGTTTGCGCAGACCATCGCGGCGCACGGGCCGGACAGCGTGGCGTTTTATCTCTCGGGCCAGATGCTGACCGAGGATTACTACGTCGCCAACAAGCTGGCCAAAGGCTTCATCGGCACGGCCAATATCGACACCAATTCACGGCTTTGCATGGCCTCGACCGTCGCGGGCCACAAACGCGCCTTCGGCAGCGACACCGTGCCCGGCACCTTTGAGGACCTCGAGCTGGCCGATACCATCGTGCTGGTCGGCAGCAACCTTGCCTGGTGCCATCCTGTCCTGCATCAGCGCATTCTGGCCGCAAAATCCGCGCGACCGCATATGAAACTCGTCGTGATCGACCCACGCCGGACCGCCACCTGTGATGCGGCTGATCTGCATCTGCCACTGGCGCCGGGGTCCGATGTGGCGCTGTTCAATCACTTGCTCACCCAAATCGACGATCAGGGCGCGATGGACGCAGGCTATGTCGCGGCCCACGTCGACGGCTACCCCGAGGCGCTGCGCTGCGCCCGCGCCAGCGACGTGGCAGCGACCGAGCTTGACGGCCACCAGTTGCGCGCCTTTGTGAACATCTGGCTGCGCTCGGAAAAAACGGTCACGATCTTCAGCCAGGGGGTGAACCAATCGACCAGCGGGGCCGACAAGGTCAACGCGATCCTGAATTGCCACCTTGCCACGGGCCGCATCGGTACGCCGGGCTGCGGGCCGTTTTCCGTGACGGGCCAGCCCAACGCCATGGGCGGGCGTGAAGTGGGCGGTCTGGCCAACATGCTGGCCTGCCACCTCGATCTGGAAAACCCCGCCCACCGCCACGCCGTGCGCCTGTTCTGGGAGGCGCCCCGGATGCCCGAGGCGGCAGGCCTCAAGGCTGTCGACATGTTCCGCGCCGAGGGCGCAGGCCGGATCAAGGCGCTTTGGATCATCCACACCAACCCTGCCGTCTCCATGCCCGACGCCGATGCCGTGGCCGCCGCGATCGCGGGCTGCGACTTTACGGTTGTCAGCGACGTGACGGGCCAGACCGATACCGCGCGGCTTGCCGATGTGCTTTTGCCCGCAAGTGCGTGGGGCGAAAAGGACGGCACCGTCACCAACTCCGACCGCACGATCAGCCGCCAGCGTGCCGTGCTGCCTGCCTTTGGCGGATCACGCCCAGATTGGGCGCAGCTTGCCGAGGTGGGGCGCCGGATGGGCTGGCGCGCGGCGTTTGATTTCACCAATCCTGCGGAGATTTTCCGCGAACACGCTGCCCTGTCGGGCATCGCTGGCGGGTTGGGGCGCGATTTTGACATCTCCGGCCACGCGGATCTGACAGATACGCAATATGACGCGCTTGCACCCTTCCGCTGGCCCCATGCCGCGCAAAAAGGTGGACGGTTCTTTGCAAAGGGGGGTTTTTCACCAAATCGGGCCGCGCCAACATGCTGCCGGTCACCCCTGCGCCGATGGCGCGGCCGACCGATGCGGCGTTTCCCTTTCGCCTCAACACCGGCCGGACCCGCGATCAGTGGCACACGATGACGCGCACGGGCAAATCCGCCCGGCTGTCTGCCCATCTGGCAGAGCCCTTCATCGAAATCCACCCGCGCGATGCCTCTGTCCACGGGATCACCGATGCAAGCCTCGTGCAGGTTACGGGCATCACCGGTACGGCTATCCTGCGCGCCTTGATCACCGACCGGGTGCGCAAGGGCGAGGTCTTTGCGCCGATCCACTGGACGGGCGAGACGGCGCCCAGCGGCCGCATTGATACGGTCGTTCCGGATGTCGTCGATCCCGTCTCCGGCCAGCCCGAAAGCAAAGGGGCCGTCGTCGCCCTGGCCCCCTATTCCGCCCGCTGGTATGGCTTTGCGGTCTCGCGCAAACCGCTGTCGCCCCAAAGCGCCTATTGGGCGCGGGTGCGCACCGATGCAGGCTGGCGGTGTGAGCTGGCCGGGCCCGAGGCACCGCAGGATTGGGAGAGCTACGCCCGTGATCTGCTCGGTGTGAATGATCTTGCCGCGCAAACGATAACGGATCCCAAGGGCGGCAGTTTCCGGGCCGTCTTTATGGGTGAGGCAGGCGTGGAGGCCGCAATATTCGTGTCGCCGAACCCGGTTTCGGTCATGCGCGACTATCTTGCCGATTTGCCCGATGACATGCTGTCAGGCCGCGCGCCCGTCGGGCGACCCGATCCCGGGCCGATCCTGTGCGCCTGCTTCAAGGTCGGGGTGAACACAATCCTGCGCGCGGTCGAGGCAGAGGGCCTCGCGTCGGTCGAACAGATTGGCGAGGCGCTTCAGGCGGGAACGAATTGCGGCTCCTGCCGCCCCGAGATCAAGGCGCTTCTTGGCGCGGGCATGCTGCGCGAGGCGGCAGAATGAGCATCGCGCCTTATGTGCGGATTTTGGGGCGCGGTCCCGGGCGCGCACGCTCCCTCGATCAGGATGAAGCGCGCGCGGCGATGGCGATCATTCTTTCGGGGCAAGCCGCACCCGAAGCCATCGGTGCCCTGCTCATGCTGATGCGCATGAAGGGCGAAACGGCGGCGGAGCTTGCCGGGTTTGTGCAGGCGGCCCGCGCCCAAATCGATGTGCCCCGCCTCGCCCCCGCACTGGATTGGCCAAGCTATGCTGCGGGACGGACCCGTGGCCTGCCGTGGTTCTTGCTCAGCGCGAAACTGGTGGCTCAGGCAGGCTATCCCGTTCTGCTGCACGGGTGGAATTCGCATCAATCAAGCCACGCGGACGTGCGGCGCGGCTGTCGGGCACTGGGCATTCACATCGCGACCGATCAGGCGACGGCGCAAGAGACGCTGGCGGCCCACGGCATTGCCTATCTGCCGCTTGAAATCCTCTCCCCGCCGATGTTTGCGCTTTTGCAACTGCGCGACACGTTTGGCCTGCGGTCGTGCATCAATACGGTTGTGCGCCTGCTCAATCCCTTTGCGGCAAATGCCGCGGTGCAGGGGGTTTTCCACCCCGTCTACCGCGAAATCCAGGCGGATGCCTCGGCGCTGCTGGGACAGAAAAACCTCAGCGTCATCAAGGGTGGCGGTGGCGAGTTCGAGCGGCATCCCAGCAAGGATATCGCCGCTTTTGGCTTGCGAAACGGTGCCCCATGGCAAGGCAAGGCTGCCGCGCAATTGGATGAGATCCGGCGTCTGGCCCCCGTCGCACCTGACGCGTCAGATCTCACGGCGCTATGGGCCGGCCAGCTGAAGGATCCCTTTGCGCAGGCGGTTGTCGAAGGGACCACGGCACTCGCGCTTGAGACTTTGGGCGTTGCGGACGCGGACAGCCGCGCCCGCGCTCTTTGGGAAAACCGGTCCCGTTCAAAAGCTGCCTGACAGGAGACTGCACATGAAAAGTTTTCCGATGTTCATCAAGACCACCAATCGCCGCGTGGTGATTGCCGGTGGGGGCGAGCAAGCCGCGCAAAAGGCGCGCCTGATGTTGAAGACCGATGCGCAGATCGTGCTATTGGCGGACCGCCTCGAGGATGAATTGCAGGGTTTGGTGGAAGCGCACCGCGCCACGCAGATGAAAGGCCCCATCAGCGCGTCCAGCTTTGAGGGGGCCGCCATGGTGTTTATCGGCACCGGATGCCCCGGCATCGACGCCAGCCTGCACGCGATTGCAAAGGCCGCGTCGGTGCCCGTCAATGTCGTCGACCAGCCGGATCTATGCGACATCACGACGCCTTCGCTGGTTGACCGTGAACCGGTCGTTGTGGCCATCGGAACCGAGGGCACGGCACCGGTACTGGCGCGTGGCATCAAAACCCAGATCGAGCAGTTGCTCGACCCCTCGCTGGGCAGCTTTGCCGCTCTTGCCGGGCGCATGCGCAGCGCGGTTGCGCAAAAAGTGCCGCGGGCCCAGCGGCGCGCGTTCTGGGGGTGGGCCTTTCGGGAGGCGCCCTGGCAGGCGCACAAACGCGGCGCGGAGCGTGAGGCCGCCACCCTGCTGAAAGAGGCGATCAGCAATGGCGGCGCGGTCGAGGCCGAAGCCACCGGGTCGATCTCGCTGGTGGGTGCAGGCCCGGGGGCGCGGGATCTGCTGACACTGCGGGCCGTCGAGCGCTTGCAAGAGGCCGATATCATCTTCTACGACCGGCTGGTGGATCCAGAGGTGCTTGAACTTGCCCGCCGCGACGCAGAGCGCGTGTTTGTCGGCAAAGTGGTGGGCGCCAGCGCATGGCCGCAGGAACGCATTTGCGCCGTGATCGTGGCTGCCGTGAAACAGGGCAAGCGGGTCGTGCGTCTGAAATCAGGCGATCCAATGCTGTTCGGCCGTGCCACGGAAGAATTGGATGCCGCCCGGGCGGCCGGAATTCCGATCGAAGTCGTTCCCGGAATAACGGCCGCGAGCGCCGCGGCGGCGGCCCTGCAGCGGCCGTTGACCAGTCGGGGAGAAACCGATACGGTGGTGTTTTCTACCGGCCAGACCCAGCCCGGTGCGGACACGCCCGATTGGCACAGCCGCGCCGTCCCAGGCACGACATTGGCGTTTTACATGGCCATCGGGAAATCCGCTGAAATCGCCGCGCAATTGATCGCGCGAGGGCTTCCCGCGTCAACAAAAGTGACCGTTGCGGCAAACGTCTCAAAACCATCCCAGAGTTTTGTCGAAACCTGCCTCGGGGCCCTCGATCGCGACCTGAAGAAACACCAAATCAACGGATGCAGCATCTTGTTGGTTACGTGCCCGCGCTCCGCACCGATGCAGAGCGCCGATAAACGCGAAGGAGCGTTTCGATCAACGGATTTCGCCGCACAGGCAAGGAGGGCTGACGCGGAACAGAGGTCGTTCCGTTTGTCTGAACATTTTCGACGCGTTTTGTAAGTAGCTTTCCCGCTCGGTGGAGCCGCCACCGGGATTGGTGACGACGGGTTGAGACATGCCTGATCGGGCGTTTGCCCGTCCAGCGATGAATGCGGTCTCCTTGAGTTGTGCAATGCCAGATTCCGGCGCAGGCCTTCCCGCGCGGCCACGACGCTGGCGGAAACAGATAAACATCGAACTGTGTCACCAGCGCGCTCATCGTCTTATCGCCCTCCAAAGCCAAAGCCAAAGGCATGTGGCAACGCAGCTACCAGCGCAAACGGTTTGAAATTCAGTGGTGCGAACAGCAAGCAAACCAGCTGTTTCCAAGCGAATCTGCGCCCCTTCTCAGCGCAGAGGACCGCCAGATCCTATTCGATGCGTGATAGGCGACAATGACAGCCACATCACGGCTTAAGGTTGACCTTACACGCAGTCGCACGCCTATTGGGTGAAACAGGAGCGCGCAGGAATTATGTTGACACCCCAAGCCTTTATCAAATAATAGTGCACGAACGAACTCAAAGAGCGGTCCGCCTCTCAATCGCATTTCAACGACCTTTGCAAACTTCTCGACATTGACGACCCGACCACAGCGGACGGGAAAGGCGAATGGTTCACGTTTGAGAAAGGCGCATCCAAGATCAGCGATGGTGAGGCTGGCGTGCCCCCATCGGGTGGTCCGATTTGTTTATTAGTGCATCGTCGGTCTGTGGTCCATTGGAACGGTGCTTTCCGGCGCAGGTGGTCGATACGCCAACGAGCTGTGCGGCCTGACTGTGTTGTAGTGGATGCGCCATTGCTCGATCAGGATTTGGGCTTCACGTAGGCTGTAAATGAGCTCACCGTCCAGCAATTCGTTGCGGAATCTGGCATTGAAGCTCTCGCAGTAGCCGTTCTCCCAGGGTGATCCTGGTTCGATGTAGGCCGTCTTTGCTCCAACGGCGGCGATCCAGTCCCGTACTTTCAGGGCGATAAATTCCGGCCCATTATCTGACCTGATGTATGCCGGCGGGCCACGCAGGATGAACAAATCGGTCAACGCGTCCAGCACGTCCTTGGAGTTGAGCTTGCGATCGACACGGATCATCAGCGCCTCCCTGGTGTACTCGTCGATGATGTTCAGTGTTCGATAGACCCGCCCGTCAGCGGTCCGATCCTGCACGAAGTCGTAAGACCAGACGTGGTTGGGGCGTTCAGGCCGTAGGCGCACGCACGACCCGTCATTCAGCCAGAGCCGTCCTTTCTTCTTCTGCTTTTGCGGGACCTTCAGCCCTTCACGTCGCCGCTCGCCATTGGGCTTGAACCAATGGCGCCTTCAATGGCTCGCCGTTCCACGCGCTTGTGGTTCACGCTCCAGCCTGCATTGTTCAGCAAACCCGTCACCATGCGATACCCGTAGGCGCGCTCAACTTCCGACCCGACCGAGTGCGCCAAGTTCTTCTCAGCAACTTCGCGCGGCACATTGGCAACCTCGGACGCCCAATCGCGAAACGTCGATCGAGAGCCATGGACTGTGGCCCCCTCCACATCCATCCGGCGCAAAAGCATAAGCATCGACACATTGGACAACGGTTTGTGGCGCTTTTGACCTTCGAACACAAAATCCGACCTTAGCGCCTTTACCGTCCCCATGACGCCCAGCGCCTGGGTTCTCGACCAGCTTCTTCGTCAACTTACCAGAAAGGGCCATTCAAGAAGTACCACACTCCATACCACTCAAGGAACGAATACAGACACTACCCGTGAGGGCTTGGGGGCAGTGAAAGGAGCGCTAAACGCTGAGACACCCTCTCTGACACTCAGCGTAGCCGACTTTGAAGGCACAACCGCGCCTGACAGAAAATGGATCGTCGAAGATATGATACCTGATCGCCAAGTGACACTGTTCACAGGTGATGGCGGGACAGGTAAATCTTTGATCGCCATGCAGCTTGCGACAGCAGTGGCGCTGCGTGAGAAAAAGCCTCTACAGACTTGGCTAGGACGCCCCGTTATTAGTGGAAGCGCTCTATATTTCGGCGCTGAAGACGAGCAAGACGAAATGCACCGTCGCTTAGAGGGCATTGTTGCAGCTGAAAAATGCAGCTTTCATAACCTTTCACAGCTACGCATCTGCTCATTAGCGGGCGAAGATGCGCTACTCGCAGTCGAAGGCGCAACACATGGCCCCTTTCTGCGTCACCCCTCTACAACAGGATAACGAGGGAGCTTTTGAGGTTCTCCCCCAAGGTTGTTGTGTTGGACACCCTTGCAGACATGTCCCGGCAAATGAGAATGACCGCGCTAAGGTTCGGCAGTTTTTTGGGATGCTGAAATCATTGGCGATCACTTATGACTGTGCCGTAGTGTTGCTAGCTCACCCATCAAAGTCAGGCATGGAAACCGGGGGCGGCGACAGCGGGTCAACAGCGTGGAACGGTTCGGTGCGTTCGCGGCTAACCGTCATTATGGTAAGCGGCGGTTTCCAACTCTGTCGGATCACCTCTTTCGGGGCGAATTTTTAGCCACGGTGCCATTCCAAATAATCATATATCCGCTCGGGTGAAGCGAAGAATCTAACCAATGCGCAACGCGATGTTCCGGTTTGTTTACTCTTTCCGTTAAACCGTGCTTGTGCCGTTGACCGCACGGGCAAACAAAGACCCCAATCGGATGTTTGTTCGAGTAGTTGGATTCAACCTCATACGTCTGCATAATATTCTCCTGCATTCCACGCCAAGTCAGGCTAGCTTCGCAAGTGGATCGGCGCGAGAAATTGAAGACTATCGCTGTTGCAAGAGCGCGAGAATTAGTCGTATAAAAAGCTAACCAACGTAAGCAATTTATACAGAAGGCGCTTAGCCATGAAATTTGTCAGCTACCTGCGCGTTAGCACGGATCGCCAAGGCAAAAGTGGCTTAGGCTTAGATGCCCAGCGCAAAGCAGTGTTGGATCACGTCACGGGCAAGGGCGAAATCGTTTCTGAATTTGTCGAAGTCGAAAGCGGTAAGTGGAACGACCGCCCGAAACTGGCCCTAGCATTAGCTGACGCGAAAAAGCAGGGCGCTGTGCTCTTGATCGCCAAATTAGACCGTCTAGCGCGCAACGTGGCTTTCATTGCAAACCTGTTAGAAAGTGGCGTCGAAGTCGCGGCGGCTGACATGCCCGAAGCAAATCGCTTCTTGTTGCATGTTATGGCTGCTGTAGCAGAGCATGAGGCCCGTGCAATCTCTGACCGAACCAAAGCCGCCCTAAGTGCCGCTAAGGCCCGTGGCGTGGCGCTGGGCGCGTCTAACCCTACAATACGAAAGGCATTGCAGGCGGGTGAAGCTAAGTCGCTAATTACGCGCCGAAGGAACGCCGACGAACACGCGGCTACCGTGCTCCCCCTTATTAATTCCATCAAGGAGCGCGGTATCTCTTTGCGTCAGATTGCGATTGAACTGAATGAAAGAGGCGTAAAGACAGCTAGAGGTGGGCAATGGCATGCAATGACCGTTCGCAATGCACTGGAGCGCGGCTGAGTTTTGAGGCCAAATGAGTTGGCGGATAGGATGGCGGGTAGGCGCATGTCGCTTAAAATTATCACATAAAATCAAACAGATGGATAAGGTATGGCGGAGGCTCAGGGATTCGAACCCTGGGGACGCTCTCACGCCCGTCGGTTTTCAAGACCGGTGCAATCGACCACTCTGCCAAACCTCCGCAATGGCGACCGTGTACATGAGACCGGCGCGATTCGGCAATCGGGCAATCGCTGGGCGCCGGACGGGGAAAATTGCCGATCCTGTGCGGGTTCCCTTGCCCGACGGGGGCCTTGCGCGTAAAACCAATCGCAATCGCCCTGACAAAGGGCCAAAACGTGTGCCGCAACGGGTACGCAGGTCCCCTCACCGCGCGGTGGGCCCATCAGGCAAGGACACCGACATGAGCCGTCAGAGCATTCCCCTTCCCCTCCGCACCCTTGCGGCACTTGGCCTTGCGGGCGCGCTTGCGGCCTGTGACGACAGCGGTCAGTTTGCCTTTCCGTCACTCGGCGGCGCCAACGCAGGGGGCTCGGTCGCGGCGGCTCCCGACGGGCCCGTGGTAGAGCGGGACGTAGAGGCCCCCGAGGTATTCTCGGTAACCGATGACGGGCTCTGGGACGGCCGGCCCAGCCTGGGCGGTGTCTGGGTCGCGCATCCGGATGTGACCGACCCCGAGCGGGTGATCATCCGCAACCAATCCAACGGTAAATTCGTCGTCGGCGCGCTGTTCCGGCGCGAGCGGGACATTCCGGGGCCGAGCCTTCAGATCTCCTCCGACGCCGCGGTCGAGCTTGGGATCCTTGCGGGCGCGCCGACCAAGCTGAACGTCACCGCGCTGCGCAAGGTCGAGGCTCCGGCCGATGCGGCCCCCATCACAGACGACACCCCCGATGCCGCTGCCGTGCCCGAGGCCACCCCGGTCGAGACCGCCGCCCTCGATCCCGTCGCAGCCTCCGCCGGTGCCGCGATCGAGGCCGCGACGCCCACGCCGCCCCCTGCCCCCGCCCGCAGACGTCATCGTTGGACAAACCCTTCATCCAGATCGGGATTTTCAGCGTCGAGGCGAATGCCAACCGCGCGGCCAAACAGATGAGCGGTGCCGGGCTTGCCCCCACCGTCAAGCAAAGCCAGATCAACGGCAAAACCTTCTGGCGTGTGGTCGTCGGCCCCGCCACCAGTTCCGCCGAACGCGCGCGGATCCTCTCGACCATCAAATCCGAAGGTTTCACCGACGCCTACGCCGTCTCGAGCTGACCCTACCAAGGAGCCTGCCCCATGCGCCGCCTGCTATTCACTCTCTGCGCTCTCGCGCTTTCCGCGACCTCCCTCGCCGCACAGGGTTTCGAGACCCGCGCGACATCGGCCTACGTGATGGATTTCAACACTGGCACCGTGCTTCTGGCAAAGGAGGCGGATACGCCATTGCCGCCCGCCTCGATGTCCAAGCTGATGACGCTCTACATGGCTTTTGAAGCGATTGATGCGGGCATCCTCAACCTTGATCAGGAGCTGCCCGTTTCCGCGGCAGCGCAGGCTTACGGTGGATCGACGATGTTCCTGCAGGCGGGCGAGCGGGTCCGCGTCGAGGATCTGTTGCGCGGGATCATCGTGCTTTCGGGCAATGACGCCTGCGTCGTGCTGGCCGAAGCGCTTGCGGGGACGGAGGCGAAGTTCGCCCGCCGCATGACCATGCGCGCGCAACAGCTGGGCATGACAAATTCGACCTTCACCAATTCCAATGGCTGGCCCAAAGCCGGGCATCGCATGTCGATGCGCGATCTGGGATTGCTGTCGGCACGGCTGATCCGCGATTTCCCGCAGTACTACCCCATGTTCGCCGAAAAGGAGTTCCTTTTCGACGCGAAAGAGGCGCAGAACCGTTTCAACCGCAACCCGTTGCTGGGATTGGGCATCGGCGCGGACGGGCTCAAGACCGGCCATACGCAGGAGGCCGGATACGGCCTTGCGGGGTCGGCGAAACAGGGCGACCGGCGGGTGATTTTCGTGCTCTCCGGTCTCGACACCGCACAGGCCCGCGCGCAGGAGGCCGAGGCGGTGGCAAACTGGGCATTCCGCCAGTTCGCGCAGACCGAGCTGGGCGCGGCGGGGACGGTGATCGCGCAGGCCGATGTCTCCGTCGGGGCCGAAAAAACGGTCGGCATGGAGTTGGCCGAAGATCTGTCGATGCTGATCCCCACCAATCCGATCGAGCCGTTGCAGACCGAAATCGTCTACGACGGCCCCGTTCAGGCCCCCATCGCCAAGGGCGACCAGATCGGTGAGCTGATCATCCGCCCCGAGGGGCTGCCCGAAAAACGCGTGCCGCTGGTCGCGGATCGGGCCATCGCGCCCTACGGGTTTGTCGATCGCATGCTGGCCGCGGCCACCCATCTGATTGCCCGGATCAACGCAGGCCCGGCTGACACTGCTTCGTGAGCACGCGGGGGCTTTTCATCAGCTTTGAAGGCATCGACGGCTCCGGCAAATCCACGCAGGTGGGTCTGTTGGCTGACCATCTGCGCGCGCGGGGCCGCGAGGTCGTCGTCACGCGCGAGCCCGGCGGCAGTGCGGGTGCCGAAGAGATCCGCGCACTGGTCTTGCAAGGCGATCCCGACCGCTGGTCGGCCGAGACCGAGCTCTTGCTCTTTACCGCCGCGCGCCGCGATCATCTGGAACGGTTGATCCGCCCCGCGCTCGCGGCGGGAAAGATCGTGATCTGTGACCGTTTTGCCGACAGCACGCGCATGTATCAGGGGCTCAGCCGCGGGGATCTGCGCGCCACGGTCGATCAGCTGCACGATCTGATGATCGGGGTCGAGCCGGATCTGACCCTGCTCATCGACATGGACCCGGCAGCGGGGCTGGCCCGCGCCAAGGCCCGCAAGGGGATCGAGGAACGGTTCGAGGATTTCGGCACCGATCTGCAGACAGCGATGCGGGCCGGATTTCTCGCGTTGGCCCAGGAATTCGCCGACCGCTTTACCGTCATCGACGGCGCGCGCACGGTCGAGGCGGTGACGGCGGATGTCGTCGCGGCGGTCGATCGCAAGCTCACCTGAAAAACACCGCCTGCGCCCGTTCCAAATACCCGCCAAGCCCGCTAAACCACGCCTATGAGCGATGATACACCTCCCCAGCCCGAACGCCTGACCGGCGCGCCGCACCCGCGCGATACGCCCCGGCTGATCGGGCAGGACGCGGCGGAGGCTGCATTTGTCGAGGCGTTCAATACCGGGCGCCTGCACCATGCCTGGCTGCTGGCCGGCCCGCGCGGCGTCGGCAAGGCAACTCTGGCCTGGCGCATCGCGCGGTTCCTGCTGGCAACACCGCTTCCGCAGGACGCGGGCATGTTCGCGCCCGACCCCGCGCAAAGCCTCGACATCTCGCCCGACCATCCCGTGGCGCAGCGGATCGCCTCCGGTGGCGAAGGGGGGGTGCGCAACGTCACCCGCACGCCGCATCCGCAGACCAAGAAGATGCGGCAAGAGATTACCGCCGACGATATTCGCGCGCTGAATGGCTTTTTCCAGATGTCCGCGCCCGATGGTGGCACGCGGGTCGTGATCATCGACGACGCCGACCAGATGAATGCAACCGCCGCAAACGCGCTGTTGAAAATGCTCGAAGAGCCGCCCGCCCGCACGGTATTGTTGCTGATCTCGCACCAACCTTCGGGGTTGTTGCCGACAATTCGATCGCGCTGCCGCACCCTGCCCCTGCGCAGCCTCGACGCCGGCGAGGTGGCGCAGGCAATGGCGCAGGCCGAGGTGCCCGCAGGCGATCCTGACGCGCTGACCGCGCTCTCGGGCGGATCGGTTGGCGGGGCCATGCGCCTGTCGCTGCTCGATGGTGAAACGCTTTATGCCGATCTGCTCGCGCTCATCGACACGCTGCCGCAGATGGACCGGGGCCGCGCGCTGAAGCTTGCCGAGGCCGCGGGCGCGCGCGGCGCCGAGGACCGCCGCGATCTGACGTTCGTGCTCATTGAGTTGTTGCTCAGCCGCCTCGCGCGCACCGGCGCCACCGGCGCAGCACCTGAGCCGCAGGCACATCGGAGCGAGGCCGCGATTTTGCAACGCCTGTCGCACGACGCGCACCGGGCGCGCGTCTGGGCCGATCTGGCCGCGACCACCCGCGCGCGGGCGCGTCACGGCATCGCGGTCAACCTTGACCCTGCAGCGCTCGTTCTAGATACCTTCTTGAAGATTTCGCAGGCCGCGCGCTGACGCGGCAGCCCGACAGGATGCTCATGCCCCCCGGATCACCGACAGCCATTGCCACCTCGATTTCCCCGATTTTGACGGTGAACTGCCAGACGTCATCGCCCGCGCCGCCGAGGCCGGTGTGGCGCGCATGGTCACCATCTGCACCAAGCTGCGGGCAGAGCCGCAGGTGCGCGCCATCGCCGAGGCGCACGCGCCGGTGTTCTACGCCGCAGGCACCCACCCGATGAGCGTCGCGGCCGAGCCGATGGCCAGCGTTGACGATCTGATCGCCCTCACCCAACACCCCAAAATGGTCGGCATCGGCGAGACGGGATTGGATTACCACTACACATCCGAGAGCGCACAGGCGCAGCAGACATCGCTACGCACCCATATCACGGCGGCGCGCGAAACCGGGCTGCCGCTGATCATCCACAGCCGCGATGCGGACGACGACATGGCCGCGATCCTGCGCGATGAACACGCCAAGGGGGCCTACGCTTGCGTCATGCATTGTTTTTCCTCGTCGGAGGATCTGGCGCGTGCGGCGCTTGATCTGGGGTTCTACCTCAGCATGTCCGGCATCACCGCTTTCCCGAAATCCGCACCCCTGCGCGAGATTTTCGCCAACGCCCCGCTGGAGCGTATACTGGTCGAGACCGACAGCCCCTATCTCGCCCCCCCGCCCCACCGGGGCAAGCGGAACGAGCCGGCCTTCACCGCCCATACCGCTGAACGCGCGGCGGAGACATTCGGCATCGACTACCCCGCCTTTGCCGCCGCGACTGAGGCGAATTTCGACCGTCTCTTTGCCAAGGCTGCCGCCTACGCCGGGGCCGCCTGATGGCCCAGATGCGTATCACCATCCTTGGCTGCGGATCCTCGGGCGGTGTGCCGCGCCTCGGCGGCATCTGGGGCGCCTGCGATCCCGATGAGCCGCGCAACACCCGCCGCCGCTGCTCAGCCCTGGTGGAGCGGATCACGGACGCGGGCACGACGACGGTGCTGATCGATACCTCCCCCGACATGCGCGCGCAGCTTTTGGACGCGGGCGTCGGGCGGCTTGACGCGGTGCTGTATACCCACGCGCATGCCGATCACGTGCACGGGCTCGATGATCTGCGCATGATCGTGATCAACATGCGCGCGCGGGTGCCCGTCTGGGCCGACACGCCAACGCGCGACGCGCTGCTGGACCGCTTTGGCTATGTGTTCATCCAGCCCGAAGGGTCCAGCTATCCGCCCATCCTCGAGATGAACCATATGCAGGGCGATGTGACCATTGACGGGCCGGGCGGTGCGCTGACGTTCTCGCATTTTGCGGTGCCGCACGGCGGGATGGACGCGCTGGGATTTCGCGTGAACGACGTCGCGTATCTGCCTGATGTTGCAAACCTTCCTGACGACGCTTGGCCACATCTCACCGGTCTGCGCTGCTGGATCGTGGACGCGCTGCGCCGCGATCCGCACCCCACCCACAGTCACCTTGCGCAAACCCTCGACTGGATCGCCCGCGCCGCGCCGCAAGAGGCGGTGCTGACCAACATGCACACCGATCTCGATTACCGCACGCTGGTCGATGAGGTGCCGACAGGTGTGCGCCCGGCTTACGACGGGATGCAGCTGACCTTCGATCTGGGCTGAGCCTTCCCCTCCGCGCGATGCGGGTATAGGCAAGGGCCAACGGCTCAAAGGCGCGCGCGATGCAAACACTTCTCGAGGTTATCCTGCCGGTCTTTCTGGTGATCGGTTTCGGCTATGTTTCGGTCTGGCGTGGCTGGTTCCCTGTCAGCGGCGTCGACGGTGTGCTGAAATTCGCGCAAAGCTTTGCCGTGCCCTGCCTGTTGTTTCAGGCGATCGCCAATCTGGATCTGGGCGCGTCGTTCAACGCGGGCCTGTTGATCAGCTTCTACGCGGGCGCCGCGATCTGCTTTGCGCTTGGGATGATCGGGGCGCGCGTGCTTTTCGGGCGCGAGTGGGAGGATTGCGTGGCCATCGGCTTTTGCTGCCTGTTCTCCAACTCCGTCCTGCTGGGCCTGCCCATATCCGAGCGGGCCTACGGCGCGGACGCGTTGACCGGGAACTACATGATCATCGCGGTGCACTCGCCCTTCTGCTACGGCCTCGGCATCACCGTGATGGAGATCGTCAAGGGCCGCGGTCAGGGAGCGCTCGCCATGACAAGGTCGGTTGGCAACGCGATGTTCCATAACCCGCTGGTCATCGGGATCATGGCCGGGTTTGCGGTGAATTTCAGCGGGATCGCCCTGCCCGGCGTGATCGACGATGCGCTGTCGCTGATCGTGCGCGCGGCCCTGCCCGCCGCTCTGTTCGCGCTGGGAGGTGTGTTGATCCAATACCGTCCCGAAGGTGACATGAAGGCTATCGCCATGGTCTGCGCCATCGCCCTGCTGGTGCATCCGTCACTTGTCTGGCTGTTCGGCGGCGCGCTCGATGTCCCGGATGAGCTGTTCCGCGCGGGCGTGCTGACAGCGGCCATGGCACCGGGTTTCAACGCCTATATCTTTGCCAACATGTACGGCCGCGGCCGCAGGGTCGCCGCCTCATCCGTGCTGATCGCAACAGCAAGCTCGATCCTGACGGTCTGGGTCTGGCTGGGGATCTTGGGATAAACCGGGATGTGGTGCGGGTGAAGGGACTCGAACCCCCACGCCAAAGGCGCCAGAACCTAAATCTGGTGCGTCTACCAATTCCGCCACACCCGCACGTGTCAGCATCCGCCGACAGCGCGTGCCTAGCAAAGCACAGCCGCCATGGCGAGCCAAAAAAACGCGCGACATTAACATCATCTTGTCTTATTGTTGGTGATACCTGAGGCAGGTAGACAAGAAAGAGACGCCCATGAAACCGAATACGGTCGGGCGCGTTGGTGGAGAGCTTCCACAAACGGGCCGCTATGCGCCTTACGCATCCCGCGATACCGGGCTGCTGCAAGGCACCACACTTCTGACGCTCGACGGCGAGATGCCCGTCGAATTTGCAAGCGTCGGGGACAAGGTGATTACGCGTGACAGCGGGATCGCGAAAATCGAACATATTCAACGCTCTACCAGGATGGTTCACACCATCGGACTCGCCGCCGGATCGCTGGGGCATACCCGCCCCGAGCGCGATGCGCTGCTGGCGGGCGATCAGATGTGCCTGATCCGGGATTGGCGCGCACAGGCGATGTTCAGTTCAGATCGCGCGCTGGTCGCGGCCCGCACCCTCGTTGACGGAGAGTTCATCCGCGATCTGGGTGTACAGGAGCAGACGATCATCCAGATTTTCTGTGACGGGCCGCATATCCTTTATGCTGACGGGCTTGAGCTCAGCACCGCCGATGGCGCCCGCGCTCGCGGTGAGGTCCTGCACGCCGCCTGATCCCCAACGCCCAGACACTGCGGGACATCCCCGGCCGGATCCAATGTGATCGGGCCGGGGTAAAACGTTTGCGCAACGGATAGACGCGCGCAGGAGGCGACGCCATCGCGTGCCTTCACGAGGCGTAATCCACCCGCCCCTGCAGGCCGTGCATCTGCAAAAAATGGCGGTTGCATCACCCGGGTTCATTTACGATTACTTTTTGGGCGATGCGCCTATTTTGGAGGCGCACCTTCGCTTTTTCAGCGGTGAACGGCACCGTCGGGGTCCAACGCGTCTGGATTCCCCCCGCCACCGGTGAAATTACCGGGACAAAAGCGCAGGGAGGCCACCATGAAGAAAATCGAAGCCATCATCAAACCGTTCAAGCTTGATGAGGTCAAAGAGGCGCTTCAGGAGGTTGGCGTTCAGGGTCTTTCGGTGATCGAGGTCAAGGGCTTTGGTCGCCAGAAGGGCCATACGGAACTCTACCGTGGCGCCGAGTATGTCGTGGATTTCCTGCCAAAGGTCAAAGTCGAGATCGTGCTGGACGACGATCAGGTCGATGCCGCCATCGAGGCGATTGTCGGCGCGGCAAAAACGGAAAAGATCGGCGACGGCAAGATTTTTGTCTCCCCCGTCGAGCAAACCCTGCGCATCCGTACCGGTGAGACCGGCTCGGACGCGCTTTGAACCCACCCAACCCAAGATACCACTGACAACCAAAAGGAAGCCACGATGAGCAATAAAGACCTGCTTAAGATGATCAAGGACGAGGACGTCGATTACGTCGATATCCGTTTCACCGATACGCGCGGCAAACTGCAGCACGTCACGGTGATGAGCGATCAGGTCGATGAGGACTTCCTTGAGGAAGGGTTCATGTTCGACGGCTCCTCCATCGCTGGTTGGAAATCCATCGAAGCCTCCGACATGAAGCTGATGCCCGATGTCGACAGCGCCTATATCGATCCCTTCTACGCTGAGAAGACCGTCTGTCTGCACTGCTCCGTCGTGGAGCCGGACACCGGCGAATCATACGAACGCGACCCCCGCGGCACGGCGCAAAAGGCCGAAGCCTACCTGAAATCCTCCGGTATCGGCGATGTCGCCTACATGGGGCCAGAGGCCGAGTTCTTCCTGTTCGACAACGTGAAATTCTCGAACACGATCAACAAGGTATCGTATGAAGTTGATGCATCGGATGCATCCTGGAACTCCGACACCGACTACGAGATGGGCAACATGGGCCACCGTCCCGGCGTCAAGGGCGGCTATTTCCCGGTGAACCCCACGGATGAGTCCCAGGATCTGCGCTCCGAAATGCTCTCGACGATGAAACGTCTGGGCATGAAGGTCGACAAGCACCACCACGAGGTGGCCTCGTGCCAGCACGAGCTGGGCCTCATCTTTGACAGCCTGACCAAACAGGCCGACGAGCTGCAGAAATACAAATACGTGATCCACAACGTGGCCCACGCCTATGGCAAATCGGCAACCTTCATGCCAAAGCCCATCGCGGGCGACAACGGCACGGGCATGCACGTGAACATGTCGATCTGGAAAGACGGCAAGCCGCTGTTTGCGGGCGACAAATACGCGGATCTGAGCCAGGAAGCCCTGTGGTACATCGGCGGCATCCTGACCCACGCGAAAGCGCTCAACGCCTTCACCAACCCGGCGACCAACAGCTACAAGCGGCTGATCCCCGGTTTCGAGGCGCCCGTGCTGCGCGCCTACTCCGCGCGCAACCGCTCGGGCTGTGTGCGCATCCCGTGGACCGAAAGCCCAAAGGCCAAGCGTGTGGAGGCCCGCTTCCCCGATCCGGCGGCCAACCCCTACCTCGCGTTCGCGGCACTGCTGATGGCCGGCCTTGACGGCATCAAGAACAAGATCGATCCCGGCGAGGCGATGGACAAGAACCTCTACGACCTGCCCGCCGAGGAACTGGCGGACATCCCAACGGTCTGCGGCTCCTTGCGCGAAGCGCTCGACGAGCTGCAAAAGGACATGGACTTCCTGCTGGCTGGCGATGTCTTCACCAAGGACCAGATCGAAGGTTACATCGAGCTCAAGATGGAAGAGGTCGAAGCCTACGAGCACACGCCACACCCGGTGGAATTCCAGCTCTACTACAGCTGCTGAACCAAACCCTCAGCCAGATTTGCAGGCGCCCTTCCGGGGGCGCCTGTTTTCGTTTCAACGTGCCGTCGCGGCACCCGCACGCTCTTTCCCCCAAGCCGCCACATTGTCGCCGCACCCGCCCGGCTCTCTACCTATAGGAGAACAATCGCTGGAGAGAAAATGACCGATCCCTTCCCCCTTCCCCGTAGAACACGCGACCGGACCATCGTCTACGCCGCTGGCGGACCGATCCCGATACCGGCGCCCGCCAATGAAAACAGCGCCCCCGATACCGATCCCGGAGCTTGCTGCGCCGCCTGAAACCGCACGCGACGCGGGCAAAAAGGGGGGATTGCATCGTTGGCCCCTTCGGGTACTCTTTGGCCAACACATAGCCAGGGAAACCCGCACCATGCCAACGCTCAAATCTCTCACCGTCACCGCCACCCTCTGCGCGGCCCTTGCAGGGCCAGCCATCGCTGCGCAATGCGGCAACAATGCCGGCGGGTTTGGCGCATGGAAAACAGCCTTCGCCGCCGAAGCACAGCGCGCAGGCGTCAAGCAGCGCGGCCTCGACGCGTTGGCCAACGCCAGATACGCAACCGACACCATCAAGGCCGACCGCAACCAAAAAAGCTTCAAATACTCGCTCGATAAATTCATGCAGGTGCGTGGCGCTCCCGCGATCGTGAGCCAGGGCCGCAAACGCAAGGCACGCAATGCAGGCTTCTACGCAGCACTCGAGCGTCAATACGGCGTGCCCGCTGGCGTGCTGCTCGCGATTCACGGGATGGAGACCGGCTTTGGCGGATTCATGGGCAACAGCGCCGTGGTCTCTGCCATCACGACACTCGCCTACGATTGCCGCCGCTCGGGCTTTTTCACCCCGCACGCCATCGGCGCGCTGATGCTGGTGGACCGCGGCTCAATCACGGGCAACACCAAAGGCGCCAAACACGGGGAGCTTGGCCACACCCAGTTCCTGCCCGGCAACGCGCTGCGCTACGGCGTGGACGGGGACGGAAACGGGCGTGTCGATCTCTACAACCAGACCGACGCCATGGCCTCCACTGCCAATTTCCTGCGCAAAAAGGGCTGGCGCCCTGGTGCCGACTACCAGCAGGGCCAGCCCAACTTCAACGTCATCAAACAATGGAACGCCGCGACCGTCTACCAACAGGCCATCGCGATCATGGCCGCCCAAATCGACGGCTAACCCCACAGATACCGGCGCGCCCCGCCCCCGCTGGGGCGCGCCCTCCCCTGCACCCTTTCAAAAATACCTGAATGCCACGGCAGCCGCCTTGCGCTGCCGCCCGCTCTTGCGCGCCTCCACCTGCCCCCCTATGTGGGATCCAAGGGTCAGGCCCCTGCCGTCCGCAACTGGTGAAGTCCTGAAGTCAAGACGCCCTCAACCACCCCTCTTCACGTGGTCCATGGCAACGCGGACACCCGAACGACAGACGTGACAGGAGTGATTGATATGACACCCCCTCTCCCCCCGCGTGACGCGCTCAAGCGTCAGGCAAAAGCCCTGCGTGCCGATCTTGCGGCGCAGGGAACCACGATGACCCATGCGGCATCGCTCGAAACCGTGGCCCACCAATGGGGCATGCGTGACTGGAACACGCTGGCCGCAAAATCCGAGGCAACGGCGACGGTCTGGCATCCCGCGCAGCGGGTCAAGGGCACCTATCTGGGCCATCCCTTCACCGGAACGCTCAAGGCCGCACAGATGAATGCGGGCGGCTTCTGGCGTGTGACGGTGCGGTTCGATGTGCCGATCGACGTGGTCAGCTCTGACCAATTCAGCGCCCTGCGCCGTCAGGTCAACGCGACGCTGACCGCCGACGGCCGCACGGTCGAGACGATTTCGACCGGGGTGCCGCATATGGAGCTGCACCCCGCCTGACCCCACGCGCGTGGGCGGCTACGCGTCGCCCGCGCGCACCACATAAGTGTGGATCGTGAACACGCAGACATCGCTGTCGGGCATCCGCAGGATGCACTGCCGCTCGGATCGGACGTAGGGCGCGGGCGCCCCCGCCATCGCGCGCGGGGCTACCCGCGAGCGCGGCTGGAAAAGCTCCGGATCCTCGTACCACAACCGATTGAACCGCCACAGCGGTCGCCCGACCCGAACCCCGTCGAACAGCCGCTGCACCCGCCGCGCCAGCGCGTCGTCGTACTCAGCAACCGGCGCATGGATACCGACCAGGGGGCGCCCGGCCTTCTCCGCCAAACGCCAGCTTGCGGGAAAGCACAGCACCGCACCGACCAGCACATGTTCGGCGCCCTCTTTGCGCATCAGGCAGATGTCCTCCTGCACAAGACGGCCAAGGGTGCCCAGCGGGTCGCTCTGATCCGCGACCACCAGCCGCCCGTCGGGGCAGCGGATGCCGTCCGGCCCGTCCTCAAATCCCAGACCGGGCAGCAGGTGGCGCGCCTGCGCCAGCACCTCGCGCGCGGCGCCCAGCGCTGTCGGGTCGAGAAAGAGCACCTCCGCCGCCCGCGTCTCCAGCAGGTCAATCCGTCGCGCCATCTGGCCCGCGTAGGCATCATCGACGCGCAACCAGTCATCGGAAGCCGCCGGCGCCGTGCCCGGCAGCCGACTGGGCGCGCGCATCTCGGGCGGTAGGCTGTGCTGTAAAATCAGGCTCATGCCCGCGCTGATAGCCCCCAAAGCGCGCGCTGTCAGGTCAAAAGCGACAGGTTTGCAGGTCGCAAATCGCCAAACCCGCCGCGCGAATCTGCGCAAAGCTATCCTAACGGCACGGGAGGACGCCATGAACCAGCACTACCGCGAGACCCGCAAGATCGATCCCACGAAGGGCAGCACCCTTGGCGACGGCACGCCCAACGATGCCGACCGGATCGAGATCGGCCCGACGCAGCTGGCCTTTGCCGAGTGGGAAGCCGCCGGACTGGTCTTGCCGGATCTGGCCGCGATGCGCGAATTTCGCTGGCGACGGCTGACGCAGCATATCGTCGATCGCGGCTACGGCGGATTGCTGATGTTCGACCCGCTCAACATCCGCTACGCCACCGACACCACCAATATGCAGCTGTGGAACACGCATAACCCGTTCCGCGCGGTCCTGTTGTGCGCCGATGGCTATATGGTGATCTGGGACTACAAGAACGCACCGTTTCTGGCGGATTTCAATCCGCTCGTGCGCGAGGCGCGCTCCGGCGCGTCGATGTTCTATTTCGCCAACGGGGACAAGATCGACCCCGCGGCGGACGCCTTTGCAAACGAGGTGCGCGAGATCATGGCCGCCCATGCCGGCACCAACACCCGCCTTGCGGTGGACAAGATCATGCTGCACGGCGCCCGCGCGCTGGAAGCGCAGGGGTTCACGATCATGGACGGCGAAGAGGTCACCGAGAAATCCCGCGCCGTCAAAGGCCCCGATGAAATCCTCGCCATGCGCTGCGCCAACCATGCCTGCGAGACGACCGTCAAGCTGATGGAGGATTTTGCCCGCACCCACGTGGGCGACGGCAAAACGTCAGAGGATGACGTTTGGGCAGTAATGCACGCCGAGAACATCCGGCGCGGCGGCGAGTGGATCGAGACGCGGCTGCTGGCCTCCGGCCCGCGCACCAACCCGTGGTTTCAGGAATGCGGGCCCCGCATCTGCCAGCAAAACGAGGTGATCTCATTTGACACCGACCTCATCGGCGCCTACGGCATCTGCATCGACATCTCGCGCAGCTGGTGGATCGGCGACCGCAAGCCGCGCGCCGACATGGTCTATGCCATGCAGCACGGGGTCGAGCATATCAAACGAAACATGGAGATGCTCAGACCCGGCGTCACCATTCCCGAGCTTATCGAAAACTGTCACCGGCTGGACGACAAGTTTCAGGCGCAGAAATACAGCTGCCTGATGCATGGCGTGGGGCTGTGCGATGAGTGGCCGCTCGTCGCCTATGCGGACAAGGCCGTGCCGGGCGCCTTTGACTACGCGTTGGAACCCGGCATGACGCTGTGCGTCGAGGCGTTGGTGAGCGAAGCGGGCAGTGATTTCTCGATCAAGCTCGAAGATCAGGTGCTGATCACCGAAGACGGGTTCGAGCGGCTCACCACCTACCCCTTTGACGCGGCCCTCATGGGCGCGTGATCATTCAACGGTGATGGTGATCGCCTCGCTCAGCACGGGCGGGTCGTGCGGCACGTGGTTGAGATCGCCCAGCAGCAGTTGCAGCGTATGCGTGCCTGCGGGCAGATCCGTCGTCACCTGCGTCTGACCGCCACCAAAATGCACGATCTGGTCGGTTGCAGGCAGGCTGGTGGTCATATCAAGACTGTCGGGATCGGTGTTGATCAGCAGATGATGGTGGCCGGTATTCTCGGCCTCGGTGCCCGCAGGCGCCACGCCCATCCCTTCAAGCCCGAACAGGATCGTCACCGGATTGGTGAGCGTCGCGCCATCCTCGGGCGCGATGATCGAGGCCTGCGCGCCTTCGGGGGCGGCGTTGCGGTGACCGTCGGCAAAGGCGGTACCGGCAAGCGCAAGTGCAGCGGCGGTGCCAAGAAGAAGTGTCTTCATGGGGTTGTTCCTCCCTTTTTTATGTAGATCCCAATGGTAGCCGGGAGAGGCCCCTTTTCAACCGATGCGTCAACACGCCTTGGTGAGCACCACGTTCCTGTAGCCTTGACCGGCAAGGTGAAAATCCGTCTCCCCGATCTGGTCAAAGCCCTGCGCGCGGTAAAAGACGATGGCGGGCGCGTTTTCGGCATTGGTGGCCAGCCAGAGAGCATCGCGTACCTGTGCGGCGCCAAATCCGGCAGCAAGCAACGCCCGCCCGATGCCCCGCCCGTGGTGCCGCGGCTGCACGTAAAGGGTGGCGATTTCGCCCACCGGCCCCCCGTCCACGGGGCAAGGGGCCGCGCGGTCGAGGCGGATGTAGCCATCAATCCCGGCCACGTTCTGCGACACGATCAGCGTCTGATCCGGGTCGGCGATCAGGCGGGCCAGATTGGCGGCGGTAAAGGTTTCAAGCGCGTAATCGGCAAAAACACCGCTCACCCCCGCGCGCAGATAGGTGCCCAGCCAGACCTCGATGCTCAGCGCCGCGAGGCTGGAGGCATCGGCGGGTGTGGCCGGGCGCAGGTTCATTGCCCCAGCGCCTGCGCCAGATCATCGCGCAGATCGCCCGCGTCCTCGATCCCGACCGACAGGCGCAAGAGGCCCTCGGGGATGCCCGTGTGCGGCTCGATCGTGTGGCGATGCTCCACCAGGCTTTCGACCCCGCCCAGCGATGTGGCGCGGTGAAAGAGCTTCAGCCGCCCGACCGCGCCCAGCGCCGCCTCCGCCCCGCCCCGGACGACGAAGGACAACAGCGGGCCAAACCCGCCGCACATCTGGCGCGCGGCCAGATCGTGGCCCGGATGCGTGGGCAGACCGGGATAGAGCACCGCCTCGACCCGGGGGTGATCGGCGAGGTATTCGGCCAGCGCCTGCGCGTTGGCGCTCATCCGCTCCATCCGCAGGGGCAGCGTGCGCATCCCGCGCAGCAGCAGCCATGCCTCGAACGGGCCAAGCACGGCACCGGCCATGTCCCGGTCCGCCCGGATCGCGGCCCATGTATCGCTGCCCCCGTCGCGCGTGGCCAGCGCACCGGCCAGCACATCGGAATGCCCGTTCAGCCCCTTTGTGGCTGAATGCATCACCAGATCGGCGCCAAAATCCAGCGCGCGGGTCAGCACCGGCGTCACGGTGGTCATATCCGCCACCAGCAGCCCGCCTGCATCGTGCACGGCCTGCGCACAGGCGGCGATATCGACGATGCGCAGCCAGGGGTTCGACGGCGTCTCGACCCAGGCAAGCGCGGGACGGTGCGCGGTACAGGCGGCGGTGAAGGCATCGGTGTCCGACGCCTCAACCTCGATCAAGGTAACGTCGCGCCGGGTACAAAAATCGCGGATCCACGCGGTTGTGCCCCAGTAGATCTGGCTTTGTACCAGTACGCAGGCACCGGCGGGCAGCGTGCGGAACACCGCCGCGACCGCCGCCATGCCCGAAGGGAACACCATCGTTTCCGCCGCGCCTTCGAGCCGGGCCAGCACGTCCTCGACCATGCGCGCGTTGGGCGCGTGGCTGCGCGAATAGACGTTGCCGTCGGGGCCGGTCGCGTAGGCTTCATCGCGCAGAAAGGTCGTCGCGGGGTGGATCGCGGGCACCACACCGCGGGTCAGGTCATCGACATGCCCCGCGGCCTGCGCGGCAATCGTGGCGGGTTTGAGCGGGTCATCTGTCATCGCGGGGGGCGTCCTTTGCATCCTGCCCAAGGCATACGCAGCCCCTCCGCCGGAGGCAATCATTCCGTCACCTGCGCGTGAGGGATGTGTCAGCGGTCTTGCGCGCCCCCTGCCCATGCGCCACCTTCATGCCAACACGAAGGAACGCCCATGCCCACCTCACGCATCACCTTTCCCGGTCACGACGGCAGCCCCCTGTCCGCACGGCTCGATACCCCGACCGGGCCGCATCTGGGCACGGCGATCTTTGCGCATTGCTTTACCTGCGGCAAAGACATTCCCGCCGCGCGCCGGATCGCCGCACATCTTGCCGCCCTTGGCATCGCCGTGCTGCGGTTCGATTTCACCGGGCTTGGACATTCCGAGGGCGAATTCGCCAATACCTCCTTCACCAGCAATGTCGATGATCTGATCGCCGCCGCCGATTGGGCGCGCGGCGAGGGCATGGCGCCCGACATGCTGATCGGGCACAGCCTGGGTGGGGCCGCAGTGATCGCCGCGGCGCCGCGCATTGAGGGCATCCGCGCCATCGCCACGCTGGGCGCGCCGTTCGATCCCAGCCACGTGCAAACCCATTTTGCCGACGCCCTGTCTGAGATCGCCGAGCGTGGCCAGGCCGAGGTCACCCTTGGCGGGCGCCCCTTCACCATCGGGCGCGCCTTTGTCGAGGATACGGGCGCCGAGCGGCTTACCAAGACATTGCGCGATCTCAAACCCGCCCTGCTGGTGCTGCACAGCCCCGTGGACGCGGTTGTCAGCATCGACAACGCGAGCGAGATCTTTCTCGCCGCCAAACACCCCAAAAGCTTTGTCACACTCGACGATGCCGATCACCTTATCACCCGCGCCGAGGATGCCGAATACGCGGCGGAGGTGATTGCGTCGTGGTCCGCCCGCTATCTTAACCGCCGCCCGCCTGCCCCGCCCATCGGCACGCCCGAAGGGATCGTACGGGTGTCGGAGGCCGACCGCGACGGTTTCCTGCAGGACATCACCTCGGGCAGCCACATCCACCTGCTCGCGGATGAGCCGCTGGCCTACGGTGGCACCAACCGTGGCATGTCGCCCTACGGGTTCCTGTCGGCAAGCCTTGGCGCCTGTACGTCGATGACGATCCGGATGTACGCGCGGCGCAAGGACTGGCCGCTTGATCACGTCACCGTTGAGGTTTGCCACGAAAAGGTGCACGCGCAGGACGCAGGCATGGCCACGGATGAGCGGATCGACACCTTCCGCCGCCGCATCCGTCTGACCGGCGACGCATTGACCGACGACCAACGCGCGCGCCTTATGGAGATCGCCGACCGCTGCCCCGTGCACCGCACGCTTGAGCGCGCCTCGAAGGTGACGACGGCAGTGCTCCCCTAATCGCGCAGGCGTCCTTCGGTCACGTCGCCCTCAGCCCCGATGAACCGCAGCCGGTCATCGAGACGCTGCATACCGTAGCACGCCCAAAGATCGCTCGGCGGCCACTGGCTGCAATAAAGATCGCCGCGCACGGCCCAATATCCCCAGCTGTCGCGCCCCGCATTGTAGAGCGTGCGGCCCGACGCGCGGAAATCCTGCCAGGCAGTGGCGTACTCCACCGTGGCGCCGGTCAGCGTCTGCACGATCTGCGCCCCGTCCATCGCGCGCCATTCCTCCGCCTGCGCCTGCACCCCGCCCGCCAGTGCCAAAACAATCCCGATCCACCGCATCGCACGCCCCTCCGCCTTGTCCTTCATGCGCCCACAGTTTATGCCGCGCGCAACCCTCCTCCCAGCGCCGAAGGGCGCGTTCACGCAAAGGTGTGCCGATGATCCCCCGCTATTCCCGTCCCGACATGGTTGCCATCTGGTCTCCGGAGGCGAAATTCCGCATCTGGTACGAGATCGAGGCGCACGCCTGTGACGCCATGGCTGATCTGGGCGTGATCCCGCGCGAGAACGCCGAGGCCGTGTGGAAGGCAAAGGATGTCGAATTCAACGTCGCCCGCATCGACGAGATCGAGGCCGTGACCAAGCACGACGTCATCGCGTTCCTCACCCATCTGGCCGAGCATGTGGGCGCCGAGGAGGCGCGTTTCGTGCATCAGGGCATGACCAGCTCTGACGTGCTCGACACCTGTTTCAACGTACAGCTTACCCGCGCCGCCGATCTGCTGATCACCGGCACCGAAGGGCTGCTGGCTGCACTCAAGCGCCGCGCGATCGAGCATAAGGACACCGTGCGCATCGGCCGCTCCCACGGGATCCACGCGGAGCCGACGACGATGGGTCTGACCTTCGCGCGCTTCTACGCCGAGATGGACCGCAACCTGCGCCGCCTGAAGACCGCGCGCGCCGAGATTGCCACCGGGGCGATCAGCGGCGCCGTGGGCACCTTTGCCAACATCGACCCGGCGGTCGAGGAGCATGTATGCGAGAAACTCGGCCTCTACCCCGAGCCGATCAGCACGCAGGTCATCCCCCGCGACCGTCACGCGGCGTTTTTTGCGGCCCTCGGCGTCGTCGGTTCCAGCATCGAGAACATCGCGACCGAAATCCGCCACATGCAGCGCACCGAGGTGCTGGAGGCGGCGGAGTTCTTCTCCATGGGCCAGAAAGGCTCCTCGGCGATGCCGCACAAGAAAAACCCGGTGCTGACCGAAAACCTCACCGGCCTCGCCCGGCTGGTGCGCATGGCCGTGATCCCCGCGATGGAGAATGTGGCGCTGTGGCACGAGCGCGACATCTCGCACTCCTCGGTCGAGCGGATGATCGGCCCGGACACCACGATCACGCTGGATTTTGCGCTGGCGCGGCTGACGCAGGTGATCGACAAGCTGCTCGTTTATCCGCAGAACATGCTCGACAACATGAACAAGTTCCCCGGCCTCGTGATGTCGCAGCGCGTGCTTCTGGCGCTCACGCAAGCGGGCGTGAGCCGCGAGGACGCCTACCGGCTTGTGCAGCGCAACGCGATGAAGGTCTGGGACGAGCGCACCGATTTCCGCGAGGAACTGCTGGCCGATGAAGAGGTCCGCGCCGCGCTGAGCGAGGAAGAGATCAACGAAAAATTCGACCTTGGCTATCACACCAAACACGTCGACACGATCTTCAAACGCGTGTTTGGCGACTAAACCGGCGGCATTTTTGGCAATTTGACTGCGACAAACCGCGCGGGCGCGCAATTTTCTTTTGCAAGCCCCGCGCGGGACGCTACCCTTACGTCACGTTCAAAAGGAGTAAGTCAAATGAAACTGAAGATCGCACTCGCCACCACCGCCCTCATGCTGGCCCCCTCGCTGGCACTTGCCATGGGCTGCTCCGGCAGCCATTCGACGCAAGCGATGTCCTGCGCGGCGGGCACCGTTTATGACGCCGACAGCAACAGCTGCGTGGCCACAACAACCTGACGGGCGGATTTATTCGATCCATTCCGGCAAATTTAAAGTGATCGTTCGCGGCGGCTCCGGCCCTTTACCGCGGACGATTTTGACGTAAGTCTCAGGGCACGCACCCCGCGTCACTCGTATCAATTACAGGAATTTTCCCATGCGTCTTCTTCTCGCGACTACCCTGGCCCTTTCACTCCCCATGGCCGCCCTCGCCGCCGGCGGCGGCGAAGAAAAAGCCCCGTCAAAGCCCAAGTGCGCCGACGGTCTGGTCTATGACAAATCGACCAAGACCTGCGTAAACGCCAACAACAACACGCTCGACGTCGACACGCTGTACCAGACCGTGCGCTCGCTGGCCCACGACGGGCAGTACGACGCCGCACAGGTCGTGCTGGCGGCCATGCCGCAGGACGATGACCGCACGCTGACCTACATGGGCTTTACCGCC
This sequence comes from Sulfitobacter albidus, assembly GCF_018200035.1. Classification (NCBI taxonomy): domain Bacteria; kingdom Pseudomonadati; phylum Pseudomonadota; class Alphaproteobacteria; order Rhodobacterales; family Roseobacteraceae; genus Sulfitobacter; species Sulfitobacter albidus. The sequence continues at coordinate 988,748 of NZ_CP073581.1, read as the reverse complement.
CGCAAGATGGGCCAGACAGAGGCGGCGATGACCTACTATAGCCGCGCGCTTGCCCGGAACCCCGGCAACGTGTTGGCCCGGTCCTACATGGGTCAGGGCATGGTCGACGCAGGCGACATGAAGGGCGCACTGGCCCAGCTGCGCGCGATCCGCGCCCACGGCGGCACCGGGACCTGGGCCGAAGCGTCGCTGCGCACGGCGATTGCCACGGGCAAGACCTTCAGCTGGTAAACCCCGCCCCGAATTGACTGAAACGGCGCCCCGATGCGGGCGCCGTTTTGCGTTTTGATTGCGCGGTCTTAGCCGCTTGTTCACGAAATTGCGCCACATCTGCGTCAACCGTGCGCAACTGGCAGGATTCCGATGAACGCCCTTTCCCCCATGCCCCTCTCCCCCGACGCCCCGCTGGCACATCTGGTGCCCGACACCACGATCAGTCAGCGCGCAAAGGCGGCAATCGTCGTGCGCCTGCTCATCAACGAGGGCGCTGACATTCCGCTCGAAGAGCTGCCCGAAAGCTTGCAGGCAGAGTTGACGCGACAGATGGGCGCGATGCGGGTCATCGACCGTGCGACCCTCGCCCATGTGGTCGAGGAATTCGCCGATGCGCTTGACGCGATTGGCCTGTCGTTCCCCGGTGGCATCGCGGGCGCGCTGGACGCGCTGGAGGGGCGGATCAGCCGGGAGACCGCCAAACGCCTGCGCAAAGAGGCTGGCGTGCGCGCGGCGGGCGATCCGTGGAAGCGGCTGCGCGCGCTGGATGCGGATGCACTGAGCGCCATCATCACCGCGGAAAGCACTGAAGTCGCCGCCGTCCTGCTGTCAAAGCTTGACGTGCCCAAGGCGGCAGCGCTTTTGGGGCAATTGCCCGGCCCTGTAGCGCGCCAGATCACCTATGCGGTCTCGCTGACCGCCGATATCACGCCAGACGCCGTCGACTGCATCGGCCTGTCGCTGGCCACACAGCTGGACGAACGGCGCACGCCCGCCTTTGACACCGGCGCGGCCGAGCGATTGGGCGCGATCCTCAACTCCTCCTCCACGCCGACGCGCGACGACATGCTCGACGGGTTGCAGCAAACCGATGAGGTGCTGGCCGACGCGGTGCGCCGCGCGATTTTCACCTTCGGCAACATCGAAGAGCGTGTGAGCCCGCGCGACATCCCCCGCATTCTGCGCGAGGTCGATCCCGACAGCCTGCGCATCGCCATGGCCGGGGCCGAGGAGATGGGATTTGCCACCGCGCGCGACTACATCCTCGAGAATATGTCGAGCCGCATGGCCGACCAATTGCGCGAAGAGATCGAGGAAAGCGGCAAAGTCAAAGCCGCCGAAGCCGATGCCGCCATGTCCACCGTCGTCGCCGCCATCCGCGCGATGGAAGAACGCGGGGAATTGGTCCTGAACGAGCCCGAGGAGGACGACAGCGACGCGGCCTGACACGCCGCTCCCTTGTTGCGCGCCCGCCCGCGGTTTATCACGGGGGCGAACCCAGAGCGGAGCGCGCCTGCATGCCCCCCAAACCCGATACCCTGCGTCGCCGCACCGGGCACTACATCAGCAATGCGGTCATCGTCGGTCTGATCGGCGCGATGCGCGCCCTGCCCTACGGACTGCGGGTGCGCGCGATGGGACGGATCGTGCAGCATGTGATCGGCCCCGTCGCGGGCTACCGGCGCCGCGCGCTGCGCAACCTTGCGATGGTCTGGGCCGACAAACCGCTGGCCGAGCGGCAGCGCATCGCGCGGGCCTGCCTCAACAACGTGGGCCGCACATTTATCGAGAATTATTCAACCCGTGATTTCCCCGAACGGCTGGCCGACAACCCACTCACCGGCGCGGGGGTCGACGACTTGCAGGCGGCGGCGGCTGAGGGCCGACCGGTGGTGCTGGTCACGGGGCACTACGGGAATTACGAGGCCACGCGCGCCGCACTGGTGGCGCGCGGATATCACATCGGCGGGCTCTACCGCGATATGAAAAACCCCTATTTCAACGCCCATTACGTCAAGACGATGGAAGCCTTCGGCGGCCCGGTTTTCCCCCAGGGACGCCGTGGCACCGCCGGTTTTGTGCGTCATCTCAAGGATGGCGGTCAGCTGGTGCTGCTGTTCGATCAGCATGTCTTTGGCGCGCCAACCTTCGATTTTCTGGGCCATCCCGCCCACACGGCGCTGTCGGCGGCGGAGCTTGCGCTGCGCTATAACGCGGAGTTGATCCCATTCTACGGAATACGACAGGACGACGGGCTCAGTTTCGAGACCGTGCTGGAGGCGCCGATCCCGCACAGCGACGCCCACACCATGACGCAAGCCATCACCGACAGCCTTGCCGCGCGGGTGCGGGCCCGACCGGAACAATGGTTCTGGGTGCACCGACGCTGGCGACCCGACAGCGACTAGTCGATGCGCGCACCGGCAAGGATCGGCCCGCCGTCGGGGGTCTGCATCAGCACCACAATCGGCGCATCCCCATCGACCGTGAGGCTGTGCGTGTAGCTGCCCGTGCCATCCCATTGATCGACGGTGCGCAGATCCTGTGCGATATTGCTGTAGGTAATTGTTTTCCCACGGTTCTCACCGCGCGTAATCTTGGTGGTATGGGTGGGCAGGATGCGCAGGACATGCACCTCGACCGGCCCGGACGCGCCTTCGGCCCGCAGATCCAGCGTGGTGCCGTCGCGGCGGATATCAAGCGTGATCTCGGGGCCCATCTCCTTGTGCTCCGCAATCGCCTTTGACAGCTTCATCGGCTTCGCGCCCACGATATCCGTCTGACCATTGACGAGAATCTCGGGCGTGTAAATCGCGCGGCGATTGGCAAAGTTGGCATAGCTGCGCTGCCGCTCGGCGTGGGCGGGATCGCCGAATTCATCCTTCCAGCCGATGTAGTCCCAGTAATCCACGTGCAGCGCGATGGCGATCACATCGTCGCGCTCGGACAGCGCGTGAAGCAACTCGTCGGCAGGCGGGCAACTGGAGCAGCCCTGCGACGTGAAAAGCTCGACCACCACAGGGCGCTGCTGCGCAGATGCGGGCATCGATAGGGCGACTGCGAGGGCGGTGCCGAAAAGCGTGGTGAACAGACTGCGCATGTGATTCCTAATTCCGTTGGCACCTCTTACCTAGAGCGCATCGGCACGAAAAACCAATCAAGGTTTCGCGAGAGCCGCGTGTGCCCCGCCCCGCCGGGCAAGGAGCCAAAGGGTCTGTTTCAGGTTGAATTTCGCCCTGCGATCCGCCATCTAAAGCAGAGTTTCGCCCTCGTAGCCACCATGCCAAAGGAGCCACATATGCCCATTATCGTCGGACAGGACACCACAAAGACCCGCAAGACCCTCACCGCGGGAGACCAGTCGGTTGCCTATTATTCGATCCCGGCGGCGCAAGCGGCAGGGCTGGGCGATTTCACCAAGCTGCCAGCCGCTTTGAAAGTCGTGCTGGAAAACATGCTGCGCTTCGAGGATGGCAAGACCGTCACCGTCGACGACATCAAGGCGTTTGCCGAATGGGCCACCAAGGGCGGTAAGAACCCGCGCGAAATCGCCTATCGCCCCGCCCGCGTGCTGATGCAGGATTTCACCGGGGTTCCGGCGGTCGTCGATCTGGCCGCGATGCGCGACGGTCTGGTGGCGCTGGGGGGCGACGCGGAGCAGATCAACCCGCTCAACCCCGTGGATCTGGTCATCGACCATTCGGTGATGATCGACGAATTCGGCAACCCGCGCGCGTTCCAGATGAACGTGGACCGCGAGTACGAGCGCAACATCGAACGCTATACCTTCCTCAAGTGGGGGCAAAAGGCGTTCAACAATTTCCGCGTGGTGCCCCCGGCACCGGCATCTGCCACCAGGTGAACCTTGAATACCTGGCGCAGACGGTCTGGACCGACACCGACCAGCACGGCGACGAGGTCGCCTATCCCGATACGCTGGTGGGCACCGACAGCCACACCACCATGGTCAACGGCATGGCCGTTCTGGGCTGGGGCGTCGGCGGGATCGAGGCAGAGGCCGCGATGCTGGGCCAGCCGATTTCGATGCTGATCCCCGAGGTCGTGGGATTCGAGCTGACGGGTGCGATGATGGAAGGCACCACCGGCACTGATCTGGTGCTGAAGGTCGTCGAGATGCTGCGCGAAAAGGGCGTCGTCGGCAAATTCGTCGAATTCTACGGATCCGGCCTCGACAATCTGCCGCTGGCCGATCGTGCGACCATCGCCAACATGGCGCCGGAATACGGCGCGACCTGCGGGTTCTTCCCAATCGACGGTGAAACGCTGCGCTACATGCGGACCACGGGCCGGGACGAGGACCGCATCGCGCTGGTCGAAGCCTACGCCCGCGAGAACGGCATGTGGCGCGATGCGGATTACGCGCCGGTCTATACCGACACGCTCACGCTCGACATGGGTACCATCGTGCCCGCGATCTCGGGCCCCAAGCGGCCCCAGGATTTCATCGCCCTGACCGAGGCGCACACGGCCTTTGGCAACTACGTCAAAGGCATCCGCGAAGGGAAAGATGCCTCCAAAGCGCAGGAAGTGGTTTGGGAAGGTGAAGGCGGCCAGCCCGAGCCCGCTGACATTCCCGGCGACGAGGGCCACCACAAGCGCGGCTATGTCGCGACCGAGGACGGCAACTACCAGTTGCACGACGGCTCCATCGTGATCGCGTCGATCACGTCGTGCACCAACACGTCCAACCCCTATGTGATGATCGGGGCGGGTCTGGTGGCGCGCAAGGCGCGGGAGCTGGGCCTGACCCGCAAGCCATGGGTCAAGACATCGCTTGCCCCCGGTTCGCAGGTCGTCTCCGCCTATCTCGAGGCCGCGGGGCTTCAGGAAGATCTGGATGCCATTGGCTTCAACCTCGTCGGCTACGGTTGCACGACCTGCATCGGCAACTCCGGCCCGCTGGAGGCACCGATCAGCAAGGCAATCAACGACTACGACCTGATTGGCACGTCTGTACTGTCGGGCAACCGCAACTTCGAGGGCCGCATCAGCCCCGACGTGCGCGCCAACTACCTCGCCTCGCCCCCGCTCGTCGTGGCCTACGCGCTGGTCGGTGACATGAACGTGGATCTGGCGAACGGCGTGCTCGGTCAGGACAAGGACGGCAACGACGTCTACCTCAAGGACATCTGGCCCTCCACGCAGGAGATCGCGGAACTGGTCGAGCAGACCGTCACGCGCGAGAGTTTCCAATCGAAATACGCCGATGTATTCAAAGGCGACGACAAATGGCAGGAGGTCGAGACCACCGACGCCAAGACCTACGACTGGCCGCCGCAATCGACCTACGTGCAAAACCCGCCCTATTTCCAGGGCATGTCCCCCGAGCCGGGCACGATCACCAACATCGAGGGTGCCAAGGTGCTGGCCGTGCTGGGCGATATGATCACGACTGACCACATCTCGCCCGCGGGCTCGTTCAAGGAAACCACACCGGCGGGCAAGTATCTGACCGACCGGCAGGTCTCCCCGCGTGAGTTCAACTCCTATGGCTCGCGCCGGGGTAACCACGAGGTCATGATGCGCGGCACCTTCGCCAACATCCGCATCCGCAACGAGATGCTCGACGGGGTCGAGGGCGGCTATACCAAGGGGCCGGATGGCGAACAGACGTCGATCTTCGATGCCGCGATGAAGCACCAGGAAAACGGCACGCCGCTGGTGATCTTTGGCGGTGAGCAATACGGCGCAGGCTCCTCGCGCGACTGGGCGGCAAAGGGCACGGCGCTCTTGGGCGTGCGCGCGGTGATTGCCGAGAATTTCGAGCGCATCCACCGCTCGAACCTCGTTGGCATGGGCGTGATCCCGTTTGAGTTCACCAATGGCGACACCCGCAAATCACTGGGTCTGACGGGGGAAGAAACCGTCAGCATCTCGGGCCTCGACACGATCAAACCGTTGCAGGAGGTGCCCTGCACCATCACCATGGCCGATGGCACTGTGAAGGAAATCACCCTCAAGTGCCGCATCGATACCGCGATCGAGATCGAATACATCGAGCACGGCGGCGTGCTACACTACGTGCTGCGCGATCTGGCCAACAAGAGCGTCGCGGCGGAGTAAGCCCGCCCAAACAAGACAAAAGCCCGCGCCGCCGATTGTGGCGCGGGCTTTTTTATGCGCAGCTTGGCGGAAACGGAGGGCCATGATGAAAGACGTCGTTTTGATTACAGGTGCGGCCCGTGGCATCGGGCGCGCCATCGCCGACGCCTTTGCCGGGGATTGCACCGTGGTCATCACCTACAACAGCACCCCGCCCGACGCGCTGCTGGCCGCGTACCCTGAGGTGCACGCGATCCGGGCTGACCTCACCGACCCGGACGCACCTGCGCACATCGTGGAAGAGATCATCGCCCGTCATGGGCAGCTTGACGTGATCGTCAACAACGCGGGCGCCCTGCTGACCGACGAAGAGGACGACGGGCGCAATCACGCCGTCAACACTGCCGCCCCTGCGGCGCTTTTGCGTGCGGCCCTGCCCCATCTGCGCCCCGGCGCGCGGGTCATCAGCGTCTCTTCGGTGAACGCCGTGCTGCCGGCCCTTGGCGCGAGCAGCTATTCAGCGAGCAAAGCCGCGCTCAATACTTGGACCCGGGGCATGGCCCGCGAGCTGGGCGCGCGGGGCATCCGCGTGAATGCCGTGGCGCCGGGGGGCATCAACACCCCCGAAAACGAACGCCCCGCAGCGCTCACTGCAAAATTCGTCGAGATGACGGCGCTGGGGCGCATCGGCGTGCCCGAAGACATTGCACCCGTGGTGCGATTCCTCGCCTCGGACGCCGCGCGCTGGATCACCGGAGAGATCATAACCGTTTCTGGCGGCTACCGTTTATAGGGGTTTTGCAAACCTGTTTGCGATTATTGATAATTTCCGGCATGTCCCTGGGCAATTGACGCGCAAGCGCTACAATTCGAGTATCAGAGGAGGATCTTCATGCTCAACGCAATTTCCCGCCCCATGGTGCGGATCGTCGACCGATATCTGCCCGACCCGTTCGTTTTTGTCACCGCCCTCACCCTGATCGCCGCCGTGGCCGCCATGGCCGTGCAGGGGTCCAGCCCGATGGAAGTGGTCACCGCCTGGGGCGATGGCTTCTGGGCGCTGTTGCAATTTGCCATGCAGATGCTGCTGGTGCTGGTCACGGGCTATATGATGGCCTCGACCCCGCTGGTGAAACGCGGGCTTGCCACGCTTGCGGGCATGGCCACCTCCCCCGGTGGCGCGATCCTGCTGGTGAGCTTCGTCTCGCTTGCGGCGAGCTGGATCAACTGGGGCTTTGGCCTTGTGGTCGGAGCACTGTTCGCCAAGGAGCTCGCGCGGCTGGTGCGCGTTGATTACCGCCTGCTGGTGGCTTCCGCCTATTCAGGCTTCATCGTCTGGCACGGCGGTCTGGCGGGCTCCGTCCCGTTGTCGATCGCTACCGAAGGGCATCCCTTTGCCGATATCACGGGCATCATTCCCACGTCCGAGACGATCTTTAGCCCCTTCAACCTCGCCATCGTGGTGGCGCTGTTTATCGCGGTGCCGCTGGTCAATCGCGGCATGCTGCCCAAGGAGGAGGACAGCATTTACATCGACCCAGCCCTGCTGAAAGAGGACGCCCCCGAGGTTCCCGAAAACCGCACCCCCGCCGAGTGGCTGGAGACGACGCCGGTGCTGTCAATGTTGATCGGAGCCGCCGGTGTGGCCTGGCTGATCCAGTATTTCATGGCCGGGAACGGATTGTCGCTGAACGTCATCAACTTTGTCTTTCTGACGCTGGCGATCCTACTGCACGGCACGCCGCGCAACCTGCTCAATTCGCTCACCGATGCGGTGAAGGGCGGCGCGGGGATCGTGATCCAGTTTCCGTTCTACGCGGGCATCATGGCGATCATGGTCGAAACCGGGTTGGCCGCGACCGTCTCGACCGGGCTGGTCAACCTCGCCTCTGAGGCGACGTTGCCGTTCTTTGCCTTCCTGTCGGCGGGCATCGTGAACTTCTTTGTGCCCTCGGGGGTGGTCAATGGGCCGTACAGGCGCCCGTGATCCTGCCCGCTGCCGAAGCGCTTGGCGTTGATTTTGCCAAGGCGTCGATGGCCGTGGCCTGGGGCGATGCGTGGACGAACATGGTGCAGCCGTTCTGGGCACTGCCCATCCTCGGCATCGCGGGCCTGCGCGCCAAGGATATCATGGGCTTTTGCGTGATCCATCTGGTGATCAGCGGTGTGATCATCTCGCTGGGGCTGTCGTTCCTCTAGCCGCCCGCCTCTGCCTGCGCTTTTTCAAGCGCGGGCAGAAACCGCTGCTCATAGGCGCTGCCCACCAGCGGCCCGGCAAAGCGGTAAAGGACCGTGCCATCGGCGCCGACGATGAACGTCTCTGGCGGCGCCGTCACCCCCCATTCGATTGCGGTACGCCCCTGCGGGTCGAACCCCACGCCGACAAACGGGTTGTCATCCTCACGCAAGTATTGCGAGGCCGCCCCTTCGGTATCCTTGAAATTGATGCCGACGATGGGGATGCCTTCGGCCTCCATGCGCAAAAGGCGCGGATGCTCTGCCCGGCAGGGCGGGCACCAGCTGGCCCAGAAGTTCACCAGCGTCACCTCCCCGCTTGCCAGCATGGCGTCGCTGGCTTGCGGGAAATCGCTGAGCGCGCGTTCGGGCACGGCGGGGGCCGCGCGCCCCACAAGGGTCGAGGGCAGCGCGTCGGGGTCATCGCGGTACATCCCGACTGCGGCCAGCCCGACAAAGGCGGCAAAGATCAGCGGCGGGGCGATCATGAGGGGGCTTAATTTAGGCATCCGGGCTCCCTTCCCGTTCGATGTGTTTCAGCGCCGCACGCGCCCGGCGCCCGGCGCGCAGGGTCACGATCAGCAACACCGCAATCAGCGCCAGCGAGATCCCGTAGGCGCTCAGCACTTCGCCCGCGTATTTTCCCAGATCCGGCATCATGCCACCCGCTCCTGCCGGGCCGTCAGCGCGCGCGCCCGGCGCAGCGCGATCTCAGTGCCCGTTCGGTAAAGCACCAGCGCCAGAAACAGCAGCGTGAAGCCCGCGATGCAGATCACAAGCGGCAGCCAGAACACGTCAGAGATGTTCTCTTCCTTGTCGAGGCTCAGGCTCGCGCCCTGATGCAATCCCTGGCTCCAGAACAACACCGCGTAGCGCGACATCAGCGCAAAGACCGACCCGACGAGGCACAGCACAGATGTCAGATCGGCAGCGGTGTCGGGATCGTCAATCGCCGCCCAAAGCGCGATGTAGCCCAGATAGAACAGAAACAGGATCAGGAACGAGGTCAGCCGCGGATCCCACGCCCACCACGTCCCCCACATGGGCTGGCCCCAGATCGCGCCGGTCAGCAGGCCGATCACCGTCATCACGAGCCCCACGGGTGCCGCCGCCTTGGCGGCCAGCGCGCTGACGTGGTGCCGCCGCACCAGCCAAATGAGCGAGGCGACCAGCATCATGATCCACGCGTTGATCGCGATCCAGGCGGAGGGCACGTGCAAATAGATGATCTTGACCGTCGATCCCTGCCGGAAATCATCCGGCGTGCCGAAAAAGCCCCAGACAAGGCCCACGACAATCCCCACGGCGGCAAGACCCCAGGCATAGGGCTGCACCTTGGCGCTCAGGGCCAGAAACCTGACCGGATTTGCGTATTCCCAGATCGACATGAGGGGTATCTAATGCTCCGCCAGCGCAGGCTCAATGGACAAAGCGTCGCTCACCTGATCGTCATCCGCAGCGCGGCGGCGGCGGCAAAGGGCAAGAGCGCCACGCAGCCCAGCGAGATCCCCGCCAGCAGGATCAGCGGCGTCTCGACGCTCATGCCCACAGCCCCCCGGCGCGCGGCCTCGGCGCCGAAAATCAGCGTCGGCACGTAAAGCGGCAGCACCAGAAGCGACAACAGCAGTCCGCCGCGTTTGATCCCCACCGTCAGCGCCGCACCGAAGGTGCCGATCATCGACAACGCGGGCGTGCCGAGCGCCAGCGAGACCACCAGCCAGCCATACCCCTGCGCGGGCAGGTTCAGCAACACGCCAAGCGCGGGGGCGGCCACCACCAGCGGCAGGCCCGTGGTGATCCAATGGGCCACGCCCTTGACCGCCAGTGCGGCCTCCAACGGCAGCGGAGCGGTGGCCAGCACATCCAGCGTGCCGTCCTCATAATCCAGCGCCAGCAGCCGGTCGAGCGACAAAAGACACGCCAGCAACGCGCCCAGCCACAGCACGCCCGGTGCGATGGTCGATAAAAGCGTGCTTTGCGGGCCGACGCTGAAGGGCACCAGCACCGTGAGGATCAAAAAGAACGCAAGACCCAGACCAAAGCCGCCGCCCGCGCGCAGCGCCAGCCGCAGATCCCGCACCAGCAGCGCGATCACAGGAACGCCTCGTCGCTGGCGCCCAGCAATTCGGTGGGGGCGGCACGCAGATCGGTGATGTCGAATACCGTCGCCTCAAGGCCCAGATCAATGTGGGTGGCGATCACCGCCATGCCACCGCCCGCCAGATGCGCGCGCAAACAATCCGCAAACCACCCCACGGCCTCGCGGTCCAGCGACACCGTGGGTTCATCCATCACCCACAGGGGCCGCCCTGTCACCAGCAACCGCGCCAGCCCCGCGCGGCGTTTCTGCCCCGCCGAAAGCGAGCCCGCCAGCCGGTCCTGTAGCTGCGTCAGGTGATAGGCATCCAGCGCCGCACCGATATCATGCTGCCCGTAGATGCGCGCCCAGAACGACAGGTTTTCCGCGACGCTCAGCATCGCCTTTAGCCCGTCGGCGTGGCCCGCGTAAGCGACGGTATCCTCTGCCCCGGCGATCCGCCCCGTCAGCGGGGGTTGCAGCCCGGCGATGGTGCGCAGCAGCGTCGTCTTGCCCGCACCATTGGGGCCGCGCAGGATCAGCGTGTTACCCGGTTCCACCCGCAGGTTGACACCGCTGAGCACCGGCACGCCGCCGCGCGCGACGGCCACATCTCTCAGCCGCAGGCTCACCTAGATCGGCAACAGGGCCAGCGCCACGCGCCGCCCCTCGCTCAGCAGCACGTTGTAGGTGCGTGCCGCCGCCGGGGAGGCCATCGCCTCGACCCCCACACCGGCCGCTTCCAGGGTCGCGATCATCTCGGGCGGCAGATGCGCGATCTCGGCCCCGGTGCCGATGAAAATCACGTCCGTCTGACCGGCAAGGGCCACCAGAGGGTCGGTATCGCCAAGCCCGCCCCACGTCTGCGTCCCCGTCTGCGCCGTGATGACAGGGCCGTGGATCACCTGCCCCCCGATGCGGAAAAAGCCCGGGCCATACCCCTCGACCGGTTTGGCGTCGTTAAAGACCACTTCGTTCAATCGCATGTGTTCACCCCTTCCAGATCGGCAGGCCGATGATAGCCGACGCCGCGATGACGATATAGGCCACGCTGCGGAAAAGTCGCTCCGCGCCCGGATCGAACAGGCGCGCGCCGATGACGTTGGCCACAAGGTTGGGGATGCCTACCAAAAGGCCCAGCACGGCGATCGACCAGTTCATCAGCCCGAGGATCCACAGCAGCGGCACCAGCAGCAGGTCGAGCGCCAGAAGATAGAGCAGAAAATTCGCCCGAATGACCGAGATCGGCAGCGTCGACGCCATGTACAGCATGATGACAGGCGGTCCGGGGATGCCCGCAAAACCGGTCATCCAGCCGCCCACGGCGCCGGTGAAGATCGTCAGCCGCCGGGTGAGCGCGCCGCGCAGGCGCCAGCCCGTCATCATCAGCCCCAGCAGGGCGAGCACGGTCATTGAGACGATCCAGCCAAAGGCAGCGGGCTGCATCACGCTGAGCATCCAGACCCCAAAGGGCAACGCCAGCACGGCGCCCGCGATCAGCAGGCCTACGTCACGCGGCGCGCCCTCGCGCCATGCGGACCGCAGGTTGGGCAGCGGGCCGATCAGCTCAGCCGCGACAAGGAAAATCACCGCCTCCACCGGGCTGAGCACCGAGGACGCCACCGGCATGATGATCATCGCAGAGCCAAATCCCGCAAAGCCGCGCACCAGCCCCGCGACAAAGACCGCCAGAACCAGCCAATGCAGCCCCGGCACCGCCAGAGCTGCGATCAGCGTTTCAGGCATCGATATTGGCGTATTGGTTGCCAGCGTTCGCGTCGGGCTTGGACCAGTCCCGCTTGACCCCGAAATACAGCAGCGCCGCCGTGGCCACGAAGATCGACGAATAGGTGCCCACGATCACACCCCAGATCATCGCAAAGACAAAGCCGCGAATGACGTCCCCACCCAGCACAAACAGCGAAATCAGCGCCAGCAGTGTCGTGACCGAGGTCATGAAGGTCCGGCTCAGCGTTTCGTTGATCGAGACGTTAAGCACTTCTTTCAGCGGGCGTTTCTTGTATTTGCGCAGGTTCTCGCGGACCCGGTCAAAAACTACCACGGTGTCGTTCAGCGAATAACCCACGATTGTCAGCAAGGCCGCGATGATCGCGAGATCGAACCGGATCTGAAGCTCCGAAAAGACGCCGATGGTCAGGACGACATCGTGCACCAGCGCCAGCACGGCACCGGCGGCGAACTGCCATTCGAACCGCAGCCAGATGTAGATCAGGACCGCCCCGATCGCCAAGGCGACGGCGATGATCGCGGTATTGATCAGCTCCCCCGACACCTTTGGCCCCACGGATTCGACCGACACGAACTTGATGTCCGGGCGCACCTTGACCAGCGCTGCCTCGACCGCTTCGATCACATCCGTCGTGACCGCCTCCTGCCCGTCCTGGGCCTGAATGCGGATCATCGCCACGTTTTGGTCGTCACGGAACTGCGGATCGAACACTTCGGTGATCGAAATATCGCCTAGCTCCAGCGGCGCGATGGCATCGCGGTACAGGCCGATTTCGACCGGCAGCGGGCTTTCGGTGCGGATCGTCGTGCCGCCGCGGAAGTCGATGCCGAAGTTCAGCCCCTGCAACAGGAACGACACCAGCGCCACCACCATCATGATGCCGGAGATCCCCAGCCACATCTTCCAACGGTTGAAGAAATCGAAATTCGTATTCTGTTTGACCAGTCTCAGGCGCATATCAAATCTCGATTGTTTTGGGGCGGCGGCGTTCGTACCAGATCACGACCATCAGGCGTGTGACGAAAATCGCGGTGAAGACGGAAGTTACAATGCCGATGCCCAGCGTAATCGCGAACCCGCGCACCGGGCCAGACCCCATGGCAAAGAGGATCACGGCGGTGATGAACGTCGTGATGTTGGCGTCAAGGATCGCGCTGAGCGCCTTTTCATAGCCAAGCTGGATCGCGCGCGCCGGCCCCTTGGCCGATTTCGCCTCTTCGCGGATCCGCTCGAAGATCAGCACGTTTGCGTCCACCGCCATGCCGACGGTCAGCACGATGCCCGCGATGCCCGGCAGGGTCAGCGTGGCGCCGATGAGGCTGAGCAGCCCGAACAGCAGCCCGACGTTCACGATCAGGGCCACATTGGCGAAAATCCCGAACAGCCCGTAGCTGGCGAACATGAAAAACAGCACGGCGACAAAGGCCACGATGGTGGCCACCTTGCCTGCGTCGATGCTGTCCTGGCCCAGCTCGGGGCCGATGGTGCGCTCTTCGAGGAAGTCCAGCTCGGCGGGCAGCGCGCCCGCGCGCAACAGCACGGCAAGCCGCGTCGATTCCTCGACCGTGAAATTCCCCGTGATGATGCCCGATCCGCCTGGAATATGGCTCTGGATCGTGGGGGCGCTTACCACCTCGTCGTCGAGCACGATGGCAAAGGGCGCGCCGATATTCTCGGCCGTGTAATCCCCGAATTTGCGCGCGCCAGTGGTGTTGAACCGGAAGTTCACCGCCGGGTTGCCGTTCTGGTCAAACGCGGGCTGCGCATCGACCAGCTCTTCGCCGGTCACGACGGGGGCGCTTTCGATGACGTAGAACACGCCCGGCTCGTCGAGCGAGGGAATCGTTTCATTCCCGATCCCTGCGTTGTCTGAGCCATCATTGGTGCGGCGCACCACGGGGCTGAACGTCAGCTGCGCGGTCGTGCCGATGATCGCCTTCAGCTCAGCCGCCGAGCCGATGCCCGGCACCTGGATGAGGATACGGTCGGTGCCCTGACGCTGGATCGTCGGCTCGCGCGTGCCGACCTCGTCGATACGGCGGCGGATGATTTCGAGCGATTGCTGCATCGTGCGCTCGTCGGTGGCGGATTTCTCGGCCTCCGACAGCACGATGGTAAGGATGCCGTCAGTGGCGGAAACTTCGATGTCGTTGGCCCCCACCCCGGTGAGCGTTTGCACCGGCTGCGCCAGACCGCGCACGATCTGCAACGCTTCGGCGGTCTTTTCCGGCTCATTGAGGCGCAGGCGCAGCTCATCCGAGGGGGCCTGCTGGCGGCGCACGGGCGTCAGCGCGCGCAGGCTGTCGCGCACCTCGGGCCACATCGCCTCAAGCCGGGCGGCATAGACATCCTGCACGCGGACCTCGGCCAGCAGATGCGCGCCGCCGCGCAAGTCGAGGCCCAGATTGACCAAACCGCTTGGCAACCATTCGGGCCACAGATCGCGCTGCGCCTCAAGCGCGGCGGTGCTGCCCGCCTGCTCGATCTCCTGCACGGCGTCATTGTGGCCCTCGACCACCGTGTAGAACGCATTTGGCATCGCCAACAGCAGCCCCGCCACACAGGTCAGCACGATGGCGATACGTTTGAACAGACCGATCTGGAGCATGCCGCCCGCCTTTGTCTTGGAATCCGAGGGGGTGGTTACTTCGCCGGTTCGGTTTTGTTGATGACCGTGGCGATGGTGTTCTGGATCACGCGGACCTTGACGCCATCGGCGATCTCGACCTCGATCTCACCGTCGTCCTTGACCTTGACGACCTTGCCGACGATGCCGCCCTGCGTGACGACCTGATCACCCCGGCGCAGCGCGGCGACCATCGCCTGATGGTCCTTGAGCTTTTTCTGCTGGGGACGGATCAGCAGGAAATACATGATCGCGAAGATCAGGATCAGCGGGATAAATTGCTCGATACCACCCATGGTGAAGTCCTTTGCGGCAGGTCGCGGCACGCGGGCGCGCCGGGCGTTTGAATTTGGCAGAACCTATGCGGCGACCGGGGGGTTTGCAAGGCGCGGCGGCGGCTTATTTGACCGCGCGCGCGCCCGCATCAGCCCCCTACCCCGCGCGCCAAGATGGGCCATAACCCGGCCATCTGATTCACACCCTGGAGGACAGTATCATGCATGACATCCGTGCAATCCGCGACAATCCCGCCGCCTTTGACGCAGCCCTTGCGCGTCGCGGGGATGCGCCGCTGTCCTCCGAGCTGCTTGCCCTCGACAGTGCGCGGCGCGCCAAGATTCAGGCCGCCGAGGCCGCGCAGGCCGACCAGAACGCCGCCTCGAAACAGGTGGGTGCTGCCAAGGCGTCGGGTGACGAGGCCGAATTCGAGCGGCTGCGCGCACTGGTGGGCGAGAAGAAGGCCGAAGTCGCCGCCATGCAAGCCGAGGCCAAGGAGCTGGACGCGCAGTTGACAGATGCGCTCGGGCGCATCCCCAACCTGCCCGCCGAAGACGTGCCCGAGGGCGCGGATGAGGCCGACAACGTCGAGGTAAAGGTCTGGGGTGACAAGCCCGCCTTTGCCTTCACGCCCAAGGAGCATTACGAGATCGCCGCCGTTGCCCGCGCGATGGATTTCGAGACGGCGGCCAAGACCTCCGGCGCGCGGTTCGTGATGCTCAAACGCGGGGTGGCGCGCATTCACCGCGCGCTGGCGCAATTCATGATCGACACCCATGTGGATCAGAACGGCCTCACAGAGGTCAACACCCCCGTGCTGGTACGCGACGAGGCGATGTATGGCACCGACAAGCTGCCCAAATTCGGCGAGGAAAGCTACCGCACCGAGGAAGGCATGTGGCTGGTCCCCACCTCGGAAGTGCCGCTGACCTACACGGTCGCCGATCAGACGCTGGATGCCTCCGACCTGCCGCGCCGGATGACCGCGCATACGCTGTGCTTCCGCTCGGAGGCGGGCAGCGCCGGGCGCGACACTGCGGGCATGCTGCGCCAGCACCAGTTCGAAAAGGTCGAGATGGTGTCGATCACCCTGCCGGAGGACAGCGACGCCGAGCAAAAGCGCATGCTCGCCTGCGCCGAAGGGATCCTTGAGGCGCTCGGCATCCCCTACCGCACGGTGATCCTGTGCACCGGCGACATGGGCTTCGGCGCGCGCCGCACCTACGATATCGAGGCGTGGGTGCCCGGGCAGGACAGCTACCGCGAAATCTCCTCCGTCTCGACCACGGGCGATTTTCAGGCGCGGCGCATGAATGCGCGGTTCAAACCCGAAGGGGGGGCAAGCCGCAATTCGTGCACACGCTCAACGGATCTGGCCTTGCGGTGGGGCGCTGCCTGATCGCGGTGCTTGAGAACGGCCAGCAGGAGGACGGCACAGTGCTGCTGCCCGACGCCCTTGCCCCCTATCTGGGCGGTAAGCTGACGCTGGGCCTCGACGGTGATCTGATCTAGGCGATCAGCGCCCCGGCTCCGGCCGGTCGGGGCGCGTCTGCGTCCCGATAGGCGGCTCGCCGAACAGTTCTGGCATCAGATTTTTCAGCGAGCGCGGCCGGTAGTCGCGCCGTTTGGCCACGCGGGAATGCGCGCTTTCGTGCAGATCGATCGGATGCCCCGGCCCCGCCCGCCAGCGCAGCAGATTGCCGGTGATTTCGTACAAAAGCGGCGGCTGGCTCAGCGTTGCACTTTCCGCCAGCGGATCAGGATCGGCGTCAAGCAGATCCGCCATGTCGATCTCAAGCCCCGCCTGCACGGCCCCTTCGGCGATCCAGCGCAGCGATTGACCCGTCAGCTTGCGCGCCTTGGGGGCAGAGCCGCCGACAATCGCGTGGGTACCGGTGAACCACACCTGTTGATAGGGGCGACCGGGGCTCCGGTCGCCGTGGTTCAGGCCCGGCCCCTCGCGGCTGGCCTCCAGATTGTCCCAAAGGCTGGGTTTGTAGAACACCCGCCGCTCGTCCAGAGCGACCGCATGGCGCGCGGCCCGCACCATCGAGCTGAGTTTCGTGTCGTGAAACTGGTAGCGCGCGTTCCACAGCGTCGCGACAGGCCCCAGCAGTGGCGCCGGGATTCCCAAAGCGCCGACGGTATCCCAGATGCCCAGATAGGCGATCTGCACCCGGTGAAACCCCTCGGCCGGATCGTCATCGGAAGGCGTCACCGTCCGCCAATCCAGATCCGCCTGCGAGGTGGCCGCGCGCGGCGACAGGCGGCGGCGCTGTTTGAGGATGCGCAGCGCGTCGGGATGATTGGCCACCCCCGGCTTGCGGTACAGCCGGAACGCCGCGTCGAGCGCCTCATCGTCAATCGTCTCGATGATCCCGCATTTGCGCACCATCCCCGCAAGCGAGCGCGCGGTATAGGCCCCGCGCGAAAACCCGAAGATAAAGATGTCATCGCCGGGCTGGTAGCGGCGGCACAGCTCCGCGTAGGCGCGTTTGATATTCGCGTTCAACCCCCAGCCGAAGGCGCCGCCGCCGATCTTGAGGATGCCGCGCGACAGCGCGTTGGGCGCCTCGCCCGCGCCGACACCCTCGACATAGGCGGTGTCCTGCTGGGGTGTTTTTGGGGTTTTGTCAGACAGCCGGACCACATGGGTCGGCTGTGTCATGGCGGGGTTGTTCCACGTGCCATCGCAGAAAATCGCGATCCGGGCCATTGGCGGGAATCCTTTTTGGGTTAAGTAGCGTCGGGGCGGCCAATGCGTGCCGCGCCGTGAATGTTCAACAAAGTGAGCCCGATGTCACGCCCCCTTACCGCCTATCTTGCCCTCGCGCTCGCGGTCCTTTTTGCCGCCTCGCCGTTTTTCGTGCCTGACTTCGGCGGGTTTGACGCCGAACAATTCCCCGTCCCGCAGGAGGATCCGCCGGTGCAACCCGCGGGCTACGCATTCTCGATCTGGGGGGTGATCTATCTATGGCTCATCGCCGGGCTGGGCTACGGCGCGCTCCGGCGGGCGGAGGACGGCGCATGGCACGCGATGCGCCTGCCGCTGATCGTTTCGCTGGCGGTGGGGGCGGCGTGGCTGGCTGTGGCGGTGGCAAGCCCGGTGTGGGCGTCAGTGCTGATCTGGGTCATGCTGATCAGCGCGCTGGTCGCGCTCTTTCGCAGCCCGGTGCAGGACAGCTGGTTTGCCGCATTGCCCGTCGGCCTCTACGCCGGGTGGCTCAGTGCCGCCTCCTGCGTGTCGCTGGGGCTGCTGGCCGCAGGCTACGGCTTTGTCGAGGAGACGACCGCCGCGCTTGGTGCGATCTTTCTGGCGCTGGTGATCGCCTCCGCGGTGCAAAGCCAGCTGCGCCGCGCGCCAAGCTACGGCATCGCGGTGATCTGGGCGCTGATTGCGGTGGTGGTCCAGAACTACGCCACCAACAGCACTGTTGCAGCCCTTGCCGCCGGGGGCGCCATTGCGCTCATCTTCCCCACAGTGCGCGCCGCCCGCAGCTGAGCGCCGCAAACTTTGTCACCAAAGTTTGGGCCCAAAGTCTCTGCAGAGACTTTGTGGCGCCCGGCATCAGTCCTTGCGCCGCCCGTCGGTGTGTTTGCGCAGCTTTGACGGCGCGGCCTTCTTGCGCCCCTTGTAGGGGTTGGCATCGTTCTGGCCGCGCATCCACAGGCGGATGGGTGCGCCGGGCATGTCGAAATCCAGACGCAGCCCGTTCACCAGATAGCGGCTGTAGCTTTCGGGCACCTTGTCGGGGTGGCTGCACATCACCACAAACCCCGGCGGGCGTGTTTTGGCCTGGGTCATGTAGCGCAGCTTGATCCGCTTGCCCTGCGGCGCGGGGGGCGGATGCGCCTCCATCATGCCCGACAGCCAGCGGTTGAGCTGCGCGGTGGTGACACGGCGGTTCCACACCTCATAGGCGCGCATGATCGCGCTGTGCAGCCGGTCAAGGCCACGCCCCGTCTTGGCCGACACGGTGATCAGCGGCGCGCCGCGCAGTTGCGGCAGCAACCGCTCGAAGCTTTCCTTGAGTTCCTTGAGCTTTTCTTGCCGGTTCTCTTCGATGTCCCATTTATTGACCGCAACGACGACCGCGCGGCCCTCGCGTTCGGCCAGATCAGCGATGCGCAGATCCTGCTGCTCGAACGGGATTTCGGCATCCAGCAACACAACCACGACTTCGGCGAATTTCACCGCCCGCAGCCCGTCACTGACCGAGAGTTTTTCCAGCTTTTCCTGCACCTTGGCCTTTTTACGCATGCCGGCGGTGTCAAAGATGCGCATCGGCACCGCGTCGCCCTCGGGCCCGACCCAGTCGGTCGTCAATGAGATCGCGTCGCGGGTGATCCCGGCCTCGGGCCCGGTCAGCAGGCGGTCTTCCTTGAGGATCTGGTTGATAAGCGTGGATTTACCGGCGTTGGGCCGCCCCACAACCGCCACCTGCAGGGGTTTGGCGCGGGTCGGCACGGGCACGATGTCCTCATCGTCCTCGTCGATATCCACATCCGTTTCGGGCGTATCATCCTGCGCGCGCTCGGCAAACCCATCCGCCAGCGGCATCAGCGCGGAATAAAGCTCTGATATGCCCTCGCCGTGCTCTGCCGACAAGCGCAGCGGCTCGCCCAGACCCAGCGAATAGGCCTCCAGCGCGCCGGCCTCGCCCGCGTGGCCCTCCGCCTTGTTGGCGGCCAGGATTACCGTCTTGGCGCGTTTGCGCAGGATGTCGGCGAATACCAGATCGGACGGCGTGACGCCCACCCGCGCGTCCACCATGAACAGACAGACATCCGCCATGTCGACGGCGCGTTCGGTCAGGCGGCGCATGCGGCCCTGAAGGCTGTCGTCGGTGACTTCCTCCAGCCCGGCCGTATCAATCACGGTAAACCGCAGATCGCCCAGACGCGCCGCCCCTTCGCGCAGATCGCGCGTCACGCCTGGTTGGTCGTCGACCAAGGCCAGGCGTTTGCCCACAAGGCGATTGAACAGGGTGGATTTCCCGACATTCGGGCGCCCCACAAGGGCGAGGGTGAACGACATCTGCGTGCTCCGTCAGTGCTGAACACGCGCCATAGCGCAATCGCCCGGCGGGCGAAAGGGTCAGCGGTAGGCGAGCAATTGTCCGTTGGCGGACACAACGTACAGCGTCTGCCCCGCCACGATCGGCGCCGTGGTGGCACCACCCGGAATTTCGACCGACCCGACAAGGCGCCCGTCGCGCGGATCAAAACTGCGCAACACCCCATCGCCCGACGCCACGATGATCCGCCCCCCGCAAGGATGGGGCCATGGTGCGGCACGACGCGGCTTTGCTTGCGCGGTTTGCGTTCGGTGAAATTCGGGAGCGGCACGCCCCAGATCTTGGCCCCCGTATCGGCATCGAGGCGGACCAGTTCATTGAGATCGCTCAGCGCAAAGACACTGCCGCCCACCGGCCAGACCGGACCAATGGCCCCGTCACGTGCCGACCACAGCCGCGCACCCGACCCCAGCGAGAGCGCCGCGATGCGCCCGGACTGGTTTCCCACATAGACACGATCACCCGAGACCACCGGCGCCGACGTCACGTCGGAGACATTCGCCAGCGCGCGCCCCGGGCGTTTGCCCAGCACCGACGCATCCCACCGGTTCAACCCACCCCGGCGAAAGACCGCCTGCACCTCGCCCGACCCGAAGGCAAAGATCGCCAAATCGTCGGTCAACGCGGGCGCGGGTGCGCCCAGCACGTTCTTTGTCGCCTCGGAGCCGAAGATCTGCCACGCAACCTTGCCGTCGCGGCGGTTGACCGCCCAGCCGGTGCTGTCGCCGGCCGTGACATAGACCAGATCGCCCGAAACCGTCGGCGTGCCTGACCCGCTTGCGTCCAACTGCTGGCGCCAGCGCACGGCACCCGTCGACGCATCCAGCGCCGAGAGTTCACCGAAACCGACGGAGACGTAGACCGTGTCGCCCGCCACCACCAGACCACCGCCCGAGGCATCGCCCTCCTGATCGCGGGCGGGGCGCACATCGACCTGCCAGAGCGTTTGTCCGGAGGTGCCCGTCGCCGTCACGATGGATTGCGCGTCGAGGGTAAAGACGCGGCCATCGGCAACCACGGGATCGGCGGTAATGCGGAATTTGCGGCTGTCGCCTGCGCCGATATTGGCCGCCCAGGCAAGGCGCGGCGCGCTTGAGAGTGCTGCGTGCGGGACGCGGTTGGCGTCGGAGCCTGTCGTCTGGCTCCACGCGGCATTGACGCGTGGCGCGGGCAGCGAGATCGGACGCGATGTATTTTCGACAAACTCGGCCGCGTTTTCCTGCACGCCGCCGCCGTCCTGCAAGACCGCGCGCACGCCCTCGCGTTTGCCCGGAAGGATCACGTCGGGCTCGGTGCAGGCGGCGATCAATGTCAGGCCAAGGACGCCAAGCGTCCAGCGGGTCAAGGCACGCGGGCGCGCTGCGCGGATCATTTGTGTCATGGCCTGTTCACACCCCTGTGCCGTTCGTGCATCCGCATTTATGCGGTTTATTCAGTATCCAGCGGCGCCGTATCGTCAAGCGTCGGCGCCCCGCCCAGATCAGGCTCCCCGCCCAGCGCCACAATCACCTGCAACGCGCGCTGTTGCAAGTCCGGTGTCACCTCCGCATCGGTCAGGAGCGCCTGATAGCGCTCAATGGCCGTGGCGGTATCGTCCTCTTCGATGGCGATCAGCGCAATCTGTTCCTGTGCGAGCAGCCGCAGGGTGCCGCCGGCCGCCGCAAGCGCCTCGAAGCCCTGCGCACGCGCGTCGGCGGGCAGTGTGTCGGCTTGAAGGGTCAGCGCCTTGAACTGCGCGATCTGGCGGTAGATCTGCGGTGCGTCCCCGTTCACTGCCACGGCATTCAGGGTCTCGACCGCCGCCGCGCGATCCTCGGCGGCCAGATGTTCGGATGCGGTCAACAGGTCGAGTACCGCGCGTGCCGTCGGATCGTCAGCTTCAAGCGTGGCAAGCTGTGCCGCCGCATCCTCCGTCGCCAATGCGGCGGTGATGCCATCGCCCAGCGCCTCGGCCTCGGCCCGCGCCTGCGCCTTGCGGAATTCCGAAAACGCAGCCCCGCCCACGATCAGCACCACCACTGCCACCGCAATCCAGCCGTAGCGTTTCAGCGTGCCCATCATCCGGTCGCGCCGCAGTTCGTCGTTCACCTCGTCGATGAAACCATCGGTATCGCTCATGCGGCAGCCTCTCGTGATCCGGTCTTTTGCCCCTGTTAGCGAAACCCGCGGGCCAAGCCAAGACCCCCGCCACAGGGGTGTGGATGACCCCAGGTCAAAAAAACCTGCTTCTGAACTGGTCAGTTTAGTTTTATGATACTACATAGTGCTCAGGTTGATCCATCCGGCGCCCCGCGCCGTATCCGCCTGCAAACCTATCCGAATGGAACGAGGTCGATCCATGCGCTTTCTCTCAATCCTCGCTGCCGCGGCGATGGCCGTGCTTTTGTATATGACCGTGATCCAGCGCCCCGCGCTTTTGGCGTTTTTTGGCGTGGATCCCGCGCAGGCGGCCCAGCCCGAGGAAGAAGTGATCGCCGAGCAGGCCCCCGTCGCCGCCGCCGATCCCGATCTGGTCAAGGTCGTCGTGCGCAAGCTTGAGGCAGAGGGTATCGACAGCGCGGTGGTGCTGCGCGGCCAGACCGCCGCGATGCGGCAGGTCGAGGTACGCGCGGAAACCTCCGCCGTCGTCGTGTCGGAGCCGTTGCGCAAGGGCGCGCGGGTCGAGGCAGGCGAGATCATGTGCGAGCTGGACGCAGGCACCCGCCGCGCGGCGCTGAGACAGGCGCAGGCGCAGCTGGCCGAAGCGCAATCGCGGGTGCCCGAAGCCGAATCGCGCGTGGAAGAGGCCCGCGCCCGGCTTGAAGAGGCCCGCATCAATCAGAACGCGTCATCGCGGCTGAACGCCGACGGTTTCGCCTCCACCACGCGTCTGGCCGGAGCCGATGCCGCCGTCGCCAGCGCAGAGGCTGCCGTCAGCTCAGCGCAATCGGGCCTGCGCGCCGCGCGCTCGGGCATCGAGGCCGCCGAGGCCGCCGTCGCCAGCGCCGAGGCCGAGCTGGACCGGCTGGTGATCAAGGCGCCCTTTGCCGGGCAGCTGGAAAGCGATACCGCCGAGTTGGGCAGCCTGCTGCAACCCGGCGCGCTGTGCGGCACGATCATCCAGCTTGATCCCGTGAAACTGGTGGGCTTTGTGCCCGAAACGGAAGTGAACCGGGTCGAGGTCGGCGCCATGGCCGGTGCCCGTCTGGCCGCGGGCGGCGACGATGTGCGCGGTCGCGTGACCTTCCTGTCACGTTCCGCCGATCCGCAGACCCGCACCTTCGAGGTCGAGATCGAAGTGCCAAACCCGGACCTGCGTATCCGCGACGGGCAGACCGCCGAGATCCTGATCGCGTCGGACAGCACGCAGGCGCATCTGATCCCGCCAAGCGCCATGACGCTCAATTCCGAAGGGACACTGGGCGTGCGCACGGTGGTGGATGAGGATACCGTCAGCTTCAAGCCGGTGACGATCATCCGCGACACGGCGGACGGCACCTGGGTGTCCGGCCTGCCCGAGACCACCAATCTGATCGTCGTGGGACAGGAATACGTGATCGACGGGGTGCGCGTCGCGCCGACCTATCAGGAGGTCAGCCAATGACCGGAATCGTCGACTGGGCCGCCACGCGCGCCCGCATGGTGCTGGCGTTCATTCTGCTGAGCCTTGTCGTCGGCGGCTATTCCTATTCGACCCTGCCCAAAGAGGGCGAGCCGGACATCGAAATCCCTGCGCTCTTTGTCTCTGTCCCCTTCCCCGGCATTTCGGCGACCGATGCCGAAACGCTGTTGCTCAAGCCGATGGAGACGGAGCTGAGCGATCTTGACGGGCTCAAGAAGATGACCGGCACAGCCGCCGAAAACTACGCGGGCCTCGCGCTGGAGTTTGAATTCGGCTGGGACAAGACCAAGATCATCGCCGACGTGCGCGACGCCATGGGCACGGCAGAGGCGGATTTTCCCACCGGCGCCGAGACCTATTCGATCAACGAGATCAACTTCTCGGAATTCCCGATCATCATCGTGAACCTCACCGGCCCCGTGCCGGAGCGCACGATGAACCGCTACGCCAAACAGCTTCAGGAAGACCTTGAAGGGCTCGATGCCGTGCTTGAGGCAGGGATCGCCGGCAACCGCGACGAGATGCTGGAGGTGCTGATCGATCCGCTCAAGCTCGAAGCGTACAATGTCACCGCGAACGAGCTGATCTCGGTCGTGCAGAACAACAACCAGCTGATCGCCGCCGGCGAAGTGGAAAGCGACAACGGCACCTTCGCGGTCAAGATCCCATCAAGCTTTGACGAACCGCAGGACGTCTACAACCTGCCGGTCAAGACAAATGGCGACCGCGTCGTGACCCTGGGCGATCTGGCCGAGATCAACTTTACCTTCGAGGATCGTCTGGGCACGGCGCGCTTTGATGGCGATGCGACGGTGGCGTTGCAAGTGGTCAAGCGCAAGGGTTTCAACCTGATCGACACGTCCAATCTGGTCAAACAAACGGTGGCACAGGCGAGCGCCGACTGGCCCGAAGAGCTGCGCACCGCCGTCGAGGTCGGCACCTCGAACGACCAAAGCCCGTCGGTCGAGAGCATGGTCAACCAGCTTGTCGGCTCGGTGCTGACGGCGGTGGCGTTGGTGATGATCGTGGTACTGGCAGCACTGGGTATCCGGGCGGCCCTGCTGGTGGGTTTTGCGATCCCGACCTCGTTCCTTTTGTGCTTTGCACTTCTGGCGCTCATGGGGATCTCGATCTCGAACATCGTGATGTTCGGTCTGATCCTCGCCGTGGGGATGCTGGTGGACGGTGCGATCGTGGTGGTGGAATACGCCGACGCGCGCCAGCAACAGGGCGAGCGCCCGATGAAGGCCTACACCGAAGCGGCCAAGCGTATGTTCTGGCCGATCATCTCCTCCACGGCGACGACACTCTGTGCATTCCTGCCGATGCTTTTCTGGCCCGGTGTGCCGGGGGAGTTCATGGGGATGCTTCCCGTGACACTGATTTTCGTCCTGTCGGCCTCACTGGTCGTGGCGCTGATCTACCTGCCCGTTATGGGCGGCGTGACCGGGCGGCTGGAAAACTGGATCACCTCGATGATGGAGCGGTTTGCCAATCTCAAGTGGTACCTGCACCTGCCGCTCGCGATTCCGGGTGTCCTGATCTGGGCCGGGTTGATCTACGCGCTTGCAATGCTGCTGATCACGATCCTGATCGGCGCCCCCCCGGTCGATCCCGCACTCGCCACCGAAGCGGTGGTAGAGCCCAGCGCGCCGCCCTTCCCGTTCAGCTTCATCTCCGCGCAGTTCGCGCAGATGGACAGCACCATGATCCTTGAATCCGTGGTGCCGACCTTTGCCCTCGTGTTCGCCGTGCTGGCCGCCACCGCCGCCGTGATCGGGATCGTGCTGGCGCTGGCCGTGGTCTGCGCGCTTGCCGCACTTGCCCTGCTGACCCGGCTGGGTCGCGGCGGCCGCTGGGTTCTTGCCCGCCTCACCCCCAAAAGCCGCGAGGGCGTACGCTCGGGCTACCGCCGCAACGGGTTCGGCTACCTGATCGAGGCGATGACCGCCAATCCCGTCATGCCGCTGGTCACGGCGGGCATTGTGTTCGTCTTTGTCGGATCCGTGCTGATCCACTTCTCGAATAATTCACGCGGCACCGAATTCTTCGTCGAGACCGAGCCCGAGCAGGCCATTGTCTACGTGCTGGCGCGCGGCAACCTGTCGTTGTCCGAAAAGGACACGCTGCTGCGCGGCGCCGAGGACATCGTGCGCGCGCATCCCGGCGTTTCCACCGCCTTTGCCTTTGCCGGTGAGGGCGGTCTGGACAATAACACCGGCGGCGGCACGGCGCCAAAAGACACCATCGGCCAGGTCCAGTTCGAAACCATCCGCTGGGAAGACCGCGCAGGCCAGCCCGAACTCGATGGCGATGTCGTGGTGGCAGAGCTGACCGAGCAACTCTCCGCCCTGCCCGGTATCAGGATCGAGATCACACCGCTCAGCCAGGGCCCGGCCTCGGCCAAGCCCGTGCACCTGCGCTTTACCGGCAATTCCTTTGACGATCTGGTAGCCACCGTCGCACAGGCACGCGCCCATTTCGAAACCGTGCCCGGCCTCACCCTGATCGAAGACACCCGCCCCCTGCCCGGCATCGACTGGCAGATCGACGTCGACGTCGAAAAAGCCGGCCAATACGGCGCCGATGTGGTGGCCGTGGGGGCAATGGTCCAACTTGTCACGCGCGGCATCCTCCTGGACACCATGCGCGTGGACACCTCGGACGAGGAAATCGACATCCGCGTCCGCCTGCCAGAACAGGATCGGGTGCTCTCAACCCTCGATTCGCTGAAAGTACGCACGCCCGACGGGCTGATCCCGCTGTCGAATTTCATCACCCGCACCCCGGTCCCCAAATTGGCCGAGATCAGCCGCATCGACCAGAAACGCTATATGGACGTGAAGGCCGATGTGACCCCCGGTCTCGTCAAACTGGTCGAAACCCCGCCCCCCGGTGCGGAACTGGCGGCCATGCCCACCCTCGCCACCCTGCGCCCCGCGGGCCAGGATGCCGATTTCACCGGCACCGACGGCGCGCGCTACAAGCTGACCGACCGCACCGAGGCCGCCGAGGGGATGGACCTGCAAGCCGCCTTTGACGCGCAGGAAATCCGCGCGGTGCCGATCAACGCCAACGAACGGATCGCCGAGATCAGCAAATGGGTCGAAACGGCGGAATTTGCCGACGGCATCGGTTATGAATGGACCGGCGATCAGGAAGATCAGGCCGAAAGCCAGGCCTTCCTCAGCTCTGCCTTCACCGCAGCGCTTGGACTGATGTTCATCATCCTGCTGGCGCAGTTCAACAGCTTTTACAACGCGATCCTCGTGCTGCTGGCAGTGATCCTGTCCACGACAGGGGTACTGATCGGGATGTTGGTGATGGATCAGACCTTCTCGATCATCATGACCGGCACGGGGATCGTGGCCCTCGCGGGCATTGTGGTGAACAACAACATCATCCTGATCGACACCTATCAGGAGTTCAGCCAATACATGCCCCGGATCGAAGCGATCATCCGCACCGCTCAGGCGCGCATCCGCCCGGTGCTGCTGACCACCATCACGACGATGGCGGGGCTCGCGCCGATGATGTTCGGCCTCAGCCTCGATTTCGCCGAAGGCGGCTATACCATCGACAGCCCGACAGCCCTGTGGTGGAAACAGCTCGCCACAGCCGTGGTGTTCGGCCTTGGCGTGGCGACGGTACTGACATTGATGGTGACGCCCTCGATGCTCGCGATCCGGGTCTGGGCTACGACCTACCTGCGCTGGATCGCACGGCTCATGGCGCGCATGTCCATGGGCCGGGCAAGCCGCGCCGCACGCGACTGGGCCCTGCAACGCGAATCCCGCCGCGCCGCAAATCACGAAGTCATCTGGACCGACGAAGCCCTCGACATCCCGCGCAGCACCACACCAGCGGAATAATGCCCCTCACCGCAACGTGAGCAACGCCCCCTCGCCTTTCGGCGACGGGGCACTAAGCTTTCGGGGACCCAACAGGAAGGACCCCACTATGATCCGCGCCCTCACAACCGCCGCCGCCCTCACAGTCGCCGCGACCATCGCGCAGGCCGAAATGATCGCAAAAACCAGCCCCCATTCGGTCACCGTGACCATCGACCGCCTGCAAGCCGCCGTCGAAGGCGCAGGCGCCACGGTCTTCGCCCGCGTCGATCACGCCGCCGGGGCCGCGAACGTCGATATGGAGCTGCGCCCAACGCAAACCCTGATCTTCGGCAACCCAAAGCTCGGGACACCGGCGATGATCGAAAACCAAACCGCCGGTCTTGACCTGCCGCTGCGCGTGCTCGCCTACGCCGATGGCGAAGGGGTGGTGCATGTTGTCTACCATGCGCCCGCTGCGCTGGCAGAGACCCACGGCCTTCCCGCAGATGCCGACTACATCGCGATGATGACGGGCGCCCTCGACAAGCTCACGACAAAGGCAACGGCAGAAGAGTAAGGACCACACGCCCGCTTCATTGTGCCAAAAATACGCATTTTGCATCGCGCAATACCCTCTCGACGGCGCGATAAACGCACACCAGCCGGCCCCACGCGCCAATGAAACATCGCATCAAAGCCCCCGGGGGGCTTTGACATACGGGTCACGGCTTCTTTCTGGTGGCGGCGTCGCGATCCTCTTGACCCAGAGCGTCCCACCAATCGGCATAGCTTGAATTCTTCGGGTGTTTGCCACCCTCATCGGGCGCCCCGTCGTCCCACCAGACCGGGCCGCGTTCTCCCAATCTGCGCTTGGCCGCGTCGACTGCCGTACGGGCCTTTGCCGTCTCGTCCGCGTCTTTCGCCAGTTGGACCGCGCGGCGGGCCTGCATCAGCGCCTTGACCGCCGTGCGCCTTTCGCTGTCTTCCAAGGCCGGATCCGTACAGCGCCACAGCCGCGACCGGCTGACAAAATAGCGGCCGTCGGGGGTGCGGGGATAGACCTTGCGGCTCATTCCTCGGATTGCTGGCGCTGCCAGAGCTGGGCATAGCGTCCGTTGGCCTCCAGCAATTCGTCGTGTGTGCCGCGCTCCATCACCTCGCCCTGCTCCAGCACAATAATCTGATCCGCCTCCGCCACGGTCGACAGCCGGTGCGCGATGGTCAGCACAGTGCGCCCCTGCCCCGCGCGGCGCAGCGCGTCCTGGATCTCATGTTCGGTCTCGCTATCCAGCGCCGATGTCGCCTCGTCCAGCAACAGGATCGGCGGATCCTTGAGCAAGGTGCGCGCGATGCCCACGCGCTGTTTTTCCCCACCCGACAGCTTCAGTCCGCGCTCGCCCACGGCGGTCTCGTACCCTTCGGGCAGCCGTTCGATGAAATCGTGGATCTGTGCGGCGCGCGCGGCCTCTTCGATCTCCTCCTGCGTGGCGCCATCGCGTCCGTAGGCGATGTTGTAGCGGATCGTGTCGTTGAACAGCACCGTATCCTGCGGCACCACGCCGATCTGTTGGTGTAGCGATGTCTGCGTCACGTCACGCACGTCCTGCCCGTCGATCCGCAAGCTGCCCGACCCCACATCGTAGAACCGAAAAAGCAGCCGCCCGATGGTCGATTTGCCCGACCCGGTGGAGCCCACGATCGCCACCGTCTCCCCCGGCTTGGCGGTCAGGCTCACCCCTTTGAGGATCTTGCGATCGGGATTGTAGCCAAAATGCACGTTTTCCAGCTGCACCTCGCCGCCCGTCACTTTCAGCGGGCGGGCGTCCGGCTTGTCAGTAATCTCCGCCGGCTGTTCGAGCAGGTCAAACATCTCGCCCATGTCCACCAGCGCCTGCCGGATCTCGCGGTAGACGGTGCCAAGGAAGTTCAGCGGCACGGTGATCTGGATCATATAGGCGTTGACCAGCACAAAATCCCCGACAGTGAGATCGCCGTTCTGCACGCCAATCGCTGCCATGATCATCACGGCCACCAGCCCGGTGGTGATGATCAACGACTGCCCAAAGTTCAGAAAGGCCAGCGAATAGTTCGTCTTGATCGCGGCCGCCTCATAACCTTCCATGGCTGTGTCATAGCGGCCCGCCTCGCGCTCTTCTGCGCCAAAATATTTCACCGTCTCGTAATTCAGCAGGCTGTCGACGGCCTTTTGGTTGGCGTCGGTATCCTGATCGTTCATCTGGCGACGCAGTTTCACGCGCCATTCGGTGACCTTGAAGGTGAACCAGATGTAGATGGCGATGGTGACGGCCACGACCAGCAAGTAGCTGACATCGAAGAGATAGGCGAGCATCGCGCCGATCATCAGCAGCTCTAGGATCAGGGGTCCGATGTTGAACAGCAAGAAGCGCAGGAGGAACTCGACCCCCTTCACACCCCGCTCGATAATGCGGCTCAGCCCGCCAGTCTTGCGGGTGATGTGATAGCGCATCGAAAGGCGGTGGATATGCTGGAACGTCTCGAGCGCCAGCGTGCGCAGCGCACGCTGCGCCACACGGGTAAAGATCACGTCGCGCAGCTGTTGAAAGCCTACGTTCATCGCGCGCGCCATGCCGTAGGCGATTGTGAGGCCGATGGCGCCCACGGCGATCATCGGCGTGCCCTCGCCCGCCAGGACGTTCGTGGCATCGCGGTAGAACAGCGGCATGATCGTCGCCACCACCTTGGACATCAGCAGCGCCACCATGGCCCAGACCACACGGCGGCGCACCCACGGCTTGTCGGCGGGCCACAGGTAGGGCGCTACCTTGCGCAGCACACGCAGGGCGGACTGCCGCTCTGCCGCGTCCGCATCAACCTGTGGCGTCTGGGAGGGATCTTCGGTCGTCGTGTCGGCGGCTGTATCGGTGGCCATGTAGCTTCCTGTTCTCGTTGCTACACGACATAGCCCTCGGGGCCCCCGACCGCCAGTCAGGCGACGCGGTTTATTGCCCTCAGTCCTCGGGCAGATCGAAAACCTGACCGGGATAGATCAGATCGGGATCGCGGATCGACTTTGCATTGGCCTCGAACACCCGCACGTAAAGTGTGCCGTCGCCGTAACGGTCGCGCGCAATCGCCCAAAGCGTGGCACCCTGCTGCACCGTGATCTCTGCAATCGGGCGGTCGGATTGCGCCGCCGCTTCGGCCAGAACGTCGGCGGCTTCGCGTTTGAACGGTGTCTCGACCCGGCTGGAGACATCGCCGCCCGCGCTCACCTCGTCGACGCGCAGGGTATAAACGCCTTCGTCCACATTCGGCAGATCACCCTGCCAACGACCCTGCGTGTCGACTGGCAGGCTGACAACGGCGCGGTTGTCCAGGTAGATGCGGACCTCCGCCGCGCTGTCCTGCGCCCGGCCGGCCAGTTGCACGTCGCCCACCGCGCTATAGCCGATGGTGTCGAGCGCGACACTGGTCATTGCCTCCGGTCGCGCAGCCTGCAACAGGCGCACGCCGTCCGCGTCGGATTTGAGCACGGCAACGGGCGCGGATGTCTGCGGCGCCTGCGCGTCATCGACCGCTGCGGTCACGGTCGGGGCCGGTTCCGCGGAGCTGTCGTCCGGCGCGGCCGCCTTGGGTGTATCCGGCTCGGCGCGCACGTCCTGCGGAGGCGTGTCCCCCGTCGGCTCAACCTCTGCGACGGCTTCGGGCTGCGCGGTGGTCGGCGCCGGCGCGGGCGCTTCGGGGGCTGTCTCGCTCAGCGCGACGGGATCGCGCGGCGCCACGGGAGCAAGGATGATCTGATCGTCCGAGCGGACATCCGTTTCCCCCTCACGGGCGGAAAGGGTGACGACCTGCGGCGCATCTGCCGCCGGGAGCGCTGCAAAGGCCGCAAACCCACCACCGCTGTCTGCAGTTGTTTTTGCGACTTCGACACCATCAACGAGGATCTTGACCTCGCTCAGCGGTGCGGCGCGGCCCGCAATCACGGTGCTCCCATCGGTTTCGCGGCGCAGCTCGTCGAAGGTGGGCGCGGTCGGCTCCGCAACGGGGACGGGCGTGGCGGCCTCACTTTGCGCGGGCGGCGCTATCGACACTGCGGGCGCTGCCGCAACCTGCGGCGCGGTGGCTGTGGCAGGCGTTGCCGTCCCCGCACCGGGTTGGGGCTGGCCGCCAAAGCTCAGGTAGGCGCCGACACCAACGGCCAGCACCAGAACGCCACCGGCCGCTACCAGACCGGCGTTGCCGCCCAAACCTGCCAAAATCTTACTCATCGGACCATCCCCAAGGCCAAAATCGCGCACGCGCGTTGAGACCTTGTAGCCGGCGGGCTATCTGCGGTCAAAACCGTCTGTCTGCCGACCGATAGTTTTTCCGTTATTCGAGAGGTTTTTGCCATGTTGACCAAGTCCGTCTGCGTTTTTTGCGGCTCCCGCACGGGCGACCGACCTGTATTCGGCCAAACTGCGACAGATCTGGGTGCCGGCATCGCCGCCCGCGGCTGGCGATTGGTCTACGGTGCGGGCGATGTCGGATTGATGGGTGCCGTCGCAAACGCGGCGCAGGTAGGCGGTGGGGACACTTTTGGCGTCATCCCCCAGCACCTCGTTGACTGGGAAGTCGGCAAGACCGATCTGACCCGCTACATCGTGACCGAAACCATGCATGAGCGCAAAAAGGTGATGTTCATGAACTGCGATGCCGTCGTGATGCTGCCCGGGGGGCGGGCTCCCTCGATGAATTTTTCGAAGCGCTGACATGGCGTCAGCTGGGTCTGCACGCAAAGCCCGTGGTGATTGTAAACACCGACGGCTACTGGGATCCGTTGCGCGCATTGCTCGACAGCGTGGTCGCGCGCGGATTTGCCGATGAGAGCCTGTTGGGCTTTGTGCACTGGGCCACCGACTCCGCCCACGCCCTTGCTCTTTTGGAAGATACGTTCGGCGGAAAATGAAAACGCCCCCACCTTCACCGGCGGGGGCATACCCAGACTCCGAGCCTCACATCCTGGAAGCTATATCTTGTCGGCTCCCCAGACGGCCCGCGCGCCTAGGTGGCTGGGAGCGCACGGGTCCAATCACATGCTCGAGGCGACGTTCTCCCAGTTCACCAAGCGTCCCGCATCAGCGGGGCGCGTCGGTGGCTGGGAGAGCACCGGTCCAATCACATGCGCGAGGCGACGTTTTCCCAGTTCACCAGATTGTCGAGGAAGTTCGACAGGTAGTCGGGACGCGCGTTGCGGAAATCGATGTAGTAGGAATGCTCCCACACATCGCAGCCCAACAGGGCAGTCTGGCCAAAGCAGACGGGATTCACGCCATTTTCGGTCTTGGTGACTTTCAGTGCGCCGTCAGTATCCTTGACCAGCCACGCCCAGCCCGAGCCGAACTGACCCGCGCCTGCAGCCTTGAAATCATCCTTGAACTTGTCGACGGAGCCAAAGCTTTCCACGATGGCCTTTTCGAGCTCGCCGGGCATGGCAGAGCTGTTCGGCCCCATCATTTCCCAGAACTGATTGTGGTTCCACAACTGGCTGATGTTGTTGAAGATACCGGACTGGGCAACGGCGTTCGCGTCGTAAGTGCCCTTGATGATTTCTTCGAGGGATTTGCCCTCCCACTCGGTTCCTTCGATCGCCTTGTTGCCGTTGACGACATAGGCATTGTGGTGCTTGTCGTGGTGGTATTCGAGCGTCTCCGCGCTCATGCCCTTTGCGGCGAGGGCGTCGTGGGCGTAGGGAAGATCGGGGAGTTGAAAAGCCATGGGTCGGGCCTCCTGCATTAAGTTCCGGTTCATGCAAATGAAGCGCGGGCGGGCGCGGCGTCAAGGGGCGCGGGCTGACTTCTTGTGCCAGCAGGCGTCAGCTGCGCGGAAAACCGTTGAAGTTCTTGCGGATCTGGCAGCGCCCCTTGCCCGAGAACCGCTGCGGAAACCCTACGGGCTTGGCCACCACAGACAGTCCGAGGTTTTTCGTGTCGAGCCACGCCTGGTAGGAGAACGTCGGGACGCGCTGCCCAGCTGAATCGATGGCACCGGCAATCTGCCAGCTCAACCGCAGACTGTCGCCCCGGGCACGGGCGCGCACCTGAAGTGGCTTTTCCAGCAGTGTGAGGATGATATTGTCGAGAACTGTCGCCTTGCCAGCCTCATCCACGACAATCCCGATCTTGGGCGACACCCATCCATTGGGGACATCCACATTCATGTCGCAATCGTAGAACGTGCCCTTTGCGGCCACGGATGTGGCCAGAACGGTGATCAGGGAGGCGGCGGCAAGCAAGTTTTTGATCGGCATGGTTTATTTCCTCGGTTGAGGAGCCAATTTGCGCGAACGCGCCAGCCGCGTCAATCGGTTAGCCGTGAAAGACACCGACTTGCGAGCCGGGCTGCGCCGCGACCTTGAGCACATCAAACGTATACTGCGCGACCGAGCGGAAACAGATGATGCGAAATACATCCGGTGCAGGCATCCAGAGCGCCGCCGCAGCCTGCGCAAGCCGCGTGCGGCGCATGTCGCCGGGGCCGAACTGGCCGGGGGCAAGATCCACGGGCGCAAGCTTGGCCAGAACCTCCCGCGCGTGCGGACCGCTGACCTCGAACAGGGCGCGTGCATCCGAAACATTGACCGCCAGCGCGTGGAAATCCCGAAGCTCATCGGCAAGCTGCTGCGTCCGGTCGAGCGCTTGCATATGTGGGCAGATCAACAACAGCTCATCCGATGACATCCACGCAAGCGAGAGATCGCCGTCGTGCAGGATTTCGCGCGTCCCGGGTACGTCCAGACCCGTGGCGGCGCGCAGGGCCTTGGCAAAGCCCTTGTCCGCAAGCGCGCCGCGCAGTGTAATCATCCCCGTGGGGATAACTTCGGAAATCTTTGCGATTCCATGGGTGTAGACGGCACCGTTCATGGGGGTAACCGGATCAGACATTCTGCTTTGCCCCTTGCTTGTCATAGAACACCGGATCAACGATCCGTGCGCGGTAGGTTTTGCCATCGGTGCCGGGGAATTCCAGCGTCTCGCCCATTCGGTCGGGCCCGTGCAACACCAGACCCATGGCGATCCCCCGGTCAAGGTTGGGGGAATGATAGCTCGACGTCACGCGCCCGATGACGTTGCGCTGGCCGTTGGCGTTGGTGCCCTCGCCCACGGCATAAGCACCGTCCGGCAGGGTCGATCCATCCTCGGTTTCCAGACCGACCAGCTTCCAACGGTCGGGATCGGCCATGTGGCTGCGCTGCTGTGCGCGCTTGCCGAGGTAGTCTTCCTTCCTTTTAGACAGGGCCCAGTGCAGGCCCAGATCCTGCGGGATCACCGTTCCGTCGGTTTCATCCCCGATCATGATAAAGCCCTTCTCGGCGCGCAGGATGTGCAACGCTTCGGTGCCGTAGGGCATCACGCCCAGATCGTTGCCGACCGTCATCAGCGCGTCCCAGAATGCCTGCCCCTGCCCGGCATCCACCGCGATCTCGTAGGACAATTCCCCAGAAAAACTAATGCGGTAGACGCGGACCTTGAAGCCGCCGATCTCGCCATCCGCCCACTCCATGAAGCCGAGTGCCTCTGCGCTCACATCCATGCCGCCGAGCTTCTCCAGCGCCTTGCGGGCATTGGGCCCAACCACGGCGATCTGCGCGAATTGCTCGGTCACATTGGCCACATAGACCTTCATGTCCCACCATTCGGTCTGCAGCCATTCCTCCATATGGGCGTGGATGCTGTCGGCCCCGCCGGTGGTGGTGTGACATAGGAAGGTATCGTCGTCGATGCGCGCCACAACCCCGTCGTCGATCAGGAAGCCATTGTCGTTGCACATGAGACCATAGCGACATTTGCCGGGCTTCAGCGTGCTCATCATATTGGTGTAGAGCATGTCGAGGAATTTGCCCGCGTCCGGCCCCTTCACCACCAGTTTGCCCAGTGTCGACGCGTCGAGCAAGCCCATGTTTTCACGCACGTTCTTTGTCTCGCGCATGACCGCCTGATGGATGCTCTCGCCGCTGCGTTTGTAGGCGTAGGGGCGGCGCCACGCGCCTACGGGTTCGAACTCTGCGCCGTTGGCCTCGTGCCATGCGTGCATGGGCGTGCGGCGGATCGGTTGGAACACGTCGCCGCGCGCCTCCCCGGCGATCGCGGCCATCGAGATGGGGTGGTACGGCGGGCGGAAGGTGGTCGTGCCCACGCTCGGGATCTGCTCACCCAATGCATGAGCAAGTGTCGCGAGACCATTGATATTGCTCAGCTTCCCCTGATCCGTTGCCATGCCCAGCGTGGTATAGCGCTTGGCATGCTCGACCGAGACAAAGCCCTCCTGCGCGGCCAGCCGCACGTCGGATACTTTGACGTCGTTCTGATAATCCAGCCACGCCTTTTCGCGCAGCTTGACGCTGGCGCCCTGCGGCATCAGCCAGACCGGCGCCATCGCGGCCTCTTCCACCCGTTCGCCCTGGCTGGCGCGGGCGGTTTTCGGCAGCTTGCGCCCCAGACAGCGCGACACGCCATCGGCGGCGGCAAAGGCATCGCCCAGCACATCATCCAGCGCGAACATCCCCGAGGCCGCCCCGGCGGTGGAGACGAACTGCATCCCGTCCGCGCCGGTGGGCGGGCGGTTCACGTCCGGCGAGAAGCACGCCTGCGCCTCGTCCCAAACCAGCTTGCCACCGCAATGCGACCACAGATGGACCACCGGCGACCAGCCGCCCGACATGGCGACCGCGTCGCAGGCGATCTCTTCGATCACGGCGCCCTCGCCCGCCTGGCTGCACACGGCGACGCCGGTCACCCGTTTGGTGCCCTTCACAGAGGCCACCGCGTGGCCCATCAGCACCCGCACGCCGAGCGCCTTGGCCTGTGTCATCAGCGGGCTGTCTTCGGCCAGCACCCGCGCATCGAGGATCGCGGGCACGTCGAGCCCCGCGTGTTTCAGCGCAATCGCCGTGAGATAGGCGTCGTCGTTGTTGGTCACGACCACCGTGCGGTCCCCGACCGAGACGCCGTAGTTGACCACGTAATCGCGGACGGCGGCGGCCAGCATCACGCCCGGCACGTCATTGCCCGCAAAGCTCAACGGCCTTTCAATCGCCCCCGTCGCGGTGATGATGTGCCCCGCCCGGATGCGCCACAGGCGCTGGCGCGGCCCGTCCGCCTCGGGCGCGTGATCGGTCAGCCGCTCGTAGCCCAGCACGTAGCCGTGATCATAGACGCCCGCGCCCATGGTGCGCGTGCGCAGGGTGACGTTCTCCATCCCCTCCAGCTCGGCCACGGTGGCGTCGATCCAGTCCTGCGCGGGCTTGCCGTCGATCTCACCGCCGTCCACGGGCGCGCGTCCGCCCCAATGGGCCGTCTGCTCGATCAGCATCACGCGCGCGCCGGTAAGTGCGAGGCCCCGCGCGGCCTCAAGCCCCGCAACACCGCCGCCGATGATCAGCGCATCGCAAAAGCTGTAGAAATGCTCGTAGGTGTCGACATCCCGTGCCTTGGGCGCGCGGCCAAGGCCCGCCGACTGGCGGATAAACGGCTCATACACGTGCTTCCACAAGGGCCGTGGGTGGATGAACATCTTGTAGTAAAAGCCCGCGGGCAAAAACCGGCTGAGATGCTTGTTGATCGCGCCCACGTCGAATTCGAGGCTGGGCCAGTGGTTCTGGCTCTCGGCGCGCAGACCGTCAAACAGCTCGGTCGTGGTGGCGCGGGCGTTGGGCTCGAACTGGCCCTCGCGCCCGAGGTTCATCAGCGCGTTGGGCTCCTCCGGGCCTGCCGCCACGATGCCGCGCGGGCGGTGGTATTTGAAGGACCGGCCCACCATGACCTGATCATTGGCCAGCAGCGCGGAGGCGAGCGTGTCGCCCTCGAACCCGGTCATGTGTTTGCCGTTGAAGCGGAATTTCACCTGTTTGGCGGTGTCGATCAGACGACCACCGGTGGCAAGACGCGTGCTCATGTCCGGGACTCCTCGGCGCTGTCGCGCCAGCCGGGGCGGCGGTTGTCGATGTGGGTCAGCAGATCCTCGGGGGTCCGTAGGTCTGCGCGCTGTAGGTGCCGAACACCTCAAGCGTCATGGTATCGCGCGCCATATGGAACCACTTCCCGCAGCCGTATTGGTGCCGCCAGCGTTCAAAATGCACCCCTTTGGGGTTTTTGCGCATGAACAGATATTCTTCCATCTGGTCATCTGAGGCGCCGACCGTGTGGCGCGTGATATGTGCCTCGCCATGGGCGTGGAATTCGGTTTCCTCGGCGGTCACGCCGCAGTTGGGGCAGGTAACGATCAGCATGGTGCCGCGCCTTTCATGCTCGCAAACACGACAAGGCCGACGCCCCGGAGGGCGCCGACCTGCGTTCTGTCATAGTGGAGAGTGATATTACTCGGTTTCGGCAGCGCCTTCGACAGCGTCCGCCGCACCTTCGACGGCATCGCCGGCGCTCTCGACAGCGTCGCCCGCGCTTTCGACGGCGTCACCGCCACCTTCGACCGTGACGCTGACGTTGCCGGATCCGCCGTCGGCACTGTCACCGCCGCCGGATGCACCGCTAAAGACAAAATACGCCAGACCCGCGACAACAACGACGAGGATGCCGACGATAAAGGCAAGCCCTCCACCGCCGTTTGTCGTGGTGGTTGTGGTCGTGTGACGTTCGACAACGGGTTTTTGTTCGTCGGCCATGCAGAAATCCTTTTTTGACTGGGCGCGTTTGCTGATGAAACCCCCGAGCCGTCAAAGTTGTTCCGCGTGCAAGATGTGATTTCAAACCGCATCAGTGCGCCACCCCCGCCGCCACGCTCTCGTCGATGAAGCGGCCTTCGGTAAACCGTTCCAGCCCGAAGGCGTCGGTGAGCGGCGAATAGCCCTTGGCCATCAGCTCTGCCATGGCCCAGCCGGAGCCGGGGATCGCCTTGAACCCGCCGGTGCCCCAGCCGCAGTTGATGAAGACACCCTCCACCGGCGTTTTGCTGAGGATCGGGGAGCGGTCGCCGGTCACGTCCACGATACCGCCCCACTGGCGCAGCATTTTGAGGCGCGACACCATCGGGAAGGTCTCGACCAGCGCGCGCACGGTTTCCTCGATGTGGTGAAACGATCCGCGCTGGGTGTAGTTGTTATAGCCGTCCGTGCCGCCGCCAATGACCATCTCGCCCTTGTCGGACTGGCTCATGTAGCCGTGCACGGTGTTGGCCATCACGACCACATCCATGCAGGGTTTGATCGGCTCTGACACCAGCGCCTGAAGCGCCACGGATTCGATGGGCAGACGGAAGCCCGCCATATCCGCCAGGTGCCCGGAGTGACCCGCCACTACGATCCCGAGCTTGTCACAGCCGATGTCGCCACGGTTGGTGCTCACCCCCGTGACCTTGCCCCCGTCGCGCGTGATACCGGTGACTTCGCAGCGCTGGATCACGTCCATGCCCATGTCAGAGCACGCGCGCGCGTAGCCCCAGGCCACCGCATCATGGCGCGCGGTGCCGCCGCGCGCCTGCCAGAGCCCGCCCAGAACCGGGTAGCGCGGCCCGTCGAGGTTGATGATCGGACACAGCTCCTTGACCTTTTGCGGGCCGATGAATTCGGTCGTCACACCCTGCAGCGCGTTGGCGTGGGCCGTGCGCTTGTAGCCGCGCACCTCATGTTCGGTCTGCGCCAGCATGATGACCCCGCGCGGGGAGAACATGACGTTGTAGTTGAGATCCTGGCTCATCGTCTCGTACAGGCTGCGGGATTTCTCGTAGATCGCGGCCGAGGGGTCCTGCAGGTAGTTCGAGCGGATGATGGTGGTGTTACGACCGGTATTGCCGCCGCCCAGCCACCCTTTTTCAAGGATGGCGACGTTGGTGATGCCGAAATTCTTGCCAAGGTAGTAGGCCGTCGCAAGCCCGTGGCCACCGGCGCCAATGATAATCACGTCATAGCGTTTCTTGGGCGCTGCATCGCGCCATGCGCGGGTCCAGCCGGTGTGATGGCGCATCGCTTCGCGTGCGATGGCAAAGGCAGAGTATTTTCTCATCTGACGTCCCCGGGATTGGCTGGCGTGGATTCGGCGCGGGCTGGCGGCGCTGGGTTCTTCATGGGGGAGTGGCCGGAAAAGAGGATACTCCGCGCGGCACTCCGTATCAATTTTGCGACATGCCCCGCAAGGGGGGAGCCTGTGGCGGTGTCCATTCGTCGCGGGCCGGTCTTTTGGGCCTTTTGCAGGCCGACGCAAGCGACTAGATCAGATCCAGTTGAGGGAGACAGGCATGTTCGTGTTCTGGGCCACCGTGGCCGTCATCACTGCGCTGGTTGCCGCAATCCTGCTGCGCGCACTCTTGCGCGGTCGCGACACGCCGGGTGCGACGCGCGCGGCCTCCGATGTGGCCGTCTACCGCGCGCAGCTGGATGAGGTGGACCGCGACGTTGCGCGCGGCGTGATCGAGCCTGCGGATGCGGAACGTGTGCACGCCGAAATAGCCCGCCGCCTGATCGCCGCCGACCGCGCCGCGCGCGGCGAAGAGATCCGCACGGGACGCGCGCCCGCGGTCGTTGCCGTCGTCGTCGTGCTGATCGGGGTGCTTGGCAGTCTGGGCGCCTATCTGCGCCTCGGTGCGCCGGGCTATGGCGACATGGCCCTCGCGGACCGTATCGCCTTTGCCGAAGAGGTACGCACGTCGCGCCCGGCCCAAGAGGTCGCCGAACGCTCCCTGCCCCCCTTTGCCCCGCCCGAGGATTTGGGCGAGGACTACGCCCGTCTGCTTGACCAGCTGCGCAGCACCGTGGCCGGGCGTCCAAATGATCTGCAGGGCCACACGCTGCTGATGCAGCAGGAACGGCGGATCGGCAATTTTGCCGCCGCGCGCGATGCGCAATTGCGGGTGGTGGCCCTGCGCGGTGAGGACGTCAGCGCGACCGAGCTGGCCGAGCTGGGCGAGCTTCAGGTGCTGGCGGCCGGCGGCTATGTCTCGCCCGAGGCAGAAATGCCCCTGCGCGCGGCCCTCGCACAGGATCGCCGCAATGGCACCGCGCGCTATTACATCGGCCTGATGCTGTCGCAGACGGGGCGGCCGGATCAGGCGTTCCGCATCTGGGATGCGCTTCTGCGCGAGGGCCCCGAGGACGCGCCATGGATCCCGCCGATCCTCGCGCAGATCGAAGAGATGGCGGATCTGGCCGGCGTGCGCTACGCCATTCCGTCGATAGGCTCAGGCGCGCCCGGCCCGTCGGAGGACGACATCGCCGCCGCACAGGACATGAGCCCGCAGGAGCGGATGGAGATGATCGGATCCATGGTCGAGGGCTTGTCGAACCGCCTCGCGACAGAGGGCGGACCCGCGACCGATTGGGCGCGCCTGATCTCGTCACTGGGCGTGCTGGGGCGCTGGCAACAGGCACAGGCCATCCATGCCAATGCCTTGGAGGTGTTTGCGGGCAACCCGCAAGCGATCGACCTGATCAATCGCGCGGGCCAGGACGCGGGTGTGGTCGATTGATCCTGCCCGGCATCCCCGAGCTGGCAGCGGCCCTGCCGCCCATGCGCGCGCTGATCGGGCTGGATCTGGGCGAGAAGACCATCGGCGTCGCTGTCTCCGACAGCCTGCTGTCTGTCGCGACACCGATGGAAACGGTAAAGCGCCGCAAATTCACCCTGGACGCCGCGCGGCTGGGCGAGATCATCGCAGAGCGGCGCGTCGCCGGTGTGGTGCTGGGCCTGCCGCTGAACATGGACGGATCCGAAGGGCCGCGCTGCCAGTCGACACGGGCGTTCGCGCGCAACTTCGAACGCCTGCACCCGGATCTGCCGATCACGTTCTGGGACGAGCGTTTGTCCACCGTCGCAGCGGAACGCGCCCTGCTGGAGGCGGATACGACCCGAAAGCGTCGCGCTGAAGTGATCGACCACGTCGCGGCCGGCTATATCCTGCAAGGGGTGTTGGACCGTCTGCGCGTGCTGCGCTCCTGAGAAATGAGAATGGAAATGAGATGAGCGATCAGGTCTGGAAGCGCAACGAGATCGAAAGCCCCTGCATCAAGATCTGCGTGGTGCACCCGCAGGCGCGCCTGTGCACGGGATGTCTACGCTCCATCGACGAAATCGGTGCATGGTCGCGCATGACACCCGAGGCGCGCCGCGCAGTGATGGATGATCTGCCGGCGCGCGCCGATGCCTTCAAGGTGCGCCGCGGCGGGCGCGCGGCGCGATTGGCCGACCGCTCCTAGCTTTCGCCGCGCCTGCCCGGCGTTCCGAACAACTCTACCGCCGCCCGAGCGCGCCGACGGCGGGGCAACTGCACCACGCCCGGCGCCGATGGGCTGTTCGCTGCCGCACTCTCCTGCCCGCGCGCAAACCCGCAATCGGGGATATTGAGCGCAGGATAGCACGCCGCCGCCTGTCGTGGCGCGTGGTAGGCGATCAACCCGTAGGGTCCGGTAATGACCTGTTTCATGCTCTGCCTCATCTTTCCGGTGATCCCTCTTTGACGGAGATCTCCGGGGATGATGCTCGCCCGGGGCCGTGGCAACAATATGGCGCGTCCAAGTTTATTGTGTGCCATGGCGAAACGGCATCACACGGGGTCGCTGGCCAGCCAATCCGATCCGCCGCCGGGCATCTCGGGGCGCAAGAAGGCAGTCATGCGGCCATGGCCGGCCTTGTCCGCGATCCGATTTTCCCAAGGCGCCGTGCCGTGCAGCAGGAAGCGGTGCAGCAGGGCGCTTTGGCCCGGTCCGATCAATAACCGGACCGGATCAATCGAGGCGAATACCTCACGCCGCGCGGCCTGATACGCGTCGGTCAGGTCAACCTGCGCGACCGGGCGCGCCCCAACCGCCTCTTGCAGGGCGGTCTGCATGATCCGCTGGCTGCCGGGCCAGACCACTGTCGCCGCAGCCCGAACGTCCGTCAGCGGCAGCGCGAGGATGTAGGCGTGAAATTCCCGCGCAAAACGGCGGCGCTGCG
This sequence comes from Sulfitobacter albidus, assembly GCF_018200035.1. Taxonomy (NCBI): domain Bacteria; kingdom Pseudomonadati; phylum Pseudomonadota; class Alphaproteobacteria; order Rhodobacterales; family Roseobacteraceae; genus Sulfitobacter; species Sulfitobacter albidus. The sequence continues at coordinate 946,312 of NZ_CP073581.1, read as the reverse complement.
GGCCGATGGGCAGCAACCCATCCACGTGCGCGGCCATCCTGTCGCGGCGAAAGCGGTGGTTGGCGTCGCTCTCGCCCGCGTCCTGTTGCGGGTAACCGGGATAGACGATCGACAGCTGTGCGGGGTGCAGTGGGATGTCGGGCACGGCGCCGCGCCAGGGCCCCAGCAGCGGCACCCCGTCGATGGCACCATCCGACGCGTTGGGCAGCGCATCCACGCCGACGAACCACGTGCCCCCGTGCCTCAGATTGTCGGGTCCGTGCCACGCGGGATCGCGCGCGATGCGCCGGGCCACCCGCCCTGCCGCCTGCGCCCAGCGCGCCACAGAAGGGTCGTGCGGATAGAGGACAAAGCCCTCTGCCCTCATCCCCACAGCGCTTTGCGCAGCATGTTCAGCGCCACGAGGATCAGGAACACCGCAAACACCCGTTTGAGCGGTTTGGGGTCCATCGCATGGGCCAGCCGCGCGCCATAGGGCGCCGTGATCAGCGTCATCGCGATCACCAGCACAAAGGCCACCCCGTTGACCGCGCCCAACGTGAAGGGCGGGCGCGTTGCGGGATCAAGCGGGGTGAGCAGGAAACCGATAACCGCAGGAACCGCGATCAGCACGCCAAACCCCGCCGCCGTTGCAACCGCGCGGTGGATGGGGACGGCGTAAAGGCTCATCAACGGCACGCCAAAGCTGCCCCCCCCGATGCCCATCAGCACCGACAGGAACCCCACGGCAGGCGACAGCGCGGCGCGCAGCGGGCCGCGCGGCATGGCCGCCCCCAGCCGCCAGTCGCTGCGCCCAAATCCCATGTAGAGCCCGACGACCAGTGCCAGCACCCCGAAGATCGCCTGCAACGTGGTCGAGCGCAGCTGTGCCACCACCAGCATCCCGATAACGGCGCCGATCACGATGCCGGGCGCCCAGGCGCGCAGGATCTCCCAATCGACCGCGCCCTTTCTATTATGGCTCATCACCGAACGCACGGAGGTCACGATGATCGTCGCCAGCGACGTCGCCAGACACATCTGCATCAGGTCCGCCCCACCATAACCAAGCGTCTGGAAGGCGTAGAAAAATGCGGGCACCAATACGATGCCACCGCCCACGCCCAGCAGCCCTGCCAGCACGCCGGCAAAGGCCCCGATGACCAAGAGCATCACCCCCATCTGGATCAGCAGCATCGTCTCGGGCATGGCACTCTCCTAAAGGTTTGCGGCTCTTTACACGGGCGCGGGGCTGGCATCCAGTGCGGTGACCTCTGCCAGCGCCTCCAGCACCAGATCGGTGCCGGCGCCGGGACGATGCGCGCCCTCCGACAGCACCCGCCGCCAGCCGCGCGCACCGGGGCGACCGGCAAACAGGCCCAGCATGTGCCGCGTGATCTGGCCCAGCTTGCCGCCCTCGGCCACATGCGCCTCGATATAGGGGAGCATGGCGTGCACGGTGTCCTCGGCGGTGGTGACGGGTCCGTCGCCAAAGATCCGCGCATCCGCCGCACAAAGAATGTCGGCGGGCTGGTGATAGGCCGCCCGCCCGATCATCACCCCGTCCAGCCCGCCGCCCAGAAACGCCTGCGCCTGATCCAGCGAGGTAATCCCACCGTTGATCGACAGATGCAGATTTGGAAACAGCTCTTTCATCCGGTGTACGAGCGGGTAGTCGAGCGGGGGAATATCGCGATTTTCCTTGGGACTCAGCCCGTCAAGCCACGCCTTGCGCGCGTGGATCGTCACCCGGGTCACACCGGCGGCAATGATCTGGGCCAGAAATTCGGGCAGTACGGTTTCGGGGTCTTGGTCGTCCACGCCGATGCGGCATTTCACGGTGATCTCGGCATCGGTTGCGTGGATCATCTCGGACACGCAGCGCGCGACCAGCGCCGCGTCCTTCATCAGCACCGCGCCAAACGCGCCCGATTGCACCCGGTCGGACGGGCAACCTACGTTGAGATTGATCTCCCCATAGCCCGCCCGCGCGCCCAGCCGTGCGGCTTGCGCCAATTCATGTGGATCGGAGCCGCCCAGTTGCAAGGCCGCCGGATGCTCGGCGGGGTGGTGATCAAGCAAATGCAGCGCCCCCCCGCGCACAAGGGCCGGCGCGGTCACCATTTCGGTGTAGAGAAGCGTATGCGCGCTCATCAACCGGTGAAGATAGCGACAGTGCCGGTCGGTCCAGTCCATCATGGGGGCCACGGACAGGCGGGCGTTTTGATTCAATTGCATAGTGTTCGATACATTCAATCTGTTGCGCCGCACCGTCGCCACGCGAAGTACGCCCCGATAACTCCTGGTCCAGCCCTTTGCGACGACGAGGCGCATAGGACATCGCCAAGATAGGGCTCTTTCCTGCCGTAGATACCGCGGCCGCACAAAACCCGCACCCCCCTAGTCACCACAAAATGCGGTATTGCGCGAGGGTCGGCGAAACGCAAGGCATCCAGATGCGGCCCAGCGCATTAAACTGCGTTCGTGGCGAGCCCCTTCTTATCGGCGGAAAAGATTGAGCCGCTGGCTTTGCACGACCAGGCCTGGGCCATCACACAAAACGCGCAAGCAGACCGGCGGCGCAAGCCGAAGAGGCTGCTCTCCTCCGTCAGCCCGGCACTACCTTTGAGCGTTGTTCGCCCAACCCGGCAATGCCCAGGGTGACAACCTCACCACCGTGCAGATAGTGCGGGGGGGTCTGGCCCATGCCAACGCCCGGCGGCGTCCCGGTCGAAATCACATCGCCTGCCTGCAAGCTCATGAACTGACTGCAATAGGACACGAGGTGCGGGATCTTGAAGATCAGTGTCGACGTTGATCCGGTCTGCATCCGCTTGCCATCCACATCCAGCCACATATCCAGGTTGTCCATGTCCGCGATCTCATCAAGTGTGACAAGCCACGGACCTGTCGGGCCAAAGGTGTCGCAGCCTTTGCCCTTGTCCCACGTACCGGCACGGTTAAGCTGAAAATCACGCTCGGACACGTCATTGATGACACAAAAACCCGCGACATGATCCATCGCATCGGTCTCGTCGATATACGACCCCGGTTCGCCGATCACGACGCCCAATTCGACCTCCCAATCCGTCTTGACCGAGCCGCGCGGGACCCGGATATCATCGTTCGGGCCGACCACCGCAGAGGTCCACTTGTTGAAGATGATGGGTTCTTCGGGGATTGGCATGCCCGCCTCTTCGGCGTGATCGGCATAGTTCAGGCCGATGCAGACGAATTTGCCGATATTCGCAACACAGGCCCCAAGGCGCAGATCGTCTTGCGGCGTCCCATCGACAAGGGGCAGCGTCTCGGGATCCAGCGCCTGCAAGGTCTTCAGACCGGCGGGGCGCAATGCGTCCCCGGAGATGTCCGGCACGACGCCTGACAAATCGCGGACCCGGCCCGATGCATCCAGAAGGCCTGGTTTTTCTGCGCCGGGCGCACCATAGCGGAGAAGTTTCATAGCGTATCCTCGTGTTTGATCGGAGATTTTGTTGGCATCAGGCTGTGTCGCGTGCCGCCCACAGCGCCCCACGGCGAATGATCTCGGTCACCTGCGGCACCTTCAGGTCATCCAGTTCATGGCCTATCGAGCAATAGAAGACGCGCCCCTTGTCCCAGCGGCGCTTCCAGACGACCGGGATCACGGTGCCTTCGATCCACCACAGGTGATCGCCCGAAAATGTCGTGGTCGCCAGAACCTCGTTCGAGGGATCGACGAGCATGTAGTATTGCTCGCTCGTCAGCCGGAAGCTTTTGATGCCTTGCACGATTGGATCGTCCGGCTTGCAGATCGTCACATCATAATCAATGTAGTCTTCGCGCGGCTGAAGATTGTCGGGCCATCCGGGCGGGTGCGCGACGAACTGGCCTCCGATCAGAAAATGATAGGTCGGGCGGTCGCGAAACGCGTCCCCCATGTGCCCGTGCCAGCCCGCGATCCCGCAGCCATTCGCGATCAGCTGCAACAGACCGTCCTCCTGCGGCTTTGTCATATTGCCGAACTCTTCACGGTGGCCCGAGCGCGCAGAGGACCAGATCGGCGTGATCAGATCGACATCCGCCAAGTCTTCAGGCTGCGAGAGCGGTTCAAGCGTGTCGTAGACCTCGACGCCAAAACCGTTTTCTTCCAGCAAATCTTTGTACCACCCCGCAAAATCGGTCGGCGTGTGGCCTTCCCAGCCGCCAACAAAAAGCGCTGCTTTCATGGTCTTTCCTTTCGCATAAAATCCAGGACTGACGCCATATCGCGGGCGCCGTAGCCCGCCTTTTCCGCGTCGATCAATTTGGCCAGGGTCGCACGGCCTTGTGGCATCGCGGTGCCAAGCCGATCTGCAAGCCCTGCCGTCACTTCCATATCCTTGCGCGCCAGCGCTACCGTGAACGTGACATCGTGCTCCGCCTCATTGAGATAAAGCGAACGCCGATATTTGAGCATCGGCGCACAGGCAGCGGAGGCTTCTATCACATCGAAAGCGAGAGCGGGCGCAATGCCGGAGGCTTCGGCCAAGGTCATTGCTTCGGCAAGCGTCTGATTGATCCCGTGGATCAGCGAATTCACCGCCAGTTTCATCACCGCCCCCGCGCCGGATTGCCCCAGGTAGATGGTCTGCCGTCCAAGCGCATCGAAGACGGCCGCCAGATCTGGATCGGCATGACGACATCCCGCCATTATCAGCAGATCCGCATCTTCGGCGGCTTTTGTCGCGCCCGAAACGGGCGCATCGATCACCCGAATTTTGTCAGGGGCCCTAGCGACAAGTTCGCTGATGTGGTCCGGGCTCATCGTACCCATCTCGACGAGGGTTGCGCCGCTGGTTGAGGCAAACAATCCGCCTTCGCCCAGATGCACGGCATCGGATGCACTGTCATCGGCCAGCATGGTGATGACGATCTGCGCCTGCGCGATCAGATCGGAAGGATCTACCACGGCGATGCACGCCTCGTTTTTCGCAAAATCCTTTGCCGTTTCCGCGGTCCGGTTCCAGACGTACACCTCATGACCGGCCGCGATCAGGTTGCGCGCCATGTGCTGGCCCATGCGGCCCAGCCCTGCAAAGCCAACGCGCATGTCAGGCGACCTTGTCGCTGGCTGTGATCCCTGAAATCGCCTGAATGAGGCTCTCTTCGGTGACTTCTTCGGAGGTGAAGGTCCGCATGACCCTGCCCGAGAACATCGCGACGATCCGGTCGCTGACGTGCAGCACTTCGGGCATCTCGGAGCTGACCACGATGACAGCATAGCCCTGGGCGGCCAACGATCGGATCAGGTTGTGAATTTCGGACTTTGATCCCACGTCGATCCCGCGGGTCGGCTCGTCCACGATCAGGACCTTGGGGTGCATCGACAGCCATTTGCCAATGACGATCTTTTGCTGATTGCCACCGGAAAGGTTGCCCACCGTCTGCTTCCAGCCCGGCGTTCGGATATCCAGCTTGTCTTTGTACGTATCAAAGATCTCTGTCTCGGCACCGGTCGCGACAAACGGGCTGGATGACAGATCACCCACCTGAGGCAGGGTCATGTTGTCACGGCAGTTCATGCCCAGGACCAGACCCTGACCTTTGCGATCCTCCGGCACCAGCGAAATGCCCTTGGCGATGGCATCGGCGGGGGAGGAGATTCGAACCTCCTCGCCGTCCAGCAGAATTTGCCCCGCACTCGGGTCGCGCAAACCAAAGAGCGTCTCTGCGATTTCGGTGCGCCCTGCCCCGACCAGACCGTAAAACCCCAGCACCTCGCCGCGGCGGACCTCAAAACTGACATCCGTGAACAGGTCTCCGCACGACAGCCCACGCACTTCAAGAGCGACATCACCCAGCGCGTGACGGCTTGGTTCACGCGACAAATCAAGCGCGCGGCCAATCATCAGTTGCGTGATTTCTTCCTCGCTGGTGGCACGGGTTTCCAGCGTTCCGCGATAAGAGCCGTCCCGGAGGACGCTGATCCGGTCGGTGATCTTGAAAATCTCTTCCATTCGGTGAGAGATGTAGATGATGCCCACCCCCCGGCTTTGCAGGTCGGCTATGACATCGAACAAAACGACCTTTTCCGCGTCGGTCAGCGACGCCGTCGGCTCGTCAAAAATCACCGCCTTGGCATCCACCGTCAGCGCGCGGGCAATCTCGACCATTTGCTGGTTGGCAATGGACAGATCACCGACAATCGTCTTTGCGTCGAAGCCGACGTTCAACTTCTTCAGGATTGCGTCGGTTTGCGCATAGAGCGTGGCCCAATCGACGCGCCCGAACGAGCGGCGCGGCAGCTCCCCCAGATAGATATTTTCGGCGACTGTCAGCTCTTCGGCCAGGCTGAGTTCCTGATGAATAAAGACGATCCCCTTTGACTTGGCCTGCAACGGGGACGTCATGACGGTCGGGACTTCCTCCACGATGATCTGGCCTTCCTCGGGCTGGTAAATACCGCCCAGAACCTTCATCAATGTCGATTTTCCGGCCCCGTTCTCCCCCATCAGCGCGTGGACTTCGCCCGGCATCACCGAAAAGGAAACGCCATCAAGCGCGCGCACACCGGGGAAGGTTTTGACGATCCCTTCAAGACGCAAGGCAGGTGTTTGTTTGGTCATATCTTCAACTCCTCTTTGCCCTTGGCGTTCAACTGGCGGTCAAGAAACAGCACGGCGATCAGGATCAGTCCGATCACGAGATTGACGGTCGAGGTATCCGCACCAATGTGGCCCAAACCCTTGCGCAGGAGTTGAATGGCCAAAACCCCGCCCAGGGTCGCAACGATAGATCCCGAGCCACCCGTCAATTTGGTTCCGCCAAGGACCACCGCAGTGATGACCCAAAGCTCGTAGAGCTGGCCGTCATTCGGATTGACCGAGCCGGATTCGGAATAGAAAACCACCGCCGACAAGGCCGCAAGAAAGCCGATGATCATGAAATTGATCAGCATGTGCGGTCCGACCTTGATGCCCGCATTCACCGCCGCCTCGCGGTTGTCGCCGATGGCGTAGGCGTTGCGCCCGTGGATGGTGCGCGTCATCACGTACCAGATGACCAGCGTAACGACGGCCAGAAACCATGTCGCGGTGTGCAGCCCCAGAAACTGCGCTTCGGCAAAATCCACCAAGGTCCAGTTCAGGCTCGATGTCGGATTTTCACCGTTGTACATGAACACCAGCCCGCGAAAGCCCAGCATCGACCCAAGCGTGACGATGAAGGCATCGACCCCCGTTTTCCACACGATCAACCCGTTGATCGCCCCCAGGACGACGCCCGTCAGCAAGGCCAGACCCCAGGATACGGGGATGACCCAATCGCCCAGCCCCGCAAACGCCGCCCACGTCATACTGTCGAGCAGGATCACCGCCGAGAGCGCAAAAATCGCACCCACGCTCAGATCGATGTTTCCGTTCACCATGATGATCGTCATCCCCATGGCGATAATGCCGATGGGCGCCGACTGCTTGAGCAACAGCAGCATGTTGTCGAGATCCATGAACGCCTTGTCGGACAGGGACAGGAATTCACCCGCCACGCTGAAAAAGATCAGCTCAAGCACGATAAAGCCCCAGATCGCGCCATTCTTGAGAAATTTGGACAGTTTTCCGGCTTCCATTCTTCCGCTCCCTTACGCGATGCTTGACCAAAGCTTACCGCGCTTGGCCGCGATATCGAGCCAGACCGCAAGAATGATGATCACCCATGTCACCACGAATTGGACGTAAAATTGCAGGCCGACCAACAGGAGGCCATTCTGGATGAACCCAAGGATCAGCACGCCAATCACGGTTTTGAAGATTGTGCCCGACCCGCCAAGCAAGGACGCGCCACCCAGGATCACCGCCGCCAGAACATCAAGTTCAAGCCCCTGGCCAACCGTGTTTTGCGAGCCAAGGGAGCGGCTGGCCTGAATAAGCCCCGCGACGGCCACACAGAACGCGGACATCACGTAGCACAGGAAAACCACACGCGCGCGCTTGATCCCCGAGAAGGTCGCGGCCGTCCCGTTGCCACCAACCGCATAGACTTTGCGCCCGAAGGGCGTCTTTGCCAAAATGATGCCCAGAAGGGCAGCCAAAGCCACGAAAATGAGGATGGGCACCGGAATTCCGAGCGCAGTTCCCTGCCCGAAAACGCCGAACCACGTGCCTTCCTTGTCAGCCAGATCCATGTTCTGGCCCCCGAGTATGTCAGTGTCAGGCCGTGAATGGCCGACAACATGCCCAGGGTGACAATCAGGGAATTGAGCTTCAGATACCCCACCAGAAACCCGATGAAAGCCCCCAGACACAGCGTCATGCCAAACATCGCAGGAATGGCAAGGGCGGGGCCAATCTTGTCATGCAGATCCAGAACCACGATCGTCGAGAACGACATCATTGAGCCGACCGACAGATCGAGGTTCCCGCTGATGACGACAAATGTCACCCCTAGCGCCATGACACCCAGGATCGCGGACGACCGCAGAACGCCCATCACATTGTCAGGGCTCAAGAACCGTTCGTTCGCGAGCGTGAATCCGATGATGAACACCGCAAAAGCAATCAAAATGCCCTGCCGTGCCAAAAACCGGCCAATGTCTGATTTGGACATCTCTGCCATAGTTCCCTCCCAAGTGCCCGGCGTCAGACCAGTGTCATCCCGCCGTCGATCATGACGATCTGCCCGGTCATGTAGTCGCTGTCGCGCGACGCCAGATACGTCGTTGTGCCGGTGATATCCTCGGTTGTCGCGACGCGACCGCGCAGGATCTCCGACGAAAACTCCTCCATCGCCTGTCCCGGCCGGTCTGCGGCGCCGATTTCCATCAGGTTCTGATCGACCTGCTCCCACATTTCCGTCGCAACGACCCCGGGGGCAAATCCGGTAACTGTGATGTTGTGCTTTGCCAAATCGCGCGCGCCCGATTGGGTCAGCGCCACGACCGCAAATTTGCTGGCGCAATACGGAGCGACATTGTCAAATCCCTGACGGCTCGCGATCGAGGCCGTGTTGATGATCTTGCCGCCCGTCCCTTGGGCGATCATTTGACGGGCCGCTTCCTGCATACCGATCATGCAGCCCAAGCCGTTGACCCCCATGATGAAATTCCAGTTGTCCTCGGTGACTTCAAGGAAATTCATTGGCCGGTTCACACCGGCATTGTTGAATTTGACGTCAAGTTTGCCAAAGTGATCGACCGCCTGAGCAATCATCGCCTTGACGGATGCGCGATCGGTGACATCGACCTGCCGATGCGTCACCTTGCCGCCGTATTGCGCGGCCCGGTCAACGTTCGCAGCCGCGACCTGCGCGACCTTGTCGCCGTTGATGTCCGCAAAACAGACGTCAGCGCCTTCATCGAGTAACGCTTCGGCAATTGCGCGACCGATACCTTGGGCGGCACCTGTGACGATACAGGATCGACCGTTCACACGTCCCATGATGTATCTCCCCGTTTTTGAGCAGTTGTTCAGCGGGGAGCCACGAGGCGCCCCGCACCACGGGAAGTGCTTAGAACACAGGCTTTGTAAATTCCGTCATATTGTCCTGCGTGATCTTCGGCGTGTCGAAGTAGTTCAGAAACGGAAGGTCTTCACCGCTAATCAGGTCAATCGCGGACTTGAGCGCCGCTTCCGCATCATCAACGGGCGACTGGTAGATCGACCCCCAATACTCGCCCCGTTCCATGGCCTCATACCCAACCGCAAAGTTGGTCGCGCCAACGAAGGTGATGCCTTCGGCACGGTCGGCCGCAAGAGCCGCGTTCAGGGCACCGACACCCATGTTGTCATCGCCGGCGTAAACGCCATCGATGTCATCGTATTTGACCAGGAATGCCTCCATGACCTGCTGGGATTTTTCACGGTTCCAGTCGCCCGGCTGTGTCTCGACCAACGTAACGTCCGGGCACACTTCCGGCAGACGATCATCAAAACCCTGCTGACGCTCGATGGCAGTCGTGTAGCCGGGTTGACCCGAAATCTGCACAACGCGTGCTTCGGTCTCGATCCCCAGCGCCTTGAAGCGATCACACATGATCTCGGCAGAACGCGCCCCCTGCGTGACGTTGTCGGGGCCAGAGAAGGTCGCGACAAAATCGAAACCGGCCTCAGCGATGTTTGAATTGGTCACGACGACCGGGATATCGGCGGAATGCGCCTTGCGTACTGCTGGGATCACGGCCTCACCGTTTGTGGGCCAGATGATGATGGCGTCGACCTCCTGCTGGATCAGATCTTCCATCTGCGCGATCTGCCGGGCCACATCGCCACCTGCATCTAGAACGACGACCTCGACGTTCTCGTTTGCTTCTGCAGCAGCAATGAACGCCTTTTCATACGTCGTCTGGTAGCTGTCGACGCCCACGTTGTTTTGCGTGATGCCGATGCGCATCGGGCTGTGGCCATCTGCATAGGCTGCCCCGGCAAGCGTCAGTGCTGTCGTTGCGGCGGTTGCCGTAAGGGTTGTGCGTAGTGTCATTTTGATCTCCTCCAAGAGTATTCAGGCTTTTTCTCTTCTCCCCGCCCTCCCGCAGGGGGGAATCACCATCGGCTGACCGACGGGATCTCCCCCACGTTGCATTGCGCTCGGCAACATAACCTCCCGAATAGTATCCAATTTGGATAGAAAATTATCCATTATGGATATTTTTGCGATACATCTCAAAGCCAGTCCCACATCACAATGAGGTCAATACCGTGGTGAGTCAAAAATCATCCAAAGTGAACAATCCGCGGAGCCGAGACCAATCGGACCCACGCTCAAAGAAACGGAAGGCAACGGCTGAGGGTATGAACGCGATGAGGGGAGAGAGTTTCAATCACCTGATGCCGCCTCAGGCAAAAGCAGATGTGCTGAGCGTTCTCTCCTTTCTGGAAAATCTCGGCGATGAGCTTGAAAGCACGTCCGAGCTGTTTGCCGCCACGCCGAACCTGCGCATTACGATGCACCTGATCCGCGGACATCTCGAAGGGCGGCTTACCACGATGTCGTCCCTGATCGGTGCAAGCCGCGCCCCCTACGCAACGGCAAATCGCCGCATAAAGGACATGCAGCTGGCGGGCCTGATTGATCAGCGGCCACGCACAGACACGGGAAAAAGCTTTTCGCTGCACCCAAGTGTTGAGTTGCTCGATCAATGGACGCGATTGACCAGCCGCGTACAGCGCCTTGCACACGCCCAGTTTGGCGGGGCTGCAGCAGATGAGACATCAGAATACTATTTTGGTGAATCCTATCTCAGCGCCAAGTCGATCCCGCCAATGAAGGTCCTTTCCGAGCCGCTGAAGCTCGCGGGTGGGCTGCGTGTTCTGGTGCATGGCGATCCGACTTTCATGGTGATGGACAATCTCAAGCGCCAGTTCGAACAGACAATCGGCACGCAAATCCACCAACGGGCCTTTTCAATTGATCGTCTGCGGGAAGAAACGATGCGCAATGCCGCGCGCAAGTCCAGCACCTATGACATCGTTGCCGTTGATCTGCCTTGGGTCGGAGGCTTTGCCGAAAATGACGTCCTGATGCCGCTTGATGAAGCCATGGACATTGCTCGCATTGATCCATCGGATTTTCACACGGCTGGCTGGCAAGCCGCCCATTGGGGCGGACGCGCGTACGGTATCCCGGCACAGACGACCCCGGAATTGCTTTTCTACCGCAAGGATCTTTTTGCGCAGGCGGGCCTGAAGCCGCCGCAAACGACACAGGATCTGCTGACCGCCGCAAGAGCGCTGCACGATCCGCAGCGCGGCCTGCACGGCATTGCCTGGAACGCGGCGCGCGGGACGGCATTGGGTCACACGGTTCTCATGACACTGGCGGATTTCGGACAACCCATTTTGGATTTGAAGCCGATTGCAGGGGGCTACGAGACGCAACATCTCGCCAACCGCGATTACCGCTTCACGATCGACACCCCGGCAGGATTGCAAGCGGCGGAATTCCTCAAGGAGCTGCTGAACTATTCGCCGCCCGATATCCTGTCGATGTCGTGGTACGAACGCATCCGGCCCTATGCCGCCGGGCAGATCGCGATGGCTTACGGCTACACCCTGCTCGCTCCCTATTTTGAGCTCGATGATGCATCGCCCGCCAAGGACCAGACCGGCTACCTGCCGCACCCGGCAGGGCCGAACGGGGCGGCCATCGCCCCGGTAGGCGGCTATATCATGGGAATACCGGCCAACCTGCCCAAGGAACGCGTCGCCGCAGCGGTTGAGGCCTTGCTGGTCTTCACCTCTCCTTCCGCGCAAAAGCTGTATGTACAAAATGGCAGCCGGACCAATCCGCGCTATTCCGTCGCCTCGGATCCCGACGTGCGACGTCTGTCCCCGATATTCGAAGCCGTCGACGGGATGTGCTGGCGCGATGAGCTGCAGTTCTGGCCACGGCCGCCGATCCCCGAAATCGACGAAGTCATCCAGATTTGCGGAGAAGAGTTTCACGACATGCTGCGCGGCATCATCAGCCCGCAGGACGCGTTGCGCCGCGCCCAGCAACGGGCGGACGCAACTTTATCACCACCGTAGTCATGACGTCAGGAGGAGACACCCATGGACCCCAAACGCCTTCAAGGTAAGAATATTCTCATCACAGGTGCCGCGCGCGGCATGGGTGAGGCCAACGCGCGATCCTTTGCCGGGCAAGGGGCAAACGTGTGCCTTGGTGATCTTGATGCCGACACGGCTCAGACCGTCGCAGACGAGATCAACGCAGCCGGAAACGGCAGGGCGATTGCCGTGAAAATGGATGTCACCAAACGTGCGGACAATGCCGCAGCCGTGGCCGCAACGGTCGAGGCGTTCGGGTCCATCAATGTCGGCGTCTTTAATGCAGGCCTGAACAAGCCCCGGTTCTTCATGGATATCGACGAGGACAACTGGGATCTCATCATGAACGTCAATACGAAGGCGATGTGGCTGGGCATGCAGGAAACCGCCCGCCAGATGATCGCCCAGGGCCCGATGGACGATCACCCCTACAAGCTGATCAATGTCGGCTCCATCGCGTCGCGCAAACCGCTGGTGGATGTCACCGTCTACTGCACGTCGAAATACGGCTGCCTTGCCCTGACCCATTGCGGCGCCATCGGTCTTGCGGAGCATGGCATCACCGTGAACGGGTACGCGCCCGGCGTCGTTGTGACGCCGCTTTGGGAACAGCTCGACAAGGATCTCGTCGATATCGGCTTCAAGGAAAAGGAAGGCCAGGCCTACGACGATATCGTGCGCGACGCACTTCAGATCAAACGTGTGTCCTACCCAAAGGACATCGTCGGGACCGCATCCTTCCTCGCGTCCGATGACAGCGACTACATGACCGGCCAGATGATCCACGTCGATGGCGGCTGGTGCATCCAGTAACGCACCCCCCCTTTTCCAACCTGAACTTCAGAACGGGGCCCAGCGCGCCCCGAAGGAGACTTCCATGTCAGAACGTCCGGGCAATGCCCTTATGCCGAACCTGCTTACACCGCAGGACCTCGAACCGAACTGGGAATGGCGCGAAAAGCTGCCGGCGCATGGTCACATGTCCGTGGATTTTGAGCGCCGCATCGATCATGACCGCCTGCGCCGCTACCGCCTCGCGCGGACACGGCAATCGCTCAAGGCGTCGAATGCGGGCACGCTGCTTTTGTTCGATGTGAACAACATCCGCTATGTCTCGGCGACCAAGATCGGCGAATGGGAGCGAGACAAGATGTGCCGTTTCTGTTTGCTGACAGGCGACGACAGCCCCTATGTCTGGGATTTCGGATCCGCCGCCGAACACCACAAGCGGCATTCCGACTGGCTGGAGCCCAGCCATTGCCTTGCTGGCGTCGTCGGGATGCGCGGCACGATCCCGCCTGAATTCGGCTTGATGCAGAAATACGCCAAGCAGATCGCCGGATTGATCCGCGACGCCGGCATGGCCGACATGCCCGTTGGTGTGGATTATGCTGAAACGGCGATGTTCCACGCGCTGCAACAGGAAGGCCTGAACGTTGTCGACGGCCAACAGATCATGCTGGCCGCGCGCGAGATCAAGAACACCGATGAGATCCAGCTTTTGACCCAAGCGGCTGCAATGGTCGATGGCGTGTACCACATGATCTACGAAGAGCTGAAACCGGGTGTGCGCGAGAATGATATCGTCGCGCTGTCCAACAAGATGCTCTACGAGATGGGATCGGACGATGTGGAGGCGATCAACGCCATTTCCGGTGAGCGCTGCAATCCGCACCCGCACAACTTCACGGACCGTTTGATCCGGCCCGGCGATCAGGCCTTCTTTGACATCCTGCAATCCTATCAGGGCTATCGCACCTGTTACTACCGCACCTTCAACGTGGGCCGCGCAACCCCGTCGCAGAACGACGCCTATACCAAGGCACGCGAATGGATTGATGCGTCCATCGCGATGATCAAACCGGGCGTGTCTACCGACAAGGTGGCCGAGGTCTGGCCGACCGCGCAATCGCTTGGCTTTGCGAATGAAGATCAGGCCTTTGGGCTACAATTTGGCCACGGACTCGGACTTGCCCTGCACGAGCGACCGATCATTTCGCGCGCCGTGTCGATGGATCACCCGATGGAGATCAAGACAGGCATGGTCTTTGCACTGGAAACCTACTGCCCTGCGACCGATGGCTATTCCGCCGCAAGGATCGAGGAAGAAGTCGTCGTGACCGAAACCGGCTGCGAGGTCATCAGCCTCTTCCCCGCGGAAGAGTTGCCGATCGCGAACCGGTACTGACATGGGCAACCCGTTTGATTTGACAGGCCGCCGCGCCTTGGTCACCGGAGGGGCGACCGGCATCGGCGAAGGCATCGCCCTTGGCCTTGCCGCCGCCGGGGCCAACGTGGCGCTGACCTATCGCAGCCATCAACCCGACGACACCCTCGCCAGGATCGGGGAATTGGGCGTCAAGGGCGCCGCCGTGCAGGCCGACTTTGCCGACATGGATGAAGCAGCCGCAAAGCAGGTCATAGGCTTTGCCAGCGACGCCCTCGGCGGGCTGGACATCTTGGTCAACAACGCTGGCATCATCCACCGCGAAGAGAGCACTGACATGCCGCTCAAGGACTGGCGGCGCGTGCTCTCGGTGAACCTCGACTCCGTCTGGTTGCTATCTCAGGCGGCGGGGACGCACATGGTTGCCCAGGGCGCTGGCAAGATCATCATCGTGTCCTCTGTCCTCGCATCGCAGGGCGGCCTGCGCGTACCCGCGTATGCCGCCAGCAAACACGCGGTTGTCGGCCTGACCAGAGCTCTGTGCAACGAATGGGCACCGCACGGTGTCAACGTCAACAGCATCGCGCCGGGCTACACCGCTACCGACAACACACAAGCGCTGCGCGACGATCCCGACCGCTCGAGGGCGTTGCTCGAACGCATTCCGGCGGGCCGTTTCGCGGACCCGTCGGAAATCGCGGGGGCGGCGGTTTTTCTGGCGTCAGACGCGGCCAACTATTGCCACGGAAGCGTGGTCACCGTCGACGGTGGCTGGCTCGCCCGGTAGGAGGAAGACTATGGATCAATCCCTGACAGGCAAGACCGCGCTAATCACCGCGGCGGGTGCAGGTATCGGACGGGCGAGTGCCGAGGCGCTTGCCGCACGGGGTGCACAGGTCATCGCGACCGATCTGGACAGCGCGGCCGTTACCGAATTGGCCCGCACATCCCCGAATATCACAGCCCACGAACTCGATGTGCTGGACGCGGCAGCTGTGCAGGCACTTGTGGCGTCCGCCGGTCCCTTGGACATCCTGCTCAATTGCGCAGGCTGGGTACACGATGGCACGATCCTTGATGTCGACGAGGACGTCTGGGATCGCGCCTTCGCTCTGAACGCCAAGGCCATGTACCGCGTCACAAAGGCCGTGCTGCCGGGCATGCTCGCCAACAAGTGCGGTTCGATCATCAATATCTCCTCCATCGTTTCCAGCGAAAAAGGCGCGCCGCGCCGCTTTGCCTACGGCGCGTCAAAGGCGGCGATCATCGGGATGACAAAGGCCATCGCCGCCGACTTTGTCCGTGACGGCATACGCTGCAACGCGATCTGCCCCGGCACAGTGCAAAGCCCGTCCCTGAACGACCGGTTGAGCGCGACCGGCGACTTCGACAAAGCTCTCGCCGCATTCAAGGAACGCCAGCCCATGGGCCGACTTGGCCGCCCTGCGGAAATTGCCGAAATGGTCTGTTATCTGGCCGGGGACCTGTCGGCCTTCACCACCGGCCAGGCCTTTGCCGTGGATGGCGGGTGGTCGATCTGATGGGGCTCGACCGCGCGGCCTCTATCGAAGACTTGCGGCTGCGCGCCAAACGCCGCATCCCGCGCTTTGCGTTTGATCTGGTGGATGGCGGGGCGGAAAACGAACGCAACATGCGCCGCAACACCGAAGCCTTCGAGAATGTCGAACTGACCCCCCGCTACATGGTGGATGTCTCCACCATCGACACAAGCGCAACCGTGTTCGGACAGACTTTCGATGCGCCCTTCGGCATGGCTCCCATCGGCATGCTCAACGCATTCTGGCCGGGGGCGGACCTGACGCTTGCGCGATTGTGCAAGGCGCAAAACATCCCCTACACGGCCAGTTCAGCCTCCTCGACCACGCTGGAACAGCTTGCCGAAGCCGCGGACGGAAACGGCTGGTTTCAGCTATATGTGTCCAGCGATGCGGATGTCACCGAAGGGCTGATCGCGCGGGCAGAGGCCGCAGGCTACACCACGTTGATGGTCACGGCGGACGTCCCTGCCGCGGGCAAGCGTGACCGCGACATCCGCAACCAGCTTGCGGTGCCGTTTCGGTTTACACCCGAGGTGATCCTGCAATGCGCCATGAACCCGCGTTGGGCGCTCACCAGTCTGAAACACGGCACGCCGAACGTGGCGAACTACGCTGATCTTTTGAAAAGCGCTACATCCTACGCGGAGGTGCAGAAAACCCTGATTACGCCCGGATTTACATGGGAAGACCTCAAACGCTTGCGGGCCCGCTGGCGGGGCAGGCTTTTGGTCAAAGGTATTCTGCATGCAAAGGATGCGGTGGCCTGCGCCGACATTGGCTGCGACGGGATTGTCGTGTCCAACCACGGCGGCCGTCAGGTAGCCTTTGGCCCGCCGACGATCGACGCCCTGCCCGCCATCGCCGAAGCCGTCGCGGGCCGCATGACCCTGATCCTCGACAGTGGTATCCGGCGGGGTGCGGATATCCTGCGCGCAAAAGCCCTTGGGGCCGATTTTGCCTTTGCCGGGCGCGCGTTTGCCTACGGTGTCGGTGCCGGGGATGACGCGGGCGCCGGGCGCGCGTTCGATATATTGCAATTGGAACTGACCCGCGCATTGGGTCAGCTTGGCATCCCGTCTTTCAAGGATGTCAGTTCGTCTGAACTCAGCCGTTTCGATGCAGCGCCGCCCGGGCGCAGTCTTGGTCCCGCCTGATCCTCACAAGAACCGCACGCCGAACATTCGCCGTATCTTGAAGCCTCTAAGGCGGTGTTGCAGGCCGCTTAGCCGATTTCGCGCGGCTCTGGCCGGAGGCGCCCAACAACCACCGCCGAGAGTACCACCATCCCCGTCGCAGTCCCCAGCATCAAAGGCAGGCCACCGGTCTGGTAGGTCATCCCCGACAGAAGCGTCCCCACCAGCCGCCCGCAGGCGTTGGCCATGTAATAAAAGCCCACATCCATCGTCACGCGCTCGGCCTTGCTGAAAGACAGGATCAGATAGGAGTGCAGCGATGAATTCACCGCAAAGATCGCGCCAAACATCAGCAGGCCGACAACCAGCGTCGCCGTCAGCCACATCTGCGGCGCGCCGGCGATCAGCGCGGCAATGGTCAGCCCGGCGGGCACCACCGCAAGCGCCCAACCCCAGCCGCGCGCGGCGCCGATCAGATCCGCATGGCCCCGCGTTCGGGCGCGCAAAAGGCGCGGCGCATTGGCCTGAACGAGGCCGTAGAGGATGATCCAACCGGCCATGAAGGTGCCGATGGCAAAGAATGCCGCGCGGTTCGACGCGGTCGTGCCATCCGACAGCACGGCGTAGAAATAGATCGGGATGCCAACGACAAACCAGACATCGCGCGCCCCAAACAGGAACACCCGCGCCGCGCTGAGCCAGTTGACGTTGGCCGATGTCGACAGCACGTCGGAAAATTTCGCCCCCTTGCGCCCCCGTGGCAGGCCCGATGGCATGGCGATCAGCACCGCCAGCAAGATCGCGGCAAGGATGGCAGCCATGCCGAGCACCGCCCAGACGAACCCCAGCGTCGCCAGCAACCCCGTCCCCAGAAGAAAGCCAGCCCCCTTGACCATGTTCTTGGACCCGGTCAGCAGCGCGACCCAGCGGAAAAGGCCACCGTCCTGCGCCGGTGCGAGGATCTTTACCGCCGATTTCGACGACATCTTGGCGAGGTCTTTGGCAACGCCGCTCGCCCCCTGCACGAGCATGACGAAAACAACCGACGCCGCCACCGTCCACGAGGGATCAAGCTGCGCGAGCGCCAGCAACGCCAGCACCTGAAGCGCCAATCCCGCGTAGAGCGTCGAGGCCAGCCCGAAGCGCGCGGCAATCCATCCCGCGCACAGATTGGTCACAACCCCGGCGATTTCGTACAGGACAAAGAGATAGGCCAGCTGGACGGGCGAAAACCCCAGCGTGTGAAAATGCAGCAGCACCAGCATCCGCAGGGCTCCGTCGCTGAGCATGAATGCCCAATAGGCCGCCGTGACCGCGACATAGGCCGATAGCCCTTCGGGGCGCCCGGCGGGCTGGCTCACAGGCTGTCCCCGACCATGCAGGCCACATCCACCAACCGGTGCGCATAGCCCATCTCGTTATCGTACCAGGCATAGATTTTCACCTGTGTGCCGTTGATGACCATGGTGCTGGGCGCGTCGACGATGCCGGAGCGGGTGTCGTTGGTGTAATCGGCTGACACCAGCGGGCGGGTCTCATACCCCAGAATACCGCGCAACGGGCCATCGGCTGCGGCCGCGAAGAGGGCGTTGACCTCCTGCACGCTCGTTTCGCGTGCGACTTCGAACACGCAGTCGGTCAACGATGCGTTGAGCAAGGGCACCCGGACCGCGTGCCCGTTCAACCGGCCCGCCAATTCCGGGTAGATCAGCGTGATCGCCGTCGCGCTGCCGGTGGTCGTGGGGATCAGTGAATTCAGCGCCGAGCGGGCGCGACGCAGATCCTTGGCCGGGCGGTCCACGATGGTTTGCGTGTTGGTCACGTCGTGGATCGTCGTGATGGAGCCGTGTTTGATCCCGAGCGCCTCGTGGATCACCTTGACGACGGGGGCGAGGCAATTGGTCGTGCAGCTCGCCGCCGTCACGATGTCGTGCTGCGCGGGGTCGTAGAGCTCGGTATTGACCCCGTAGACGATGTTGGCGGCACCGCCGTCCTTGACCGGCGCCGAGACCACGACCTTGCGCACGCCCGCGTCGAAATAGGGCGCAAGCTTGGCTTGCGTTTTGAACACGCCGGTACAGTCGATCACCACGTCGACACCGTCGAGCGGCAGCGCGGCAATGTCGCGTGTCCCGAAAAAGGGGATCTTCGTGCCGTCGATGGTGATGCTGTCGCTGTCGTAGGCAAACTCAGCCTGCCAGCGGCCGTGCACCGTGTCGAACTCCAGCAGATGCGCATGCATTTCGGGATCGCCGACGGCGTCGTTGATCCAGGCAATGCGGGCCCCGCGTTGCAACAGCGGTTTCAGCGCCAGCTTACCGATGCGGCCAAGGCCGTTGATGGCGTAGACAATCATGTGCGGGCTCCTTTTCGCGCAGATGTCGCCGGACGGTCCCCGCGTCCGCGTTTTAACGCCCGAGGGTTATTTCAATTGCGCGCGTGCTGAAAGTGAAGGTTTTGTAACACGCAGCTTGCGCCGCCCCCTAGCCTTCCAGTGTCAGCGTTAGACGGTCGCCCGCAAACCAGGTGCGGCCGAATTCCACCGGCTGCCCCTGCCCGTCGACGTTTACGGATGTGGCGCGCAAAAGCGGATCGCCCTCTGCCAGCCGCAGGTGCAACGCCTGCGTGGCACTGGCGCGCACCGCAGTCAGACGGGTGGAGGCGCGGGTATAGTCATCGATGCCCGCCGCGCGTAGCGCTTCGGTCACGCTGCTGTGCTGTGTCAGGGCGGTGGCGATTCCGGGAAGCCTGCGCACGGGAAACAGGCTCTCGAACAGGGCGATGGGCTGGCCGTCCGCCAACGACAGACCGTGATAGACGCAGACCGGATCGATGGCGGGAAGGTTCAGCGCCAGCGCTTCGTTTGACGTCGCCGCGCGCGTCTCGATGGTCAGCACGCGTTTTTCCGGCCTGCGCCCGGCGGCACTCAGATTTTCGTGAAAGCGCACACGCCGTGAGAGCGGGTAATCGGTCGGCGTGGCCGCGACAAAGGCGCCGGCACCGCGCCGGGTGCGCACCAACCCCTCCTTGACCAGTGCGGAAATGCCGTGGCGGACCGTGTGACGGTTGACCCCGAACCGCTGCGCCAGCGCGGCCTCAGTCGGCAAGCGGTCACCCAGCACGTAGCGCCCCTCGGCAAGATCATCGCGCAGGGCCGCCGCGATAGCCTTCCAGATCGGGGTTTTTGCAGGAATATCGCTCAAACTCTCACATCTCCCCTTCCGCGCCGCCCGGTATCTGCTAATATATGTATAGTTGTATAGGGATACCAAAACTTGTCCAGATCAAAGCTCCGGTGCCTCCCGTGAATGGGCGTAGCCACCCATCGAACGATCTGTGTCTCGCGAATGCGCGGCTCGTGCTGGCCGATCGGGTGATGCAGGGCGCACTGACCGTTCGGGACGGCCTCATCACCGATATTGCCGAAGGGGATCACCTGCCGCCCGGCGCAATCGATTGCGACGGTGATCTGGTCTTGCCCGGACTGGTAGAACTGCACACCGACAACGTCGAGCGCCATATCGAGCCGCGCCCCGGGGTCGACTGGCCACATCTGCCCGCCCTTCTTGCCCATGATGCAGAGCTGGCCTCGACCGGGATAACGACCGTATTCGACGCGATGCGCGTGGGGTCCATCCACGGCGGCAAGGGCCGATATCTCAGATATGCCCGCACCCTTGCCGACGCCCTGCTTGCCGCGCGCGCACAGGGGTATTTCAAGATCAGCCACTTCCTGCATCTGAGGGCAGAGATCTGTTCCGATACGCTGCTGGATGAATTCGCGACCTTTGGTCCCACGGACCGGGTCGGCATCGTCAGCCTGATGGATCACACCCCTGGGCAGCGGCAGTTTCGCGACCTGGAGGTGCTGAAAAACTACGTCGCCAAGAAACGCGGGATGAATGACGCTGAATTTGCCGCCCACGTGGAAAACCTGATGAGCCTGCAGCGGCGCTTTGGCGCGCGCCACGAGGTTGGCGCGGTGACCGAGGCCGCCCGCCTCGGCGCGGTGCTGGCCAGCCACGACGATACCACCGCCGAACATGTTGCCACCTCGGCGCGCAACGGCGCGGGCTTTGCCGAATTTCCCACGACGCACGCCGCTGCCGAGGCCTGCCGCGCCCACGGCATTGCGGTGATGATGGGGGCGCCGAACCTGATCCGCGGCGGCTCCCACTCCGGCAATGTCGCGGCAGAAGCGCTCGCGCGGGCGGGCCTGCTGGATATCCTGTCGTCCGACTACGTGCCCTCGGCGCTGCTGCTGTCGGCCTTTCGCCTCGCGTCGATCTGGGATGATCTGCCGCGCGCCATTGCCACGGCAACCGTAAACCCGGCCCGCGCCGCCCGGCTGCACGATCGCGGCACGCTGGCGCACGGCCTGCGTGGCGACGTTCTGCGGGTGCGCATGATCGGGGAAACCCCGCTGCTGCGCGGTGTGTGGAGCCAGGGAATCAAAGTTGCCTGAGCGAGGCGCGCCCCGACCGACGCGCCCCTTGGCCGCGCCTAGAAGTCGCGAGCCGCGCGGTACGCCTTTGGCGACAGGCCGAAGGCGCTGCGAAAGCTGCGGCTGAAAAACGACGGATCGCGAAAGCCCGATCTATGCGCGATTTCGGCAACGCCAAGACGGGTGTACTCAAGCAGCCGCTTGGCCTCGAGCAGGCGGCGTTGGCGCACCAGCGCGTTGGGCGCCGCCCCAGGATCCGCCGACACACCCGCGTCAGATGCGGCGCGGAGACATCCAACCTGTCAGCGTAGCCTGCCACGCTCACATCCTCGCGAAAACATTTTTCGACCAATGCGCAAAACTGCTCCGCCTGCAACTCGTGGCGCGTTGCCTGCACCTGCGGGGCCGGTCCGGCCAGGGATGTCTCACGGCGCAAATCACCGCTGATGGCGGTCAGAACCAATTGCGTCAACGTCTCGAGCAGGGCCGCGCGTTCGATCTGCATCCCGTGGTAGGCCTGCCCGAGACGGCCAATCGCCTCCGCAATCAGATCGAAATTCTCGCAGCGCGCGCGGGGCATCAATCCGCCCGCCTGCATTTCGGGACGAGCAAGCAGCGCCGCGACGGGCGCGCCAAGTGCGCTGATGCGCAGGCTCAGCACATCGCCCACCACATCATCGGCAAATCGAAATCCGTGGGCGACCCCCGCAGGCACGAACAGCGCCAGCGGCGCGGTGCTGGTATGGGCCAGATCGCCCACGCGCAGCGAAACCCCCGGCGTGCGAAAGACAAACACCTGCGCGAGACTCTTGTGACGGTGAAGTCGGATTGTCCAATGATGCTGGCTGCTGCGCTCGTGGATCGGCTCGTGGTGCACCGGGTCGGTATAGCTCCCCGAAAGCAGCTCACCAAAGAGTTCATAGGTCGGAATGCTCCGTTGCATCATGATGATCCCTGCGGTGGCGTGCATCTTCAGCCTGCCCCGTCTGATCGGATAGTGCAAGGATTGCGCGCGCAGTGTCATGGCCTCAGGCATTTCGACAGTGTAGGTATTTCTGACGTTAACTTGCGGTACGCTGCGCCGTGACCGGCCCGTGCATCATTCAGGGAAATCCATGGCAAGAACGCTGAAAACACAGGTCTGCATCATCGGCTCTGGCCCCAGCGGGCTTTTGCTGTCGCAGCTTCTTGCCAATGCGGGCATCGACACGGTTGTCATCGACCGCAAGGACCGCGCCCATATCGAGGGGCGGATCCGCGCGGGCGTGCTAGAACAGGGCACCGTCACCGCACTGGAGGAGGCCGGCGCCGCCGACCGGCTGCACCGCGAGGGGCTGCCCCACGACGGGTTCGAGCTGGCCTTTGACGGCGATCGCCACCGTATCGACCTCAAGGCGCTGACCGGCAAGACCGTCACGGTCTACGGCCAGACCGAGATGACCAAGGATCTGTTCGACAAGCGCCACGCTGACGGCCAGATCTTTTTCTTTGATGCAAGCGACGTCAGCCCGCGCGATCTGACAACCGCAAAACCACGCGTCGCCTTCACCCACGGGGGCGAAAGCATCATCGTCGAATGTGATTATATCGCCGGATGCGACGGCTTTCACGGGGTATCGCGACGGGCGATCCCGGCTGATGTGCTCAGGACATTTGAGCGGGTCTACCCATTCGGCTGGCTCGGCATTCTTGTCGAGCGTCCCCCCGTCAGTCACGAATTGATCTATGCCAATCACGCGCGCGGCTTTGCACTGGCGTCGATGCGATCGGCGACGCGGAGCCGCTATTACGTCCAGTGCGATCTGAAGGACGATATCGCAGACTGGTCCGATGACCGGTTCTGGGAGGAGCTTGCCACCCGGCTGGGCGCGGATGCGGCGGCAAACCTGCAAACCGGTCCTTCGTTCGAGAAATCCATCGCGCCGCTGCGGTCTTTCGTGGCCGAGCCGATGCGCTACGGTGCGCTGTTTCTGGCCGGGGATGCGGCGCATATCGTACCGCCGACGGGGGCCAAGGGGCTCAACCTGGCCGCCGCCGATATCCGCATCCTGTCGCGCGCGCTCATCGCGCATTACGCGGACGGTAACGATCACCACATCGACACCTATTCGGAAACGGTCCTGCGCCGCGTCTGGAAGGTCGAGCGTTTCTCGTGGCAGCTGTCGACGCTGATGCATCAGTTCCCCGAAAACTCGCCCTTCGAAAAGCGGATGCAGCGGGCGGAGTTCGACTATCTCAGCGGGTCCGAGACGGCATCGCGCGCGCTGGCCGAAAATTACGTGGGCCTGCCGCTTGATTGACGCAATGTCCCGATCCACCCTGCCCCGACGCAACCAAGAGCGTTCACCATGACCAAGCTTATCGCCGCGCGGGATCTTGACAGGCACCCCCCCCGCTTGCCCCCGATTACCGCAGTTCGCGCCTGCGCGCGCCGATGCACGCCCGGCTGCATCACGCGCCTACGCAAACCGAAATGACCGGCCCCGCGTTCGGGCACGGCGACATTGGCCCGCTCGACGATGATCTGATCGTGAACTACGCGGCGGCGGGTGCGGCGGCCATCGGCCCGCGCATTCTAGTACATGGCACGCTGCGCGATGAGCAGGGCCGCCCCCTGCCCGGCAAGCTGATCGAGATCTGGCAGGCCAACGCAGGCGGTCGGTATCGACACGTCAAGGACGGCTACCTCGCTGCGATTGACCCGAATTTCGGCGGCTGCGGGCGGTGCATCACCCGCGCCGACGGCAGCTACAGCTTTCGTACGGTGCAGCCCGGCCCCTACCCCTGGCCCAACGGTGGCAATGACTGGCGGCCCGCACATATCCATTTCTCGGTGTTCGGCGATGGATTTGCCCAGCGGCTGATCACCCAGATGTATTTCGAGGGAGATCCGCATATCGCGCTCTGCCCCATCGTGCAGGCGGTCCCCAGCAAGGCGGCGGTCGAGACGCTCATCGCCCGGCTCGACATGGCGGCGACGGTGCCGATGGACATCCGCGCCTACCGGTTCGACATCACGCTGCGCGGGCGCGACCAGACCCTGTTCGAGAACCGGATGGAGGGCGGGTGATGCGCAAGTTCAAAGAGACGCCGTCGCAGACCGCCGGGCCCTACGTGCACATCGGCTGCGTGCCGAGTTTTGCCGGGCTGGCGGACATGTACGGCGGGCACGACCCCGGCGCGCGGATGATCACCGGCGCGCCCGACGGCACGCCCGTGACGCTCACGCTGACGGTGATGGACGGCGCGGGCGATCCGGTCACGGACGCAATGATCGAGATCTGGCAGCCCGGCCCCGATGGCCGCTTTGGTCCCACCGAAGGATTCAGGCACTGGGGGCGTCAGCCCACCGACGCGCAGAGCGGGACGGCGGTGTTCGAGACGCTTATGCCCGGCGCGCCCACCGGACAGGCGCCGCATGTGCTGATCTGGATCGTGGCGCGGGGCATCAATCTGGGGCTGATGACGCGGCTCTATTTTCCGGGACAGGAGAACGCCGCCGATCCGGTGTTCCGCGCGGCGGGCACGCGGGCGCAGACACTATTGGCCACGCCCGCCGAGGGCGGATTTCACCACAACATCCACCTGCAAGGCCCCGATGAAACGGTTTTTTTCGACGCCTGACGCGCCGCCTATTCCTCGCGGAAGGCCTGGACCAGCTGATCGCTCAGCGGCTTGACGAGATAGCTCAGCACCGTGCGTTCGGCGGTGGTCAGATAGGCCTCCACCGGCATCCCGGGGATCAGCGCGCGGGTGCCAAGCCGGTCAAGCTGCACGTCAGGCACCGCAATTTCGACCCGGTAGTAGGACTGGCCCGTGATCTCGTCGATCGACGTCGTGGCCGACACGCCCGCCACCTGCCCGCGCAATTCCGGCGTGGTGCGCTGGTTGAACGCGGGGAACAGCACCTTTGCCTCCTGCCCCGGAAACACCTGGTCGATGGACGAAGGATCGACACGCGTGAAAAAGCTGAACCCCTCATCGCGCGGCACGATTTGCAGGATCACACCGCCTGGCGGCACCACACCGCCAAGCGTCGTGAACTGCATCTCGTGGATACGCCCGGCGTCGGGCGCGCGGATCTCGACGCGGTCGAGCTGTGCGGCGGTGGTAAGGATCTGCTGACGTAACTCTTCGATGCTGGTGGTGGTTTCGCGCAGACGGGTAACGACGTCTTCGGTAATCTCGCGGCGACCTTGCAGCACCTCGATCTCGGTATCGCGGATCGAATTCTGGATGCGCGCCAGCTCAGAGCGATGCTCGGCCACCTGGCCCAGCAGCTCTGCCTCGTTGCGTTGCAGCCCGCGCAGCTGGCTGGCGCGTGCGAGCCCCCTTTCGGTCAGCTGCGTCGTCGCCGCGATTTCTTCGGCGATGAACCCGATCTGGCGCTGCTTGGCCGCGATCAGCGCTTCGACACCGGTGATCTGGTTGCCGAATTGCGCGGCCTTCTCGGCGAGACGGTCGCGGCGGCTGGCCTCAAGCTCCTGCCGCGCCTCGAAAATCTCTATCTGGCCCGCGCGGTGCACTTCGGCCTCCGCCGCGTCCACCAGCGGATCGACCGCGGCAAAGCTGATGTCAGGCGCGTCAATCTGCTCGGCGATAAGCCGGTCGCGGGTCGCCAGAGCCTCGGACAGTCGCGCGCGGTAGATCGCCAGATTGGCCTCAAGCGAGGTGTCATCCAGCGTCACCAGCGGCGCGCCCCGCTCCACCGCATCACCTTCGCGCACGTGCAGCGCGGCGATGATACCGCCGTCGAGATGCTGCACGGATTTGGGGCGTCCCGTCACCTCGACCGTGCCGGAGGCGATGACCGCGCCGCTGATCTCGGTCGTGGTGGCCCACCACGTCCCGCCGCCCAGCAACAGCACGGAGGCCAGCGCACCCAGAACACCGGGCCAGCGGATAGATGTACGCAGGGTTGGGGTCATGCCGTCTCACTCGAGGTGGGCACCGCACGCGGGCGCAGCGACTTTTGCAGGATCTCGTCACGGGCGCCGAATTCTGCCACGCGGCCGCCGTGCAGCACCATCACCTTGTTCACCGCAGCGATGGCGCTGGGGCGGTGGGCCATCACAACAACGGTTGATCCCGCCTCGCGCAGCGCCAGGATCGCCTGTGACAGCGCATCGTCGCCCGCCGCATCGAGGTTCGAGTTCGGCTCGTCCATCACCACATAGCGCGGACCGCCGTAGACTGCCCGTGCAAGCCCGATGCGTTGCAACTGTCCGCCCGAAAAGGGGCCCGCGTCGGTCGTCATCTGCGTGGCGTAGCCATCGGGCAGTTGCAGGATCATCTCATGCACACCGGCCAGGCGCGCGGCCTTGATGACTTCCTCATCGGCGGCCTCAGGATCAAAGCGGGCGATGTTGTCGCGCACCGTGCCGGTCAGCAGCTCCAGCCGCTGCGGCAAATAGCCGATCTGGCTGCCTAGCGCATCCTCGCTCCATTGATCCAGCGTCGCCCCGTCGAGCCGGACCGATCCCTCATCCGGCAGCGTGGCACCCACGAGGATCCGCGCAAGCGTGCTTTTGCCCGACGCACTTGGTCCGATCACGCCCAGCGCGTCGCCCGGCTCAAGCCCGAAGGTCACACCGTCAAGGATCGGGGCGCGTTCGCGGGCGCGGTCCCCGGGGACATATTTGCTCACCCCTGCGACGCCCAGATGGCCTTTTGCGGGTGGCAGATCGACGGTTGGCCGGGGCACGGGAGCGGCGGCGAAGGTCTCGCGCAGTCGGCGGTGCGCCTCACGCGCGCGCACAACGGTGGCCCATTGGCCGATCACCTGATCCACCGGCGCCAGCGCCCGCCCGGCGATGATCGAGGTCGCCACGATCATGCCCGCTGTGATCTGTTGTTGCAGCGCAAGATAGCCGCCCAGCCCCAGTAGCGAGGATTGCAGCAGCAGACGGAACGCCTTGGAGGCCGCCGTATAGCCCTGCCCGCGATCTCCGCCGACCTGTGCCGTCGCCAGCCCGTCGCGGTGCATCTGCGACCAGCGTGCCGCCACGCCCCGGCGCATCCCCATCGGCAGAACCGCCTCCGCCGTGCGGCGGCTTTGCTCGACAAAAAAGGATTCCGCCCCGTCCATCTGCATCGCCTTGGCGGTATGTTTGCGCGTGGTGAACTGGTTGAGCAGCGCCAGCACCAGTACCACGCCCAGACCCGCCACCGTCAGCCAGCCCAACCACGGATGCACAAAGAAACACACCGCGACATAGATCGGGATCCACGGCAGATCGAAAAAGCCGAGCACAACCGGGCTGGACAGAAAACCGCGCACGATGGCCAGATCCGATAACGGGCGGTTCAGCATCGGCAGATCGGCAAGGGCGGCACGCAACCAGACGGCGTAGGCCTCATCGCTGATCTCCTGATCCAGCCGATAGGCCGCGCGCGACATGATCCGGCTGCGCAGGAAATCGTAGACGCCGAGAAACACAAACAGCACCACCACCATCAGGTACAGCGCCTGAAGCGTGGGCACAGACCCGCTCGACAGCACGCGGTCGTAGACCTGAAGCATGAACATCGGCCCGGTCAGCATCAGCACGTTCACCGCTGCACTGAACAGCGCGACCACCACAAATGTGCCGCGCAGGCGCGCGACCGCCGCGCTGTAGGCGGTCGCTCTGAGGGGGCGCAGTGCAGTCACGGGGGTCGCATCCTTTCGTTCAATGGGGGTGCAGCGGTCAATAGAAGGTAAACTGATCCTGGTCCAGCGCAGCCAGACGCGTACCGGCAAGGAAGATCTCGTCCCCGCCCCCCAGATCCAGCAGCACGCCGCTCCAGGTTTGCTGGGCCTGGGCCATGAGGGCCGCAAAATCCTCGATCCCATCAACGCTGATTGCAAGCGTATCGCCTGCAATCGGCGCGCCGCTGCGGCTGCGCGCGGGCTGGAAGCCATAGATGACGTCCTGTCCGTCGCCGGTGCCAAAACGGAACGTGTCGTCACCGCTGCCCGCAAACAGAAGATCATTGCCGGTGCCGCCGGTGATGTCGTCATCCCCACCACCCGCAAAGATCAGATCATTGCCCGCGCCGCCGCGCAGCGTATCATTGCCGCCCGAGGCGAAAAGATGATCGGCGCCGCTGCCGCCATCGAGCAGATCGTTGCCGCGCCCGCCAAACAGATTGTCGCGCCCGGCCCCGCCAAAGAGCGCGTCGTTGCCGCCCCCCGCAAACAGGTTGTCGCTGCCCCCTCCGCCCGCGAGCAGATTATCACCACTGCCACCAAAGAGTGCGTCGGAGCCGTCATCGCCCTCAGAGACAGTCTCATAGGTGTTGCGCACATCGACCGATACCGTCGCCTGCGCTGTCGCGGTGCCATCGGTCACGGTGTACGTGAATTGATCCAGACCCTGCTGATCAAAGGCCGCGACATAGCGGATCGCGCCATCCTGATCGAGCGACACGGCACCTGTGCCCGTCGCGGTCACGCCGATCACTTCCAGCGCCGTGCCGTCCGGTCCGCTGTCGTTGGCCAGCAGGTCCGCCTGGCTCAGCTCCAGCGGTTCGGTCACATCGGTGGCAAAGCTGTCGTTCGCCGCCAGGACAGTCGGCGCCACGCCCTCTTCGATGACGAGGCTGAAATCCTCGGTTGCAAAATCTGTGCCGTCGGTTGCCGTCAGACGCAGATCAACGCGACCGACCGCCGCCGCAGGTGCTGTGCCCGTAAAGGACACACCATCAAACGACAGCCACGCGGGCAGCGGCGATCCATCCACCAGCGTCGCCGCCAGCGACAGCGTATCGCCGTCCGCATCGGTGAAGACATCCGCAGGCAGGGTGACGCTGAAGCCGGTCCCGCTCGTCAGCGCGGCACCCGTATCATCGAGCGTCACATCGCCCAGCGGGTTCGCCACCACCGGCGCATCCTGACGCCCCAGAACCGTGAGGGTGAAATCATCCGAAATCGTTTCGACCCCGTCCGAGATTGCCAGCCGCAGCGCAATATCGCCAAAATAGTCCTGCGGCGGTGTCCCGCTCAGCGTCAGGCTCTGCGGGTCAAAGGCGATCCAGTCCGGCAGGGCCGAACCGTCCGCCCGCGTCAGCGCAAAGCTCAGCGTGTCGCCGTCGACATCGTCGTAGATGCCCTGCTGCAGGATGATGCTGAATGTCGTGTCTTCGGTGGCCGAGCGGTCCGAGAGCGGCGCGCGCAGCACCGGAATGTCGTTGACCGGGTCAATGACCAGATCAAAGTCGCGCGTTGTCTGAAATTGCCCGTCGCTTGCCGTCAGCTCAAGCGCGACGCGCCCGTTGAAATCAGCGGGCGGCTGGCCCGAAAGCCCACGGGTGGCCGCGTCGAAACTCAGCCAGTCCGGCAGGGCGATGCCGCCCGCGCGTGTCACGGTCAGCGTCAGCGCATCCCCGTTGGGATCGCGGATCGCCCCGGCGGGCAGGGTCAGGTCAATCGCCGTGTCCTCGCGCCCCGTCAGCGGGCCAATCGCGTCAATCTCGGGCGCAAGGTTGGGCAGCGTCAGATCGAGGTGCAGCGCGGCAGTGTCCTGAAGCGTGCCGTCGCTGACCGTGTAGCTCAGCGTCACGCGCCCCGCCAGCTGCGCGTCGCGGCTGATGACGATATCGCCGTCTTCGGTCACCTCGACCGCGACACCCGCGGCACCGGTGGCGCCAACGATGCTCATCGGATCGCCCTCGGGATCGCTGTCATTGGCCAACAGGTCAGCGGCGGCGATGGTAAAGACCGTCTGCGTGCCTGCATCTACCGTATCGTCCTGCGCGCGCGGCGCGTCGTTGACCGCGGCCACGCTCAGCACCAGCGGTCGCACCGTCTGGACCGCCCCGTCCGAGGCCACAATCTCAAGCGCCACATCGCCGTTGAAATCAGTCGGGGGCTGCCCGGTGAGCGTCAGCGCCTGCGCGTCGAACGCAAGCCATGCGGGCAGCGCGGCACCGTTGGGTCCGCGCACATCGACCACAAGCGTATCGCCATCGGCATCGGTGAAGAGCGCCGCGTCGAGGGTCGTGGCATAGGCCGTATCCTCGACACCACCTTGCAGGCTAAAGGGCGCAATCACCGGGGCATCATTCACCGCCGCAAAGGTGAGCGTCAGCGGGCTGACGTTTTCGGCGACACCATCTGTGGCCACAAGCTCAAGCACGATGTCACCGCTGAAATCCGCCGGCGGCTGGCCCGAGACGGTCAGCGTATCCGCATCAAAGTTCAGCCATCCCGGCAGATCCCCGCCGTTCTGCGTGCGTAGGCTGACACTCACGGTATCGCCCTCTGGATCGCTGAAATCACCGGGGTTCAGTGCGGCGGAGAAGGCCGCGTCTTCCTGCCCTGTCAGGGTCAGTTCGGGCACGATCGGCGCATCGTTGACGGGCACCAGATAGATCGTCACACGGGCCGTGGCCTCCGCGCCCAGACCGTTGAGCACGGTATAGTTGAAACCGGTCACGCCATCGCGGTCCGCATCGGGTGTGATGATCAGACGGCCCTCGCCGTCGTCAACCACACTCAGCCCGTCCTCGGCAGAAATTCCCGTGAACAGCAGGCCGCTGCCGTCGGGATCGTTGTCATTCGCGAGCAGATCCGGGATGAGCAACGTGATCGGTGTATCCTCGACCCCGTTGATGTTGTCGTTGCCCGGACGCGGATCATCCGCCACCGGCAGCACCTCCAGCGTCGCGCGCGCCATGACCGGCAGGCCGATCCCGTCGGAAACTTCATATTCGAAGTGGAACGTGCCGAACGCATCGGCGGGCGGGGCAAAACGGTAGGTACCATCGGCTTCTGGCGTGATCTCGTCACCGCGGAAATACAGGTTCTCGCCGATGACGTCGATCACCTGCGTCTCCCACAGTCCGGTGAGCGTCAGCGGATGGCCGTCGGGATCGCTGTCATTGGCCAAAAGGTCAGCCGGGTCGATCACGATCACCGTATCCTCAAGGATCGCGGGCAAGGTATCGAACACCGCCAGCGGGCGGTCGTTTTCGGGGTTGAGCCGGATCGACACGAAGCCCTCGACCGACGCGCCGCGGGCGTCTTCGACGACGTAGTGGAAGCCCGCGTTCCCGAAATAATCCGCGCGCGGGGTAAAGCGTGCGATGGTGCCATCCAGCGTGACGCTGCCGTTTTCGGGATCGGTCACGGAGACGACCGAAAAGGCGTCGCCCTCGACGTCGACATCGTTGCCGATGATTGTCGCCATATCGACGGTGATGACCGCGTCCTCGGTGCTGTTGATGACCGGATCGGGGTTCAGGATCGGCGCGTCATTGACCGGGGTCATGTCGAACACGACCGTGCCCACCGCGCTGTCGCGCCCGTCCGTCACCCGGTAGCGCAGCGTGGCTTCGCCATTGAAATCCGGGTCCGCCACGAATTGATAGCGCCCGTCCGGCAGGGTAAAGAGCGTGCCGTTCTCGGCCCCCGGCAGGAAGCTGTCAAAGCTGAAGGCATCGCCGTCGGGATCGCCGTCGTTGGCCAGCAGATCGGCCACGGTAAAGGTGATCGGCGTATCCTCTGGCGCGGTAAAGCGATCCTCGGCCGCCACCGGCGCCGAATTGGTCGAGATCACGCGCAGGTTCACCTGCCCCATCGCCGCGCCATCGGTGCCGTCGGTCACGACATAGGTGAACGAGGCAGGCCCGTCGTAATTCGGTGTCGGCGTGAAGCGGATCACACCGGCGAGCATCTCGACCGTGCCGTTGACGGCATTGCCGACCGACAGCACGCTCAGCGTGTCGCCATCCACATCCGCATCATTGGCCAGCAGATCCTCGGGGCTGAGCATCAGGGTGCTGTCCTCGAGAACGTCGAACCGGTCGACGCCCGGTTCGGGCGGATCGTTGACCGCGGCAACCTCGACGATGAACTCGGCCATATCAAAGCCCTGCGCGTCGTCGGTGACCGCATAGGCATAGCTGAAGGTGCCATTGGCACCGGGACGCGGCGTATAGATGATCTGCGCGCCCTCATTGCCATCGGCCTCGACCGCGATGGTCTGGGTGTGGCTTTGCACGCCGTCGCTCAGCGTCACCTCGATCTCAAGCTGGGTGTGCACGTTGAAGGGCACCTCGCCGATCAGCTCCCCGGTGTCGCGGTCGATGCGGATCCAGAACGGCAGCGCGCTGCCATCGGCAAGCTGCGCGGTATAGACGGCGTTCTCCAGCGCGGGCAGCGCATCGGCAAAGACGCCGGTTGTGGCAGGCACGCTCGAACGGGCCTCTTGCGTGGGCGTAACGGTCGCATCGGGCAGGAATTCCGCCACCAGCGCACCCCAGCCCAGTGTCCTGTCGGCGAACGACAGGAAATCAACCGTATCGGCCACCCAGTCGATCGCCTCACCGATAACCTGCAATCCGCCCTCGAAAAGCTCAAACGTATAGCCCGCAATGCTGTCAGCAAAGATCACCATGTCGGTGCCCAACCCGCCGATATAGCTGTCGGCGCCGGTACTGTCGTGGAAGGTATCCTGACCCGCGCCCCCGATCAGCGTATTGTCAGCAGCGTTGCCAAAGAACACCTCGTGCCCCGCGCCGCCCACGGCATCCTCGATCACGGTGCCCGCCGCGATGCTGAGATTGCCGAACAGCCCGCCGATGTTGGAGAATGACGGCGCAATCGCCGCCGGATCGGACGCGCGCAGATCAATCCGGGAATTATTGTCGAAACCCGACAGATCCAGCGTGTCGTGCCCCGCGCCGTCGACGAGTGTCGAGGCGGTCGTATCGGCCCAGTCGGACCACGTCGCCCAGATATCGCTGACGTCGGACGTTATCGTGGTGTTGAAGCCCCAGACGGTATCATCGGTAAAGGCATTCGCGGTGCCGTAGCCTTGTGCGCCATAGATCGTATCCAGCGCCAGCCAGTCCACAACCATCGGCGTCTGCAGCAGCGCAAAATCGGCAGCCACGTTGAAATTCCAGCTCTGGCTGAAATACGACATCATCGTCGCCTGCCAGCTGTCGTTCTGGAACGTCTGGTCGATGCCAAACACGGCCGCGCCGTTATAGGCGCCCTGATGCCCCAGACCCAGCGTATGGCCAACCTCGTGGAACATGGTCTGAACGGTGTAGTCGTTATAGCCCGACCCGCCGCCGTTCCAATCGGCATCCACGTTGATATGCGACGACACAATGCGCCCGCCCGCCCCCACAACCGACGAGGCATAGGCCCGGCCCGGGTCATTGTCGCTAAAGGTGATATCCGCCGTCAGCGCATCCTGCGTCTCGCGGAATTCGAGGCCCATCGTCGCCTCGTAAAGCTTGAACACCTCGCGCACCAGTTCGGCGCGATCGGCGGTCAGCCCGTCTGGGTCAATCTCGGTGCCGTTCAGGGTATAGGTAATGACCCCGCTCTTGGCGTTTCCACCGGTATCGGTGACGTTGTAGTAGCGGTCGTCGGCGCCCCAATAGGTATCCTCGACAAATTCGGCGAGGGCCGCGAGATCGGCGAAATTGCCCTGCCCCTGCAGATCGGCAAGCTCCAGCGCGCCGCGCAGCTCCTCGATGCGGTCCTGACAGGTGCTGCATCCGCAGAAATCATTGCGGTCGTGGGTCAGGAAATCCTGCACCATCGCGACGCTGATCTCACCGCCCGTGTCGATGCCGTTATAGGCCCAGTCTGAGGCCGCGGTTTGGGCATCGGGCGTATAGCCCGCGGCGATCAGATCGGGGGTGCCGCTGTCCACCGACACCGGATCGACGGCGTCGATCAGGCTCAGCGTGCCGCGCGTCATCTCGATCTGGCCACCGTGGCGGATCGACACAAGGCGGATCGGATCGCCCTCCGCATCGGTCGCATTGGCCAGCAGATCGGCGATGGCGACGGTCAGCTGACCGTCCTCGAGCATTGTGAATGTCTCGTTCTGGGCCTCGGGCGCCTCGGGCGTGTTGCGCACCTCGACCACGATCAGCGCATCGTCGGAAACCGCGCCCTTGTCGTCCTCGGCGCTGTATTGCACGACCACATGACCGTAGAAATCGTCGGGCGTGATCAGGCTGAACCGGTCGTCGGAAATCGTCAGCTCTGTCGGCGCGCCCTCATCCGTAAAGCGCACGACATCGTCCACAGCCAGCTCTGTCAGGACGGCAAATGCCGGGCCGGTGGCGGGGGTTGCGGCAAGACGGACGGCGGGCGTGCCCACGAATGTTTCGGGCGGCGTGCCCGCGAAGGTCAGGCTCTCGGCGTGGAAGCTGAGCCACTCGGGCAGGTCCGCGCCGCTTTCACGGGTCGCGCTCAGCGGTGTCTGCGGCAGCTCCAGCGCGTAGAGCCCCTGCGCGGCAAAGAACGGATCATTGGCAAAGAGCGCGTTGATCGCCGCCAGATCCGGCGCCTGCGGATCAATCCAGACCTCGATGGCAAAACCGTCGCGCCCGAAATTGCGGGCATCCTCACCGGGGTCAAGCTCCTGCGGGGAATAACGCAGCTCAAGCCGGATGGGGTCGGTTGCGTCGACCGGGGCCGCATCGGTTTGCGTCAGGGCCAGCGTATCGGCGTCGAATTCTAGCCACAGCGGCAGGCGGCGGCCGTTGTCGGCCACCACGCTGAACGCGCCGCCCTCGGCGTCAAACACCATCAGGGGCGGGGTAAGGTTAACGCCGTTCGCGATGTCCGTCTCGGCGGGCAGTGTCGTTGTGTGGCTATAAAGCGTCTCGCCCGAGGCGAAGGTGAGCATCACGTCCAGCGCCCCGTTCTGCCCGTCCGCGCGGGCGCCCGACAGCGTCAGCGTCTGCGCATCGAATTCCAGACCCTCGGGCAGCGGTGCGCCGTCGTCCAGCGTCGCCGTGATGCTCGCTTGCGCGAACGCACCCGTATCAACGCCAAAACCAGCCTCGAACGGATCACGGTCGGTCAGATCGTTGGTCACATAGCCCAGCACATCCACCGCCGACAGGAACAGCACGTCGCCATCCGCATCCAGATCATTGCCAAAGATTTCGCCCGGAATGATCGTGATGATCTCATCCTCAAGGCCAAAGCCCAGATCGTCGCGCACCTCGGGGGCGCGGTTGGCGGGCAGGATCTGCACGGTGACGGTCGCGGTATCGAAACCGCCGTTGCCGTCGGTGATCTCATAAAGGAACGTCGCCTCACCGTTGTAATCGGTGCGCGGGGTGAACAGGATCATCCCGTCGCCGTCCAGCTCCACCCGACCATTTTCGGCAAAGCGGTCGAGCGCGGAGAGCACGATCACATCGTCCAGCGGGTCGGTGTCATCGGTATCGTTGGCCAGCAAATCCGCGGGATCAATCAGCAGCGGCGCGTTCTCAAGCGTGACGAAGCCACCGTCGTCACGCGCGATTGGCGCGTCATTGATCGGGATCACGTCCAGATCGACGGTGATAACGCCCACGGCCCCGCGCGCGTCGACCAGTTCGTAGTCGAAACTGGCAGCACCCAGCGCGTCGGGCGTGAAGGTTATGATGCCCGTATCCGCATCCAGTGTCACCGCACCATTGCGCGCCCCTGCCAGGCCCACAAATTCAAACGTGTCGCCCTCGATGTCATAGTCATTCGCCATCAACTCGGCGACGGTGACGATCTCGTCCAGACCCAGGCGTATGGTGCGATCATCGCGCGCGCTGCGCGGCGCATCATTCACGGGCGATACGTTGATCAGCACCTGCGCCGCCGAGGTCAAACCATCGGGATCGGCCAGCACATAGGTAAAGCCCGCAGGCCCCACGTGATCGGCGCGGAATTCCAGCTCGATAAACTGGCTGTAGGGGTCGAAGTTCTGCAACGCCTCCCCGTTGTTGAGCCAGGCGCGCGCGTTGCTCGCCTCGGCGATATAGGGCAGATTGGCCAGCCCGCCGGGCAGCGGATCGATCTTGTTGCCCTCAAGATCGAACAGGGGGAACACATCCACGATCGTCAATGGATCGCCGTCGATGTCGGTGTCATTGGCCAACAGATCCGCGAGGCTGATACGCCAGACAGTATCCTCGATCGCGTCGAACGGCCCGTCGTCGGTGCCCTCGGGCGCGTCGTTGACCGGGCGCAGGTTGACCTCGACCCGCGCCGAGGATTCGCGGCCAAAATCATCGCGCACGGTATAGGTAAAGAACGCATCCCCGTTGAAATTCTCGTCCCCGTCAAAGGCGATCATACCCTCTTCGGTCAGGCGCACGGTGCCGTTGACGGCCTCGCCCACGGCGATCAGCGTAATGTTGTAGTCGCTGCTGTCGCTGTCGTTTGCAATCAGGCTTGCGGGATCGATCAGCGCCGTCTCATCCTCGACACCAAAGCGGTAGATGTCGTCAACGGCGTTGAACCGGCCCAGACGCTGCAACAGGTCCAGCTGCGCGCGGTCCCAGACGGTCCCATCGTCAAACACGACCTCTTCGATACCCTCGATCCCGCTGGCAAAGTGGTTCACCACCCGCAGCGTATCGATGAGGAAGCCGTCGTCCCGCTCTAGCTCAAGCAGCATGTCGTCGCCTTCGCGCACGACCGACAGATCCTTGGGCGCGATGCCCGTCCCCAGCAAGACCTGATCGACCTCGCCGCCGGTGCCGGATTCGATCACCACGTCATGGCCGCTGTCATAGCCAAAGCGGTAGCCGTCAGAGCCGCCGCCGCCGGTGATCGTATCGTCGCCCCAGTTGCCGTCGATCACCTCGCCCGCGTCGCTGCCAAGGATGGTATCGTCGTAGACCGAGCCGCGGATTTCTTCGATCGCGACCAACGTGTCGCCCGCCGCATCCCCGGCCCCGCCGGTGCCTGCGGTCAGATCAAGCGAGATCGCCGTTTCGGCGTCGCTGTAGTCCGCGATGTCATAGCCCGCACGTCCGTCCAGCAGGTCCGCCCCGCCGCTGCCGCGCAGGATGTTGTCGGCGTCATTGCCGCGAATGGTGTCATCGTGGAACGAGCCGCGCACGATCTCGATGCTCTCGAAGGTGTCGCCGGTGGCACCGCCGCCGCCGCTCTCTCCGCTGGCCATGTCGACCAGCACGCCCTCGGTTGACAGCGTATAGGAGGCGATATCGATACCAGCGCCGCCGCGCATCACATCCGCACCGCGCCCGCCGATCAGCACATCGTCGCCGGCACCGCCGTCGAGCGTATCCGCCCCGCGCCGACCGATCAGGGTGTTGTCGCCCGCGTCGCCGGTCAGCACATCGTCGAATTCCGACCCCGTCAGATCCTCGATCGCCGTCAGCGTATCGCCGGTGGCGTCGCCCCCTGTCGCCGTGCCATCGGCCAGCGAGACCGTGACCGCCGCCTGCGAGGCGGCGTAGTCTGCGGTGTCGCGCCCGGCGCCCCCGTCGATCAGATCGCCATCTGCACCGCCTGCCAGCGCGTCGTCGCCCGCGCCGCCCAGCAGCGTGTCAACGCCCTCACGGCCCGAAAGCTCATCATCGCCCGCGCCGCCGTCCAGACGGTTGGCGCGCGCATCGCCGTAGAGTTCATCATTGCGGATCGAGCCGGTCAGCGCCTCGATATTGTCGAGAACGTCGCCCTCGCCGTCGCCACCCTGCACCAGTCGCGTCACCAGATCGGCGCGCACGCGGCCGTTGGAGTTCTCGTAGCTGACCGTGTCAAAGCCCGCACCACCGTCGATCCGGTCCTGTCCTGCGTCGCCCACGATCAGGTCGTCACCGCCCGCCGTCTCGATGCTGTCGTTGCCCTCACCGGCAAAAACCGTCTCCCCCCGGTCCGAGCCGAGGATCAGATCGGGCTGCGCCGTACCGTTCAGGATCAGGCTGTAGCCGCCACCAACCACGCCTTCGATCTGCGCCACATCCTCAAGCCCTTCGGCATCGCGGATCCGGTAATCCATTGAAATCGGGCCGGTATACCCTTCGGGCACGCGCACCACGACAAAGCCGTCGCGCACTTCGGCCACACCGACCGAGACGGCATCCACCCCGACAAAGAACACATCCTCTCCGTCGACATCAAAGTCATTGGCCAGAATGCTGCTGATGCGGATCACCAGCGGTATATTCAGGCCGGTAGTCGCCGCCGTGTCATCAACCGCCGTGGGCTGGTCGTTTACGGCGATGATCTGGATGTCCACAAACCCCTCGTCAGAGCCGAGGATGCCGTCGGTCACGGTGTAGAAGAAGCCCGATTCCTCGGTCTCGTTCAGGCCGGCGGTGTACAGGAAATCACCGTTCTCCAAACGCTCGATCGCGCCGGTGAAATCGCCCAGATAGATCTCTTCGAAGGTATTGGGCAGGCGCGCGGTGGTCAGCGTCAGCGGATCGCGGTCGATGTCGGTGTCGTTGGACAACAGGAACGCCGCCGGGATGACGATCTGCGTGTCCTCATAAAGGATGATCACATCGTCAAAGGCTTCGGGCGGGGCATCATCGACATTCTCAAAGAACATCGTCACCCGCGCGTCATCCACCGCCCCGTCGGGGTCCGAGACCGAATAGCTGAACGACGCCACACCCCAAAAATCCGCATCGGGGGTAAAGCGCAGCGTAGTCTCGTCGATCTGTTCGATCACGCCGTCGGCAGGATCCGACAGCGCCTGGAACGTCAGCCCCAGCCCTTCGACATCGGTGTCGTTCTGCATCAGGCTGATGAGCGAGATGATCAGCGGTTCGTCCTCGGTGCCATTGAGATAGGGCAGATCGGAGTAGTGATCGTTGCGCGCCTCTGGCCGGTCGTTGACGGAGGTCACATTGATCGTGATCTGCCCCTGCGTTTGGCCGCCCTGCCCGTCCCCGACGGTATAGATCAGGCGCGCCTCGCCAAAGAAATCGGCGCTGGGATCGAACCGCGCGGTGCCGTTGTCCAACTCGGTCACCCGACCGCCAAAGCTGCGCCGCACGTCGATCACCGTGAGCGGATCACCGTCGGGGTCAAAGTCGTTGGCGATCAGATCGGCGTAGTTGATGATCAGCGGCTGATCTTCGTCGGAGGTATAGACATCCGTCTGCGGCTGCGGCGCGTTGTTCACGGGCTCGACCCAGACCGAAACGGTATTGCTGGCCTCGGCCCCCTGAGCGTCGACGACCGTATAGCTGAAGCTGGCGTTGCCAAAGAAATAGGGCCGCGGCGTGACCTGCACATAGCCGTCATCGGTCAGCGCGACCACCAGATCGGCGGAGCTTTGCACCGATTGCAGGGTCAGCGCGTCACCGTCCACGTCGAAATCGTTTTGCAAAAGACGGAAGGTGGGGATCAGGAAATCGCGATCTTCGAAGGTCTCGAACCCGGTATCGGCCCGCGCGACGGGCGCGTCGTTCACCGCCGTCACGGTCAGGCTGACCCGTGCCTCGGCCACACCGTTTTCGGGTGTGGTCGCGGTATAGGTGAACGACGCCTCGCCGTTGTAGTTGGCGAAGGGGGTGAAGGTGATCTCCCCCGCGCTGTTGAGGTTGGCGGTGCCGCCGATCTCGTTGCCGACCTGACCGATCTGCAAACGGTCGCCGTCGATGTCGTTGGACAACAGACGCGCGGCGGGAATGCTGATCCAGCCATCCTCGGCCAAGGTAAAGCCGCTGTCGTCACGCGCCTCGGCGACGGGACGCACGCGCAGATCCACGCTGGCCGTCGCCTGGCCGTTGCGCCCGTCCGAGATCGTGTAACTGAACTGCGTCGCACCCGCGAACCCTTCGACGGGCGTAAACACGACCCGCCCCTGCGCGTCGAGCTCGGCAAAACCATCGGCGCCACCGTCGACCGCGATGATGGTCACCGTGTCGTTGTCAGCGTCGAAGTCGTTGCGCAGCAGCGTCTCCGGCGTCAGTACGATCTGCTCGCCTTCGGTGACCGAATAATAGCCATCGTTGCCCGCCACGGGCGCGTTGTTGTCCAGCAGCGTCAGCAGGGTGGCACGGTCCCAGATTTGCCCGTCAGAGAAGCGATATTCCTCGATCGCGGCGGTCGTCTGCGCCAGCGCGTCCACGATGGTCAGACTGTCGTCAGGGGTGGAAGCAAAGGTCAGGATGACGCTGTCGCTGCCCTTGAACAGCCGTGCGACGGCCACTTCGCTGGAGACGAAATCCTGCAAATCCAGCACATCGACTTCAGAGGCGCGGTAAGTGTCCAGATCCTCGATCCGGTCGTGGCCAAACCCCTTGCGGAAGACATACAGATCGTTGCCAGAGCTGCCGATGATCGTGTCGTTGCCCGCACTGCCGGTGAACACATCGTCGCCGTAGAAACCCCAAACAATTTCACTGCCCGCGCCTTGCGCAAAATCAAGCGCCTGTACGCGCATCTCGGCGCGGTCCCATTCGGTGCCATCGCCAAAGACGATGCGGTCCACACCCTCGACCCCGGTGCCCGCGTTCCAGCTGACCGCAGGCTCCAGCGCGTTCTCGATCACGATACGGTCGCGCCCGCCCTGGAACACCAGCACCAGGTCATCGCGCAGAGGCCCCGCGCGCAGCGCGTAAGCCAGATCGCCCGTATTCAGCCCGTCGAGTACCAGCGTGTCACCGCTGTCGCGGCCTTCGTCAATGAAACGGTCGTCGCCGTCACCGGCGGCAAAGCGGTAGGTGTCGTTGCCCTCTCCGCCCGAGACCAGATCGGCACCGGCCCCGCCGGTCAGATCATCCGCGCCGTCGGTGCCCAGAACGATGTTGTCGGCCTCGGTCGCCTGCGCGGCGATCAGCCTGCTGGTGATCTGCGCCATTGGCCAGGTTGTGCCATCGTCGGTCAGCACCACCTGCGCCAGCGCGCTCACCCCATCGGCCAGCGCGCCGATCACCGTGACTTGCGCGCCACCCGGCAGACGCACGATCAGATCCTCACCCGCGATGCCGCGCCGGTCGAATGTGACCTCATCCTCGGAAAAGCCCGACAGTTCCAGCGTGTCCGCCGCACCTGTGGTATCGACGATCACATCCGATCCATCGCCCCGCGCGTAGCGGTAGACGTCCGCGCCCGTGCCGCCCAGCAGACGGTCGTCCCCCCCAGACCGGCAAGCGTATCGGCGCCCGAAGTTCCCAGCAGGCGGTCGTCGCCGTCGGTCGCGACCTGTGCCGCCGCGATAATGTCCGCAAAATCCCCCCGCCGCCAGACGGTGCCATCGTCAAAATGGATCTCGTCCACGCCGCGGTAGCCGCCATCGTTCGACCCGTCGAGCGTGAGGCGCGCGCCGTCGCCGGCGCCGATAGCACTGGGTGCCACGATCAATTCAAGGTCACTCTCGAACCCGGATTTCAGTGTCACTGCCGAAGGATCGACGTTCACCAGCCGCAGAATGTCCGTTTCGCGGAAGTTATAGACGTCATCCGAGATGTGATCGTTGCCGTCACCACGGGTCCAGAGGAAGGTATCGTCGCCGCCCTCCCCTTCGAGCAGATCATCGCCCGGCCCGCCCTCGAGCGTTTCGGCCAGATCCGACCCGGTGAGGTAATCCGCTCCGTCGGTTGCCGCGTTGGACAGAATCCGGCTGATGATGTCGCCGGTCGAGAGCACTGCTCCCCCGACAATCACCGCATCCACTCCGGGATTCGAGAAGGCGGTATAGGGCGAATCCTGCCCCGTTACCGTGCCCGCCATCACCAGACGCCCGCCGTCGCCCGCCCCCGGCGCGCTTTCCGCGATGCGGACGGCAAGCCCTTCGGTCGTGATCGCAAAATCCAGCTGGCTTTCCGTGACGCCGATCAGCTCGAGCCGGTTGATCGCGCCGTATTCCGACACCTCCAGCCGCGCCCCGTCCCGATTGCGTTCGCTGATGTCGAGGATCGTGTCATCGCCGTCCCCGTGGCGCCACTGGTAGACATCCGCGCCGCTGCCCCCGGCAACGGTATCGTCGCCCGTGCCCGCCGCGATGGTCTCGTCGCGCTCTGTCGCTACGATCCGGTCGGCACCGTCGGTTGCCTGCCCGGCGACAAGCGCGTCCAGCACATCGCCCGCGCTTAGCGTCCCATCGGTGAACTCGAACCGGTCCAGCATCCGGGAATTGGTCGCCAGCGGATCGTCAAAAGCGTCGATCAGGCGCACGGACCCTTCGGCGACCCCCGCAGCCGCATCGGCGTCGATGCGCAGCACCACGTCATCGCCGTCAAGCTCAAAGCGCACGTCACCGATTGCCAGATCGGCAAAGCGCAGCACATCCGTTCCGTCGTACCCGCTGTCGTCGATGACATCGTGGCCGTCCCCGGCGGTGTAGATGTAGACTTCATCGTTGCCAGAGCTGATGACCACGTCATCGCCCAATCCCAGCTCATACGTGGCGTCCTGTGTCGGCCCGTCGACCAGATCATTGCCGTCCGTCGCTTCGGGCGCGGGCGGGATCAACAGCGCCGCGATGTCGCTCGCCGTCCAGACCGTGCCGCCGGTGGCAAATCTGATCTGTTGCAGCGCGGTCCCGGTCGCGGAGGCGGCATTGAGCGTCTCAACCAGACGGATCGTGCCGCCGTCGCCCGCACCCGGTGCGCTTTCCGCGATGCGCACCAGCAGATGCGCGTTCTGCAACACCAGCGTGACGGCCTCGGGCGCAATACCCTCAAGCGTCAGATCGACCTGCGGTGTGTCAAAGGATTGCACCCTGACGATATCGTCCCCGTCTCCGCGCCGGTAGACAAGCGCGAGATCGGAGGCACGGGACAGGACCAGATCATCCCCCTCAAGCCCACTTGTTGTGCCGAGGTCAAAGGGTTCGACAATCAGATAATCATCGCCCGCCGTCGCGCCGCTGCCATCCTCGGTCAGCATCGCGATCAACTCGGTGCCGCTCAGGTCGGTCTGCGCGTCCACGAGCGTGAGCGTCAGGTTCTCCATCTCGAACGGGGTCGTGAGCCAGATCTGCGCGGCATCGCTGCCATCGCCCGCCCGGGGCGCAATCTCAAGCACGTAGCGGTCGCCGCGCAGCGCCATCGACAGCTCGTCCACGCTCACGCCAGTGAGCGACACCATCGTGCCCGGCCCGGCTGGGAAATCATCACCAGGGAAATCGGGGAAATCCCCGCCACCCTCAAGGTCGGGGTTGTCGACTGTGACCGGGCGATCCGGGCCTCCGGGGCCATCCGGGCCGCCGGGCCCCCCTTCATCCGCCGGCATCTCAACGATGAAGCGTCCGGTATCCGTGCCCCGGATGAAATCGAACGCGCCCTCGAAACGGCGCGGATCGGCAAGCTCTGCGGCCTGTGCATCCGCGATCAGCTGAGCAACCGGGATCAGGCCATCGGCGGTCTGCACGTGGGACACATCGGTGCCCGCAAAGCCCCCCGTCGCACTGCCGATCATCACCAGATCGCCCGGAACACCCCAGTCGATGACCAGCGTATCCACATCGCCAAAGCTGTTGGGATCGCCGATCAGGAACGCCTCGACATCCGCCGTGGCGGCGGCGCCGAGATTGACGTGAATTTCACCTTCGTGGCTGAACCCGGGATCATCAAAGATCCGCAACGTATCCACGCCGCCGGTATGGTTAAGCACGATGGTCTGCGTGCCCCAGACTTCGGCGTAGCCCATGAAATAGGTCTGATCGCCCGGATCGAGGTCAAAGCTCGTGACAAACGGCGGGATCTCGATCGGGGGGGTAAACTCCTCCGTCGGCGCTTCTGGCCAGTCGTCGAGCGCGTTCGCGATCTCATTGCCGGACAGGGCGGAGCCGTCCGCAAACTGAATATCCGTGACCGCATACAAGCCGTCCTCGATCCAGATCCGGTCCGACGTGCCGATCACCTCGATGATCAGATCATCCGTCGGACCCGCCCCGTCGATAACCGGCGCCTCAACCCCGGCGAATACCGATGGCAACAGACGGATCTGCGCCTGATTGAGATCCGGCAGGCTGATCG
This sequence comes from Sulfitobacter albidus, assembly GCF_018200035.1. Taxonomy (NCBI): domain Bacteria; kingdom Pseudomonadati; phylum Pseudomonadota; class Alphaproteobacteria; order Rhodobacterales; family Roseobacteraceae; genus Sulfitobacter; species Sulfitobacter albidus. The sequence goes on along the minus strand of NZ_CP073581.1, from coordinate 901,841 downwards.
TCAGATCACCGATGTAGCGGCTGGAGTAGACAAAATCCTGACCATCACCGCGCCGGAAGACGACCGTATCGAAATCGCCATCGCCAAAGAATTCTCCGGTGTCGATCACATCATCGCCGCGCCCGCCCTCGAAGATCTCGATAAAGCCGGTGCCGGTCAGCGTGTCGTTGCCGTCGGTCGGCCCGTCCGCGCCGCCCAGAAGCGGCACCGTTGTTGTGATCGCCATCGCATCGAGTGTCGCCACATCCCAGATCGTGCCGTCCTCAAACAGGATCTGTTCGATCTGGTTCGCCCCGTCGCGGCCCTGCCCGCGCAGCGTGAGGCTGTCATCGCTGCCCGAAAAAGTAAGGATAAATCCCTGCTGCTGGTAGACATCGCGCGTGACGGTCACATCCGTGGGCGCGTGGCCACGAATGTCGATTGTCGCATTGCCGTTGCCAGAACGGGCCGCGACCACATCCTGCCCGTCGCCCGCGCGGAAGACGATTGTGCTGTCGTCCAGATCGCCGCGCAGGGTATCGTTGCCGGTGCCCGCCTCGATGGTCGTCGGCGTCCTGAGGGAGTGGATCTCGTCGTCACCCGCGGTGCTTTGCCCGTCGATGATCCGCTGGGTGATCTGCTGCGGCGTCAACACGCCATCGTCAAAGATAAAACTGCCGATGGTCTGACGGTTCTGACCGTTGTAGCTGCTGTAATCGAATCCATCCTCGATCACGACGCGGTCGTCAGTGTCCGCAAATGTAATGACCAGCTCGTTCGGCCCGGTCGCGGCATAGGCGAACTCCGCCTCCGCCAGGGTATAGCCGGTCAGCCGGAGCGTGTTGTTGACGCCCGAATCCTCGATCCGGTCCTGCCCGCCGCCGCGCTGGAAGATGAAATCGGTGCTGGGCGAGAAGCCGACCAGCATTTCGGAGGCGGGCGTCGAGACGACTGGCGCGCTGCCGACCGGGCGGATCTGCGCCTCGAATTGCAACGTGTTGTAGTGCGCGTTGGCGCGTGCGTTGATCTCGGTGCGGTCCCAGGTCGTTCCGTCGGCAAAGACGACCTGCGTGACGCGCGCAAAGTTGCTGGACCCGTTTTCGAGGGTGACACGCTGGCTGCCGCCCAGATCGAGGATGATGTCGTTGCTGCTGTCGCCGGGTGAGGCGATGACACGCACCTCACCTTCCAGGTGATCGGGCAGCTCGAGCACGTTGGCGTCGCCGCTCGATCCGCTTTCGTCGATCACATCGCGCCCATCGCCACGCCGGATGATAAACCGGTCGTCGCCCGCCCCGCCGTCGAGGGTGTCGTCGCCGCGCCCGCCTTCGAGCGTCTCGCTCAGCGTAGTGCCGATCAGCAGATCGTCAAATTCGGTTCCCGCCCCCGATGTGAGGTTGAGCAGTTGTTCCAGCGTGATTTCGGTACCATCGCCAAAGGTGACGCGGTCGATGCCCGCAAAGCTGGTGGAATAGCGCAGCACGATTTCGTCGTCGGTGCCGTCAAAGGTCAGCACCATGTCATTCGTGGTCACCGACCCGCTTTCGCTGGCGCCGATAGGACGGCGAACGGTCATTTCGCTATAGAGGTAACCCTCGATCAGCAAAACATCCGTCCCCGCGGTGTCAGTGATCACGTCACGCCCATCGCCCCGGCTGAAAAGATAGGTATCGTCGCCGGTGCCGCCGCGCAGATCGTCGTCACCGCGCCCGCCCTCGAATACGTCCTCGAGCGAGGAGCCGACCAGCAGGTCGTCCCCGTCGGTGGCCTGCGCCGCGGTGAGCGCGCGCATCAGCGCCGTGCGGTCCCAGACCACGCCATCGGCGAATACCAAAAGCGGCGGCACGGTGTCGGTGCGCGCGCGCACCAGGATCACCTGATCGCCGCTGTCGGGGAAATCAAGCATCAGATCAGGGCCGTCAACGGCCGTGATCCGCACCGTGACCTCGGTGGAGGCGTGATCGTTGAACACGATCTTGGTGCCGGTGGTGCGGTATCCCGTCCAGACGGTGTCGATCCCGTCGCCGCGACTGAAATACATCGTGGCGTCATTGTCGAGTTGCACGGAGTCGAACCCGCGTCCCGGCTGCAACGGGAAATCGGCGCCAAGCGCGCGCGCGTCGAAACGGTCCATGCCCGCGTTGGTCTGGCTTGCCGTGATGCCTGCGCGGATCTCTTCGACGCTCAGCACGGTGCCGTTTTCAAAGGCGAAGGTCTCAACCCAATTCGTGCTACCGGTGCCCGCACCGCCCAGGATCACCAGCGTCTCGCCCGTTCCCGCAAGGGTGGCGACCAGATCGTTGCCGACCTCGTCAAAAACAACATCCGCCTGGGTGATCCCCACACCAAAGACGACGCTGTCCACGCCACCGCTGTCAAAGGCGCTGTCGTCGCCATGCCCGTAGCCATAGCGGTAGGTGTCATCGCCGCCGCGCCCCTCCATCGCGTCCGATCCGGCCCCACCGTCCAGCGTGTCATCACGCGTCTCGAAACCGATCAAGCGGTCGTCGCCGTCGCTGCCCAGCAGCATCCGCGCGCGGACCTCATCGAGCGTCCATGTGACGTTGCCCGCGAATTCAAAGACTTCGATGGTGCGCGCGCCGAGCCCGTCCACGATGGTCAGCACGTCGGTGCCGTTGCCCAGATCGATGATCAGCGTGTCGCCGTCGCGCCGCAGGATTAGCGCTTCGGGATCGACCGTTGCGCCAAAAACAACACGGTCGACGGTGCCGTTGTCCACCTGCTCCTCGATCCGGTCGAGGTTGTATTCCACGCCAAAGGCGTAGCTGTCGGCGCGGTTGCCGCCGATCAGCAGATCGTCGCCCTGCCGCCCGTCCAGCACGTTTTCCTGATCCATAACCCCGGTCAGCACGTTGTCGCCGCGGTTGCCGCCCTCGATGTTGAGATCCTGTTCAACCTCGCGGATCGTCATGATCGAACCATCAAAGAACTTGAACCGCTCGACCCCGTGCGCGGTGCTTTTGAACTGGTCGCGGATGCGCAGCGTATCGGGGCGCTGGTCGATCTCGATCACCAGATCGTCGCCGTCACGGGTGAACAGGATGTTGTCGCGGGTGATGTCCCCGCCCAGATCCACGGTGTCATAGACCGGATCGGGCACGTGGCGGCGATCGTCCCAGCTGGCGCGCTCGCGCACGTCGATGATCACATCGTTGCCGTAGCCTGCATCAAAGACGTAGGTATCCCCGCCGTCACGCCCGATGATCGTGTCATTCCCGCCTCGGCTGTCGATCCGCTCGGCAAAGTTTGAACCTTCGATGATCTCATCGGCGGCGGTGCCGATGAGGTCGATATCCTCGGGGTTCACATCCGTGTGCACCAGCGTACCATCGGCAAAGATGAACTCCTCGACGGCGAATGCCTGTTTTTGCGCGCGCACGTATTGGTTTTCGAGCGTCAGCGTCTCACCGGTGGAGCGCAGGCGGATGATGAGATCAAGCGCGGTCCGGTCGAATTCGATGTCCGCAAAGGCGATATTGCGCATCTCGACCCGGTCGGCCCCGCCCGCGTCCAGAATGACGTCCGTGCCGTGCAGCGGCTGGAACACGTAGATATCGCCACCGCCCATGCCGACCAGCCGGTCATCGCCCAGGCCTCCATCAATGCTGTCAGCGACGTTGAAGCCATAGATCGTGTCGTCGCCATCGGTGCGCGCGATGTCGACGTAGTGCTGCAGCAGCTTGGTCCATTCCCAATTGGTCCCGTCACCAAAGGTAATGTCCTCGATCCGGTTGATGTAGCCGATGAAAGGAAATGTTTCGAGGTAGTCGGTCAGCACCACGCCGTCGTCGGTGCCGCGCACCATCAGGCGCAACGTGTCGCTCGCCCCATCGCGCAGGAAATCAAAGTCGGTCCAGCGCAGATCATCGCCAAAGATCAGGCGGTCCTTGGGTTTTTCGCCCAGGATCACGACGCTCAGATCATTGTCGAGGATCACATCCTCGCCGTCGCCCCGGCCAAAGTAATAGGTGTCGCCGCCCGCCAGACCGGTCAGGAAATCGTCGCCCGCCCCGCCCGACAGCTCATCGTCGCCGATAAAGCCGTAGATCGCATCGTCGCCCGCGGTCGCGGCCTGTTGCAGCACCAGCTGCATCATCCGCTCCACGTTGATCGAGGCACCCCCGTCAAAGACGAAGCGTTCGATCATGAAGGGCGAGACATAGTCGAATTCAAGCGACGGGTCGAATTCGCCCAGCGCGCCCGGGATCGGATTGCGCATTCCCCAGAACTGTTTCTCGATGGTCAGGCTGTCGCCGGTCTCGACCCCGTCGTTATCGAGCATCAGGATCGTCAGATCGTCTCCGTCGGCTTCGCGCACGAACTTCATGTTCGACAGGCGCAGACCTTCGGCAAAATACAGGTAGTCCACCCCGCCCTTCAGCGGCCCGATCCCCGCCTGACTGGCCGAGTTGAAGAAATCGGTCTCTTCGCCGATCAGGTCCTGACCGCCGGTGTAGTAATAGTAGTCCCCCCCGCGCCGCCGCGCATGATGTCGTTGCCCAGCCCCGCGCGCAGCACATCCGCCGAGCCTGAGCCGATGATCTCGTCGAAGGTGTCGCGCTCCTCGCTGACCTCCAGCGAGATGCGGAAACGGTCGTAGACCGTGCCATCACCGAACACGATATGGTTGACGCCGCTGTCCTGACGCCCGCCCGCCAGCAGCGGGTTGAGCTCCCCGAGGAAGTGATCGTTCACGGTGATCGACTTGTCGAGGTCGTTGTAGCTGATGACCAGATCCTGGCCCTTGCGCTCAAAGGTCACGTCGTCCGGCGTCACCCCGGTCAGCCGCAGATCATCAAGATCTCCGTCGTCGTAGTCGGTAATCGTGTCGTGGCCAGTCAGCTCACCGGCGAAATAGGCATCCTCCCCGTCGCCGCCCAGAAGGGTCTGATCGCCGTCCGCGAGATAGAAATAATCCGTCCCCGTGGTGCCCAGAACCTCCGTGACGGTCTCATCAGCGGCCATGCGCAGCCGCCCCTCGTCGAGCTGCATCGCGTACATCGCGGCGGCCAGATCCAGCGGTGAGGCGTTCCGCTCGAACGCGGGGATCAGGTTTTGCAGCACGAACACCTTGTCGGCGCGCACCGATTGCCCGCCGTCGTTGTTCTCTCCGCTCGGCGCATAGTCGGGGATGACCTGCGCCAGCAGTTCGGCCCAGGATTGCAGGTATTCGACCGCCGGCTGATAGTCGCCCGGCAGCGCCTTGAATATCGCGTCGAAGACCGGGATCAGTTCCTCGTCGGTGGTGGGCCGGTAGGCGTCGATCTGCGCGTCATAAGCGATGCCCTGCGCAAAATCGGCCAGCCCGCCCTGAAACGCCAGCCGCATGGCATAGCCATTGGCCGTCTGGATATAGTTCGGCACCACCTCGTCGAGCAGCGCGATCACCTGATTGATGCCCGAGACATAGCCATCCGGCCCCGCAATGCCCGTATCGGACCGTGGCGAGACCGTGTAGGACAACACGCCCGTCTGCGCGTCGATTGTGCCGCTCAGCATCTGCGGCTGGAATTCGAACCCGGCAAAGGCCAGCGCAAAATTCATCTGCCCCGGTGTCAGGATCTCCACTCGGAACTGGCTGTCGTCGGTGGAGTTCACCTCATCGAGCGTGTCAAAATCGATCTCGAAGTTGCGCAGGTTGAATTCCTGAGCGGTGCCGTATTTCGCCTGAAGCTCCAGCGCCCGGTCGACATTGCGCGCCCAGACGTGGAATGTGCCGTTCTGGTCGGTGATCTCGACCGTGTAATCGGTCACGATGCCGTCGACTTGCCGCACGCCGATCTCTTGCACGGCCACGTCGTTGAGCGGGTTGAACCCGAAGGATTCCGCGCGCCATTGCTGGCCCACCGTGGCGGCCTGCGCCAGCACCTCCTCAAGCGTGGGCGCGGCGATGGGGGCGCCTTGCGCGTCGGTGATCGGCGTGCCGCTGGCCAGCTGCCAGCTGCCATCGGGCTGTTGGGTCCCCCAGTCGAGCACGGTCGCGACCCCGTCAATAACCTCGACGAGGAAGGGCCGTTCGCTGCGATGCTCCAGCGCCGCGGCGCGCGTCGCGGGGGAGAACGCCTGCGTGATCTGCCAGCCGCCCTCAAGCGCCAGCACATCGGCCATCGTCGGCCGGTCGATTTGCACGCCGCCCGCATCCAGCACGGGCGCGCCGCTGGCCAATTGCCAGTAGCCGCCGGTTGCGTCCTCAACCCAGATCGCGCGGTCCAGAACCGTCTGCGTGCCGTCCACATCACCGATCCGCACAGGCGTCAGCTCACGCGATTGCGCCTGGGCAAAGCCCCACAGGCTCAGCGTCTCTCCCACCTCGGCGCGCAGGGTGCGCATGTCGATGGTCGTCATCCCGTCGGCGGCGGCACGCGCGATATCGGCCAGTTCCAGATCGTTGGCCATCGCCACGTCGAGGTTGACCAGATTGCCAAAACCGCGGCTTTCCAGCTTGGGGGCAGCCGTGATCCCGATCTCGCCCCGGAAGGCGGTGAAGGTCTCGCTTGCGTCAAAGATCGCGTCGTAAAGCTTGGTCACCCGCCCGTCGGCAAAGGTCACATCCCCCTCCCGCAAGAGCCGCGTCTTGGCCGGGGTGACAAAATCGCCCATGTCCTGGCCCCAGGCGTCAATCCGGGTGATACCGTTGCTATCGAGCGACGATAGCTCGCCCGCGTCCGTCTGCGCGTCCTGATCGAAATCGCGCCAGATCGTCAGATCGGCCCAGATCGCATCCTCGACGGTAATCACCCCGTCGTCATTGTCGTCATAGTCGCGCAGCTCGGCAAAGCCCGACAGGCCCGGCCCGCCAAAAAGCTCGGTGATGTCCGAAATCAGCCCGTCGCCGTTTCGATCCAGCGCGAGAAACCCGTCATCGGCATCGAGCCAGCCGGTACGCTCGGCAAAGAAATCGCCGTCAAGGTCGAAATAGACCTCAAGATCGCCGATGGCCGATGTCTCGATCCCGTCACCGTCCAGATCGATCACCAGCGGGTCGTTACCCTCGCCCCACTGCAGGTTCTTGGCCCTCAGCGCCGACGCACCTGCCTGCACCAGAACATGCTCGATCATCGGGATCCAGCGGGTCAGCCCACCGGGAAAGCCGGGAATCCACGAAATGATATCAAGGACAGGGTTGCTGTCCTTGAAAAGCATCGACATGTCGCCCCCGGCGTTGACGTTGAAGGTGACATTGCCGCTGACGACCTCGCGCAGGCCGGTCCAGGCGTTGATCGGCTGCTCGCCCTCGTCGAAACCTTCGGCAAAGGCGATGCCCCACATGGTCGTCTTTTGCTCGAAATTCTGGAACCGCATGGAATTGCCGGTCGAGGGCGCGCCCGCGCCCCAGGTCTCTCCCCCCGTCGAGGTAGCCCCCGGCAAGCGGTTGATGACAAAGAATTCATCGCCGACCTGCTGATACTGAATATGCGGTGTCAGATAGTCGTAATAGATTTCGGATTTGTAGGTCGCAAAGCCCGAGACAGAGACGATGGCGTCCAGCAGGATCGTGCGTACCGGACCCAGCGGCAGGTTCTGCGCGCCGCCGATCAGCGGCCGATCGAAATAGCGCAGATAGTCGTTCTCGTCGGGGTCCTTCATCGTGACGCCCGGCGCCCACCAGATCAAATCGCTGTCGCCCGTTCCGCTGCCGGATCCATCGCCAAGGTTGGTATCGCCGTAGATCTCGCCCCCCGCCGAGGTATTATAGATCCAGTCCTCGCCGTCACCGCCAACGGTCAGCGCCTTTTTGCCTCCCTTGACCACGATCCAGTCGTCGCCCGCCCCGGCGTCGAGTTTGGTCCGCAGCTCGCCCTTTGCAGTGGTGCCGCCGCCTTCGGCGCCGCCCTTGCTTTCGGGGATGGGGGCATCCTTGTCAAAATAACCGGGATTGATGACATAGATGTTGTCGTTGCCCGCCCCGGAATTGATGTGCGCGACCGCGCCGGGGCGGTTGTCTTCGGCCCAGTTGCCAAAGCTATCCAGCGCAATGCCGGCCGCCGCCTGAATGAATGTATCGCCCTGCGCCGTGCCGGTGAATTTCTCGACGTTCATCAACGTCAGCGGCGTCTCGGTTTCAAGCGGATCGAAGCCTGGCAACAATTCGTCAAGCGCGTGGCCAAACACCATCTCATAGGTTTCCATGAGATCGCCCTGTCGCGGCGCCTCATCGCCCCCATCGTGAAGCCGCAGCGAGCCATTGACGATTTCGATCCCGCGGCCCAGCGCGGAAAAGTCCAGCTCGTCAAAGTCCTGCTGCGTGACCGGTCCCTTCTCGAACGCGCCAAAGTCGATGATCTGCGGCACCGACAGCCAGCTCTCCTGCACCCGCGCGAGATCGCTTTTCTCCGACAGGATGATCGTTTCGACGTCGTGGAAGAGATCGCGGAAGGGATCAGATCGGTCGCCACCGTTGCGATCCACGATCGACAACTGCACAAATTCCGCCCCTCCAAACGTGCCATCTCCGATCGTGCGCAGCGAAACATCCGTCAGCTCAAGCCCCAGCTCCGCAAGCGCATCACTTTGGGTGGGCTCCAACAACGCGGAGTAACGGTATTCATCGTTTTCAGCATCATCAACGCTGCGGGAAACGACTGACTGATATACCTCTTCAGCGGCGATCTCGCGATGGGTCGCATAGAAGATGTCGTCGATATCGCGGCCTTCATCGTTTCGCTTTTGATCTTCGACGAAATAGTCGACGACCTTATCCGCCCCCAGCCGACCAAAGACGATGTCCTGCCCGCTGCCGTCGTATGGCTTATCTTCGGTCGATTTGCGCAGTGAAAGATGGACCTCGTCATCCGCGTCGCTGAGCAGAAAGATCGTGTTGTCGTTGGAACCATAAACCGTCTGCGCCACATCGGCCGAGATGAACAGGCTTGCGGTCATATCGAACAGCGCTTCGGTCGCCGCAGCGTTGTCGCCCTGAGCAGGTTTACGCTCGGCAAGGTGTTCCTCACCGGACGCATTGTCTATCGCGATCTGCACCTCACGAATGAACCGCCCGACAACACCTGTCAGCTGCCATTGGCGGTCGTCATCGCCCTCGCCGTAAACCGCGCGCAGGATCTGCGGCAGCCCGGTCAGCGCAAAGGCGGAATCCGTCGCCTCCTCCGGATCGAGAAGCTGATCGTCCTGCGTCGTCGCCCAGAGCGCCGACTTGATCCAATGCCCAAGCCGTCCGACTTCACGCGTCGTGTTGACAACATTGGTGCCGCTGTCGTTGAGCTCCCACAGGTGCGACGACAGGTTGATCAACATCAGATCGGCCGATGCCGTCTCATCATCGGGGTCATCGGCAAAGTCGATATGCGCACCACCTGCCGTGAATGTCAGGATCCCCTGCTCGGGTCGCAGATCGGTATGCTGTTTGAAATCGACTTCTTGCAGCGCCATCTGTCCGGCAAATTGCACAATTGCTTCTGATACCGCCGAAAACAGGTTCTTGGGACCGTTAAAGTAGTTCTGGAACCGGACAAGGCCGGTCGCCTCATGCAGGGAGCCAAGCTCGTCAATGTCATCGACCATCGCCCGGATACCGGTATTGCCGAACACCAGACCGCTCGACTCCTCAAGCGCAGAATAGGCGATCGCATGACGCATTTTTGCGCTGGTCGTCGCCTTGCCCGCGATGTTCGTGAAACCGGCGGCGACGGCGATGCTTTCGGAGAGGTAGTCTGGGCCGTTGGGGTCAATCTCGTTGTCGAAATAGGCCTCCATGAATTCGCGCGCGATATAGCGCCACTTTTCGATTTCGGGATCAGAATTTGGCTGCGCATTGTTGCTTTTCTCCGCCGAAAAACGAAGCAGCGTCAGCAGATCAATCATGTGAAGCACAAGCGCGCGATCAGCCAAATCGGTAAAGAAGGGATCGATGGTTGCGTCGTAGACGATCCGGTCCGAGGTGTTTTGAACGTGACGCTGGTAGATATACGTCAGGTCAGCGGCGAGATTGCCGTATTCTCGCATGCTGTCATTATCGGCGAGGAAGTTGATGTAGTCGGCAAGATCGGGATCGGCTGCGAGGAACTCCTGAGCGACCTCCGTCTCCACCAGCGATTCGATGATCGGGCCAAGCGCGCCGCCGAACAGCTGAAAGTCGCCGTTGCGCACGCTTTCGAGGATTTCATTCTTCGTCGAAATTTCGAGCCAGCTGGTGCTGTTGATCCCATCAAACGCAAAATTCGCGTCGCCCGATCCGACCCCGCCGCCATCCCGCACCATGCTGTCGAGCAGGTCTCGCAGGGTCGAGATGAATTCAGCGGGCGAAAGCTGACCCTCAGCACCCAGCCCCCGCTGGTCGGCGATGTCCTGCATGAACGCGGCAATCGAGAAGGGCATATTGTCATAGCCTACCCCTTCGGTGCCCGACAGTGCCGAGACAAACCCAGCCAAGCCGCCGCCGAGTGAGTGACCGGTCAGGATCGCGTTGGACGCTTCCTGCCGGTAGCCGGGCAGACCGGTTTGCGCATCCATGGTCTGACCCGTCGCGGAGGTGAAAAAGTCCAACGCCAGGCTCGATTGGTTCCAGCCGGTAAATCCTCCGCCCATGGTCCAACCACGGGTAAAGTCAGGCGCCCCGTCGGTGCCGCGATAGGAGATTGCGAATGTCTCGCCTCCCCAACCTGAGATGCCCGTCGCGTTCACATCGTATGAGACCGCGTAAAAACCCTGTTCTTGCCAGCGGGCATAGTCCTCTACCGAAACGCCATCCGCGCTGGCGCTGCGTACCGTGGCACCACCGATGTTTGACTTGCCGTGCACCATGCCCGGATCGTAGCCCTGATGATAGGAATCCATGGCCAGGATCGACAGAAACAGCTCGCGGGAAATGGTCATCTTTTGACTCCGGCAACAAATTCGAAAGGCGCGATCTGAAGAGCGCGCGCGCCCGGACGGGGCAGCGTGATCCAGTCGTCGTATGTGGCGAGCCACGGCAGGATATTGTGCAGGCGCCCCCCGGTTGAGGCGGCCTGCAGGGTCGGGCGTGTCGTCACCCCAACCAATGTGTGACCCGGCCCGTAGAGGGCTGCGAGATCGCCCAGGTCCACCAGTTCGGCGCTGTTTGGGTCAGCCGGATCGGCAAAACGGAAAAACACCAGACCCGGCAGCGCACCAAAGAGCGCGGGATCAACGGGACGCGGATCGCCCTCCCCCTGACTGCTCAGCGTATCGAGAAAGATCTGGCGCGGAGACAGCTCCGCGTAGGCGCTTTCAAAGAATTCTGTGTTCCGGATGATGCCAAAGATCCATGCATCGGGCGCGATCTCAAGCATCAGGGGACCGCCCTGCACCGTGTATTCGATCTGCGTGATCGTCGCAAAAGGCGGCGACTCGGCGTAGAATGTCGCGTTGATCTCGTGCACCGCGCGGGCGCTCACAGGCCCCGCGGGCGTCGCGACGGTCAGCCTCGTCTCCTGCGCCCAGCCAAAGCGTTGCGCGCCTGCCTGCGCGCCGCTGACCAGCACGCAGCAAACGAGGACCAGAATTACCGTGCGCAGGGGCACGGTTGAGAAAGGAATGCTCACGACGCCTCCCTCACGAAATCCCGACGGCGCAGCCCGTTGAGCGGATGACCATAGCTGCGCCGGATCCCGTCGCCCAGAGGCACGTTCGCGTCGCCCCACCACGGCAGCAGCGCGCTGATCGGCGTCGTGGGCGCGGCGGGTTCCTGGCGCGCCTGCACGGTAATCCGTTCCAGCATCATCCCTTGCCCAAAGACCGCCGCCATGTCTGTCGGATCGACAAGAACGAGGCTTACGGCATCGTGCGGATCGGTGAACGCGACCAGAGCGGGCCAGAGATCACGCGGAAGCGGCAGCGCTTCTTCCTGTGCCATCACCCCCTGCAGATCCGCGCCCATTGTCGTGTCGGTCAACCTCAAAGCGTAGCGCGCGCGCCAGACACGCCAGCCCGTGCGATCATCGAATGGCACCGCCAGAACCGGGCCGCCCAGCGACACCACCAGGGCGCGCCCCGCGATCTGTACATCGTCGCTGTCCAGCGCCCCCGCCCAAACCTGCGCGGGATCGAAGGAGACCGCCACGCTTTGCGACAGCGCGACGGGGCCATCGTTCGTGGACAGATGCAAGGTCATGACCTCGTACCAGGCGGCAGAAGACGCGCAGGCGGTCAGGGCCAGAAGCCAGGCCCCAAGCGTGGCGCGCACCGCCATCCGCGCCACACGTCTTTTGCCCCGCGCGATCACCGCCCCCGCCCCATCGGGTCGCGTGGTTTAGCCATCGGTCGCTTCGGTCTGCGTGGCCGCGGCCTCCCTTGCGCCCGTCATCCGGGTCAACATCTCGCGATCGACCAACCGCCCGACGATGGGATGCACGCGCAGCTCCCCCTCACCCGCGACCTGACGGAAATTCGCGATCACCGCCCTGTGGTCTTTTGGTCCGAGGCGATCACGTCGAACAGCCAGTTGATCTTGCCGGACGTCCAATCCTCGGATTTCAGCCGCAGCGGGAACACGCCCGCCTTGATCTGGTCGCGGATCTTGGCATCGACTTCTTCGGAAACGCTGGCCCAGATCGCCATGCCGGCCACATCGCGCACGGCGTTCTTGTCCCCGTTGGGATAGGCCATCGCGATGCGGTCGCGCATCAGCGGGTCGAGAATCAGGTGCTGCAGATCCGCCAGCGAGGAGTGGCGATAGCGCGCCAGCGCCGTCATCGCCATGGCGACCGCGCCAAAATTCTCACGCACCTGCGTGCGCAGGCCCACAAGCTTTTCCATCACCTCTGGATCAGGCTGATCGACCCGCGCCCCATTTTTGTCGGCGCCGTTCAGCGTTTCGTCACTCATGCCCACACCCGTTCCCGTTCATCATGATTGTCCTATCAACCAATATCACGAACCCGTGAGAAGGGAACGAAAATCCACCCTATGGTTGAAGAATAGCCATGGAGTTTTCGCAATAAAATGCAGCGTTACTAGGCTATTACCGCCCTGGTTGCATCAAGGTGCACGATGCTCGCGCAAGCGAACGTGGTGCGCTGTCGCGGCGGGGGCCCAGAATCGCGGCCCCATTCCCGTACCCCAAAGAAAAAGGCGCGCCACCAAGGGGGACGCGCCTTTCAACGACTTCACGGTCTGGAGACGCCTATTCGGCGGGCCAGCCACCGATGGCGCGCACTTCGAGGAACTCGTCGAGCCCCCAGCGGCCGCCTTCGCGCCCGTTGCCCGACTGCTTCATCCCGCCAAAGGGAGCACCGGCACCGCGCCCTTTACCGTTCATGTCGACCATCCCAGAGCGGACCGCCCGCGCAACGCGGCGTGCGCGCTCGGGATCGGTGGTCTGGATGTAGTTGGTCAGCCCATAGTCGGTATCGTTGGCGATCTCGATGGCTTCCTCTTCGCTGTCGAACGGCATCATCGACAGCACGGGGCCAAAGATTTCCTCGCGCATGACGGTCATCTGGTTGTTGCAATCGGCAAAGACGGTGGGTTTGACAAAATACCCGCGGTTCAGACCGTCCGGACGGCCCACGCCGCCCGCAACCAACCGCGCACCTTCGTCGATGCCCTGCTGTATCAGATCCTGCACCTTGTCGAACTGCATCTTGCTGACCAGCGGCCCGATGTGGCGACCGGATTCGGATGCGGCGTTCACCGATGTCGCCTCGGCGGCGGCCTTCGCCTCCTCCACGGCCTGGTCATAGCGCGAGCGTTCGACCAGCATCCGGGTCGGCGCGTTGCACGACTGACCGGTGTTGTTGAAGCAACGGATGATGCCCTGTTTGACGGCCTTCTCGTCGGCATCGGCAAAGACGATGTTGGCGCCCTTGCCGCCCAGCTCGAGGCTGACGCGTTTGATCGTGTCGGCGGCGGCCTTGGTAATCAGGCGGCCCGCGCGGGTCGAGCCGGTAAAGCTGACCATATCGACGTCCTTGTGCGACGACAGCGTGCTGCCCACCCCGGCACCGTCGCCGTTGAGCATGTTGTACACACCCGCGGGCACACCCGCCTCATCCATGATTTCAGAGAACAGGATACCCGACAGCGGCGATTGCTCGGACGGCTTGAGGATCGACGTGCAACCCGTTGCAAGCGCTGGGATAACCTTGAGCACGATCTGGTTCATCGGCCAGTTCCACGGCGTGATCAGCGCGGTGACGCCTATGGGCTCGTGGATGATACGGGTGTCTTCCTCACCGGGGCGCAGCGGCTCTTCGAACTCGAAGGATTTGAACGCCTCGATAAAGGCTTTCAGGTGGCCTGAACCGGCACCCGATTGCTGGGTTTTGGACATATCGATGGGCGCGCCCATCTCGGTGCTGATCGCGGCCCCCATCTCGTCTGAGCGGCGCATGTAGACGTCCAAAATGCTTTCCAGGAGTTCCAGACGCTCTGCCTTGGACGACAAGCGCCACTTGGGGAACGCAGCCTTGGCGGCGGCGATGGCGGCATGGGTGTCGGCCTCGCCACCCAGCGAAATGGCGGCGACGACCTCTTCGGTGGAGGGATCGATGACATCAAAGCGCGTGCCGTCCTGCGGAGCGACCCAGGCGCCGTTGATGTAGAAATTTTCGGCATTTTTCATGGTGGTTTCCTTTCGGTTCCGATTTGGGCGTAGTTTCATTGCTTGGCAAGGCGGCGCAAGGCCATTCTTCATGCAAGCGCGCGATACCGCGATGCGCGAAAACCGCGATTCTCAATAATTTTGGATTTTAGCGAGATTAATTTTTACGCAGGCAAAGAAATATTGCATCATCAGCCAAATTCCGCAGCGGGCAGACAGCTATGAAAAAGTCGAGCAAGACAGCGCAGACTTCCGGAACGGGCGACACGGAATTCGCCCACGGTGCGGGGGTTCAGGATCTGGGCGCGCTGGATCCCATGCAGATTTTTGAAAGCGCCGTCGCGATGGTCACGATTGTGGGCACCGACGGGCTGATCGAACGCGCAAACCCGCATTTCTGCGCGGCTCTCGGTTACCCCGAGGACGCCGTCATCGGCAAAAGCACGGCAGATTTCTATGCGCCCAGCGAAACCGTGCGTTTTGACGACATTCACAGCGTGCTGACCTCCGGCCAATGCTGGATCGGCAAACAGCGCATGCAGCGTGCGAGTGGCGCACAATTCTGGGTGCGCACGACGGTCTACCCGGTGTTTGACGCTGCGGGCAGGCATTGCCGCTCGTTGTCCGTCCGCTTTGACATCAACCGCGAAGAACAAGCCAGATCCGACCGGGATATGCTCGACGCGCTGGATCTGTTTCGCGACGAGATGTTCATCATCACCTCGGACTCGTTGCGCTTCACCTATATCAACCGCGCCGGGCTCGAGACATTGGGCTGGTCGCGCGATGACATGACCGGTCAGACCATCGACCGCGCCGCCCATCTGTTCGAGCGCGACAGCTTTGTCGCGCTCACCACCCCCCTGCTGCGCGGCGCCGTGCCCGAAGTGTCCTATATCCGCGAGGACGGGGCCCGCGCCTACGAGGTAACGCTGCGCCTGACCACGACCGAAGGCAAGGCACAGCGCTTTGTCGCGATCGCCCGCGACATCTCGGAACGGCTTGCGCTGGAGCGGGCAAAGGCCGATTTTACCGCCACCGTCAGCCACGAGTTGCGCTCACCGCTGACCTCGATCAAGGGGGGCATCGGGCTGGTCCTGTCGGGTGCGGCTGGCGCGCCCACCGACAAGGCCCGCAGCCTGCTGGAAATCGCGCATCGCAACGCGGACCGGCTGGTGCTGATCGTCAACGACATGCTTGATCTGGAAAAGATCGCCGCCGGGCAGATGACCTTCAACATGAAGCGCGTTGCGGCCCGGACGCTGATGACCGACGCCATTGACGCAAACGCCGGCTATCTCGCGCAGTACGGCGTTATCGCCCGCGCCTGTAGCGACGACATGGCGACCCAGATCGATTGCGACCCTGACCGGATGCTTCAGGTGCTGGGCAATCTGATCACCAACGCGGCCAAATTCTCGGACGAGGGTCAGGAAATCCGCCTGGATCTGCGCAGCGACCGCGACACGCTGACCTTCACGGTGCAGGATTTCGGTACCGGCATCCCGGCAAGCGCGCAGGCCACGATCTTTGATCGCTTCACTCAAGCCGGTTCGCAGACACGCGCGCGCAGCGGCAGTACGGGCCTGGGGCTCAGCATCGTCAAGGCCATCGTCGACAGCCACGGCGGACATATCGATATGCACAGTGTCGAGGGCGAGGGCACGCGTTTCGACATTACGCTGCCCAAACGCCAAAGCGATAACGGCAACAGCCCGGCACAACGCGCGGGCTGAGGGTCAGGCAGGCACCCGCAACCCGCCCACGGACACGATCAGATCGACCACCGCGTCGATCCCTTCGCCGTGGCGCAATGCGCAAAAGGCCACGGGCCGCGCACCGCGCATCCGCGCCGCATCGCGGGCCATCACCTCCAGCGAGGCACCCACGTGCGGCGCCAGATCGGTTTTATTGATCACCAGAAGATCGGATTTGGTGATCGCTGGGCCGCCCTTGCGCGGGATCTCCTCTCCCGCCGCCACGTCGATCACGTAAAGCGTCAGATCGGCCAGTTCGGGGCTGAACGTTGCCGACAGGTTATCTCCCCCGCTTTCGATCAGGATCAGCTCGACCTCCGGGTGGCGCCGCTGCATCTCGGCCACGGCGGCAAGGTTGATCGAGGCATCCTCGCGGATCGCCGTGTGCGGGCAGCCGCCCGTCTCGACCCCGATGACCCGATCCTGCGGCAGCACCTGCATGCGCATCAGCGCCTCGGCGTCCTCTTGCGTATAGATATCGTTGGTAATCACCCCCATCGACAGCTTGTCGCCCAGCGCGCGCGCCAGCGCCGCCGTCAGCGTTGTCTTGCCTGCCCCGACGGGCCCCCCGATGCCCACGCGCAGCGGGCCGTTCATCTTGCTCATGTGCGAAAAATCCTTGGCTCAAGTGTTTCGTGGCGCATCGCCGCGATATCCGCCGCAAAGGCGCAGGCGCCCAGATCCTCCAGCGGTATACCAGCGCTGGCCGTGGCCACCTCTGCGGCGGTCTGGACAAGCGTTGCGGTCATACGCTGTCCTTCGGTCTGGCCCAGCGGCACCGCACGCACCGCGCAGGACACCAGATTGGCCGCGAAGGATTGCAGATACATCGTGACGGTCAGGTCCAGCGGCAGGTCCATCTGCCCCGCGGCATATCCCACGGCAACCGGATGGGTCAGCGGTGGCACGTCGATCCCCCAGATCGCGGAGGTCGTGAGGGCAAAAGCCACGCCCTGCTGCACCGTCTCCTCTAACCGCTCTGCGCTACCGGCGTAGGCGCGCGCGATGGCGTCGACCTCACGCACCCCGCTTGCGTCGCTCCCAAACCCCGCGCGCAGCAGCACCGCATCCGACTGCCCCGCCCCGTGGCGCAGCACGGCGCCGATCCACGCCTGCACCCCCGCCGCGTCGTGCAGTGTGCGCGCGGCGATCTCCGTTTCCATCCCGTGGCTGTAGGCAAAGCTGCCCAGCGGATAGGCGGGCGACATCCACTGTGTCAGGATCAGCGTCGCCTCAGTGCTCATGCGCGGTCGCGACATGTTCGTGGCTATGCGTGCGCCCGTGACCGTAGGCGCCGCCTTCGGGGGTGAAGGGGGCGGTGATCTCCTCCAGCGCGGCGCCCACGTGGCCCAGCATATGCGCAATCACCGGATCGTTGCGGATCAGCAGATGATCGTCGCCGACCTGACAGGGCGTGTGCCGATTGCCGATGTGCCAGGCGAGCCGCGCAAGGTTCGGCCCTGTCACCCGCAACAAAGGCTCGGGTGCTGCACGCACCGCGATGCGCGCACCGCTGTCGCAGGCCAGCACGTCGCCGTCCTCCAGCGAGGTCGTGCTTTCGAGATCCACTAGCACCCGCGTGCCGCCGTCCGCCGTCAGCACCTTGCGCCGCAGAAAACGGGCCTCGTAATCGAGCGAGATACGATCCGCCACCTGCCCCGCCTCAGCGGCGCGCAGGACCGTTTGTGCCAATTCGTCGTGCATCATCGTCCCCTCAAAACAGGAAATAGCGCTGCGCCATGGGCAGCACCTCGGCAGGCTTGCAGGTCAGCAATTCACCGTCAGCGCGCACCTCGTAGGTCTCGGGGTCCACCTCAACCACCGGCAACGCGTCGTTGTGAATGAGGTCTTTCTTGCCGATGGTGCGCGTGTTGGCCACCGCGACCGTCTCTTTGCCCAGACCCAGCCGCGCGCCCAGCCCGTCGGCCTGCGCCGCCGCCGAGACAAAACAGACCGAGGACGCGATGCGCGCACCGCCAAAGCTGCCGAACATGGGCCGCGAATGCACCGGCTGCGGCGTGGGGATCGAGGCGTTCGTGTCGCCCATCTGCGCCAGCGCGATAGAGCCGCCCAGCAGCACCATTTCCGGCTTCACCCCAAAGAACGCCGGGCTCCACAGGCACAGATCGGCGCGTTTGCCGACCTCGATCGAGCCCACAACATGCCCCACCCCCTGCGCAATTGCGGGGTTGATCGTGACCTTGGCGATGTAGCGGCGCACGCGGAAATTGTCGTTGTCCCCCGTCTCTTCGGGCAGGCGCCCGCGCTGCTTGCGCATCTTGTCGGCGGTCTGCCAGGTGCGGATCAGCACCTCGCCCACGCGCCCCATCGCCTGACTGTCCGAGGCGATGATCGAAAACGCGCCGATGTCGTGCAGGATATCCTCCGCCGCGATGGTTTCGCGCCGGATGCGGCTTTCGGCGAAGGCGATGTCCTCGGGGATCGCCTTGTCGAGGTGGTGACAGACCATCAGCATGTCGAGGTGTTCTTCGACCGTGTTGACGGTGAAGGGCCGCGTGGGGTTGGTGGAACTCGGCAGCACGTTGGGATCGCCGCAGATCTTGATGATGTCCGGCGCGTGCCCGCCGCCGGCCCCTTCGGTGTGAAAGGCGTGGATGGTGCGCCCGGCGATGGCCGCGCGGGTGTGTTCGACAAATCCGCTTTCGTTCAGCGTATCGGTGTGGATCATCACCTGCACGTCCCACGCATCCGCCACCGAGAGGCAGCAGTCAATCGCGGCGGGGGTCGTGCCCCAATCCTCGTGCAGCTTGAGCGCGCAGGCCCCGCCGCGCACCATTTCCTCAAGGGCTGCGGGTTGCGACGCATTGCCCTTGCCCGACAGACCGATATTCATCGCGATCCCGTCAAAGCTTTGCAGCATGCGCCCGATGTGCCACGGCCCCGGCGTGCAGGTGGTGGCCAGCGTGCCATGCGCGGGGCCGGTGCCGCCGCCGAAACAGGTGGTGATGCCGGAATGCAGCGCATCCTCCATCTGCTGCGGCGCGATAAAGTGGATGTGGCTGTCGACACCGCCCGCCGTGAGGATCCGCCCCTCGCCCGCGATCACCTCGGTGCCCGGCCCCACGATGATATCGACGCCCGGTTGCGTATCGGGGTTGCCGGCCTTGCCGATGGCCGCGATCAGCCCGTCCTTGAGCGCGACATCCGCCTTGTAGATCCCCGTGTGATCCACGATCAGCGCGTTGGTGATGACGGTATCCACCGCCCCACCCGCGCGGGTGACCTGCGATTGGCCCATGCCGTCGCGAATGACCTTGCCGCCGCCGAATTTCACCTCCTCACCGTAGGTGGTCAGATCGCGCTCTACCTCGATGATCAGATCGGTATCGGCCAGCCGGACGCGGTCGCCGGTGGTGGGGCCGTACATGGCGGCATATTGCGCGCGGGAGATGTTCTGGGGCATGTCAGTATCCGTGAAATTCGAGCAGGAGCTTCGTGCGGGCGACGGTGAGGTCCGTCAGGCAGGTGGACAGGATCAGCGGTTGCAGCGATCCGCCCTCGAACGGGCTGGCGTGCACCGCGCAGGCCGCATCGCGGTAGGCCAGCCACGCGCGCTGCGCGTCGAGCAGATCACCGCCGACGCCGATCCGGTCGCCAAAGTCCTTCGCAGGCCCCCACGCGCGGTTCAGCGCGGCATCCGCCTCGCGGTAGTCCTTGGCCGCGCAGGCGTTCATCAGCTGCTGCTGTTGGGGAGCGATGCATTCGGCGGCGGTCTGGGCCTGCACCATCGGCGCGGCAAGGCACAGCGCCGCAGCAAGAACCGCGCGCCTCATGCCTTCACCCCCCGTTTGGTCAGCCGCCGCCGGTTGGCGCGGGTGCGCGCGCGGATGGGTTTGATCGCGGCGGCGGCGATGTCATCCGCGTCGCCGCCGTTCATCATCGCGCGGTTGGCCGCCGTGTAGGATTTGACGAGCGCATCGGTCTTTTCCTCGATCATGCGGCGGTCCTCATATGGGGTGACGGACCACAGGCCCGCCATGCCCATCAGCCGCATCCCGACGACCGCCTGCGCCTCTGCCATGACCATGCTAACCTCAAGACCGTTGGCAAAAGCTTTCATCGGATCGTAGCGCTTTTTCATAAGTCCCCCATGACCTGTGCGTTAAATCCAAACACCCGCCGCGCGCCGCCAAAGGGGATCAGCGTGACCTCGCGCCGCTGGCCCGGCTCGAACCGCACGGCGGTGCCCGCCGCGATGTCGAGCCGATGTCCGCGCGCCGCATCGCGGTCAAACTCCAGCGCCGGGTTGGTTTCGGCAAAATGGTAGTGGCTGCCGACCTGCACGGGGCGGTCGCCGGTATTGGCCACCTCCAGCGTGATCGCGTCGGCACCTGCGTTGAGCGTGATCTCGCCCTCGGCGGGCATCAGTTCTCCGGGGATCATCGCGGCCTCCTATCTGATCGGGTCGTGCACGGTCACCAGTTTGGTGCCGTCGGGAAAGGTCGCCTCGACCTGGACCTCGTGGATCATCTCGGCCACGCCGTCCATGCATTGATCGCGGGTGACGATATGGCCGCCGGCCTCCATCATGTCGGCGACCGACCGCCCGTCGCGCGCGCCCTCGACCACCGCATCGGTAATCAGTGCGATCGCCTCGGGGTGGTTGAGCTTCACGCCGCGCGCGAGGCGCTTGCGCGCGACCTCGGCGGCCATGGCGACCAGCAGTTTATCTTTTTCGCGGGGGGTCAGGTTCATCAGAGCCTCCAGACAGATGGCAGGGAATGGGTGGCGAGCCGTTCGAGCACGGGGATCATCCCGCGCCGCAGGCTCAGGCTGTCGGGCGCAAGGGCCCGCAGCAGCAGGGTATCCTCGCCGCGCAGGCTGACGCCCGCCGTTTCGGGCAGCATGGCACGGATCGCGGGCAGCTGTGCGGCGGCATCGGGGGCAACGTAGATCAACGTGGCAATGGCGCCTGCCCCGCCGCCCGTGGCGGCAGCGGCAAGCACCGCATCGGCGTCGCCGTGAAGGCGCACCCCGTCGCGCACCAGCGGCACGCCCACGCGGTCCACCGCGATGCGGTCGTGCAGCGCCAGATCGTGCACAACCTCGCCCATCGCCGCGCGGCCCATCACATGCGTCTCGACCGCCAGCAGACGGGCATCGGGCGCAAGCGAGATATGCAAACGCCGGTCGAGTGCGGCGCGGTCAAACAGGATCGTCTCTTGCGGCAGCCAATGCAGCCGCGCGCCTGCCCCGACCTCAACGCGGGTGGCGATCCGCCCCGGCGTGCCATCGGCGCTGCGGTAGATCCGCTCCGCCGCCTGGGTGGTTACGCGAACATCGCTTCCCCCGGCCAGCGTGATCCGCAGATCCAGATCATCGCCGCCCGTCACCCCGCCTGCGGTATTGACCACCACCGCTTCGGCCTGCGGGCCAAACACCCGCGGCAGGATGCATTTCAGGCATCCCGACTGGCGCAGGTTCGCCACCCGCGTTGCCCCACCACGCGGCGCCAGCGCAAGCGCCACGGCGCCGATGGCGCGCGGGGCGGCAACCGGTGTCAGATCGGAGGGGCGGAGTTGTTTGATATCAAACCCTTTGCTTAAACACCCCACCATATCAGCACAGCCGCGCCCGCCACGAAAGGCTTTCCTGAGCCGCACGGCACCCGTGCCGCATTATCAGTCAATCGGCGCAACCGTCAGCTGTGGACGCGCGCCGCCCAACCCGGCAAAGGCGCGCTGACGGCAGGTAAACACGATCACCTGCTGATCCAGCGCCACGCGGTGCAGCGCGGTGAACATCCGCTCGATCCGGTCATCATCGGAATAGACCAGCGCATCGTCGAGGATCACCGGCACCGGCGTGCCCTGCCGCGCGAACAGCCGCGCGAACGCAAGCCGCGTCAGCACGGCGATCTGCTCCTGTGTGCCGCCGCTCAGCTGCGTGAGCGCTTCGGGCGTGTCACCGCGCTGCATCCCCGTGGGCAGCAGCGTGGCCGGATCAAAGCTGAGCGCGGCATCCTCGTGCAGGATCGCGAGCAGCGGCGCAAGTTCGGCCTGAATGGGCCCGAAATAGGCCTCCTGTGCGGCGCCACGGGTCTGCGCCAGCGTGTCGAGCAAGCGGCGCAGCGCCGCCGCCTCGCGCGCGAAACGCGCGGCCCGCGCCTCGGCAGTCTCGGCGCGGGCGCGGGTCTCTTCCAGCCGCTCCTCCAGCCCGTCGTCGGCCTTGCTGCGGATGCGCCCGTCCAACTCGCTGCGCTCCTGCCGCAGGCGGGCCGTCTCTTCCTGCGCGGCCTCGACGGCGCCGCGCGCGCGCGCAAGCTCGGCGGCGATGGTGTCGTGATCGGGGGCCTGCGCGATGACCTCATCCAGCGCCCCGTCCCGCTCCGCACAGAGCGCCTGCGCCTGCGCAAGCGTCCGGCTCGCGCTGCGCTCCGCCTCGGCGGCCTCTTCCTGCGCGCCGATGGCGGCACGGGCTGCGGCGTGGTCGCGTGTCGCGTCCTCCAGCCCGATCCGGGCGCGCTCGTGTGCCAGGCGCGCACCGTTCAATACCGCGTTGGCCTCCTCAAGATCGGCGGCTGTTTGCGCTTCATCGCGCACGGCCTGTGCCAGCGTCTCCGGGTCGGCGGGGGCGGCATCCGCCTCCTGCGGCGTGCCCAGACGGGCCAGTTCATCCTCGATCCGCGCGACTTCAGCGCGCAGCGGATCAAGCCCGTCGGGCGCGAGAACCGTCAGGCGCCCCTGCGCAAGCGCCATGGCGCGCTCGGCGTCTTCGCGGGTGCGCCCGGCGGCCCGCGCCGTGTCCAGATCAGGCATATCCGCCTCGGCCAGCGCTGCCGCGAAAGCGCTCTGCGCGCGCGCCTGATCCGGCGCCGCCTCATCCTCACCCGGATCAAGATCAAGCGTCCCGATCCCCGGCAGATCGAACCGCACGGGCCCGCTGAGCGCGTGCCGACCCTCGGGCAGTGCGTTGCCGTCATGGGTGATGCGGGCGGCGCCGCTGTAGTGCACGACGATAGAGGCACCGGCCTGTCCCGCCTGCACCCGCTGTGCGGCCTGCGCCGCCCGCTCGATCCCCTCCAGTACGGCCGGCGTCACGCGCATCGGGGCCAGTGCCGCGCGCGCACGCTCGGCCGCGACACGCTGCGTTTCTGCCTCGACGACGCGCGCTTGCGCCCCCTCCAACGATTTGCGCAATTCGGCGTGCAGCGCGTGCTGACCCGCCCGTGCCTGGGCCGCGCGCAACGCATCCGCGCTGCGGCGCGCCTCGGTCGCGTGTCGTTGTGCCGCGTCGGCGCGCCCCTGCGCCTGATCCAGCACCGCTTGTGCGGCAGTCTGTGCCCCCTCTGCCGCGTCCAGCGTTGCCGCGGTTTCGGTGGAGCTGCGCTGGCGCTCAAGCAACCCGTCCAGCGCGCCCTGCGCCGCATCCCTTTGCAACGCGGCAAGGGTAGCATCCTTACGCGCCGCCTCTACGCGTGCGGCATGGGCCTGTGCCTGCGCGAACGCCTCCTCGGCCTGCGCCAGGGATCGCGCCCGCGCGTCCTGCCGCTCGGCATCGCTGAGGTCCGCCAACTGCCGCGCGACCGCGGTGCGCCGGTCGAGCGCATCGCGCAAGCCCGCAACCTCGCTCGCCAGACCGTCGCGCAGCGCGCCCAGACGGTCCGCCTCCGTGATCGCCTCGGCCCAGGGACCATTGGCGCGCGGGCGGCCCGTTGCCGTGGCCAGCGCGTCGAATGCACTCTGCGCCGACGCAATCACCCGGTCCATGCGGCGCCCGCCAGTGACCATGTCGATCTCCCCCGCCACCGAGGACAGCAAGGTCTTGCGCGTCTCGTGTGACTGCGCGTTTTCGCTTTTGACGCCCGTTTCAAGCCCCGTCACGCCCTGGCGCACCCACAAAAGCCCCGCGGGCCCCGCAATCCCGGTGCCAAGCAGGTGCGCGGCCCAGCGCTCCGCCTCGTCATCCTGCGCGATGACCTGCCCGTCGCCGCCGCGCACCACCGCGCGCTGCTGGCTGGCAAAGCTTTTCTCGAAGGTGAACAGACCCTCGGGCAGTTCGATCTGCGCGCGCACCCGGACCGCCCCGCCCGAGGCCGGGCGCAGGGATCTCACCTCCTTGCCGGTCGCGTTGTACTTGGTGAACATCAGCGCGTGCAGCGCGTCAAAAAAGGTGGACTTGCCGGTCTCATTGGCCTCGCTGATGAGGTTGATACCATCCCCGATGCCGCTGAGCTCGGCGCGCTGGCCCGCGAATTTGCGCACGTTTTCGAGCGTGATCGCGCGCAGCTTCATGGCGCCACCTCTGCCGCCAGCGCGTGCAGCAGATCAAGCGCGTGGCGCGCCTCCTCACGGTCGCCGCGTGACAGATCGGGATCGACGGCCTGCGCGCCGAGGCTTTGTGCCGCCTGTCGGAGCGCGCCCCCCGTGGGATCCAGCGCCTCGATATCGGCATCGCTGTGCAGTGTCGTCAGCCCGTCAAGGTCCACATCCGCCGACAGAAAATCCGGGCTGCTCGCATCCAGCGCACGGGCAAGGGCGCGCCGCTCGCCGACGCTCAGCCGTCCCTCGGCGCGCAGGCGCAAAAGCGTGCCGTGCCGCCGGTCGCGCGGCGGCAGCATCGTCTCGATCAGGGCGGGCACATCCTCCCCCGGCGTAAGGCTGAGCAGGCTGGCGTGCCAATGCAGCGCGCCGGTGGCCACCGGTGCGACCCGAGGGGCGGCGCCCGGTGCGGCGATCTCGACCAGAAGCGCCTGCCCTTGCACGTCATGCTTGAAGCTGTCGGGCTCGGGCGTGCCGGAGTACCAGCTGCGCGCGTCGATGCGTATCTGCCCGTGCCAATCGCCCAGGCCCAGATAATCCAATCCGGCACGCGCCGCCCGGTCGGGCGCGATCACCCCGCGCGGCCCCTCCGGCGCCGCCTGCCCGAGGGCCGCAAAATCGGTGATGCCGCCGTGCCCCAGCCCGACGCGGATCTGCCCCTCCGGCGTGGGCTGATCCATGGTTTCGGTCAGATCGCGCCCGGGGCTGCGCACGGTGCAGGGCGCGGGCAGCACTGTGGCGGCCCCCAGGGCAATCGGCGACGGATCGGTCGCGAGGATCAGATTGTCGGGACGGTCCTGCGCCAGCGTGCTCCACAGAACCGTCGCCGCGAGGCTGTCGTGATTGCCCGGCATCAGCACCCATGTGATGTCTGCGTTCTGTGCCATGGCGTTGCGCGCGTGGCGCAGGATGCGCGGCGTGGGCGTTTCCTGATCGAAGGTATCGCCAGCCAGCAGAACCACCCCTGCGCCCCCGTCCCGCGCGGCCTGCGCCAGCCTGCCGAACACATCCTCGCGCGCCGCGCGCAACCGCCCGCGCGCATCATCGTCAAAACCGCCAAAGGGTTTGCCAAGGTGCAGATCGGAGCTGTGCAGAAAGCGGAACATACGAAGGCTCTCGGGTGAAGGGATCCAGAGCGTGCATCATCCCCCCAGCCTCCCTCCGGCACAAGCGCTTATTCCGGGTTTGTTCTCAATCCCGGAGCGGGTGGTGGCACGCGACCGAACGCGCGCCGTCAAGCGCGCGAAATGCAGGCACCTCGCGCGCGCAGCCCGCATCCGCCAAGGGGCATCGCGGGTTGTAGTGGCACCCCGGCGGAGGCGACAGCGGCGATGGCACCTCCCCCTCGATCGCCTGAAACGTGACCAACTCGTCCCCGTCGAGCACCAGTTTCGGCACCGACGCCAAAAGCGCCCGCGTATAGGGGTGTGCGGGGTTGTCGAATACGGCCTGTGTCTCCCCCAGCTCGACGATGCGGCCAAGATACATCACGGCCACGCGGTCGCTCACATGCTCGACCACCGACAGATCATGGCTGATGAACACGCAGGTGAGGCCCAGATCGCGGCGTAATTCAAGAAACAGGTTGATGATCTGCGCCTGGATCGAGACATCGAGCGAGGCGACCGGCTCATCACAGATCAGCAGATCGGGCTGCATGGCCAGCGCGCGCGCAATCGCCAGGCGCTGGCGCTGCCCGCCCGAGAACTGGTGCGGATAGCGGTCGGCCCAATGGGGGTCCAGCCCCACGCGCGCGAACCAGTCGGCAACGTATGTTTTGGCCTCGGCCTTGGTGGTCAGCCCGTGCGCGATGGGCCCCTCGGCCACCGCGTCGCCGACCTTCATGCGCGGATCGAGGCTGGCGAAGGGATCCTGAAACACGGTCTGTACCCGCGTCGTCGTCTTGACCCCGCCGCGCATGACCGGTGCGCCGTCCAGCGTCACATCCCCCTCCGACGGCGGCAGGATGCCGGCCATCACCCGGCCCAACGTGGATTTCCCACAGCCGCTTTCCCCCACAAGGCCCAGCGTTTCGCCCTGCCGCACCGTCAGCGCGACGCCGTCGACCGCGTGCACCACGCGTGTCTCGACATTTGCGCCCAGCTTGGCCGCGATGCGGTCGCCAAGGCTCAGCTGCGGGCCAAAGCGGCGCGAGACATCTGCGACGTTCAGAAAATCCTTCATGCGACGGCTCCTTGCGCGCCAACGGGCACGTGGCAACGATAGCTGCGTCCGGCCTCCTCCGTGGGGTCCGGCATGGTGGTGCAGGCATCCGCGCTGCGCGCGCAGCGCGGTGCAAAGGGGCAGCCGGGTGGCAGTGCCAGCAACGAGGGCGTGGTGCCGGGCACCTGCGCCAACAGCTCACCGGGCGAGGTCGAGGCCGGCAGGCTGTCGATCAGCCCGCGGGTATAGGGATGGCGCGGATCGCGCAGCAAGGCCGCCGTCGGGCCCTGCTCGACCACCCTGCCCGCGTACATGACCAACAGCTTGGACGCGAGCGATGAGACAACCGCCAGATCATGGCTGATCCAGATCACGGCAGTGCCCGTTTCGGCGGCGAGTTCCTTGACCTGATGCAGGATCTGCGCCTGGATCGAAACATCGAGCGCGGTCGTGGGCTCGTCCGCCACGATCACCGAAGGGCTGTGCAGCAGCGCGATGGCGATGGCCACCCGCTGACGCATCCCGCCCGAGAACTGGTGCGGATAGGCCTTCAGCCTCGCGGCGGGCGACGGGATGCCCACGCGGCCCAGCGCCTCGGCCGCGCGTGCATCCGCCGCACGGCGGGAGAGTTTTTCGTGCGCCTCAAGCGCCATGCGCATCTGCTGGCCGATGCTCAGCATCGGGTTCAGCGTGGCGATGGGATCCTGAAAGATCATCGAAATCTCGCGCCCGCGCCGCGCGCGCAGATCGTCCTGCGCCATGCCCACCAGCTCTGTCCCGCCCAGTTTTACGGACCCGCCGGTAATGCGTCCGGGTGCGTCGACCAGACCCAGCAGCGAAAAGCCGGTCACGGTCTTGCCCGATCCGCTTTCGCCGACGAGACCCAGAATCTCCCCCCGCTCAAGCGTGAAGGAGACGTCGTTGACCGCGCGCAGGGTGCCCGCGCGGGTAAAGAACTCGGTGCGCAGGTTTTCGACGGCCAGAACACTCATTTGCGCAACCTCGGGTTAAACTGATCGCGCACCTGGTCGCCCACGATGTTGATGGCAACGATCAGGATGATGAGCGCGATACCGGGGTAGATCGAGATCCAGTAGCGGCCCGACATCATGTAGGGAAAGCCGTTGGAAATGAGCATTCCGAGCGATGGCTCCGTCACCGGCAGGCCAAGGCCCAGAAAGCTCAGCGTCGCCTCGAGCGAGATGGAATTGGCGATCTGCACGGTGGCGACCACGATCAGCGGCGGCATGCAGTTGGGCAGGATATGGCGCAGGATCACCACGCGCGATTTCAGCGGGGTGGCAAGGGCGGCCTCGACGTAATCCTTGCGCCGCTCGGACTTTGCCGCGCCGTAGGCGGTGCGCGCGAAATAGGCGTATTGCGCTGCGACCAGCGCACCAATGAGCTGCCCCTTGCCCTGCCCCAGAAGGGCCACCAGCACCAGCGCCAGCAGGATCGCGGGAAAGCTCAGTTGCAGATCGACAATGCGCATGATCAGCGTCTCGATCCGCCCGCCGAAATAGGCCGCCGTGATGCCAAGTGCTGTGCCGATGCTCAGCGCCACGACCCCCGCAGCGATGCCGATCTGGATCGAGATGCGCAGCCCGTAGAAGATCGCGCTCAGCAGGTCGCGCCCCTGCGGGTCGGTGCCCAGCAGATGCGTATAGCCGCCCGAGCCCACGAAGCCCGGCGGGCGGCGGCTGTCCATCAGGCTCAGATTGCCCAGATCATAAGGGTTCTGCGGCGACACCAGCGGCGCGAACACCGCCAGCGCGATCATCAGGCCGCAGACGATCAGCGCGCCGACGGCGATCTTGTTTTCGCGAAATTCGGCCCAGAAACGGCCAAGGGGGTGGATGTGCTCATGCGGCGGCCTTTGTGCGCAGGCGCGGATCGATCAGGGCAAAGACCAGATCCACAACAAAATTAATGGTCACGAACAAAAGCGCGATCAGGATGAGATAGGCGACCATCACGGGCCGGTCGAGCACGGCGATGCTGTCGATGATCAGCTTGCCGACACCCGGCCAGCTGAAAATCGTCTCGGTCACCACGGCAAAGGCGAGGGTTGATCCGAGTTCAAGCCCAAAGACAGTGATGATCGGGATCGAGATGAGTTTCAAAAGGTGCCGGCGCAGGATGACACGCTCGGAAATGCCCGCGGCACGGGCGAATTTCACCGTGTCGGTCAGCATGATTTCCCGCGTCCCGGCCCGCGCGAGGCGGATCATCATGGCGAATTTGAACAGGGCGAGGTTCACGGCCGGCAGGACGATGTGGCTCAACCCGTCGATGGTGAGGAAGGACCAGCGGATGCCCCAAAGCTCCACCGTCTCTCCGCGCCCGCCCGCGGGCAGCCAGCCCAGCGAGACCGCGAAGGTCAGAATGAGGATCAGCCCGACCCAGAAGGACGGCACCGAAAAGCCCAGGATCGACACGGCCATGATCGTCTTGCTCAGCCAGCCGTCGGGGCGGTAGCCCGCGTAGATCCCGAGGCTCACGCCCAGCACGGTGGCCGAAACGACCGAGATCAATACCAGCTCAAGCGTGGCGGGAAGGCGCCCGCCGATCAGCTGCAGGACCGGCTCGTTATAGATGAAACTGCGGCCGAAATCGCCCTGCAGCAAGTTTACGACAAAGATCCCGTATTGCTCCCACACGGGGCGGTCGAGGCCCAGACGGCGGATCGCCTCCTCCCGGATTTCCTGCGTGGCGTCGGGCGGGATCACGATATCGACCGGGTTGCCGATGGCGTAGACGCCAAAAAACACGATCACCGACATCACGGCCATCACGGCGATGGCCTGCAACAGCCGCTGGATCACAAAGCCGAGCATGGGGGGCGTCCTTTAGGGGATATGCGGGGGAAAGGCGGGCCAGCATTGCGGCCCGCCCCGATAGCGTGCTTATTCGGCGGGCTTCACGAAGAACGCGAGCGTGTCCTCGTCAAAGCGCGGATCGAACTCCAGCGCGCCGGCCTTGGCGCCCCAGACCGTTTGCAGCTGCACGATCGAGATATAGGCACGGTCGGCCATGGTCAGCTCCATCGCTTCCTCATAGGTCGCGCGGCGTTCGTCGGCGTCCAGCATGGTGGCCCCGGCCTGCATCAGCTCATCCACCTTGTCGTTCTTGTACTCGATCCGGTTGAACGCGCCGAGTTTGACATCCGGGTTGTTGGAGTGTGCAAGGCTGCCCAGCGTGTAGGATGCCTCCCCCGTGAGGGTGCCCCAGCCGTTCATGAACACCGAGTATTCCAGCCGCGCCTGCGCGGGGAAATAGACGGTCTTGCTGATCGCGTTCACATCCGTGGTAATGCCGATCTGGCTGAACATTTGGCCCAGACCCTGACAGATCGCGCCATCGCCCGGCAGGCGGTCGGCGGTGCAATAGAGCTCGATCTTGAACCCGTCTGGATAGCCCGCCTCGGCCAACAGCTCCTTGGCACGCTCGGGGTTGTACTCGGGCATCGGGATATCCTCGGACGAGCCAAAGAAGCCCGGAGGCATCATCTGGTTGGCCGGTTTGCCCAGACCTTCGAGCACGATGTCGACCATGGTTTCGCGGTCAATCGCCAGATCAATCGCCTCGCGCACGAGCGGGTCGCGCAGCGGGTTTTCATCCAGTTTCGAGCCGTCGTTGGCAAAGACCTTTGGCGTGTCCTCGCGCTGGTCGAGTTGCAGGTTCATCACGTAGACGGAATCGCCCTTGATCGCATCGACCGCCGCGTCACGCTCCAGCGCCAGATAGTCGACCGATGAGACGTAGTTGACCAGATCCACCTGCCCCGACTTCAGCGCCGCGAGACGTGAGCTATCGTTGGGGATCTCCTTGCGGATGACCTGTTCCCACGCGCCCATGCCGCGCCAGTAGTCGTCGAACCGCTCCAGCACCAGATCACCCTTTGGCTCCCAGCTGACGTATTTATAGGGGCCGGTGCCGATGGTCGCCTCGCCGGAGTTGAAACCAGCGGCGGCTGTCTCTGGCGTCGAGAAATCGGCGGCCGCCTCGGAAGAGACAATGAACAGGCGCACGAAATCGAACGGCAGCGTCGCTGCCGGGCCGTCGGTGTGGATGTTGAGCGTGTAATCGTCGATGATCTCGACCTCGCTCACACGGCGCACGTAGATCGTGGTCGTCGTGGGGCCGGTCACGACCGGGATCCGCTCGATCGAGAATTTCACATCCTCGGCGGTGAAATCACTGCCGTCGTGGAATTTCACGCCCTCGCGCAGCTTGAATTCCCAGGTGTCCTCGTCAATCGGCGTCCATTCGGTCGCCAGACCCGGCTCGATCTGGAGATCGGTGCCGGACCAGACCAGCGTGTCAAAGATATGCTTGGCCGCTTCAGCGTGGCTGCCCAGCGCCGAGAAATGCGGATCAAGCGATTCCGGCCCGCCGCGCACGCCCATCGTGAGCGTCTGCGCCGAGACAGCCCCCGCGCCCAGTGCTGCCACGGCACCCGCCGCGATCAGCCTTTTGAGATTGAATGTTGTCTTCACAGTAGTCTCCCTCTGGATGAGTGCAGTATTTTCTTGTTTCTTCATTTAGGTTCCATTTGGAACTTGTTTTTCAAAACTGCTGCGGTTTACAGTATCCGTCAAGTTCTATTTGGAACTTTGTTCATTATCCGCTCCCGCTAAAGGAGATTAGCGCAGAATGACGGCAGCCTCTCCCGACACGCTGGCCCAGGACACCACCGGCAGCCCCAGCGCCATGCTGGACGCAAAACTATGGGACAATCCCTGCCCGATTTCGTTCCGCCTGAACTATCTGGGCCTGTGCTACAACGGCATGCTTTATGACTGGATCCGCGACGCCCACGGGCTGAGCCGCCCAGAATACGTGTGCCTCTATTCGCTGGCACTCTCGCCGGGCGGCACGGCGCGCGACATCTCGCGCACGTCGGGCTTTCCCAAGAATACGCTTTCACGCGCGATCAAGGCGCTGGAGAAGCGTGGGCTTATCGAACGGCGGGGCGAGGCCGACATCGGCGCGCGCAGTCAGGCGCTGCACCTCAGCCCGACGGGGCAGACCCTGTTCGATGAAACCGTCGATGTCTTTGCCGGACAGGAAAGCCGCATGTTGGCCGCGCTCGACCCGGCAGAGCGGCAGATCCTCAGCGGGCTGCTCTCGAAACTCGTGGTCAAGGCGCCCGATTGGGCCGCCGATCTCCCCTCCCCCAAAAAGGACGCCCCATGAAAATCAGTGACATGAACTGGCGCGATGTCGAAGCCGCTGCCGCCCGCGATCCACGCTGCATCGTGCCCATCGGCTCGACCGAGCAGCACGCGCAACTGTCGCTCTGCGTCGATATGATCCTGGCCGAGCGGGTGAGCGTGGAGGCGGCAGAGCCGCTCGGTGTGCCGGTCTACCCGGTCATGCCCTTCGGCCTCGCGCCCTATTTCAACGCCTACCCCGGCACCGTGTCGCTGCGCGTCGAAACCCTGCTGGCTGTGATGCGCGACGTGATCGCCTCGGTGCGGCGCGCGGGCTTCACCCGTGTGTTGATCGTCAACGGCCACGGCGGCAATGATCCTGTACGCGCGCTGGCCCAGGAGCTGATGGCGGAACACCCCGATATGTCGATCAAATTCCACAACTGGTGGAGCGCGCCCCGGACTTGGGCGGCGGTGCAGGCGACGGACACATCCGGCAGCCACGCCAACTGGATGGAGAATTTTCCCTGGACGCGCCTGCCCCACGCCCCCGCGCCTGCGGGCGAAAAGCCCCCCGTCGACATGACCGCGATGAAGGCGCGCGGCCCTGCGGCGGCGCGCGAGGTGCTGGGCGATGGCTCCTTCGGCGGCGCGTGGCAAAAACCCGACGCCGAGATGCAGGCGATCTGGGAGACTGGCGTCGCCGAAGTGCGCGACGCGCTCGAAGGGCCGTGGGCATGAACGATCCGGTCCTGATCTGGGGCGCGGGCGCCATCGGCGGCGTCTTTGGCGCGTATCTCGCGCGCGCGGGCGTGCCCGTTCTGATGGTCGACATCGTGGCGGATCACGCGCGGGCCTGCGCCACCGACGGTTTGCGCATCACCGGCCCGGTCGCGGAATTCACCCAAGTCGTCCCCTGCGTGACCCCAGATCAGCTCACCGGCACCTACAGCCGCATCGTGCTGGCGGTCAAAGCGCAGGCGACCGAGGACGCGCTGGAGATGCTGCTGCCGCATCTGGCCGAGGATGGATATGTCCTCTCCGCGCAAAACGGCCTCAATGCGCATACCATCGCCGCCCGTGCCGGCGCGGAACGCACCATGGGGGCCTTCGTGAACTACGGTGCAGATTGGCTGGGGCCGGGCGAGATCCTGCTGGGCAACCGCGCCGCCGTGGTGATCGGCGAGATCGACGGCCAGATCCGCGACCGCACCCGCGCGATGCACGCGCTCTGGCAGCATTACGAGCCTGACGCGGTGCTGACCGAGGATATATTCGCCTATCTCTGGGGCAAGATGGGATACGGCGTGATGCTCTTTGCGACCGCCCTCACCCACGACAGCATGACCGAGAATTTTGCCGATCCCGCGCGCGGCCCCGCGCTGATGACGCTTGCCCGCGAAGTCATGGCGACCGCCGCCGCCGAAGGCGTGACGCCAAAGGGGTTTAACGGGTTTGACCCTGCGGCCTTTGCCCCCGGCGCGCCGTCTGAAGCGGCCTCCGCCTCGCTCGCCGCCCTTGCCGCGCATAACGCCAAGACGGCCAAGACCCATACCGGCATCTACCGCGATCTGGCGGTGCGCAAGCGCCGCACCGAGGTCGACCCGCAGGTGGGCCGCGTGGTCAAGATCGCGCACAGCCACGGCATCCCCACGCCGCTCACCGCCCGTCTGGTCGAGCTGATCCACGACATTGAGGGGGGCGCCGGCCGCAATCCACGGCCACGTTCCACGAGCTGACCAAACTGCTGGAGAACGCCCCATGACCCGCACCGCCCTTGTCACCGGCGCCGTGGGGGGCATCGGCGCGGCCATCGCCCGCGATCTGAGCGCCGCGGGGATGGACGTGACCGTCAGCGACATGCCCGGCAGTGACCCCGGCCTCGATCTGCGCTTTGCCCCCGCCGATCTTGCCGATGCGCAGGCCGTGGCGGCGATGATCGCCGCCCTTCCCGCGCCACCCGACGTGGTGGTCAACGCCGCAGGCGGCGTGCGTGGTCAGGTGGGCCGACCGCTGGCCGAGGTTAGCGCCGAGGACTGGCGCGCGATCTTTGCAGCCAATGTCGATTCGGCCTTTCATCTGGCAAAAGCCTGCGCGCCCGCCATGGCCGCGCGCGGCTGGGGGCGGATCGTCACGATCTCCTCCGGTGCGGGGCTGCGGCCCAGCCTGACGGGGATTCAGGCCTATACGGCGGCAAAACACGCACTGGTCGGTCTGACCAAACAGCTGAGCTTTGAGTTCGCGCCCTCGGGCGTGACCGTCAATTCCGTCGCCCCCGGTTTCGTGCTCTCCAACCCCGCGACCGAACGGCAATGGGCCGCGATGGGCACGGAGGGGCAAGCGGCACTGGTGCAGCGCATCCACACAAGGCGCCTTGGCACGCCGCAGGACATCGCCAGCGCCGTCGCTTTCCTGTGCTCGGACGCGGCAAGCTGGATCACCGGGCAGATCCTGTCGGTGGACGGGGGCGTCACATGAGCTGCCGTGTCACCGACCATGCGCTGGCGACGGTGGATCGCTACCGCGAACGCCTTGCCGCCTTTACCGCCCTGCCCTCCGTCGGCGGTGACCCGGCGCAGGCGCGCGCGATGGAGGACACCCGCAGCTTTCTCGAAGGGCTGATCGCCGAGGCCGGATTTACCAATCAACGCCGCCTTGGCCCTGCGGACAGCGGGCATCAGGCACTCTATGCCGAACGGCTGGAACACCCCGGCGCGCCCACGCTGCTGGTCTACGGCCACTACGACGTGCAACCGCCCGAGCCCTATGATCTGTGGCACAGCCCGCCCTTCGAGATGACGGAACGCGACGGTCGGCTCTACGCGCGGGGCATCTCGGACGACAAGGGCCCACTGCTGATCGCGCTGCACGCGCTGGCGGCGTTTGAAGCCGTCGACGGCACCCTGCCCCTCAACGTCAAATTACTGATCGAGGGCGAGGAAGAGACCGGCAGCCCCTCCATGCCCGCGATCCTCAATGAAAACGCCGATCTGCTGTCGGCCGACGCGATGCTGTCGGCGGACGGCGGGCGCTGGCGGGCGGATCTGTTGACGCTCAACGTCGGCTCGCGCGGCAGTGGCGGGTTCGAGATCACGCTGCGCACGGCGGCCAAGGATCTGCACTCGGGCCGCTACGGCGGGGCGGTGCCCAACGCGCTGCACGAAATGGCGCGTCTGCTCGCCGGGCTGCACGATGACGCGGGCCGCATCACCTGCCCGGGATTCACCGACGGCCTGCCCGAACCGGACGCGGATGAACGGGCAGAGATGGCCAATATCCCCTTTGACGAGGGGGCCTTTGCCGACGCGCTCGGGACGGTGCCACAGGGGGAGGACGGCTACACCACGCTCGAACGTCTCTGGCTGCGGCCCACGGTCGAGCTCAACGGGATGTGGGGCGGCCACACCGGCGCGGGCGGCAAGACCGTCACCCCCGCCGAGGCGCACGCCAAGATCACGCTGCGCTTTCCCCCCGGTCAGGACGCCGCCCGCGCACAGGACGCGGTGATCGCCGATCTGCGGGCGCGCACGCCAGCGGGCGCCACCCTCGATGTCTTTGACGTGCGCCAGGCCACCGATGCGGCCAGCGTGCCGCAGGGTCACCCGCTGCTGATCGCCTGCGGCGACGCGCTGGAGGCTGTGCATGGCCACCGCCCGCGCCACGTGCGCATGGGCGCGTCCCTGCCGCTGGTGAACATGATCAAGGACGTGCTGGGGATTGAAACGGTGATGTTTTCCTTTTCCACGTCCGACGAGGATTTCCACGCGCCCAATGAATTTCTGCGCGCGGCCTCCATCCCCGAAGGCATCGCCGCCTGGGTTGCCGTGCTGCGCCGCGCGGGCGCGCTGGACGTGGATGCATTTACCCCGTATCGCGGCTGAACCAATCACCCGCCTCGCGCGTTTGTGATGATGCACCATAAAGGGGACCGCCCGTGACCGATAACATCGCCTCGATCCGTCGATCCCTGCAATTGCTGTGCGTGATCGCCTGCTTTGTCACCGCCTATTTCGCCAAGGATCTGATCCTGCCGGTCCTTCTGGGCTTTCTGCTCGCCCTGACACTGAGCCCCGTGGCGCGCGGCATGGCCCGCATGGGCATCCCCAGCGGCGTGTCGGCGGTGCTGCTGGTCGGCACAGCGGGGGCGATGATATTCGTTCTTGTGGGGCTGTCGGCCAATACCATCAGCAGCTGGTCGAACGAGCTGCAGACCATGGGGGCGCAGATCCAGTCGCGCCTTGCCGGCATGGCCGACACTGTCGAGACCGTGCGCGAAACGACAGAGCAGGTCGAAAAGATCAGCAAGGGCGGTGAGGACGATCCACAGCGTGTCGTCGTCGAGCAACCCGGCCTGCTGAGCAGTGCCATGAACGCGGGCGTGACCCTCGGTGGCACGATTGCGGTGATGCTGGTGCTGGCGCTGTTCCTGCTGGCATCGGGCAATCTGTTCTACGTGAAACTGGTGCAATCCTTTCAGACCTTCACCGGCAAGAAACGCGCGTTGGCGGCGGTTTACGACGTGGAGCGGCGCGTGTCGCGCTATCTGCTGACGATTACGCTGATCAACGCGGGGCTGGGCCTGTGCGTGGGCAGCTTTCTGTATCTGCTTGGCCTGCCCGGCGCCTATATCTTTGGGATCGCGGCATTTTTGCTGAACTTCCTGCCCTACATCGGCGGCGTGATCGGATCGGTGATCGTCGGCGCCTACGCGATCATCACCTTCGATACGGTCGGTTATGCCCTGCTGGCGCCGCTAGGCTATCAGGCGCTGACCACGATAGAGGGGCAGTTCATCACCCCTTGGCTGGTGGGACGGCGCCTGAACATGAACACCGTGGC
Organism: Sulfitobacter albidus; assembly: GCF_018200035.1. Lineage (NCBI taxonomy): Bacteria > Pseudomonadati > Pseudomonadota > Alphaproteobacteria > Rhodobacterales > Roseobacteraceae > Sulfitobacter > Sulfitobacter albidus. Next base: position 865,126 of record NZ_CP073581.1, on the reverse strand, counting down.
GGTTTTCTTGACAGTGGTGTTCTGGGGTTGGCTTTGGGGCATCGCGGGCGCGCTGATCGCGGTGCCGTTCCTCGTGGTGTTCAAGGTCGTGTGCGAGAATGTCGAGGCGCTGCACCTGATCGGCAACTTCCTCGACAGCTCGGAACAGCGGATGGAAACGGCGATGAACGAGCCCGAACCCTAACCCGCAAGCGACGGCAGCCACAGCACGATTCCGGGGAAGGCCACCAGCAGCGCGATCGTCACCGCATCGGCGAGGAAGAACGGTGTGACCCCCTTGAACACGTCCTGCACGGTCAGATCGTCCCGCACCCCCGCCACGACAAAGCAGTTGAGCCCGATGGGCGGGGTAATCAGACAGAACTCCGCCATCTTGACCACCAGGATCCCGAACCAGATCGCACACATCGGGCCCGACATGCCAAAGGCACTGTCGGCGGCAGAGACCAGCTCCCCTCCGTTGAGCGCCATCACCGCCGGGTAGACCACCGGCAGCGTCAGCAAAAGCATCCCGATCGCGTCCATGAACATGCCCAGCACGGCATAGGCCAGCAGGATGCAGATCAGGATCGCGATCGGCGCCATGTCGAGCGATGTGATCCAGTCGGCAAAGGCGTCCGGCAGCTCCGCAAAGCCCAGAAAACGCACGTAGATCAGCACGCCCCAGATGATCGAAAAGATCATCACCGTCAGCTTTGCAGTATCGAGCAGCGCGTCCTTGAGCTGTGCCCAGCGCATCCCGCGATAGAGCGCCATCAGGAAGATGATGAAGGCGCCCACCGCGCCACCTTCGGTCGGCGTGCCCCAGGCATCGCCGAAGGGGTTGTAGACAAAGAAGATGATGATTACGACCACCGCCACGATGGGCAGCGCGGGCGGCAGGCTTTCGAACCTTTCTTTCCAGGTGAATCCGCTGACCGGGGGGCCCACGTTCTTCCAGATCATCGCGATGCCCACGATCATCGAGCCATAGACGATGGCCGAGAACATCCCGGGGATGAAGCCCGCGAGCAGCAGCTTGCCCACGTCCTGCTCCACGATGATGGCGTAGATCACGAGGATCGCGGAGGGCGGGATCAGCGAGGCGAGCGTGCCGCCTGCGGCCACGACCCCGGCCGCGAATTGCTTGTTGTACCCGATCTTGAGCATCTCTGGGATGGCAATGCGGGCAAAGACCGCCGCCGTGGCAACGCTCGCGCCGGACACGGCGGCAAAGCCCGCCGTGGCGAATACGGTCGAGACGGCGAGGCCGCCGGGCACCCAGGCGATCCAGCGTTTGCACGCCTCGAACAGCGCGGTCGTCAGCTTGGCGTAATAGGCCAGATAGCCGATCATGATGAAGACCGGGATCAGGCTCAGCACCTGCGCGGAGACTTTGGAATGCGGGGTGAGCCCCGCGATTTTCGTGCTGATTTCAACGGCTTTCCAAAAGCGGTCGGGGTCATAGTCAAACCCGTTCCAGCGCAGCCAGACCAGCCCGACAAAGCCCGCAAGCCCCGCGGCAAAGGCCACGCGCATGCCGAGGATCACCAGCACCAGCATGGCGGCTGAGACGTAGATGCCGATTTCGATGGGTTCCATCAGTCGGCCCCTTCCAGTGCCTTGGCCTCGATACGGGCCTGTTCAGCGATCGTCAGTGTCATGGGGACGGCCACAGGATTTTCCAGACCGAGGATGAAGGCCCGCCCGTATCCCCATGTTTGCAAAAGCAAACGCAACGTCAGCACCGCGAAAGCGATGGGCACGACCAGCTTGGACGGCCAGATCGGGATACCGATGTCGATGGAGCTGTCACGTGAGCACAGCGGCCGCGCGCAGTCGAACGAGCGGTCAAAATGCTCCCACGCGCCCCAGGTCAGAAAGACGATCAGCAAGAGCATCAGCAGGACCGAGATCAGCTCGAATAGCCAAAGGATACGGCCCTTTAGCGCGCCCACCAGCATGTCCATGCGGATGTGGCTGCCGTCGCGCTGCACGTAAGAGACACCCATGATGGCGATCACCGGCATCGCGGCTTCGATATAGTCGACATAGCCCGCGAGCGGCGAGGCGAAAAACTTGCGCCCCGTGACGGAATAGGCCGCCAGAAACATCAGCGAAAAGATCGCGAGGCCCGAAAGAAGGGCCGCGAAACGCTCGACGGGCAGAAGCCATCGGTCGAGTTTGCTCAGTAGGCTGGAATCCTCCAGCACCGCGGCAGATCCTGCCATGATGTTCCCTCCCCTTGGGCCCGGACGGGGGCGTCTTTGGCCCCTCTTTTCGGTAAAATCAGCGTGTCACACGGTGTGCACACGACGTACACCGCCCGTGCACCGGCTGGCACACGGGCGGTGACCGTTTCAGGCGGGTTTAGCTGCCGCCGGCTTTCGCCTCTTCGAGGGTCTTGACGACCAGATCGTAGAGTTCCTGACCCGGCAGTCCCTGCCCTTCCATGTCGGCGATCCAGGCGTCGCGGATCGGCGTTGCCGCCTTGGCGCGGAATTCCTCGATCACCTCGGGCGCGATTTCGACCTTCTGCACGCCCTTCTCTTCGAGAACGCTGTCCCAACGCTCCAGAAGCTCGGCGTAGTTGGCGAGGTAGTGATCGAGCGCCTCGTCCACGGAGCTGTCGAGCGCTTCACGCTCCGCATCCGAGAGCGACTCGTAGGCGTCGATGTTGACGACCACCGGGCAGTTCACCGTGCCGGGGTTGAGGTTGGCGGTCCACCAATCGGCCTCGTTGATGGTGCCGAAGGACAGATGCGCGTGCTGGGCAAAGGCCACCGTGTCGACGACGCCGGATTCCATTGCCTGAAACGCCTCGGTCGCGGTTACGGAGGTGGGCACACCGCCGACGGCTTCAAACGCCTGACCCAGACCACCGGTCGCACGGACACGCATACCGTCGAATTCGGCCAGCTCATCGCGCGGCTCGCCGGTGCCGACGAGGTTGTACTGCGGCATCGGCGAGGTCATCAGCAGCTTGGCGTTCCACTGCGCCATTTCATCGGTCGCGGCGGGGTGGGCATAGACGGCCTTGGACACGGCCACTTCCTGTTCAAGGTTCTCGACGCCGAGGAAGGGCAGCTCAAGCACGGTGATCACGCGGTTCTTGTCGCGGTGGTAGCCCGCGCAGAACTGCGCCATCTCGAACGCGCCGATGGAAATGCCATCGAGGTTTTCGCGGTTCTTGCTGAGGCCGCCGTAGCTGACGTTCATGGTGAATTCGCCGTTCGTCTTTTCAGACACCAGCTCGGCGATTTTTTCGACGTGCTCGGTAAACGCACGGCGCTTGCCCCAGACGGAGACATTCCATTCGGTGGCCATCGCCTCGGCGGCGAAAGCAAAGGACACGGTGCTGGCAACGGCACCCACGATAAACTTGTTCATTTCTCTCTCCCGTAGTGTTTTTGGGGCCCGTCAGGCGGGCCGCTCCGCTTTTGCGGAATGAGCGTGAGCAAAGCGGCTCACGTGCCGAGTTTCAAGCATTTCCACCGGAAATCTCGAAACCGTTGATTTTGGACGCGTTAACAGTCGCTTGCGCGGAAACCGCCGCGTACCGCCGCCGACACCTGCGGCAGCCCCTGTCCGAATTTCCGCACAGGCGGTGCGGAATCGTGGCCGCGCGCCTGCGCCAAAGGTCGGATTTACACCCTTTACCGTTTGGCGGAAAAAACTTTACACAAAGGCCGGGAGGGCCGCGCAGGCCCGTTCCCTTCGCCCCGCAGCCGCCCTAGGCTGTGCCGCAATACGACGCCGCATGGCGCAGACAACGACGGAGGAGATCCCATGGCCGAGACGGCAAAAACATACCCGCCCAGTGATGATATGGCCGCATGTGCCCACGTGGACGCGAGCCGCTACGATGCAATGTACGCGGCCTCGCTGAACGATGCCGACGCGTTCTGGGCCGAGCAGGCCGGGCGGATCGACTGGATCAAGAAACCCACGCAGATCAAGGACGTGGATTTCACCCTCGGGAATGTGTCGATCAACTGGTATGCCGACGGTCAGCTGAACGTGTCGGCCAACTGCATCGACCGGCATCTTGAGACGCGCGGCGATCAGACGGCGATCATCTGGGAGCCCGACAGCCCCGATGAGGCCGCCCAGCACATCAGCTACCGCGATTTGCACGCGGGCACCTGCAAGATGGCCAATATCCTGCGCGATCTGGGCGTGGGCAAGGGCGACCGGGTCATCATCTATCTGCCGATGATCCCCGAGGCCGCCTATGCCATGCTGGCCTGCGCGCGCATCGGCGCCATTCATTCGATCGTCTTTGCCGGTTTCTCGCCCGATGCCTTGGCCGCGCGGGTGCAGGGATCGGACGCAAAGGTGGTCATCACCGCCGATGAAGCGCCCCGCGGCGGGCGCAACACGCCGCTTAAGGCGAATGCCGATAAGGCGCTGGCAAACTGCGACGCGTCCGTGAAATGCCTGACCGTGCGGCGCACCGGCGGCGATGTGGCGTGGGATGACGCGCGCGACGTGGATTATACCGCGCTGGCCAAGGAAGCATCGGACACCTGCGAACCTGCGGTGATGGACGCCGAAGACCCGCTGTTCATCCTCTATACTTCAGGCTCGACCGGCATGCCAAAGGGCGTGGTGCACACCACCGGCGGCTATCTTGTCTATGCCGCGCTGACCCATGAGACGACGTTCGATTACAAGGATGGCGATATCTACTGGTGCACGGCGGATGTCGGCTGGGTCACCGGGCACAGCTATATCGTGTACGGCCCGCTCGCCAATGGCGCGACGACGCTGATGTTCGAGGGCGTGCCGACCTACCCCGACGCGAGCCGGTTCTGGCAGGTCTGCGAAAAGCACAAGGTCAATCAGTTCTACACAGCCCCCACCGCGCTGCGCGCGCTGATGGGACAAGGCAATGATTTCGTCACCAAATGTGATCTGAGCGATCTGCGCATCCTCGGCACCGTGGGCGAGCCGATCAACCCCGAGGCGTGGAATTGGTACAACGAGGTCGTGGGCGGCGGGCGCTGCCCCATCGTCGACACCTGGTGGCAGACCGAGACTGGCGGGCATCTGATGACCCCCCTGCCCGGCGCGCACGCGATGAAGCCCGGATCGGCGATGAAGCCGTTTTTCGGCGTGCAGCCCGTGATCCTGGAGCCGACCACGGCGGAGGTCATCACCGAAAACCCCGCCGAGGGCGTGCTGTGCATCGCTGACAGCTGGCCGGGGCAGATGCGCACCGTCTGGGGTGATCACGAACGGTTCGAGAAGACGTATTTCAGCGACTACCCCGGATATTACTTTACCGGCGACGGGGCGAAGCGGGACGCGGATGGCGATTATTGGATCACCGGCCGCGTGGACGATGTGATCAACGTCTCGGGTCACCGCATGGGCACGGCGGAGGTCGAAAGCGCGCTGGTCGCGCACCCCAAGGTCGCGGAAAGCGCCGTCGTCGGCTACCCGCACGACATCAAGGGGCAAGGCATCTATTGCTACGTCACGCTGATGGGCGGCGAGGCGCCATCGGACGCGCTGCGCAAGGAGCTGGAAACCTGGGTCCGCTCGGAGATTGGGCCGATTGCCAAGCCGGACCTGATCCAATGGGCGCCGGGCCTGCCCAAGACACGCTCGGGCAAGATCATGCGGCGCATCCTGCGCAAGATCGCCGAGAACGACTATGGCGCGTTGGGCGATACCTCGACACTGGCGGATCCGTCGGTCGTCGATGATCTGATCGAGAACCGGATGAACCGCTAGGCAATCGGGCCGGCGCCCCGCGCGCCGGCCCGTTTCGCGCGGCTGCGGCCCCGCGCGCACTGGACAAACCCGGCCCTGCGTGGCACCGCGTGGGGCATGACAGCGCCCATGCACATCATCACCCCCGATGCGACCAACACCGACACCCTGCGCCGGGCCTTCGGGCAATTCGGCACGGGCGTCTGCGTGATAACGGCGCAGACCGATGCGGGGCCGCTGGGGATGACCGCGAATTCGTTTTCTTCCGTCTCGCTCGACCCGCCGTTGGTCTTGTGGTCGGCGGCGCGCTCCTCGGCGCGCCACGATGCGTTTGCGCAGGCGGCGGCGTTCTGCATCCACGTGCTGCGCGACGATCAGGGGGATCTGGCGCAGCATTTTGCCCGGCAGGGGCATGATTTTAGCGGGATCGACTGGGCCCCCGGCCCCGCCGACACGCCCACGCTCACCGGGTGCAACGCCACGTTTCACTGCGCGCGCTACGCGGTGCATCCGGCGGGCGATCATTCGATCATCCTTGGCCAGATCACGCAGGCCGCCCTGCAATCGGGCGACCGCGACGGGCTGCTGTTCAAAAAGGGTCGGTTCGGCCGGTTCGACCCGGATCAATAGTCCCGCTCAAAGAAGATCCCGAGCGATGAATTCCCGTCCGACCCCAGCGTCGCCTTGCCCTTGAGGTTGGGCGTGATGTCGAGGTTGAGCGAGACATCGGCCGTACCGTCGGAGGCCGCCGTCACATCCGTATAGACGTTATCGGTGAGGTATTTGCCGATGCGCAGCGCCGTTTCTCCGTCGTCGGTGGTGGTCACGTCCAGATCATCAAGGCCGAACTGGTCGCGCAGGTTGCCCACCACGCCGTTGCCGCCGCGCCCGGCGAGCGTGGCCACGGCATTGGCCAGTTGCAGCGCCTGAAACGCCGAAATCTCGGAGATGTTGCGCCCGAAGAGAAGCTGGGCCAGCACCTCGTCCTGGGGCGCTTCGGGATTGGAGGAGAAGGTCACATCGGGCGAATCCGCCGGCCCTTCGACGATGACGCTCACCGTGCCGCTTTCGGTCGAGGTGGTGGTGACAAAGCGGATGTAGGGCACAAAATCGCCCTGGAAGGTGGCGGAGCCTTCTTCGAGGTCAAACCGTTTGCCGAGGATGTCGAGGCGCCCGCGCTGAAGCTCGAACCGGCCCGCCGAGATGATGTTGTTCGTGGTGCCCGTGAGGCGCAGGGAGCCGCCAAGCTCCGCATCGAGGCCGCGCCCGCGCACAAAGATGCGGCCCGGCGCGTTGATGTCGATCGCGAGCGGATAGCCGCCCGAACCGCCGCCGGAGGCGGTGGGATCGCTTGCCGCCCCCTCCTCCAGCAGGCCCGCACGGTCACGCGTGGCGCGGTTGTCGGCGGGGGCGCCGATGTGGGTAATCGGTGGAATGTCCCCGATGCTGGTCAGGCCCGTCGAGGGCACGGTCACAACCGTTTCGCCCACATTGAGATCGCCCGCGATGCGCGCGCCGCCGGCGAGCGGGCCGTTGATGTTCACATTGCCGTCGATGGTGGTGCGGTAAAGGCGCGGATCCTGCACGACAACGCCCTGCAGCGCGATGGCCAGATCGGCGGGAAGGCCGCCGCCCAGACCGATCCCGCCCGTGGCCGTCAACCCGCCACCGCCCGTCGCTGCCGCGCGCACATCGAGTGCTGCGCGGCTGTTGGCGAGGCGGATATCGGCGCTGATGCCTTCCAGCCCCAGCCGCAGGTTGGGCGCGGTAAAGCTGGCGTTGCCCGTTCGGATGGTGCCGGTCACAGAGCTGAGCGCCGGCGGCCCGTTCACCGCCAGATCGAATTGCGCGATGCCCTGCAGCACGCGCGGCTCAAGAAATGGCTGCGTGAGGCCCAGCGGCGCCTGTCCGGCGACATCAAGATTGAGCGTGCCGCTATCGGCCACGGTGCCCGCAACGCTGGCCCGCGTGCCCGCAGGCCCGGCCACATCGGTATCGAGGCGCCAGCCGGTGCTGACCTTGTTGGCGGAGCCATCGACGCTGAGCGGGCCGTTGATCTGATCGACCAGCCGTCCGATATCCGGCATGGCAAAGCTGAAATCGACCGCCGCCTGCGGGCCTGTCACCACCCCTTCGACGCGCGCGCGGCTGGAATAGGGGCCGGTGGCGTTGGTGTTGACGCGCAGGCCCGCCTCGGTCTGCTGCACGGAACCGGTGGCGGCCAGCGCCCCGTTGATGCCCGGCGCAAAGGCCGCGACATTGGGGGCGTTCACGTCGAACGTCAGCGACATGTCGGGCCCGGTGGCCAGCCCTTCGACCAGCGCGCGCGATCCGGCGGGGCCACGCGCGTCGGTATCCACGAAAAAGCCACGCTCGGTCTGGCGCACGCGGCCTGTTGCGTTGAGCGGTCCGCGCGCCTGCGGCACCAGCGGCGCGAGATTGGGCACGGCAAGGTCAAACGCGATGTCCACCGCCGGGGTCAGCGCGCCCTGCACGCTCAGATCGGAGTTGTAGGGGCCGGACGCTTCGGTATCGATTTCAAAGCCGTCGTCCGTCTGGCGCAGACGACCCGTGGCGTTCAGCGGCCCGTTCACCTGCGGTGCCACCGCCGCGACCTGCGGCAGCGAGACGTCGAACCCGATGTCGAGCGCGGGCGTGAGCGTGCCGGTGACGCTCAGATCCGCGTCGTAGGGGCCGGAGGCGTCGGTGTCGATCTCGAACCCGTCGGCGGTCTGGCGCAGGCGACCCGTGGCGCGCAGCGGGCCGCTGACCTGCGGCGTCACGGCGGAAAGTTCGGGCAGCGAGAGATCGAATGCCACGTTGACGGCGGGGGTAATCAGCCCGTTGATCGTCGCATTGGCGTCATAGGGGCCGGAGGCGTCGGTTTGCAGCAGGTAGCCTTCGGGCGTCTGGCGCAGGGAGCCGTTGGCGCTGAGCGCGCCCTCGATCCCCTCGGCAAAATCGCTGATGCGCGGCACGCGGGCGGAGAAATCAATATCGGCGTCCGGTCCGGTGGCCAGACCGTCAACGCGGATCTGCGCGTCATAGGGGCCGTCGGCGTCCACATCCACGCGCCAGCCGATCGCGTCCTGCGTGGCCGATCCGGTGAGCGTGACCGGCCCTTCGTACTGGGGCAGCACGGTGGAGATGTCGCGCAGCGTCAGATCGGCGTCGACACGGCTGTTGTCGGTGGCAAGCTCCGCACTGCCGATGAAAAGCAATGCGGGGTTGTTGAGCTCAAGATCGCGCAGGAAAGTGCCGTTGACGTTGCGGATGGCGCGCAGGTTGAGATCGGTGCGTCCTTCGAGCAGCGCGTCGGCCTGTGCGATGCCGGTGATGATATCTTCGGTCGTGCCTTGCGCGGTCAGATCGAAGGTGCCCGACAGCGCGCCGATCTCACCGGCCAGTTGCAGGGCCGCGGCGCCCGCCAGCTCGCGCCCGGCGAGTGCGGAAAAGCGGCTGAGATCGGAGGCGGTGAGGCCCGCATCAAGCGTGATGTCCACGCCGGAGGTCAGGTTGTCGATCGACAGATCGCCGGTCAGCCCGTAATCGCTGCCCTCAAGATCGAGGCCCGAGATGCGCATCGGCTGATCGGTGAGGTAGTTGATATCCGCGCGACCCGAGATCTCGGGGCCGATCGCCTCGGCCAGCGCGGGATCGGCCAGCGCAAGCGCCTGTGTCGCAAAATTCACCGCGCCGCGCAGCTGGCCGATGCCGCCGTTGGCACCGCTGAGCGTCCCGGTCGAGCGCAAGGTAACCTGATCGGCCTGCGCCTGCGCCGTGACGAGATTGGCGATGTCGAACACGGCCTGATAGGCCTCGCCATTGGCCACGTCGTAATCCACGTCGAGGGCGATGCGCCCCACAGTCACGTCGCCGTTGCCACCCGGCAGCAGAACCGGTTCACCGTCGGCGCGCGCCACGGTGCCCTCAAGGTCGATGCGTTGCGGCCAGCCGTCGGGGGCCAGCGCCAGATCGCCCGTCAGATCCACCGCCGCCGCCAGCAGCGCCAGATCCGAAACCGCGATGGACCCGTCCGCGCCGATCAGCGCGTCGGCGCGCAGCGATACGTCGCGGCCAAAGAAATCGCGGTATTCGGGCAGGATGATTGCCGTCAGATCGCCGCCGATGTCGGCGGTGATGCGGCGGTCGGGATCGGCGGCGTCGCCTTCCTCGGCCAGATTTATCTCACCGGCGAGGCGTTCCTCACCGTCGGTGTCCAGTTGCAGGGTGATCGGCAGATCGCTGAGCGGTCCCGCGGCGGTGAGCGTCAGATCCACCGAGGGCGTGCCGGGGATGTTCATCAGGGTGGCGGCGATACCGTCCTCGGCCTCTTGCGCGGTGATCGCCAGATCCAGCACGTTGTCGCGGCCCAGCACGGCGGTGATATCGAACACCCCGCGCGCGCCGTCGATGCGGCTGGCGGTGAATTTCGCGTCCAGCCCGGTGTCGTTGAGCTGCGCGCGCGCCTCAAGGCTGAGGCTCACGGCCTGGCCCAGAATGCTTTCGCCAAGGCTGATTTCATTGGCGTTCAGCTGTTCGATGTCGATGGAGACCGGCAGATCGGGCAGCGTGGGAAAGGTAAACGGCTGCGCCTCGGCGGAGGGCAGCGCGTCGGGGTCGCCGTTGGGCAGGCGTGCCAGATCAATCAGCGCGGCGCTGAGCTCTTCGACCTCGAGCCGCCCGCGCAGCAGCGCCGAGCGGTTCCAGTCAAGCACGACGTCTTCGAGCGTGAGCCAGATGCCCTCGTCGTCCGCGATGGTCATCCGGTCAAAGGATGCGCTGGAGCTGAGCGCCCCGCGAAAGCCCACGATATCCACATCGCGGCCCGCGCCGCTCAGCACGTTCTGGATCTGGCGGGTGAGGAAGCCCTCGCCCTCTTCCTGTGCTGCGGCGGGCTGCACCGCGAAGGCGAGCAGCAAGAGAAAAACCTTGAAAAAACGCATTAAAATGCCTGCCCGATACCGATGTACACCTGGAAATTCTCGTCCGATTCAGGGCCCGAGACCGGCACCGCCACGTCGAGCCGGATAGGCCCCACGGCGGTGTCGTAGCGCAGGCCAAGACCCGCGCCCGAGTGCCACTCGCCCGAGCCGTCGTAGAATTCTTCCTCACCGACGTAGCCTGCATCGGCAAACCCCACGAGGCTGATCGCATCCGTCACGCCCACGCGCACCTCTGCCGAAAGCCCCACGAAGGCGCGCCCGCCCGCCGTCTCGTCGCCCACCGGCACGCCGAGGATCTGGTATTCCTGCCCGCGCACGGTGCCGCCGCCGCCGGAATAGAACAGATAGTCGGCCGGCGCCTCCGAAATCTCGGGGCCGAAGACCGAACCGACCTGCCCGCGCAGGGCCAGCGTGATCGGGCGCGCCTCGCCAAAGGTGCGGTAGGCGCGGGCGTCGAGATAGCTGCGGATGCCGTTGTCGGAGCCTGCAAGCGCCACGAAGGGCGTCGCGGAGGCATTGATATAGTAGCCGTTGCGCGCATTCAGCGAATTGTCGCGATAGTCGAATTCGGCGCTGAGCGGCAAGGTCAGCAGGGTGTATTTATTCTCGCCAAAGACATCGCGGGTCTCGGCCCGGCGCAGGCCGACGCCTAGGGTATAGGTCCGCTCCTGCGAGGCGATGCGTTCGATGCCCGCCTCAAGGTCAAGCTGGCGGGAGAAGAAGAACTCCTCGTCGAGTTGCTCAAGCTTGGCGAGCGCGTAGAAATTGGTGTCTTCGTTGAAGGTCGCGGGCCGGTCGAACCGGGCGCTGAGCGTGTAATCCTCGCCGCCTGTGCTGCCGCCGATGCCGGTGATTTCGGCGTCAAAGCGCAAGCGCTCCGCCCCGCCCAACAGATTGCGGTGCAGCCAGTAGGCGCTGAGCGACAGACCTTCGAGGGTCGAGACCTCTGCGCCGAAGCCAAGGCGGCGTTTGGGCGCGTCGGTGGTCTGAAGCTCGATCGGCAGGGTGTTGTTCGGGCCGATCGCGTCCGCCTCTGACAGGGCGACGGCATTGAAGGCCCCCGTGCGGCGCAGCCGTTCGGTGGCCAGCCGGATCTCTTCGGGCGAAAAGACCTCTCCGGTGGGCAGACCCGCGATGTCGATGATGCGCTGGGTGCGCACATCGCTTTCGCTGAGCACAACGAGCGGGCCGAAGGTCAGCCGGGGGCCGGGCGACAGGGTCAGATCGGCGTTGATCTGGCGCTGAGGGTGATTGGCGGTGATGTCCTGGCCGGTCAACGCGGCCTTGGCGTGGCCCTGTTCGCGCCAGCCGTCGACGCCCGCATCGGCGGTCGATTTCAGGATGCCGAGGCTGGCGGTTTCACCGGGGGCGAATTGCTCGGGCAGGTCTGTGCCCTCGGCCACGGGCGCGATTTGTGCCCGGCCAAAGGTGAAGCTGGGGCCGGGATCGACGGTGATGACCACCGCGCCGATGCTGGCGGGCGGCTGCACCGGCGGGATCGACGCCGCCTCGCGCCCGTCGACGGAAATGCGCACCGCCCCGCTGAAGCGTCCGTTGTCATAAAGCACGGCAAGAAGTCGGCGGTAATCGGCCTGTGCGGCCGCGAGGATCTCGGCGGTGCTGGGGGGATTTTCCTCAAGCAGGGTCTGTTCGATCAGGAGCGATCCGCCGCGCAGGGCATCGCGCAGATCATCGTCTTCGACGCCATTGAGACTGACATCCGCCGCGAAGGCGCCCGTGCTCATCACTCCCCACGCAACAAGGCTGACGCCCGCTGCGCGCATCACCGCTTTCGCCGTTCGCTTCACACACTCTTCCTCAAACTTGGCGCGGCATTTCGGGCGCTTGTGCGCTCTTTGAAATCCGTACCGTGACACACGCTTGGCCGGTAGTATCGTCGCAGACACCCGAAGGTGCAAACCACAAAGGCGCGATTGGCCGCCGATCTTGCGGCTAACTTACACTGCGGGGCAAAATCGGCAAGAAAATGCGCATCACGTTTCGCGTTAAAGCAGAGTGCGCGGCGCGTTGACTTCACCTGCGCGGGATCCGCATAGTTCGCGCGCGAGGAGGGGTTTTGCATGACGGTATTGATCGCGGGCGCCGGGATCGCGGGGCTGGCGCTGGGGCTGAGCCTGCATCAGATCGGCGTGCCCTTCCGGGTGATCGAGGCGCGCGCGGCGGTGCAGCCGCTGGGGGTGGGCATCAACCTGCAACCCAACGCGGTGCGCGAGCTGTACGATCTGGGGCTGGAGGGGGCGCTGGACGACATCGGCGTGCCGCTGCGCGACTACCGATTGCTGACGACCTCCGGGCTGGAGTTGTGGCGCGAGCCGCGCGGGATCGACGCGGGATATCGCTGGCCCGCCTATTCGGTGCACCGGGGGCGGTTGCAGATGATGCTCTACGAGGCGCTGCTGGCGCGCGCGGGGCCCGATGCGGTGCTGTGCGGCTGGCGCGCGACGGGTGCGGAGACGCGCGGGGCACAGGCGGTACTGCATCTGCGCGCAGCGGACGGGGCGGAACGACAGATGACCGGCGCGCTGGTGCTGGGTGCGGACGGGATCCATTCGGCGCTGCGCGCGCAGATGGTCCCGGACGAAGGCCCGCCCGCGTGGGGCGGCGCGGTCCTGTGGCGCGGCACCACGCAGGCGGTGCCCTTTGGCGGCGCGGCGACGATGGCGCTGGTGGGCGAGCCGGGATTGCGGTTCGTCACCTATCCGATCAGCCGCCCCGACCCCGACACCGGGCTGAGCACGGTCAACTGGATCTGCAATCTGCTGCGCGATCCGGCACAGGGCTACGCCCGCGAGGATTACGCGCGCGGTGCCGATCTGGCGGATTTCCTGCCCGCGTTCGAGCGGATGGTGTTCGACGGGCTCGACGCGCCCGCGCTGATCCGGGGCGCGCGCGAGGTGTTCGAATACCCAATGGTCGACCGCGATCCGCTGGAGCGCTGGACCCACGGGCGGGTGAGCCTTTTGGGCGATGCGGCGCATGCGGCCTATCCCGTGGGATCAAACGGCGCCGGATCGGGGATCATCGACGCGCGCTGGATCGCCGCCGAGATCGCCGCGCGGGGCTGCGAACCGGCGGCGCTGGAGGCCTATGAGGCGCGGCTGCGCCCGGCGACCAGCGCGATGGTTCTGGCCAATCGCGGGGCGGGACCGGACAAGATCATCGATACCTTTGCGGCGCGGGCGGGCGACGGGGCCACCGATGTGGCCGATGTCTTTACCGACGACGAGCGCGCCGAGCACGCCGCGCGCTACAAACAGATCGCGGGCTACGGCGTGGCGCAGACCAATGATGCGGCCCCCATCGTGCCGCCCGAGGCGCGGCGGCCGCTGCCGACGTAGGCGCGCGCCCTGCCCCGCGCGGCCTAAAGGCCTTTGCGCATAAGGGCCTTGATATCCGCCTCGGACGTGCCCGCCACGAGACGGCCCAGCTCGGCCTCGCCGCGCAACACCAGGAGGGTCGAGCGGCGCGGGATGCCGCGCGCGCGGGTCACGGGGTGGCTCTTGAAATCATCCCAATCGACCTTCACGAAGGTCATCGCGGCGTCATAGGCCGGATCGGCGGCGCGCAGGGCGTTGATCACCCGCTCCTGCCGTTTGCAGGTGCTGCACCACGTGGCGGAATAATCGACAAAGACGGTCTGCCCTGCGGCGAGTGCCTCACGGATCAGCCCGTCGCGGTAGGTGACGAAGCCTGCGGCGTGGCTCATCCCGGGGGCGAACGCAGCGGTGGCAGTGGCGGCAAGCAGGAAGTGACGGCGGTTCATGGCAATATCCTTTGCTAGACGGAGACGGAAAGATCCTGAAGCCAGATCGGCATGACATCGAGCAGCCAGCCTTCGAGCATGTGGTGCACGTTGAGCAGCAGCATGCCGCCCACGGCGATGAAGGTGACGCCGATGATCGGCTTGGCCCGCGCGGCGAGCCCGCGCAGGGATTGGGCGCGGCGGGTGATCGCCTCACGCGCGCCGAGGCCCAGACCGACGATCAGCGTCGACACCCCGGCGGCAAAGGCGACCATGATCGCCGTTACGTAGCCCAGGTTCTGCCCCTGTGAGGCCAGCGCGATGGCCCCGCCCAACGTGGGGCCGATGCAGGGCGACCAGACGGTGCCGAGCAGCAGACCGCCCAGAAACTGACCGCCCAGCGATCCGTGATCGAGCCCGCCCATGCGCGCGTCGGCGCCGGCGGCGATGCCGGCCGTCGCCAGCTCGAACCGCCGCGCGAACATCGGCAGCACCAGCATGAGGCCAAAGACGATCATCAGCACCGCGCCGATCTGCGCCAACCGGTCCTGCGTGAGACCCACGGCCGCGCCAAAGGCGGTGACAAGCACGCCAAAGACGACAAAGCTGACGCTCATCCCGGCGGCGAGCGCCAGAGGCCCCGCGCGATTGGCGTTGAGCGCGCCGACCAGCACGATGGGCAGCACCGGCAACACGCAGGGGTTAATCAGCGTCAGCAGGCCGGCAAGATAGGCAAGCAGGAATTCCATGGGGGCGTCCAGAGCTTGTGCGGGATTGCGGGCAGGATACCGAAGGGGTGCGGCGTGGCCAGCCCCCGCCCCTTCACATTCGCGTGGGGATGCCATGCGCATTGTCGGGCGCGGATGGGGCGCTATGATCGCGCGAACAACGCTAAAAAGGAAGTGCCGATGTCTGATCGTATGAAGGAGGGCGCGCGGGTGCGCCGATCGGTGCTGGGGGATGCCCATGTGGACCGCGCCGAGGCCGCGCAGACCGACTTCGACGCGCCCTTCCAACGCCTGATTACCGAAGGCGCCTGGGGCACGGTCTGGGCCGATGACACGATCCCGGCGCGCGAGCGGTCGATGCTGACGCTGAGCCTGCTGGCGGCCACGGGCAATTTCGACGAGATCCCGATGCATATTCGTGCCACCGCCAGTACCGGCGCAAGTCCGCAGGATGTGATGCAGGCGTTCCTGCACGTGGCCGTCTACGCAGGCGTGCCGCGCGCCAATCACGCGATCAAGCTGGCCAAACAGACCTACGCCGAGATGGGCGTCGATTTGTGACAGTGGCCCGCCCGGAAGGTCCGGACGGGCCACTGATGCGGCGCAACGGCGTCAGATGACGAGAAAGTCGCCCGCATCGAGGGTGGGCAGGGTGTCGAGCCGGACAAAGCCGGTCGCCGCCCCCGCCCCGTTGCCATCCCCGTCAAAGGAGACAAGACCCGTCGTGGTATTGTAGAGTACGCGGTGATCGGCGGTGGTGGCCAGACCGTCGGCGCTGGCAAGAAACGCCGCTGCGTCGAGCGTGCCCGCCGTCAGACCCGCAAAAACCGCGCTGTCGAGTGCCATCACGTCCTCTGCGCTGACAAAATCGGTGATGCGGTCCAGATTGCCCGCGCCCAAAGCACTGTCAAAGACGAAGCTGTCCGCACCGGCGTCGCCGCGCAGCACGTCATTGCCGTCGCCGCCCGAAATCGTATCGTCGCCCGCGTCACCGAACAGGAAATTGCGCGCCCCGTCGCCGGTCAGACTGTCGCCCGCCGCAGAGCCGCGCAGGTTTTCGAAACCGGTGATCGTATCACCCGTGGCGTCCCCTCCGCTGGCCGATGATGCGCCGGACAGATCGACTGTCACACCCGTGGTGGAGCTGTTGTAGAGCAGCCAATCCGATCCTGCGCCGCCGTCGAGGCTGTCGGCGCCGACACCGCCGCGAACCACGTCATCCCCGTCGCCCCCGGTGATCGTATCGTCACCGGCATCGCCAAACAGGAGGTTATCGCCTGCGTCGCCGGTCAGCCCATCGGCGAAGGCGGAGCCGCGCAGGTTCTCGACACCGGTAAGGCTGTCGCCCGTGGCGTGGCCGCCCGTCGCGGTGCCGCCCAGCTCCACGGTGACCGCCAGATCGGAGGTGTTGTAGGTGACCCAGTCAAGGCCCGCCCCCCCGTCGAGGCTGTCGGCACCGGCGCCACCGCGCAGCACGTCGTCGCCGTCGCCGCCGGTGATCGTATCGTCGCCCGCATCGCCAAAGAGCATGTTGACGCCGCCATCCCCGATCAGCACATCGTCGAGCACCGTTCCGCGCAGGTTTTCGATATTGGAGAGAACGTCGCCTGCCGCGTCGCCGCCGCTGGCCGTCCCCGCACCCAGATCTATGGTCACGGCGCTTCCCGTGCCCGAATAGACCGCCCAATCCAGACCATCGCCACCGTCGAGCGTATCCGCCCCCGCGCCGCCGCGCAGCACGTTGACGCCGGCATCCCCGGTCAGATCATCATCGAAGGAGGAGCCGTCGATGTTTTCGATGTTGCTGATCACGTCGCCCGTCGCATCGCCGCCGGAGGCTGTGTTTGCGCCCAGATCGACGGTAACGCCGGTGCCGGAGCCCTTGTACATCACCCAATCCACACCGACACCGCCGTTGATCGTATCCGCGCCGCCATCGCCGCGCAGCACGTCATTGCCGAATCCGCCCGTCAGCACATCGGCAAAATCCGATCCGCGCAGCTTTTCGAAACCGGAGACAAGATCGCCCTCGGCATGGCCGCCGCTGACGTTTTGAACGCCAAGACCATTCGCCGTCAGGTTCCCGAGGATGGCCGCATCGGAGCCATTGTAGAGCAGCCAGTCCGACCCGTCGCCCCCGGTCAGCACATCGGCGCCCGCGCCGCCCAGCACCGCGTCATTGCCGTCATCCCCGCCCAGCGTATCGTTGCCGTCGAGCCCGATCAGCACATCGTTGCCCGCATCCCCGGCGATGACATCCGCGCCGGTGGTGCCGATCAGCACATTGTCCGCAGCCGTGCCTGCCTGCACATCCACCAGATCCGCGATGTCCATGTTGACGGTCCCGAGCGCCACATCGCCGGAGCCGTCGTCGAGCGTCAGCGCGACCGTGGCCGCATTGTCACCGATCACGTCGAGCGCGCCGGTGAATTGCACGGCGGCGGCATTGGCGAGATAGGCGTTGAGCGCGGCGATGGCGCCTGTCAGCGTCAGCACGGCCGTGCCGGTGCCGCCGACCGTCACACCGCCCGCGTCCGCCGCGCTCAGCGTGCCGTCGCTTGCGGTAAGCGTCAGGGTCTGCGCACCGGCCTCGTCGACGTCCGCCAGTGTCACGCCCGACAGATCAAGGTTCCCCGGCGTCTCTTCGAGAACCGCCGCATCAGTGGGAAGCCCCGTCGCCGTGGGTGGATCGTTGACCGGCAGCACGAATACCGCGACCGTGCCAAGCGTCACGTCGCCTGTGCCGTCAAGATCGTTGAGCACCACGCTGAGCGTGTCGCCGGGAAGGCCAAAATCATCCGGTGCGCTCAGGTAGGAGACGGCACCGGAGGTCGCAAAAAAGCCGTTCACTTCCGCAAGGCTGCCCGTCACGGTGATCGTGGAGGTGCCGCCGCCGGTGACGAGCGGCGAGGCGATGGTGGAGAGCGTGCCCTCCGCCGCCGATATGCGGACGGTCATGTCGCCGCTGGCGTCCGCGTCGCTGATGACGATGCCCGACAGGTCGAGTATCGACAGGATATCCTCGGTGCCGGCGACAGAGGGGGGCAGCGTGCCGGTGGGCGCCGCGCCGATTGTGAAGGCTGTGGTCGACAGGGGCACGGAGGTGGCCGACAGGGTCCAGTTCGCCTCGTTGTTCAGCGCGGCCTTCAGATCGCCCAGCGCGCCGCTGAGCGGTCCGTTGTAGGTCGCCGTCTCGGTCTCGGAGCTGGAGGTTCCGACGGGCCCGCGGCCCAGGGAGATCGCGTTGACGCCATCCGTCAGCCCTCCGGGCACCAGCGAGCTTCCGGTGCTGTCGACATAGACGGTGTCCCACTCAGTCCCTTCGAACTGCACGGCCGTCAGATTGGTAATGCCCGTGCCGGTCGCGGTGGCGGTGCCCTGATAGGCGATCAGCTGGTCGCCAGAAGTCGACAGGCTGAAAGTGGATCCGAAGTGTCCGCCGTCGTCCTGCGCGTTGATGGTCGGATCGGTCGCCACGGCGCCGGAGTCCGACGCGACTTCGATCACGGTCCCTGCGCTGATCGCCGTGGGCGCGATCCATTCCAGCATCCCTTCGCTGGTGGTGCGGAAGGTCGTGCCGGTCCAGCCTGCATCGGTGAATTTGATCGACGTCCCCGCGACGACATCCGTCAGCAGCACAAAGGTAAACCCTTCGGGTGCGGCGGCGTTGAAGCCGGTGAAGGCGATATCGCCCGCCGCCAGTGTCGTGCCACCGCCCGCCGCACGGCCCGAGCCATTGACCGCAAAGGAAAATGCAGGCTCGTCCGGGTCATCGCTGGGGATGTTCACGACCGCCTCGCGCAGGCCCGCGGCAGAGGCGTCAAAGACCACCGAGAACGTGAGCGAGGTTCCCGCCGGAATGGTCGACGTTCCGGGGGGCGTTATCACGAAATCCCCGGCGTCATCGCCGCTGACGCTAAGGGTGCCCAGCGTCAGATCGGCTCCGCCGGCATTGCGGATCGTGAAGGTTTGCGATGACGTGCCCGCGCTCACGTCGACCGCGCCGAAGGACGTGGCGTCGGTATCCGAAGGAGTCGTATCCCCATCCACGATGCTGATCGCGGCGCCCTGCACGTCGATGTCGGGCACAAGCGGACCGGTCGCGAATGGCCCCGTCGGGATCGTCTGACCGCCGGTCGCATCGGTTCCCGACCAATTGGTGTCATTGTTGATCGCCGCGCGCAGATCCGCGATCGACGCCTGCGTGCTCTCGATCCAGATGCCCGAATTGAAATCGGTCGTGGCATCGGCGCCGAAGGAAATCGCGTTCACCCCATCGGTCAGCCCAAAAGGCACCGCGCTGTCGCTGGACGCGGTGGAGGTCAGATCGTATTCCGACCCGTCGTAATGCAGCGATGCGAGGTTGGTCGAGGTTGCCGTACTCGCACTCAGCGTGCCCTGAAAGGCGGTGATCGTGTCACCGCCCGAGGAGGGCGCGAAGTTGAACGCGGCAAAGCCGCCCTCGGTCGATTGCTGGAAATCACGGTCGTAGGTAGGCAGGCTCGTATCATGGATGACGACCGCACCGGCGGTGAAGTCGGTGGGGGCGGTCCATTGCACGACGCCCTCGCTTGCGTTGCGCCAGGCGGTGCCGGTCCAGCCCATGTCGGTGAATTTGATGACTGTCCCGGCAACGATATCGGCCAGCAGCACGAACCCGAACTCATCATTGTCGGAGTTGAAGCCGACAAAGGCCACGTCGCCCGCGCCCAGCACCGTGCCGCCGGTGGCCAGTGATCCGTTGCCGGTGACGTCAAAGCTGTAGCTGCCCTCGTCGGCGTCGTCATTCGCCACGGTGATCGTGGCCGTGCGGGTTCCGGCGGCGGTGGGGTCGAACGTCACCTGAAAGGTTGCGCTGCCGGCGGGCGCGATGGACGCGGGCGGCGGCGTCGAGACGGTGAAATCGCCGCTGTCGGCGCCCGAGACCGTCACGCCGCTGATGTTGAGCGTGGTGCCGCCGGTGTTGTTGATCGTGTAGGTCTGGGTGGTCTGGCCGCCGGTGACCTCTGCCGCGGCAAACACGGTGCCTTCGGCGGCGCTGGGGGTGCTGTCGCCGTCCACGATCTCCCCCCCACCGTTGTTGATCAGGATCTCGGCGGGCGTGGCCGCGCCGCCGATGGTGAAACTGCCCGGCGACAGATCGAAGGCGATGGGATCATTGCTGCCTGCCCAGTTGCTGGGCGTGTGGATCGCGGTGCGCAGGAATGCCTCGCTGCCCGAGGTGGGGCCAGTGTAATAGCCGTTGTCGAATTCATCGGGGGCCGCGCCCGAGGTATCCACGAAATGCAAGGCGGTCTGGCCCAGCACGAGCCCGGTCGGAAGCTCGGAATCAGACCCTGAAGCGGTAGCGACGAAGCCAGCGGGGCGGTTGGTAAACGCGGTGATAGGCGTGATCGCCCCGCCCGCAGTGCCCTGATAGGCGATGATCTGATCGCCGGCGCTGGAGTACGAATAGCTCCCTATCCCAAGAAACGCGTTATCGACCTCATCGACGACTGTTCCGGTGTTGGCGGTGTGCGTGCCTGTTGTGGCCGCACCCGTTTCGATGCGCACGACTGTCCCGGCGCTCAGGGCGGTGGTCGCGGTCCAGGAAATGGCACCTTCCCCCGCAACCAGATTGGACCCGGCCCATTCGGTATCCGTGAATTTGATTTCCGTGCCCGCGTCGATCGCACGGAACAGCACAAAGGAGATCCCATCAATCGAGGTGCTTTGCGTATCGGCGGTCAGGGGTTTTTCGGAGTTGTATCCAACAATGGCGATATCGCCCGCGCTCAGGGTGGTCATGGCTTTGTCCTGTCAAAAAATTCGTCAAAAAAGAGATGAGTGCATAGAGCCTTAACGAAGGCTGAAAATAAAGTGATTTGTGCCGCAGACCGCAAACTTCCCGCGCCTCGCGGGTGACGATGTGCATTCCACATCCTCGCAATGCCCCGCAATCAAACGCTATTCGGGCAGCGCAGCCCAAAAGCGCCCACTCCCACAGTGTCAATGGCGCAAAGGGGTCTCAATCGGGAGGGTTCAGCTCCGTAGGGTCATTGCCCCCTCCGAAAGAACAAGAAGCGTGACGCTCGATCGCTGGTTGAAACCTTCGGATCGTTAATGCGGGTGACGCGCGCCACGTCGCAGTTGCAACATGGTGTATGAGCGAAGATGGCTGATATTTTTTCTGCGGTTTGCAACCGGCCCTTTGTGTCCGCCGCCAGAGTTTTTCGGGGATTTGAGGCTGTATCGAAACGGAGGCTCTGGTTTGATTTCTGTCTGGGATTTTGCGGCAGCGGCGTGGTGCTGCAACCGGCGCTTTCCGATTCTCTGTTTCTTGATCTCCTCTCGCGTTTTCAGGATCTTCGCGCCTCGACCGTAATAGATGTCGGCGGGCGTCAGGCTGTCCAAGCTTTCGTGACAACGACGGCTGTCATGGTGATCGACAAACGCGCCGATCTGGCGTTGCAGATCGCCGGGCAGGAAGTGGTTTTCCGGGAGAACCCGGTGCATCATGGTCTGGTGGCAGCGTTCCACTGCCCGGCAGTTGATTACAAAGCAATCAATGAGAGGGGGCATACGTACGCCAAAGGCGGCGGTTCTCTTCGGCCATGCCCTTCATCTCAGACATCATGCCGGCAGCCATTCCCCCAAATTTGGCGCGTCATGTGCAGAAACTGGCGCTGCTCATTCCATGCTCACGGCACAGTACCGAAACAGGCACACCGTTCTCTGCCTGGCGCAGGATCGCCATGATCCGCGCGTCGCTGAACTTTGCGTTCTCCATTCGAATTCTCCTCGGTCATGGTGACGGAAAAATACTACAGATAAGCACCACTCATTTTCAGGGAGGATTACGCGCCCACTCAGAAAAGGGCGGGCGATATCAGTTATGTGCGGACCGGTGAAGGGTGGCTTTAGCTCGCTGTTATTCTTGACCTGCGTTCAAGGCGCGTGATCGGTTGGGCCGTGTCAAACCGCATGAAACGTAACCCAACGATCCGAGCGTTGAACATGGCCATCGCTCTGCGGTAACCGCCCAGAGCCTGTATTCACCACACGGAGCGCGGCAGTCGATAATGCTCCCACGGCTACCAGACGCCCCTGGCTCTGCATGGGTTAATCGGGTCGATGGGCAGCAGGGGTAACTGCTGAGGCAACCCGGCTGTAAAGGTCCACCTGAAGAACCATCAAGGCAGAGCTGATCTGGCGAAGGTCATGGCAAACACGCCGCAAAGCCGAAGCCGCCATTTTCCAACAGATCAATGGCTTTTTCGATCCGCAACGGCGGCATTCAATATTGAGCTGGAAAAGTCCGGTCGCGCTCGACGGAAAGTGGCCTGAACGAGGACTTGGGGCAGCACAAAAATGGCACAGGACAAGTAGTAATGGGGGACACTCGGGGGGCTGAGAAATCGGCCCCTTTCTTTTTTGCCATAAGAATAAGGGGGATCAGCCCGAAAAGTGGTGCGGTCGGAGAGACTCGAACTCTCACGGGTGTTACCCCACAGCGACCTCAACGCTGCGCGTCTACCATTCCGCCACGACCGCACGCCGTGGTGTGCAGGCTCATAGCCCGGAGTGGCGGTCTGCTCAAGAGCCAATCTGCACCAATTTGCCCGTTGGGTGAAAATCACTCCCCTGCGGACAGGCAAATCAGACCTGCCCCTTGAAACCACGCCGCGCAGCGGCGAATTTGAGGGCGTGCAGCCAAAGGAGCCCGCCCGTGGAAAATCAAGGTCCCGTCGTCGAGGTCGATATCGTCTCGGACATCATGTGCCCGTGGTGCATCATCGGATTTCGCCAACTGGAACAGGCGCTTGGCGCGACGGGCGTGGGCGCGCGCGTGCGGTGGCATCCGTTCGAGCTGAACCCGAACATGCCGCCCGAGGGGCAGAACCTGCGCGAACACATCACCGAAAAATACGGCATCGACGCCGAACAGAGCGCGGCGAACCGGCTCCAGATGAGCGATCTTGGCCAGAGCCTTGGCATCACGTTCAATTGGGGTGACGACAGCCGGATCGTCAACAGCTTTGCCGCGCATCAACTGCTGGACTGGTCGCTGGAGCACGGCAAGCAGCATCCGCTGAAGATGGCGCTGTTCGCCGCGCATTTTACCGACGGGCGCGATGTGTCGGACCCGCAGACGCTGGTCGCCATCGCGGGCGAGGTGGGGCTGGACAAGGACGCCGCGCGCCGCGTGCTAGAGAGCGGCAGCCACGTCGACCAGGTGCGCGAGCGGCAGACATTCTGGACCTCGCGGGGGATTTCCGGCGTGCCGTCGATGGTTTTCGGCGGCACATATCTGGTGACGGGCGCGCAGGGGGCGCAGGCCTACGCGCAATTGCTCAAACGCGTGGTGGCGGAGCAGACCGCCCCCGCGGCACAGTGACCGCCGCCGCGACGCCTTTCGCATGATCGAGTGGATCACCTCCCCCGGATTGACGGATTTCCGCACCGCCGAGGCGTGGATGGAGGCCCGTGTGGCCGCGATCCACGCAGGCGATGCGGCAGAGTGTATCTGGCTCGTTGAGCATCCGCCGCTCTACACGGCCGGTACTTCGGCGCGGGCGCAGGATCTGACCGATCCCGACCGGTTTGACGTCTATGCGACCAAACGCGGCGGCCAGTATACCTATCACGGACCCGGACAGCGCGTCGCATATGTGCTTTTGGATGTGGGCGCGCGCGGGCGCGACGTGCGCGCCTTTGTGCAGCAGCTCGAAGGCTGGGTGATCGACACGCTGGCCGACTTCAACGTCACCGGGGAGATCCGCGCGGGCCGCGTGGGTGTCTGGGTGCAGCGGCCCGACCGCCCCGCTCCCCTGCCCGGCCAGATCGCGGAGGACAAGATTGCGGCGATCGGCATCCGCCTGCGCCGCTGGATCAGCTTTCACGGGGTGTCGATCAACGTCGAGCCGGACCTGAGCCACTTTGACGGGATCGTGCCGTGCGGCATTGCCGAGCACGGGGTGACGAGCCTTGTGGATCTGGGGCTGCCCGTGACGATGGGCGATGTGGATATCGCATTGCATCGGGCCTTTGCGGGGCGTTTTGGCGAAGAGCCGGTGCTGGCGCCCGCCGTTCAGGCGGCAGAGGATTGTGCCTGAGCACGTTGGATTTCGTCCACGAGTTCCAACAAGACCTCCAGCTTGAGCGGCTTGTCCGAGAAGCAATGCACATTCGGGTCTGCCTCCGCCCGCGCGTGATCAGCCTTGAGCAGCGAGGTCGAGAGCATCACGATGATCAACGGCGCATCGGCGCCGATATGAAGCCTGGCGTATGCCTCGAGGAATTCGAACCCGCCCATGCGTGGCATATTGATGTCAAGAAAGACCAGTTCGGGCAGCTTGCGCCCGGTATCGATGTCATCCTGCAGCATCTCGAGCGCCTGTTCGCCGTCGTAGGCCACGCTCACCGCCTTTGCCCGGCCAGAGCGCTGGATGACGCGGGTGTGCATGAGGTTGGTCACCTCGTCGTCATCGACCAGCAGGATGCGTTCGAGGGGCGGTCTGTCGGGCGGGGTCATATCGACGCTCCTTTGGGTAGGGAAACAGTGAAACAGGCGCCTTCCCCCTTGCGGGCCTGTGCCTGGAGGGAGCCGCCGCGCCGGTTCAGCATCCGCTCCGCACAGTAGAGGGCGATGCCGCTGCCGGGCGGGCTGACGTGGGCGCGCTTGAACAGGCCGAACACCTTGTCGAGATCGCGCGTCATGTCAAAACCGGTGCCGGTGTCGCGCAGGCTCAGCTGCATCGTGCTGCTGCCTTCGCGGGCCTCGATCCGGATGTCGAGGGGGCGGTCGGGATCGGCGTAGTCGAGGGCGTTGCCCAGAAGCGTACCGAGAATCGTGCGGAATTCAGGCGGATGGAAAGAGATGGCCGCGCCCTTGGGGATCGCGGTGGTGAGGCGGGCGGCGCGCCTGCGGATCTCGCCGCGCCGCTCGAAAACGGCATGGGCGACTTCGGCACGCAGATCGACCGGGACATTCTTCCCGCTGTGCGGCGCGCGCAGGTGGGCGACCATCACCAGCCCCTCGATCTTGGCGATCAGCTGGTCGGCGCAGCGGCGCACCCAGCTGACCTGCTCGGCCTGTTCGGGCGTAAACCCCTCGCCCGCCTCTTCGAGCATGCGCGCCAGCCGGGCAAGATTGTTGACCGGCACCTTGAGATCATGGGTCGCCACATGGGTGAGCCGGTCAAGCTCTCCGGCGGTCTGTTCCAGCGCGGCGGAGCGTTCGCGCACCTGCTGTTCGAGCGCAGTATTGAGCGTCTCGATCTCGCGGGTGCGGCGGCGGATCCGGGTTTCAAGCTGGGCATTGAGATCCGCGAGCGCGCGTTCGGCGTGTTTTTCGGCGGTGATGTCGGTGGCGCAGCCGATGTGGCAGCGCACGCCGCCGCCCGCATCCCGGTCATAGACCGCGTCGGTCGAGCGCAACCAGCGCGTCGCACCGTGCTTGGTGCGCACGCGGTAGTCGATCTGGCAGGTCTCGTTGTCTGGCAACGCCGCGATTCGCGTGAAATGCGGCGCCAGCAGGCAGACATCGTCGGGATGCAGGATCGCGGGCAGCACCGCCTCCCCCATCGCAAGGACCTCTGCCGCGCTATATCCCAGATGCACCGCGACAGAGCGGTTGGCGAAGCGTGTCGATTGCGTGCCGTGGTCAAAGACATAGACGAATCCCGGCATCCGCCGCAGGATCTGCGCCATGTCAACCGTCCCACCGGCACCCGCCTGCGCAGGCGCAGCCACCGCCCCGTGGGGCATGGCGATATCGGTCGGAGCATCAAGGCGCGGTGACACGGATGGTATTTCCTGTAACTGGATCATCCAGAAATGCCCCGCCGCGCGTTAATGACGGATGAAAATCCCGCCTGTGCAGCGTCGCGCATTCGTCTCAAATGCCGCACAATGGATTGCGGCAAATCCACGGGCCCTGATGCGGAATTTATGTGTCCCTGCGACCATCGCGCCCATTGCGCGGCGCGGTCTATGGTTTTAGAAGGGCCGGGAGTTCCGTCCGTGCGTTTCGCCAACAGGCGCACGGGCCCAAATCAATAGCTTAGGAGGCACCGCATGGCAGACGCAGCCATTCACGGGCACGACCATGAAGACGAGCGTGGCTTTTTCACGCGCTGGTTCATGTCCACCAACCACAAAGACATCGGTATCCTGTACCTGATCGTCTCCGCCTTTGTCGGGTTTATCGCCGTCGCCTTCACCGTCTACATGCGGTTGGAGCTGATGGACCCCGGCGTTCAGTACATGTGTGCCGAAGGCGCGCGGATGTTCGCCAATGCGGCAGAGACCTGCACCCCCAACGGACACCTTTGGAACGTGCTGATCACCGGTCACGGCATCCTGATGATGTTCTTTGTCGTGATCCCCGCCCTGTTCGGCGGTTTCGGCAACTACTTCATGCCCTTGCAGATCGGCGCGCCGGACATGGCGTTTCCGCGTCTGAACAACCTGTCGTTCTGGCTCTATGTGGCGGGCTCGTCGCTGGCGGTCTGTTCGGTGCTGGCACCGGGCGGCAACGGTCAGCTCGGCTCCGGCGTGGGCTGGGTTCTGTACCCGCCGCTGTCGGTGAAAGAGGGCGGCATGTCGATGGACCTCGCGATCTTTGCGGTGCACGTCTCGGGTGCCTCGTCGATCCTGGGCGCGATCAACATGATCACCACCTTCCTGAACATGCGTGCTCCCGGCATGACCCTGTTCAAGGTGCCGCTGTTCAGCTGGTCGATCTTTGTCACCGCGTGGCTGATTCTGCTCGCCCTGCCCGTTCTGGCCGGTGCGATCACAATGCTGCTGATGGACCGCAACTTTGGCTTTGCGTTCTTTGATCCCGCAGGCGGGGGCGACCCGGTGCTGTACCAGCACATCCTGTGGTTTTTTGGTCACCCTGAGGTCTACATCATCATCCTGCCCGGTTTCGGCATCATCAGCCACGTCATCGCGACCTTCTCGCGCAAGCCGATCTTTGGCTATCTGCCAATGGTCTGGGCGATCATCGCGATCGGTGTGCTGGGCTTTGTCGTGTGGGCGCACCACATGTACACCGTCGGCATGAGCCTGAACCAACAGGCGTACTTCATGCTGGCGACGATGGTCATCGCGGTGCCCACGGGGGTCAAGATCTTTAGCTGGATCGCGACCATGTGGGGCGGCTCGATCGAGCTGAAGACACCGATGCTCTGGGCGTTCGGCTTCCTGTTCCTGTTCACCGTGGGTGGTGTGACCGGTATCGTGCTGAGCCAGGCCGCCGTGGACCGCTACTATCACGACACGTACTACGTCGTGGCGCACTTCCACTACGTGATGTCCCTTGGCGCCGTGTTCACCATCTTTGCGGGTATCTATTTCTACCTGCCCAAGATGACCGGCCGGATGTATCCCGAATGGGCAGGCAAGCTGCACTTCTGGGCGATGTTCATCGGTGCGAACCTGACGTTCTTCCCACAACACTTCCTGGGCCGTCAGGGCATGCCACGCCGCTACATCGACTATCCTGACGCGTTCGCGTACTGGAATTACTGGTCGTCGCTGGGCGCGTTCCTGTCCTTCGCTTCGTTCCTGTTCTTCTTCGGAGTGATGGCCTACACGCTGATGTACGGCCGCCGCGTCACCGAGGCGAACCCGTGGAACGAATACGCGGATACGCTGGAATGGACCCTGCCCTCCCCGCCGCCCGAGCACACGTTCGAGCAGCTTCCAAAGCGGGAAGACTGGGACAAGCAGCCAAGCCACTAAGCGGGCGCTGCTGAGAGATAAGAGGGCTCCGACGGCGGTCGGGGCCCTTTTGCGTTGAGGAAAGGCACGACCGATGATGACCCTTTTCACCCTTGCGGCCCTGTTGGGGCCACAGGCGATAGCCGTGCGGCGCGGCTGGCGCGTGGGCGGGCATCTGGCCGTGCTGCTGGCGGGGGTCACGGTGGTCAGCGTTGTCTGGGTCGTGGGGACCGACGCGCAACCGCCCCGACGGGGGGATGGAGCGCTGACGCTGCTCTGGCTCGCCATCGGCGCGCTGGCGATGCTGGTGCCCCTGTTTCTGGCGCTGCAACAGATGTTCCCGACCTACGACTACCGGCTGGCGACCGTGCTGGCGCAGGGATTCGCGCTGGCGCTGGCGGCGGCGATGATCCCGCGCGGGGCGCTATCGGGTCTGCCGGTATTCGAGGGCGGCGCGCTCGTGCTGAGTATCGCGCTTTTTTGTGTAGCGCTGCATGTGGTGCACCGGGGCGAGCTGCGCTGAGCCCGCGCGTGCCCCGCGCCTTCGGAGTTTCGCGTGCGGTCGCGTTTGCGTGACGCGGTCAGGGCGCTGCACAAAAAGCGTCACAGCCCTGCCCGGGGCACAGCCGCATCATGTCAGAGATTTCTCGAGGTAGTACAACGTATCTTCCCCCTTGTAGCGGGGCAGCTGGCCGAACACGCGGTAGCCGCAGGCCTCATAGAGCCTGCGCGCCCCTTCCGCGCGCGTCTCGATGTGGATGCGGGTGCAGCCCTCGCTGCAGGCGTGATCCTCGGCCTGCATCAGCAGACGCCGCCCCGTGCCCTGCCCGCGCAGCGCGGCGTCGACCCACAGCTCTGAGATATGCGCCGCGCCAAAGCACAGCTCCCCCTTGCACCCGGCAATCAGCGCGCCTGCATCGTTGTGGATAGAGAGCAGGAATTCGACCAACTCCTCCTGCGTGGCCGTCTGCCCCGCCTCGCGCAGACGCTGGTGCAGCGCGTCTGCGGTGGCTTTGTCGGGCGGGGATTGAATCTGGATTTCGGGGCGGTCATGGCGGCTCCTGTGGGGTGATGCCCCACGGGAGATGCGGTCGTTTCGCGCCGGGTCAAGCAGGGCGGCCAAGTCAGGGGGGGTGCCCCTCGCCGCGCCTTACGCTATTTGCCGGTCGAAAGGAGACCGACCAATGTTCGCGATGCTGATCTGTTTGCTGGCCCCGCAGGGTGTCGCCCATTTGAGGGGATTTGGGCCAGCGGGGCATCTGACGCTGCTGCTGCTGTCGCTCTGCGCGGTCACCGCCGTGCTGGCCGCAGCGGCGTTCTCCGCGCTGCCCGGGGATCTTCGGGCAACGCGTGATGCGACCTATTTCGTCGTGACGATCTCTCCGCTGGGCTATGCAATGATCGGCTTGACCCTGCTCGCGCCGCTTTACTGGGCGGTCGAGCAATTGCGGCCCGAGGCGCGGTTTTCGATCGACACCGCCTTGGCGCAGGCGCTTGCGCTAACCATGGCCGCAGCCTTGTCCGGCAGCGGGGCGCCAACGGGCGCGCCGAGAGTGGCAGAGCTTGCCAGTCTTGCGTTGGTTCTGGGCATGCTCGCCCGCTGTGGCTGGCTGATCCTGCGTCCCTCCGCCGGGTGAGCATGGTGTCGCATTGCACCGCCCTCAGAGCACGCTAAAACACTGTCATGCCGTATCAATGGACATCCGCCCCGCACAGCACCCCGCAGACCCTGCGCCTGTGGCCGCACCAATCCCTGCCGGCGCGGGGCATGGCGGCATTCGTGCTCAGCACCTTCACGCTGATCTGCATCCCGGTGATCCCCCTGCTGGGCTCCCCGATCCTGTGGGGGATGCTGCCGTTCACGCTGGCGGCGGTGTGGGGGATGTATTTTGCGTTGCAACGCAATCACAAATCCCGCCTCATCGAAGAGGAGCTGACCCTGTCGGATACCACCGCGCAGCTGCGGCGCACCAATCCCAAGGGCGACGTGCAGGAATGGGATTGCGAGCGGTACTGGACGCAGGTCACAAAATACGAAGACGAGGGGCCGGTGCCGCATTACGTCACCCTGCGCGGCAAGGGTCGTGAGGTGGAAATCGGCGCGTTTCTGAGCGAGGAAGAGCGCATCGCCCTCTACGACGATCTGACCCGCGCATTGGTCCGGTAAGGTCGGCCCGCCCTCAGGACGACAACCGATCCTTTACCATCGGTCCGACACGGCCAAAATCCATCTGACCTGTGTATTTGGCTTTCAGCACACCCATCACCGTGCCCATGTCGCGGATCGAGCTTGCGCCGGTCTCCGACACGGCGGCATCGACGGCGGCGCGCGCCTCGTCCTCGCTCAACTGTTTGGGCAGGAATTCCTCGATGACCGCGATCTCCGACCGCTCCGCCTCCGCGAGATCCAGACGCCCGCCCTCCTCGTAGGCGCGGGCCGATTCCATACGTTGCTTGGACATCTTGCCAAGGATGGCGAGCACTTCGGCATCGCCCACGCCGGCGTCATTGTCGTCGACACGCGCGGCGATATCCTTGTCCTTGATCGCGGCATTGATCAGACGCAGCGTCGACAGCTTTGTCTTGTCCTTGTCTTTCATCGCCTGCTTGAGGGCGGTCGTGATGCGCGTGCGCAGATTCATTTGGGGGGCCTTCCCGTGTCCGGTAGAACTCGAATGCTGACACTACCTAATGCAGGCGCAGCATGCAATCCACCATAGCGGCAACATCCCATTGATATAAAACACTATTTCATTTTTTGCGCACCTTGACCCTCCCCCGGTGCCGCTATAGTTTGCGGGCGTTTGCCGGGGCACGCGCTGCCCGCGCACGGTGCCACTGCCCCTGAGGAGATACACCAGATGACCGCCCCCACGCCCACCGCCTGCCTCGTTCTCGCCGATGGATCCGTCTTTTACGGGGAGGGGTTCGGAGCCACCGGTCA